>NZ_CBDDHE010000007.1:0-13183 GCF_965228185.1 Pacificispira sp. | reverse complement strand
TAAGCTACTAATCAGGCGGATTTCCGGACCATTCCGGCCGGCAGACCGGTCGTCGGAAGTTGCTTGCGAGAGGCAATCCGGTGAGAGCGGTCGCCACCCCATGAACAGACCGCAAAAACCGATTCGAGCGGGCACCTATCGCCGGACTGACCCCGAAGAGTCCGCCCGATGAGTTTACTCGTCGAACAGGGAGTATGGGGTTTCGCCGACCGCCCGGGTGGGAATGGAAACCGGCGGCCCTATCGGTTCCGCCTGGTAGGAGCGCATTCCAGCCGATCGGCCGTCATCCGACGTGAAACTTGGCGGCCCCTGCAGGGTCGACTTGTAGGAATTCGCGTCTACGACAGGCCCATCGAGCTGCGCCGTCGGTGTCGGCGGCGGCAAGGCTTCGGTCCGCACCACCGGCTCCACCGGAATGCCATCCAAGGAGGCATTCGGGTCCAGCGGCGCCAGCGGATCCAACGGGGCGTTGGGGTCGAGCGGCGCCAAGGGGTCCAGCGGTGCCAGAGGATCCAAAGGCGCATTGGGATCAAGACTCCCGCCCGACCCACCGGAGGCGTTGGGGTCCAAGGGAGCCAAGGGATCGAGCGGCGCATTGGGGTCAAGCGGCGCGAGCGGGTCCAGGCCTTGCGTCGAATCGAGCGGCCCCAAAGGATCGAGATCGGGATCGAGAACATCGCCGCCGCCGGGCTGTCCGCCGGAGGTCGCCCCGAAGGACCGTTCCAAATCAACCCCTTCCGGCGGCCGCGGATCGAGCTCCGAACGGCCTTCACCGATTTGCGGCACGTCCAGGGCGGCCATCAGAACGCCGCCGGTCGCCAAAATCCGGTAAATGCTGAACAGTTCCAGAAACTCGGTCGTGACCAGATTTCCCTTGGCAATGAACAGCTCGTTCTCAGCATCCAGGAGTTCCAGCAGGTTCCGGCCGCCGACATTGAACTGCTGACGATAGGTTTCACGCACCCGGTCGTTGGCCTCAACCTCGCGCCGCTGAGCCGCCAACCGGTCGCGTGAGCTGGTCAGCGCGTTCCAGGCCAGGCGCATTTCTTCTTCCGTGAGGCGGAGCGCCCGATTGTGGCGCTGCCGGGCTTCGCCGATGCGGTGGATCAGCTCCTGCACCCGGTTGGAATCGCGGCCGCCGCGATACAGATTGTAGTTCACCCGGATAAGGGCGGAGGCACTGAGGTCCGCCCCGCGCGAACCGTCTTCATTGCGCGCCGCGTTGCCGTTCAGCTCCAGATTGACCGTCGGCCAAAAAGCGGCTTTGCCGGCGCGAAATTCCTGACGAACCGTCTCCAGGTCGGCCCGGGTCACCGCGACGGTCGGATTGTTGCGCAGCGAGATCGCGACCGCATCTTCCAGAGTTTGCGGCAGGGCCCAGATCGGCGGGACCGGCCGGACCAGTTCTTTTGGCGATTCCCCGATAACGCGGACATAGGTCGCGTCGGCGTCGCGCAGACGGGCCTCGGCCTCCGTCAAGGTCGCCTGAGCGGCGGCCAACCGGGATTCCGACTGCTGCACATCCGCCGTCGTCGCGGCGCCACCTGCGGCCTTGGTCTCAACCAGTTCCAATGTCAGCTCGTGCTGACGGACATTGTCCTCCGCGATCGCCGCCAATTCTCGCTGGCGCAGAGATTCCATATAGGCCTCGATCGCGTCCAGGCCGATGAATTCGGAAGTCTCGCGCACGCGCCGCGTCGCGGACACCACGCGGCTTTCCTGGCGCGCGACATCGGCGTCGGTGGCGCGGCCGTCGAAAATCATTTGCGTCAGGGTCAGGCTGGACGAATAGGTCGGCATGCCGAAACTGCCTTCGGCCTCGCCGCGCGCAAAGGACGTGCCGTCGCGCGTCGCCTCGTAACCCGCCGAACCGGTATAGTCGACAACGGGATAGTACTGGCCGCGCGCCTGATCCAGCTCGTATTCGACCGCCCGCTTGTTTTCCGCGACGATCCCGATATCAGGGTTTGTCTGCAAAGCGGATCGAACGGCCTCGGCCAACGAAATAGCATGCGCCGGCGACGTAACGGCCAGCGTCATCGCGGCCGATGCCAGCACGGCGCGCAGCGACAATTGCCGCCCAGCTTTCCGAATACCGCCTTCGTTCACCTGCATCGCTCCCCTCGCCTTCGGCCGACTTTTCGTCTTGCCGCCAAACCACTCTCCCTGGGGAATGACAGCGCTGGTGCCATCAACACTTAGTATCAAGCACATCATATACTAGATGCGCGGGCTTCTCATCGCAATGACGCCCCCTTTAAATCGAATCAGATTTCCTTCTGATTGCCAAAATATTCGGAAGAATAAACGCCGGCCGCACGCAATAGGCGCGAAGTCGCGTCACAAGGTCGTCCTAATTTCATTCTAGGTCGGACATACATGGTAAATTTACTCTATTTGTTCCCAAAAACAGCGAATCGCTGGTCAAAATCAGAGCCGCCGCAGGACTCGGCTCGCGTTTCGACGGATCGGAATTGCGTGTTGTGACGCCGTCAAAAACCTTTCATACTCCGCGTCAATTGCGGTCTACCGTTGCAAAACGTCGTTCAACGGCGAATGGACGGGCCGCAGGGCAGCGTCGCGGTCGGGGGGCCGTTGTCGGGAGTGGATCGGGGCATCTCAGGGACACAAAGGTCGGTACGTCGCAAGCGAACGCCACGCTGGTTGTGGAAGACATCCACAAAAGCTTCGGTTCCGTAGAGGTCTTGAAGGGGGTTTCACTGACGGCGCATAAGGGCGACGTCATATCCATACTCGGGTCGTCCGGGTCTGGGAAAAGCACCTTCCTGCGCTGTATCAACCTCTTGGAAACGCCGAATTCCGGACGGGTCACCGTCAATGGCGAGACGATCGAGATGCGGTCGCGTCCCGGCGGAGAGCCCGTACCGAGCGACCGCAAGCAGGTCGAAAGACTGCGCACGAAACTGGCCATGGTCTTTCAAGGCTTCAATCTCTGGTCCCACATGACGGTTCTGGAGAATGTGATCGAAGCGCCGATCCATGTCCTGGGCGTGCCGCGTTCGGAGGCGTTGGACCGCGCAGCCAAACTCCTCGAAAAAGTCGGAATTTACGAGCGCAAAGATTACTATCCGGCCCATCTTTCGGGCGGCCAGCAGCAGCGCGCGGCGATCGCGCGGGCGCTGGCGATGAACCCCGACGTCATGCTGTTCGACGAACCGACCTCCGCCCTGGACCCGGAATTGGTCGGTGAAGTTCTGAGAGTGATGCGCGACCTCGCGGACGAGGGCCGGACCATGCTGGTCGTGACCCACGAAATGTCCTTCGCTCGCGACGTCTCGAACAAAGTTATCTTCCTGCACCAAGGCTGCATCGAAGAACAAGGTGCGCCGCAGGAGATGTTTGACGCTCCCAAATCGGAGCGTTTCAAGGGATTCCTGGCGAAAACGCGCGAGTAACGGCGGGTCGCTGCGGAAGATACGGACGCGGAGGGACGGTTGTCCCGCCCAGACGCGTCCAAAACCAGACGAATTCCCGAACCGGGCGGCCCCGGATACGGGTTTCGCGCACTTAAACAAGGGAGTACACGGAAATGCGTTTCAACACACTGGCTTCCGCGGTTCTGGCCGGCGCCTTCGCGCTGGGTCTCGGCTCCGCCCAAGCGCAAGACTCGCTGCGTATCGGCGTTGAAGGGGCCTATCCTCCGTTCTCCGAAAAGACGGAAAGCGGCGAACTGATCGGCTTCGACATCGACATTGCCAATGCGCTCTGCGCCGAAATGAAGGTCGAATGCACCCTGGTCGAACAGGATTGGGACGGCATCATCCCGGCCCTGCAGGCGAAGAAATACGACGCCATCGTCGCGTCCATGTCGATCACCGAAGACCGCAAGAAGGTCGTCGACTTCACCAACAAATACTACAACACCCCGGCGAAGTTCGCGGCCAAGGACGGCATGTTCGATGCCGACGGCACCGATGTGCTGGCCGGCAAGCGGATCGGCGTGCAGCGCGGCACGATCCATGACGACTATCTGACGACGGTCTACAAGGATTCCGAAATCGTACGCTACGGCACGCAGGACGAGGTCTATCTGGACCTGACGGCCGGCCGTCTGGACGCGATTCTGGCGGATTCGCTGGCGATCGACGAAGGGTTCCTGAAGACCGATGCCGGCAAGGGCTATTCCTTCTTCGGCGCCGACCACAACGATCCGGAATATTTCGGTGAAGGCGCCGGGATCGCCGTTCGCAAGGGCGAAGACGACCTGCGCGGCAAACTGAACGACGCGATCGCGACGATCCGGTCCAACGGCACCTATGACGAAATCCGCAAGAAGTATTTCGACTTCGACATTTACGGCGGATAATCGCTTATCCGGTCGGGGCGCGTGTTACCGCACGCGCCCCGTTCGGTTCCGGCCCAATTTGTTGGTCCCTTTCACACTTTTAATTTTTGAAAGCGCCCGTTCAGCCCCATGGAAGACGTCTGGCAATATCGGGAACTGATTTTCTATAAGGGCGGCGCGCTGACTGTTCAGGTCGCCCTGCTTTCGCTGGTTCTGGCGACGCTGTTCGGGCTGCTGGGCGCTTGGGCAAAACTGTCGAAGAACCCGGTCGCGCGCGGCACCGCGGAAACCTATACCACCGTCATCCGCGGCATTCCCGATCTTGTCCTGATGTTGTTGGTCTTCTTTCAAGGACAGATCATCCTGAACCGGTTCGGCGAGTGGACCGGGATGTGGGACTATGTCGAGATCGACCCGATGACCGCCGGGATCGGCACGATCGGCTTCATCATGGGCGCTTACTACACCGAGACTTTCCGGGGCGCGTATCTGTCGATTCCGTCCGGACAGATCGAAGCCGGCATTGCCTGCGGCATGAGCAAGCCGCTGATCTTCCGTCGCATCATCTGGCCGCAATTGGTGCGCTATGCGCTGCCGAGCTTTACCAACAATTGGCTGGTGCAGATGAAGACCACGGCGCTGGTCAGCATCATCGGGTTGCAGGATATCGTCTATAACGCCAACGCTATCGGTCGGAAGCTGCGCGAACCTTTCACCTTCCTGTTCGCGGCACTTCTGTTCTTCCTGGTACTGACCGCGGTTTCCGAAATCGTACTGCGCTATCTCGAGCGTCGGTATTCAGCCGGCGTCCGGCGGGCTTAAGGGGGCATCATGGCCGAAGACGCTGAAATCTCCCCGGTCCAGGAATTCATCATCAACGCCGTATTCGACTATACGGTGGTGGTCGACAATTACATGGCCTTCGTGACCGGGGTCTGGAACACTGTCACGCTGGTCGCGCTGTCCTTGCTGATCGGTGGGCTGATTTCCGTCCCCCTGGCGGTGCTGAGGGCGGAGCGGCACCCGATCTTCAGTCCGATGATCTGGTGCTACACCTATTTCCTGCGCGGTACGCCGCTGCTGATTCAGACCTTCCTGATTTATTACGGTCTCGGCCAGTTCGAAGTCGTGCGCGACAGTTTCGCCTGGCCGATCCTGCGTGAGGCCTGGTGGTGCGCGCTAATCGCCTTCTCCTTGAACTCCGCCGCCTATACGACGGAGATCTTCCGCGGCGCCATCGAGGCAACGCCTTATGGCGAAATCGAGGCGGCTAAGGCGGCCGGCATGTCACGCCTGACCATGTTGCGCCGGATCATCCTGCCCAGCGCCTTCCGCCGCGCCCTGCCCGCCTATTCCAATGAAGTGATCTTCATGCTGCACGGATCTGTCGTCGCCTCCACGGTCACGGTGATCGACATTCTGGGCGCCGGGCGGTTCGTGAACGGCAAATATTACATCTATCTGGAAGGCTTCCTGACCGCGGCGATGCTCTACATGATCTTGGTCTACATGATCTCGCGCGGTTTCAAATTGTGGGAGCATCATTGGCACGCGCATTTGCGCCCGCGCAGCACGCCCGAACCGGCGGAATAGCATCCCGATACCGATACTGGTGTGTGCCGGAGTCCGGGACTCTATCCCTGGACAGTCCCCTGATATTTGGGGCGTGAGTCCCGACAGGACACCACCACTTGTGCCGGAAACCCCGGAAGTCCTTGATTTTGTGACATTAATATCAGTTAACATCGGCATTTTCCGGAATTTATCTAAAATGTCTCGTATCCGGATTCGCGCGATTCTAGCCTTCGTCCGTCGCCAGAAGGCGGCGTTGGACCATCGGCCTAGGAGGGGCACTGCGATGATCTGGAAATATGTCCGCGAGCCTAAGCCCGAAGGGCAAAAGAACCGGCGCCGTCACCGGCGTCACCGCGTCCAGCGCACCCGCGCCCAAATCGACCGGGCAAATGCGCAAGTCATCGATATCTCTGAAAGCGGCGTTCGCATTGCAGGCGCCCCGGGGTGGGTTGTCCCCGGTCAGGGCTTGTCGTTGCGGCTGATCTTCTCGACCCTTTGGCGGGATGTTCAGATCCCGGTACAGGGCCGCGTCTTGCGCCGGGGAGATACCGGCACGATCGTGGTCTATCCGCCGCCTATCGAAGAATGGCCGCAATCGCTGGCAAAACTGTTACGCGCCAGCGCACCGATGATGCATTGAATGAGGGTCAGGCCTTGGCGCGGACCGGCGACGGACGCCGGTCCAGCAAGGAAACCGCCCCGGTGATCAGGAACAACAGGGCCAATCCGTAAGGCAAGGCGGCGGACCCCAGATATTCCATGGCCGGACCGAAACCCAGCGGTCCGGCCGTCGTTCCAATGCCCCACATAATCGCGAACAAGGCACTGCCTGTCGCCAAACGGCGGCCGGTAAAGCGCTCCCCCAGGATTGCCAGGGCCAGTGTGTAAGGGGCAAAGGACAGGCCGCCGAACACAACCATATAGGCCAGTCCGGTCCAATGGGTCAGGTCGACATGCGGCACCACGACCGCCGCGCCGACCACGAGGAACAGAATAATCGTCAGCAGGCGCGTCCGGGCCATCTTGTCGCTAAGATAGCCAAGCGGCAGTTGAAACAGGACCACGCCCAGTGCCATTGCTGCCAAGGGCAGCGACGCCTCCGCATCGGGAACCCCGGCGGACAGGGAATAGGACGGAAGCAATCCCAGGATCACCCCATCCAGAATGCCGAACAGGGCAACGACGATCAAAAGCACCATGGCCTGGCGCAACACCTGCATGATCAGGTCGCCATGTTCCGCCAGATCCTCCGCGTCGGCCAGCGGATCCTTCTTGCGGAACGCCAGCACCGGCGTGAAGCACAATGCGATCAATAGGCCTGCCGTCAGGTAGGGCACATAGCCCTGATAACCGGTCCAGGTCACAGCCAGGGATCCGATGGCAAAGCTGGACGCCATGGCCGCGACATAGATCGCCATGGTCCGGCCGCGGCTTTCTTCCGTCGCGATGGCGTTGATCCAGGCCTCTCCGGCGGCGAACAGGGCCGTCACCGCTATTCCGAGGACAAAACGGAGAACCAGCCAAATCGTATAATCCACCAGGAGGGGAAAAAGCAGCAGCGTCCCGATGGCCAGGATCACACTGCCCGCCAGCAGACCGAAGGTACCGTAGAGACGGACCATGCGCGGCACCAGGAACCCCGCGACGAAGACGCCGAGACCGGACGCCGTCGCGTTGATGCCGATTGCCGCCTCGTCGAATCCGTCAGCTTCCAGCGACAGTGCGATCACCGGATAGACGAAGCCGACACTGAACGAGAAGGCGCAGATCGTTCCGATCACCGCCACCATCTCGAACTGCCGCGAATGCAGGAATCCAAACATGCCGGGCTGCATGCCCAGATTTCACCAACCTGGCAAGAACAATCGTATTACGCGTATGGGATTTTCCGGTTAGGACCCGTTTCGGCGCCGGGTGTAGTGGTCCCGCGCCCATTCGACATGGCGGCGCATCGCTGACGCGGCCTTTTCCGGATCTTGTGCTTCGATCGCATCGACGATGTCGGCATGATGGGCGATGACGGTCGCGTCATCTTCCTTCGTCGCGAATAGCTCGGTACGGTGGTACTTCAGCATTTCCGCCAAGGTTCCACGCACGACCCCCAGCAAATGGCGGTAGACCACGCTTTCCGACGCCCGCGCGATTTCCATGTGAAAGGCGACATCGGCCGCGGCCTTGTCCGAACAATCGCGGGTCATGGCATCCAAGGTCGCGCGCAGCGTCGCGACACTTTCAGGCGTCGCATGTTGCGCGGCGCGGCGCGCGGCCCAGACCTCGATCTCACAGCGCAGTTCCATCAGGTCGAGCATGTTGCTCTTGTCCAGCCGCACGAGCTCCGCCAGGGCGGGATCCGAAATCGCCGCCTGCGACACGACACGAGTCCCGCCGCCCTGCACAGCATCCAGGAAACCTTGCGCTTTGAGCGTCTGAAGCGCGGCACGAACGGAAACGCGGCTGACTTCCAGCATGGCGGCCAGCTTGCGTTCGGCCGGCAGATTCTGGCCCGGCTCGATATCGCCGCTCGCGATCAGTTTCAGGATCTCGGTCGCCACTCGATCGGCTACGCGCTCACGCCTTTCCGGCATGCGCGATGTATCCGGCACGGTCATATCCCCCAAGGCATCACCTCTCCCAAGACCGGGGACATTACCACCGCACAAGGGTTTTTGCAGGCCCATTTTGCGTCAAGATTTGTACCAAACGCTCAAATTGGTACGGTTCAACCGCGAATCAGAAGCCAGATGCGCGCCACCTCATTGGTCGAGACATCCGCCAGATCGGCGACACGGCGCAGGCTGGCGCCGTCACGCAGCAGGCCGGCGATCAGGCGAAACCGGTCGTCGTCCGTCGCGCGATAGCGGCTGGGCCGATAGGTCGAGGTGGTACGCGGCCGGGCCGGGCCGCGGCTGGGGCGTTCCTTGTCCAACCCGCGTGCCTCGGCCTCGCGCTTCGCCATTTCGTAGCGATAGCGTTCGGCGCGCTCGAAGGCTTCGGACATGCGCATCCGCGCCGCCGCCCATTCTTCAAAGTCCGACCGGCGGGCGCGCCGCTCCGCGTCGCTGATCCGGCCGTCATCCCGCTCGGGATGGGTTTCCTCGATCGCTTCCTCGACAGACATGCCATGGATCGCGGCAAGCCGTTCTGCCGCCTCGCGCGCAGCCGCGCGTTCCCCTTCGATCGTGGCGCGTTCCATGACGCCGACAATCTTGCGGAAACGTTCACGCTCTTTGTCGTCGAATGCCTGAGCGGGCATATCCCGGCCTCTGGGTCCGTCTCGTCGAGAGCCCTTAAACTAGCGCGGGATTCGGGCCCTCGCCACCGAGCTTTTCAATTCCGGCTCCGCCAGTATGATGCGCGCGCCATGCAGTGCGCCCCGAACGCGACACCCACTTCTCGGAAGCTCTTGACCGCCGACGACCCGGTCCCGGTGACCGTGCGCAATGGCGGCGGCAAAGGGCCCGGCGTCATCGTTTGCGACCATGCCTCGAACCGGGTGCCGTCGCGGCTGGGCACGCTTGGCCTGCCGGAAGAATCGCTGCGCAAGCATATCGCCTTCGATATCGGTGCCCAGGGCGTGGCCGAGGTGGTTTCGGACATGCTGGACATGCCGGCCATCATCGGCGGGTATTCGCGCCTTGTTGTCGACCTGAACCGGCCGGAAGACGATTTCACCTGTATCCGTGAAATCTATGACGGCGCGATCATTCCCGGAAACCGGCGCCTGTCCCCTGCCGAACACGCCGCACGGATCGAGGAATTGCTGCATCCTTACCACCAGGCGGTGACCGAGGCGCTGGACCGCAAATGCGATCAGTTGCCGTTCCCGGCGGTGATATCGATGCATAGCTGCACCGATCTTTACCGCGACGTGCGCCGCCCATGGCATATCGGCGTTCTGTCCAACCGCGACCGACGCATGGCGGAACGGGTCCTGCAGCGCCTCGCCGCCCATCGCCCGGACCTGACCATCGGCGACAACAAGCCCTATTCGGGCATGGATCCCTACGGCCACACGGTCGAGCGGCATGCCCTGCCCCAGGGCCGTCCCAATGTCCTGTTCGAGGTCCGTCAGGACCTGATCGGTGACGCTGCGGGCCAGCGCGAATTCGGCGAGTTGCTGGGCACCGTCCTGATGGAAGTCCTGGGCGACCCCAGCCTGTTCACCCGGTTTCAGGGTTGACGCGCCCCCCGGCGGCCCGACAGCATGGGCCAGTCTTACCAGCCGGGAACATCAGCTTAAATGACCCAAAGCGATCAGCCGCCCTTCACCGTCGGCATTGAGGAAGAATATCTGCTGGTCGATCCGGCGACCGGGGAACTGGTCAGCGACCAGGACGTTCAGGAAGCGATCATCGAGGATGTGCGCGCTGCCATCACCGACGAGATCGGCATGGCGACGCCAGAATTTCTGAAGGCCCAGGTCGAAGTCGGCACGGCGGTGTGCCATTCGCTGCAGGAAGCGCGCGACCGGCTGCGTACCCTGCGCACGGAGGTCGCGGAAGCCGCCGGCAAACGCGGCCTGGCGCCGATCGCCGCATCGACCCACCCGACCGCGAAATGGCTGCGTCTTCAGCATACCGACAAGGAACGCTATGCGATGCTGGCAAACGACCTGCAGGAGGTCGCGCGCCGTCTGGTCATCTGCGGCATGCATGTCCATGTCGGTGTCGAGGACAACGAGCACCGCATCGACCTTCTGGGCCAGATCGCCTATTTCCTGCCGCATCTGCTGGTACTGACGACGTCGTCCCCCTTCTGGCAGGGTCGGGATACAGGTCTAAAAAGCTACCGGCTGTCGGTCTTCGACGAGCTGCCGCGCACCGGCCTGCCGGAACATTTCGATTCCTGGTCGCATTACGAAAAACATGTCGAAGCCCTGGTCAAATCCGGCGCGCTGCAGGACGGGTCCAAGCTGTGGTGGGACATCCGCCCGCATTTCAAGTTCCCGACCCTGGAAATGCGCATCGCCGATATCTGCACCCGGCTGGATGACGGGATCGCCGTCGCGTCGATCTATTCCTGCCTGATTTCCATGCTGCAGCGCCTGCGCCGCAAGAATCAGCGCTGGCGGAAATACTCCAACATGCTGATCCGCGAGAACCGATGGCGCGCCCAACGTTACGGGTTCGACGAAGGGCTGATCGATTTCGGGCTGACCCAACGCGTGCCCTATCCCGATCTTCTGGAAGAAATCATCGAATTGACAGCGGAGGACGCGGACCGCCTGCGCTGCGTCGACGAGGTCGCGCATACCCGCACCATCCTGAAACGCGGTACCAGCGCCCATAATCAGGTGAGAACCTATAAGGAGGCCATCAAGGCGGGCCAAGGCGAGGACGCCGCGCTAAAAGCGGTAACGGATTGGCTGATCGAAGCGACGGTAAAGGATCTTTGACGATGGAACGGGACGACCGTGACAGAAATGCCGCCATTTCGGAGACGCTGAGCGAGATCCGGGACGTCCTGTCGGACGGTGTGACCGTCGACCGTCTGGACCATGCAAAAAGCGCCCTTCTGCGCCTTTGCGGACGCGCGGACCTGTTTAATTTCGACATCTATCCACTGCCTTCGGACGGCGGGATCGAAAGCACCTATTTCATTCATTGCGACCCGGACGGCACCAACGCGCTCTATGTCAGCTGCGCCAGGCCCGGCATGTCCTACCGACCGCATAATCATGGCGGATCCTGGGCCATCATCGGCGGCGTTCAGGGCCGCGAAAGCCATCGCATGTTCACCGAAACCGGTGACGCGGCCGCGCCGATCGACCAACGTGCGACCTTGATGGTGCATCCTGGGCATGCCGTTTCCATGATGCCGGACGGCATTCACGCCATCGCGGTCGAAGGCGATGAACCGATCCTCAACCTGCATCTTTACGGCACCCGTTTTGAATACCAGCAGGAACGGTCGGAATTCGACGAAGAGACGGGCGAACGGTTCATGTTCCGGTTGGAGAATGTCGGCGAAATCGTCGACCGCCGCTAGTTGAAGGGGTTGCGGGCGACGGCGGACCGATTATCTCCCAACCAGAAGAACCCTATCGAATGGAGTGGAATGTCATGGCGGACCAGATGGACGAACAAACCCAATTGGAACTGGAAGCGGCGGCGTTCCGTCGGTTGCGCGACCATCTGCGCGAACGCACGGATGTTCAGAATATCGATCTGATGAATCTCAGCGGTTTCTGCCGCAACTGTCTGAGCCGCTGGTATGACGAGGCCGCCGCCGAGCGCGGAATCGATCTGGGCAAGGATGCTGCGCGCGAGATCGTCTATGGCATGCCGTTCAACGAATGGAAGGCCAAGTACCAGACCGAGGCGTCGGCCGAACAGAAAGCTGCCTTCGCCGAGTCTCACAAGGAATCCTAATCCTTCTGCACGTCGCGCAGGGACAGGGCCGTCCCGGCCCCGACCAGCGCCAGAACCGCCAAGGCGGCGATCCCGATTTCCACGCCGAAAGCCATGGTCGCGCCGGAGAAAGCCCCAAGGATCAGCAGCAATACGCCGATGATGCTGTTGCTGAGCGCGACATATTCCGCCTTCTTGTCCTTCCCGGCCAGGTCGACGATATGCGTCTTTCTGCCGATGCGGACGCCGGAATGCGCAACACCCAGCAGAAACACCAGGCCTGCATAGACCCAGACAGCGCCCTTCAACTGCGGCATCAGCGCGATCATCGCCAAACTGGCCAGCCCTAACAGGCCCGCGAAACCCGCCGCGAGCGCCATCGTATTCCGGCTTGATACATCAGACAGCCAGCCCCAGAAGCTGGAGCTGACTGCGGCGGCCAGCCCCGACGCCAGGATCAACCAGCCCAATCCGGTCAGATCCTGCCCCGTTTCGCGTTGCGCCATGGCGACGAAAAGCGGGCCCATCAACGCGGTCGCGATCATGAAGGTGCGCGCGGCCAGAAAGATTTGCAGTTCCCGATCCGACAGCAAGGTGCGGACCTGATCGGCGACGACATCACGGAATGTCTGACCACCCTGTGTCGCGCCGGGTTGTTCCTTCAATTGGCTATAGGTGAACGCGCCCGCCAGCCATGCGCCCGCGGCCGCGACCAGCAACGCGTAGAGCACCCAGTCCGGCCGCGCGGCTTCCGGGGCAGCTGCAAGGTAAAGGCCGACGCCGACGGCCACGATCCCGGACGCCGTCGCGGCATAGCCGCTGACCCGGCCGCGTCTTGTCTTGGAAACCGTCTTGCCCAAGGTGTCTTTCGCGGCGATGGAGGCGACGCCGCGCGCCAGGCTGAACGCGACCAGAAGCGCGAAGATTGTCCAGCCGGCCGCCGCGCCGTCCA
>NZ_CBDDHE010000006.1:630000-831664 GCF_965228185.1 Pacificispira sp. | reverse complement strand
GCGGACGTGGCGGTGCTGTTGCGGCCCGCGCCCCGGCTGTCGGGCGCGAGGACGAGGCGCTGCTGACCACGATCCGTGAGGCCCTGCGCGCCGACAAGGTGGATCTGTACCTGCAACCCATCGTCAGCCTGCCGCAACGAAAGCGCCGGTACTACGAATGCTTCAGCCGGATCCGCGCCGCCGATGGCGAGATCATCGGACCGGACCGCTATATCGACGTGGCCCGGTCGGCGGGGCTGCTGACCGCCATCGACAACATGCTGCTGTTCCGCTGTGTGCAATTGCTGCGCAAGCTGCGGCGCAAGGATTTTTCCGCCGCCTTTTTCTGCAACATCGCACCGCATACGCTCAGCGACCGGGAGTTCTTCCGCGATTTCATCGAGTACATGGAATCCCATTCGGAACTGGCGCCGAACCTCGTCCTGGAATTCTCGCAGGCCGATATCGGCGGCGATCTGACAACGCTGGCGCCGGATTTCGAGCGGCTCGGCGGGCTGGGCTACCGGTTCTCGCTGGACGGGGTCCGCAATCTCGATCTCGATCTCGATCTGCTGGAGGAAAAGCACTTCGCCTATATCAAGATCGAGGCGAAGACGGTGTTGCAGCGGCTTCAGAAGGGCGGTGCGGAGGCGGCGGAACTGCGCGGCCTGAAACAGGAGCTCGACGGCCGCGGTATCGATTTGATCGTCGACCGGATCGAAACCGAGGCGACGCTGGTCGAACTGCTCGATTTCAACATCGATTTCGGTCAGGGCTATCTGTTCGGCGAACCGCGCCTCAGCAAGGAGCCGCCGGGCGCTTGACCGTCCGGGTGCAACGGGGCATAGCCCCGGCATGACCGATACGACACTGCCGAAACCCATCGCCGGATTGTCCGACATCGCCGACCGCTACGATCTGTTCGTGGTCGATCAATGGGGCGTGCTGCATGACGGCGCGAAACCCCATGCCGGCGCGGTCGAGGCGTTGACGCGGCTCAAGGCGACGGGGGCGCCGGTCGCGCTTTTGTCCAATTCCGGAAAGCGCGTCGCCGACAGCTATCGCCGTCTCGAGAAGCTGGGTTTCGACCGATCGCTTTACGATCTGTGCGTCACGTCTGGGGAACAGGTCCATCGCGGCCTGCGCGACCGGGCGGATCCGTTCTATGCGGCGCTGGGTCCGAAATTCGTGATGTTCGCCTGGGACCCGGATCGCGGCATCGTCGACGGTCTGGGCTATCAGGAGGTCGCGGAAGTCGACGAGGCCGATTTCATCATCTGCGCCGGCACGGACCGGCCTTCATTGGCGGAGTATGAGCCGGTTCTGCGCCGGGCGCTGGACCGGGGGCTGCCGCTGACCTGCGCCAATCCAGACCGGGTCAGCGTACAGCCGGACGGGTCGCTGAAGATCTGCCCCGGCGCCATTGCGGAACTATACGAAACCATGGGCGGAACGGTGCGGTGGCACGGCAAGCCCGGCCGCGATGCCTATGATGCGATCCGCGCGGAAACCGGCATTCGGGATGGCGCGGGACTGGGGATCGGCGATTCCCTGGCCCATGATATCGCGGGCGCGGCGGGGGCCGGCATGGACGGGCTGTTCATCACCGGCGGCATTCATCGCGCCGATCTGCCCGACCCCGCGACGCCGGGATCGGTGGCGGCGCTTGGTGCGGAGCACGGCGCTGTCCCGGCCTATTACAGCGCCGGTTTCACCTGGTAGGACGGATCAGAAAGGCGACGGGTCAGGACGATGGGCGGATCGCATTGACCGCCCGGGCCAGCCGGTCGACATCTTCCATATCGTTATAGACATAGAGCGACAGGCGCATCCACAGCGACCCTTCGAACGCCTGGATGTCGACCTCGACGTCATGGTCCGTGCGCAGGGCCAGCCGGATCGCGTTTGCCGTGTCCTGTCTGGCGCGGCCGAATGCGGCGGGCAGTTTCACCGTGGTCATGAAGCCGGTCATGTCGGGCGGCACGCCAACCGATGTCCCGATTTCCGACGCCAGATGGGCCCCGGCCTGAATGGCCAGCTCCCGGCAGTAAGCCGTCAGCCGCGCCTCGCCGTATTCCGCGCGATAGTCCAGCGCGGCGGGCACGGTCAGATAGGGGGTGAAATCCTTGGTTCCCGGCCAGTCGAAGGCGGGTGTGTAGCCTTCCGACACATGGTGACTGATCGTCGTCGGGCGCAGGAAGGGTTGTCGGTCCGGCGTGGTCCACAGGAAGGCCGCACCGCGCGGCGCGCCAATCCATTTGTGGCAATTGCCCGTGTACCAGGTCACCCCCATCGCATCAATGTCGGTGTCGACCATGCCCGGTCCATGCGCCCCGTCGACCAGGACGAGAATGCCGCGTTCGGCGCATTCCGCCGCGATTTCGGCGACCGGCAGGATGGAGGCGGTCTTCGAAGTTATATGGTCGATGACCAGCAGCCGCGTTCGGGGCGTCACGGCGTCCAGGATGGTTTGAACCACACTGTCCGCATCGATGGCGGGGTAGTCCAGATGCACCGGGATCAGCCGCGCCTCCGCCCGGTCGCAGACGAATTCCAGCGTCCGCATCACCGCGCCATAGGTCTGTGACGTCGTCAGGATGTCGTCGCCCGGAAACAGCACCAGCGAGCGCAGCACCGCATTGATCGCTGTCGTCGCATTGTCCAGGAAGACGATGTCCTCGCCCCGTGCGCCGAGATAGCGGCCCAGGCGATCGGCCGTCTGCCGCAGCAGCGGCGCCAGTTCCGTCGTCAGGAAACGCGACGGCTGGCCCTCGATCCGTTCGCGTAGTGCATGGGCCGCGCCCATCACAGGCCGCGGGCAAGCACCGAAGGCACCGTGGTTCAGATAGGTCAGCCCGCGCTCAAGCATGAAATCGGGCCGCGCGTCGGGGCCGAAAGGCTTTGTTTCGGGTCCGAACGCCTTGGCGCCTGTATCGGTCTCGGACGGGTCAGACGCGGCGTCACCCATCCATGCGGTATTCGTCTTCAACGGGACTCAGTCTCTGCGGTCGATCATAATTGCGAAAGTGTCATATTCGCACCGACCGCCGTCAAGCACCAAAAGTCCGGATTTACCGGGCTTCGCGGTACCAGGCTGAGGCAAGGAACAGCCCGCCGCCAGCATCAGCAACCAACCCGGGAGAAGCGGGGAAGTATCCAGCCCGGTGACGGTGTAATCGCCATTTCGGGTCAGGCCGATCCAGCCCGATCCGCCGGTCGGACGGCCGGGTTCGACACGGCGGATGGCCGGCGGCGGGCCGTCTGAAAGCCAGTGGATTCGCCCGCCGCTCTGCGCGACGGGTTCGCCGAGAATGGCGTCGGTGGACACCAGATCCGACTGCTCCAGGGAGTTCAGAGCCCCGGCGGCGGTGCGGATGGTCGTGTCCCCCTCGGCGATCTCGTAAAGCCCGCTTTGGGTCAGCGGCATGGTCGCGGCGAACAGCCCGTCCGACAGCGGCTCCAGCGGCACGGCGCGGCGTTCCCCGTCGGGCAGGACGATGTCGGCCACCGGCGGTTCCGGCCGGTCTTCCAGGGTGCGCAGGCGGATATCCAGCCGGTCGCCATCGGCGACGGCTTTGAGATCCTCCTCCTCCAGTTCCGGCTCTTTCATAAGCCAATGGGCCAAACGTCGCAGCAGTTCCGCATGCGGACCGCCGCCTTCATAGCCGCGCGCCCACAACCAGATGTGATCGCTGCTGACCTGCGCGACGCGGCCTTCGCCGACACGGTCCAGGGTCAGCAAGGGCTGCCCGTCCAGACCGGACAGGATCGCGTCGCCGGAACGCGGGGCGACGTCGATCTGACGCAGCCAGCGGCCCCAACTGGCGGTGGTGGTGGCCGCGCTGCGGTCGGGCCCGCCGGGCAGGCCCGCTGTGACCGGATGCCGCAGCCCGCGCTCGGTCACCGTCGGCTGGAAGGGCCGTTCGGAAATCGTACCCAGCGGCTCCAGCGGCAGCACGTCGCCCAGGGGCGTGCGGTACAGGCTGAACGGGCTGGCGAAACCGGGTCCGGCGGCATCCAAAAGCGCCCCGCCAGCCTGAACATAGTCGACGATATTGCCCAGATAGAGCGACGGCAGAACGCCCCGGCGTCGGTAGCTGTCGAAAACGATCAGGTCGAAATCGTTCAGCTTGACCTCGAACAGCTCCCGCGTCGGGAAGGCGATCAGCGACAATTCGTCGATTGGCGTGCCGTCCTGCTTCTCCGGCGGCCGCAGGATGGTGAAATGCACCAGATCCACCGACGGGTCGGATTTCAAAAGATTGCGCCAGGTACGCTCGCCCGGATGTGGCTGGCCGCTGACCAAAAGGACGCGCAACCGGTCGCGCACGCCGTTAATCGACAGGACGGTCCGGTTGTTGGCGGTCGACAACTCGCCCGGCAGTTCCGGGACGCTCATCTCGACGATCGACGGGCCGCGATGGGTCAGGGTCAGCGAGACGGTGACGTCCTCGTTATAGGGGATCCGCTCGATCCGTTGCGGCGACCCGTCCACGGACAGGCTGGGGCGGACCGTGTCCCCCGGCGCGGCGGTCGGGTCGTCGACCCGGATGATCGCCTCAATCTGTTCGTCGACCACGCCGAAGCTGGGCGCTTCGACGACGACCAGGCGCCGATCCGGCGTGCCGCGGTTCCCGGCGATCAAGGCGTGGAACGGGCCGGGCGGCAGGTCTGACAGGCTGTCGGCATCGTGAATCTGCCCGTCCGTGATCAGGATCGCCCCGGCATAGCGCCGCGCCGGAACATCGGCCAGCGCTTCGCGGGCAAGGGCGGTGACCAGCGTCCCCTTCGCGCCGTCGGCAATGCTGTCATGGCTCAGTACGATGCGCCGCACCTCCAGATCGCCGTCATGGCGCGCCAGCACCTGTTCCATCGCGTCGGCCGCGGCCCGGGTTTGATCGATCCGGCCGACAGCGGCCTGGGACGGCGTTTCGTCGACAATCAGCAGCGCCACATCCGCATTCGGCCGCCGCCGCTCCTCCAGGATCGACGGGTTGGCGAGGCCCAGCAGCAACAGGGCCGCCAATGCGGCGCGAAAGGCGCTGCCCGGTATGCCGCGCAGGATCAGGAAGCCGAAGGCGAGCGCCGCAATTCCGGCGAAGGCGGCCAGCAGCCACAGCGGCAGATAGGGGGCGAAGTCGATCGCATAGCCGCTCATCGTCTATTGCCCCAGCCGTTCGAGGATGGAGGGGACATGGACCTGGTCGGCCTTGTAGTTGCCGGTCAGCGTATACATGACCAGGTTGACGCCGAAGCGATAGGCCATTTCACGCTGACGCCCGTCATCCCCGATCGGAAACATCGGGCGGCCCAAATCGTCGATGGCCCAGGCCGCCGCCCAATCGGCATCACCGACCACGACCGGCGAGACGCCGTCATTGCTGATCGACGCACCGGTTTCGACCCAGACGGTGCCGCCGTCCCAACGGCCGGGGAAATCCTGCATCAGGTAGAAGCTGCGGGTCAGGACATGTTCCGGCGGGACCGTGGCCAGGGGCGGGACGTTCAACTGTTCCGCAATACGGCGCAAACCGCCCGACGCGGCCAGAACCCGGCTGCCGGCCAGATGCCCGTCGCGGGTATCGAACAGGATCAGCCCGCCGCTGGCCATGAACCGGTTCAACCGGTCGGCGGCCGGGGCGCTCATCGCGCCGGCATCGTCCAGGACCGGCCAGTAAAGCAAGGGATAGAAGGCCAGTTCGTCGCTGTCGAGGTCGACGCCGACCGGGTCCCCGGCCTCGATCGCCGTGCGCTGACGCAGGACGTCGCTCAACCCGCGCAGCCCGGCTTCGCTGACGGTGTCGATCTGTGGGTCGCCGGTCAGGACATAGGCCAGGACGGTGTCGCGGGCGCCGGGCGGAATGTCTCCATCCGCGGATTGTGCCGCCGCCGGACCGGGCGAGGTCGCAAGCAACAGGAACAACGCCGCCGCGCCCAAGGTACCGCCCGCCGCACTGCGCATCCCCGTCAGCGAATAGCCGCGCAGGATGACGGTCACGATTGTGTCGAGGATCAACAGCGCCAAAGCGGCCAGCAGCAGATAGGGCGCCAGGGGTTGCTCTTCCTGCTTCTCGAATCCGGCCGTCACGCTGCCGCCGGGGACACCCTGCAACGGCGTCAGCGCCGGAACGCGGTCACCCAGATTGACCGCGACCCGGACCTTCTGCGTGCCATAGAAACCGGGCGGCGTGGACGGGGAAATGGTCAGGCTGTCCAAGTTGTCGACATCGATGGGCCGGGCGGAATTCTGCGGTTCGCCCAGGCGTCCGAACCCGTCCAGCGTCCGATAGGGGGCGGCTGTGCCCTGGTCGCCCGCGGCGTCCCGGACCCCGCGTCCCATACTGCTCAACCGGCCCAGCATGTCGACGAAAAGCCCGGACAGGGCCAGATCGGACCATTCGGTGTTCGCGGTCGTATGGATCAGCACCAGCCAGCCGTCGCCGCGCCGGTCGGCCGTAACCAAAGGCGTGTCGTCGGCGAGCCTCATCCAGGTCTTGCGGTCCAGCTCCAGCGACGGTTCCGCCAGGACCTGACGCGTGATCGCGATATCCGTGGGGATGGTCATGCCGGCGAAGGGGCCATTCTCGGCGACGCGGCCGATGCGCGCGGGCTCCGTCCACAACATCGCGCCGGACAATTGCCGCCCGCCGCTGCGCAAGGCGACCGGCACCAGCGGGTCGTCGACGGCGCCCGCCAGGCGCGGACCGGCGAAGCGGATCAGCATGCCGCCCGCCGCGATCCAGTCTTTCAGCCGGTCGTAATCGGTGCTTTCCAGCACCGTCTCGTCCGGCAGCAGCAGGACGGATTGCTGTTGGCGCAACAGGATTTCGGCCGGCCCCCGGTCGACCCGGCCCAGCGGCTTCAAAGCCCGGTCCAGGAAGTAGATTTCCGACAGCAGCGGCAGCGCTTCGCGGTTGCCGATATCGGCGACGATCCCGATCGGGCGGCGGCTCCACCGTTCATCCAGCAAGGCGGCCGCGCCCGCGCCCTGACGGTTCTCCAGCACCAGCCGGGCCAGATCGTTGCGCAGTTCCGTCGGCAGATCCAGGGCGACGGAAACTTCGGTCTCTCCGACTGCCAGGGTCGCATCCTGGCGCAGCAGCGGGCGTCCGTCCTCGCTGAAGCCGACAAGGGCGACCTGGATGGAAGCCGCCGCATCCGGCCGGCGCAGGGTGGCGCTCAGCATGGTTTCCCCGCGCGCGGGCGGGTCGATCAGCATCGGCCCCAGGGACAGGTCCGGCACCAGGACCGTCGGCGATCCGATCTCCGCCAGGGCCGCCGCGAAATCGTCACCGCCCTCCGTGCGCAGCCCGTCGGACAGCCAGAACACGTCGCCCGCGGCGCCCTCGCGGGCGATCCGGTTCGCCGCTGCCGTCATCGCGGCGCGGTCGACGGGCCAGGGTTTCGGCACCAGGGCCGCGACAATGCGCTGGGCCGCTTCGGCGGTCAGCAATTGTCCGGCTTCCAGCGGGCCGCCATCGGCGGGCGGCGCGCCCAGGATCAGGAAGACCGGCCGGTCGGACCGTTCCGCGGTATCCAGAAGGGCCGATGCACGGGTCAACCGGGCGTCCCAGGCCGGGCTGGCCGACCAGCCGTCATCGATCGCCAGGACGACAGGTCCGGTGCCGGTCAGGGACCAATCCGGATTCAGAACCGGCCGCGCCGCCGTGACGACCACGAAGGCGGCAATCGCCAGGCGCAGGACCGTCAGCCACCACGGCGCCGCTTTCGGTGTCGTTTCCTCCCCCTTCAACCCGAACAGCAGACGGATGGCAGGGAAGGGAATTCGGCGCGGTGCGGGCGGCATCAGGCGCAACAGCCACCACAACAGCGGCAGGGCCAGCAGCCCCAGCAGCAGCCAGGGCGCGGTGAAGGCGAGGGGGCCGACGCTCAGCATCGCCGATCAGCCCCCCTGCCGGGCCAGGGCGACATAGATCGCCATTAGTGCCTGTTCCGCGGACTTGTCCGTGCGATGTACCAGCAGGTCCCAGCCCGCCGCGCGCGCCGCATGGCGCAAGGCCTCGCGATGGGTGGTCAGCCTGTTTCGGTAATCGGGCCGCAGGGTTTCGACCCGTTCCGCCATGAATTCGCCCTCGGCCTCCAACCCCAGGAACCGGGCGCGGCCGCTGAAGGGCAGGGTCTCCTCCGCCGGGTCCAGGACCTGCACGGCCAGTCCGCCGACGAATTGCTGCGAGAACTCGGCGAAGCGCTTCTCCCACACCTCGACCGGCGCCAGGAAATCGCTGAACAGGACGCCCTGGCTGTGTTTCGGCAGATCGACGGAGGCGGGAAAGGCCGCATCGTGATCGCCCAGTGTCAGGTACCGCTCGGCCAGGCGCTTCAATCCGGTCCGGCCGCCGCTGGCCCGCCGGTCGTGGCCCAGAAGGCCGATCCGTTCCCCGCCCCTCAGCAGGGCCGCGGCCGTCGCCAGCAGCAACAGCGCCGCGCGGTCCGACTTGGTCGGGCGCGATTTCCGGGAGCGATAATTCATCGAAGGACTGCGGTCCGACCACATCCAGACGCTCTGCGACGCTTCCCATTCGGTCTCGCGGACGAACAGGTCGTCGGATCGCGCCGACCGCCGCCAGTCGACCGCATGGGCCGTGTCATGGGGCCGTGCAGCCGGTACTGCCAGAAAGTTTCCCCGGTGCCGATCCGCCGCCGGCCATGGACGCCCTGGGCCACCGTCGCGGCAACCCGCTCCGCCGCGATCAGCAACGGCGGCAGGCCTTCGCCGAGCGCTTCCGCCCGGGCGACCCTGGCCGGCGCATCCCCGGACGGCGCCTGGCTGGACGACTGTATCGGCGGCGGGTTGGGGCTCATCGGGTCAGACACTGGCCTCCACAAGGGCATCGATCGTGCTGTCGATATCGTGGCCTTCCGCGCGGGCGGCGAAGCTCAACGCCATGCGGTGGCGCAGGACGGGTTTCGCCAAGGCGGAGACGTCGTCGCCGGACGGCGCCAATCGGCCCTGCAGCAGCGCGCGGGCGCGGCAGGCCAGCATAAGCGCCTGGCTGGCGCGCGGCCCCGGCCCCCAGGACACGCGGTCCCGCACGATCTCCAATTCCGTCGATTCCGGACGGCCGTTGCGGACCAGGCGCAGAATCGCATCGACCACGCCTTCGCCCACCGGAATGCGCCGGGTCAGGGTCTGCGCGTGCCGCAACTCGTCGGCGGTCAGCTTCTCGGTCACGCTGGCCAAGGTGACACCGGTCGTCTTCAGGACGATTTCGCGTTCCGAGGACAGGTCGGGATAATGGATGTCGATCTGGCACAGGAAACGGTCCAACTGCGCTTCGGGCAGGGGATAGGTGCCTTCCTGTTCGATCGGGTTCTGCGTCGCCAGGACATGGAAGGGTGTGGGCAGCGCATGCGGATGGCCCGCCACGGTGACGGTGTTTTCCTGCATCGCCTGCAGCAGTGCGGATTGGGTGCGCGGGCTGGCGCGGTTGATCTCGTCGCCCATCAGCAATTGCGTGAAGACCGGCCCCGGCACGAAGCGGAAGCCGCGTTTCCCGGTATCGTCTACTTCCAGAACCTCGGAGCCCAGGATATCGGCCGGCATCAGGTCGGGTGTGAACTGTACACGCCGGGATTCCAGGCCCAGAACCTTGCTGAGGGTTTCGACCAACAAGGTCTTGCCCAGTCCCGGCACGCCGACCAGCAGCCCGTGCCCGCCGGCCAGCAGGGTCGTCAGCACCTCGTCCACGACCCGGTCTTGACCATAGAATACCTGGCGAATCTGGCCGCGCACGGCACCCAGCTTTTCGCCGACCTGCTCCATCTCGGCGGCGAGGTCCTGCGCGCTGGCTTCGATCGACGCCTGCTTTGCCGCCGCTGTCTTACGCTCTAACTCTTGCGTCACGGTCGACCTCTCCCTTGATGTAAGCCGCCGTCGGGGCGACGTTGACAGATAAAGCCGCGCATCGGACCGTAGCCTTAAATCCGCACGCGGCCCAGTAGGCATAGCAGAACTATCTGTTAAAAGGATGATGGCTGGTCGATGTCGAAACAAGCCCCGGCACGCAAAAGTCTCAAGGAGTTGATGAAGTCCGGGGAAGGCCTGTCCGGATTTCCCTGGCCGGACCGGTATGTCGACTTCGATATCGCGATCCGGCGCGACGGCACCTGGACCTATCGCGGCGATCCGATCCGCCGGCAGAAGCTGTGCCAGTTGTTCGCGACGGTCCTGCAGCGCGACGAAGAGGGCGCCTTCTGGCTGGTGACCCCGGCGGAAAAGGGTCGGATCGATGTCGAGGACGCGCCCTTCGTTGCCGTCGAAATGGTCGAGGAGACCGATGATGCCGGACGGCCGGTCCTGAACTTTCGCACCAATCTGGATTACTGGGTCGCGGCGGGCGCCGATCATCCGATCCGCGTTTCGGTCGATGCGGAAACCGGGGAACCATCGCCCTATATTGAAATACGCGACGGGCTGGAGGCGCTGATCGCCAGGCCGGTCTTTTACGATCTGGTCGAACGGGCCGAGTCGGTCGACGATGGTCAGGCGACGGAACTGGTGGTGTCCAGCGCCGGCGCGCGGTTCTCGTTGGGCCGCATACCGCTTTGACAGCTTGAACGAAGAGGACCCTGTGGAATGGATTTGGATCGCATCGCGCAATGCCTGATCGACGCGGCGCAGCCGGTCGCGGATCGGGGCGATGCGGATTTGAACCCGGATATGGTGCCGCTGCGCGACACGTTGATCCCGGCATCGGTGCTGGTCCCGCTTGTCCCGCGGCCGGAGGGACTGTCGGTGATCCTGACCAAGCGGACCTCCCACATGAAGGATCACGCGGGTCAGATCGCCTTTCCGGGCGGACGGCGCGATCCCGGCGACAGGGACGAGATCGAAACCGCCTTGCGCGAGACCGAGGAAGAGATCGCCGTGCCACGGGACAAGGTCCGCGTGCTGGGCCGCCTCGCCTCCTATGTGACGCGGACGGGCTATCACGTCACGCCGGTGGTCGGCGCGTTGCTGCCGCCGATCGACCCGAGGCCGGAACCGTTCGAGGTCGACGAGATTTTCGAGGTGCCGTTGGCCTTCCTGCTGAATCGCGCAAACCATCAGCGGCATTCCCGGATGGTGTCGGGCACCTCACGCAGTTTTTATGCGATGCCGTTCGGCGACTATTACATCTGGGGCGCGACGGCGGGCATGATCGTCAGCCTGGTCGATATTCTGGATTGCGCGGCCGACCCGGAACCAAGCCGGGCGCAGTCCATTTAAAGGAGATCCGATGCTGCGGTCGATTTTGACAATCCTGGTTCCGTTCCTGATCCCTTTCGTCTGCTATTACGTCTGGGCCTGGTTCCAGTCGCGCAAAAAGGATCGCGAGGATCAGGGGCTGCCGCTGACCGCCTGGCAATCCTTCCCCTGGGCGAACCTGATCATTTCTGGCAGCGTCCTGGCGATCGGCGCACTGGTCTTCCTGTTCCTTCAGGCCGAACCGCCGCAGGAAGGCCGCTGGGTTCCGGCGAAGATCGTCGATGGCGAAATCGTACCCGGCTATATGGAGCCGATTCCGCCCACCGACCCGGATTGACGGCCGCGCCATGACCGGTAAAGACGCGGCGCGCGCCCTGCTGCAGGCCCAGCCCTGGTTCTCGGAGCCGGAAGTGCGGCGTCTTCTGGACGCTCTGGCGGATGCGTCCATCGACGCCCGCTTCGTCGGCGGATGTGTCCGGGACGCGCTGTTGGGCCGGACGGCAACCGATCTGGACCTGGCGGTCGATGCGCCGCCCGACGCGGTGACGGACGCGCTGACCGGTCATGATATCAAGGCTGTGCCGACCGGCATCGATCATGGAACCGTGACCGCCGTCCTGGACGGCCGGACCGTCGAGGTCACCAGCCTGCGGCGCGACGTCGAAACCGACGGACGGCGGGCGGTCGTCCAGTATACCAAAGATTGGCGCGAGGATTCCCTGCGGCGGGATTTCACCGTGAACGCGCTGTATGCCGACCGCGACGGAAATCTGACCGATTTCCATGGCGGGATGGATGATCTGACGGCCGGTCGCTTGCGCTTCATCGGCGACCCTGACGAACGGATTCGTGAGGATTACCTGCGCATCCTGCGTTTCTTCCGCTTCCACGCGCAGTTGGGTCTCCAGACCCTCGACGCGCCGGGTCTCGAGGCCTGCGCGCGGTTGACGGAGCGGCTGCGCGACCTGTCCGCGGAAAGGGTCGCGAAGGAAATGCTGCGCTTGCTGGAAGCGCCGGCCCTCGCCCCCTTCCTGGCCGCGATGATCGATGGCGGGTTCCTGGATTATTGGCTGCCGGAGGCCGGGGCCGTCGATATCGTGCAGCGGCTGTGCGACCTGGATCCGACGCCGGATTCTCTGCTGCGCCTGGCGGCGCTCTGCCCGGCGGGTCCGGACGGGATGGATGCCATCGCGGCGCGCCTGAAACTGTCCGGCCGCGACCGGGACCGGCTGACGGCACTCGCCGCGCCGCCCCCGCCGCCCGCCGATCCGGGCGCGGCGCGCGCCATCGTCTACCGGCTGGGCGCGGCGCTGGCCCGGGATCAGGCACTGCTGGCCCTGGCCCGGGGCAGCGCGGAAGATTGGACGGTATTGCGGCAGGTGGCGGAGGGGTGGACGCCACCCGATTTCCCGCTGTCCGGCCGGGATGCCCTGGCGGCGGGCATGTCGCCTGGGCCTGCAGTCGGCGAGATTCTGCGCCGGATCGAGGAAGACTGGATCGCCGGCGATTTCGAACTGGACCGGGACGGCCTGCTGCGCCGTCTGACGACGATGGGAGCACTGGATACATGACGACAACGCGCATCTGCTTCGTGGGGGACAGCGTGACGGTCGGGACCGGCGACGCCGCCTGCCGGGGCTGGCCGTCCTATCTCAGCGCCGAGGAGACGATCCGGCGCGGCCACGATATCAGTTGCTACAATCTGGGCATCCGGGCCGAAACCTCGCTGGATATCGCGAAACGCTGGCGGGCGGAGACGGCGCCGCGCCTGCCGGACCATGTTTCAGGGCGGCTGGTCTTCATGTTCGGCCTGAACGATTGCGCCGATTTCAACGGGACGGGCGTCCGCGTGCCGCAGGACGGGTCCGTCGCGGCGGCGGCGACCATGCTGGCGGAAGCCGCGTCCTGGAAGCCGACGATCTGGGTCGGCATGACGCCGGTGCGGCGCATTCCGCCCAGCATCCAGCCGGGACCGGGCGTCCATTACACCTTCGACCGGACACGCACGGCGGCGCTGAACCGGGCCTACAAGCGCATGGCGGGGGAATTAGGGATCCCCTATATCGATCTGCACGAGGTTCTGGCGGAGGATCCGGGCTGGGATGCCTGTATGGAAAGCGGCGACGGCGTCCATCCCGACGAGGCGGGCCATCAACGCGTCGCGCGGATCGTCGCCGACGCGTCGGCTTGGCGCGCCTGGTTCAAGGATTAGCGGCGGGTATCTTCGATCACTCGGAATGTTTGACCAGGCGGCCGCGAACCTGCCGTTCCGACGTGCCGTCGGTGATCCGCTGATAGGTCAGGGTCATGCCCTGGCCGGAGACTTCGCGGGTATATTTCTGGACCTGCCAAGTGCCGTCTTCGCGGATGCGCAGCATATAGGTGAACAGGGAATCGCCTTCGACGCGGCTCCACCAGACCGGTTCCGATTTCAGCGGGTCGCCGGATTCCGCCGTGCGGTAGACGCCGGGCTGTCCGGTCGCGTTGAAAACCAGGGTCGCGCTGCTTTTCTTGATGTCGGGATTGTCCGGGTCGCCGGATTCCCGCGTGATCGTGGTCCAGTTCAGACGGAAGGACGTCTCGCTGACCTTTTCGATCACCACATCCATGTCGCGCACGGTGACGGCGAAATAGATGCTGTCTTCCGTTTCCGAGATGCCGGAGCCTTTCCAGTGACCCAGGAAGGCGGCGAAATCCTGCGCCATCGCAGTCGGTCCGGAGGCGAGGGCCAGAACCAGCGTGGCGGCGGCCAGAATCGGTCGTAACATCTTTGCTTCCCCTATTCGGCGTCTTGTAGCGGCGTTGTGTGGCGGCGCAGTGTAACCCTGCCCGCGCGGACCCGTCACCCCAGTAGTGTCGACAGATAATCCGCCGCGATCAGGAAGACCACCAGTACCGCGGCGATCACGGCCATGGTCTTCACCGACAATTCCCGCCAGGCCGGAATCACGCGGCGGCGCGCCATTTCCTTGCGGTAGTCGGCATAGCCCTGCCACGCCGCCTTGGCGACGGGATGCATCTCCTCGTCTTCGTCCTTCTGCTGGGCGAATTCCCGGCGGCGTTTCAGATAGCGGTCGATCATTCCGTGTCTTCGGTCTCGTCGGTTTCGAAGGGGCTGTCCCTTCCGGCCCCTTGGAACAGGGCGCGCAAATCCACCGTGGCGCGTTTCCCGACGAAAGGCAAATCGCGTTCTGTCCAGATACGGGCCGCGTCCCGGCCGATATCGCGCAGATGCTGCAGGAAACGCCATTCGGTGTTCAGCTTCGACGACGCGCCCAGTTCCTGCAGCCGCGCATCACCGACGATATGGACCCGCACCTGGTTATAGCGCGCCGGGTCCAGCCGCCCTTCCTCCAGCATGCGCCCGACGAAGTCGATGGCGCGGAACTCGCGCAGCAGGCTGGCGTTGAAGGTGATCTCGTTGACCCGGTCCAGAATCTCCCGGGCGCTTCGCGGCACGCCCTTTCGCTCGATCGGGTTGATCTGGACGATCACCACGTCATTCGTGGCGCAGGCGTTGAAGAACGGGAACAGGACCGGATTGCCCATATAGCCGCCGTCCCAATAGGGCGCGCCGTCGATCTCCACCGCCTGGAACAGGAAGGGCAGACAGGCGGAGGCCAGGACGACATCGGCGTCGATCCGCGCCCCGGTGAAGACCTTCACGCGGCCGGTTTCGACATTCGTCGCCGACAGGAACAATTGCATCTCGCTGCAGCGCCGGACGCGGTCGAAATCGACATGCTCCTCCAGCAGCGGGCGCAGCGGATTGATGTTCAGCGGATTGACGTCATAGGGAGACGCGATCCGTCCCAGCAGATCCATCATCAGATAGCCGGGCGAATTCTCCAGGCTCCATTGGCCCATGAAGACGTCGATCAAGGTGCGCTGAATCGGCGACCAGCGCCCGACATCGGCAACCCCTTCCCAGAAAGCCGCCAAGGCCTGCCGCGCGCCGTCCGCGCCCCCCGCTTCATAGCCGGAGGCCAGCACCACCGCATTCATCGCCCCGGCCGACGTGCCGCTGATCGCGTCGATGCGGATCAGCCCCTGTTCCAGCAGGTAATCCAGCACCCCCCAGGTAAACGCCCCATGCGCGCCGCCGCCTTGCAGGGCGAGGTTGACCGGTTTGGCATCAGCCATTCGGCAGCAGCCCCCGCAGTCGATAGAGCGTATCGAGTGCCTCGCGCGGAGTCAGGTCGTCTGGATTGACCTCGGACAGGGCCTTCTCGACCGCGCTCGGGCCCTGCTTCGCGGCGGGCTCGGCCGGGCGGCTGGCGACGCGGAACAGGGGCAGGTCGTCGACCAGACGGGTGACGGCGCCGGATTGCTCGCCTTTTTCCAGGGCTTGAAGGACCTCCTCCGCCCGGGTCACGACGGCGGGCGGCAGGCCGGCCAGTTTTGCGACATGGATGCCGTAGGACCGGTCGGCGGCACCGGAAGCGACCTCGTGCAGAAAGACGACCTGGCCCTCCCATTCCTTGACCCGCATGCAGTGCGGGCTGAGCGCGGGCAGCCGTTCGGCCAGCGCCGTCAGCTCGTGGTAATGGGTGGCGAACAGGGCGCGGGATTTGGCGGCCTCGTGCAGATGTTCGACGCAGGCCCAGGCGATGGACAAGCCGTCGAAGGTCGCGGTGCCGCGCCCGATCTCGTCCAGGATGACCAGCGACCGGTCGGTCGCCTGATTGAGGATCGTCGCGGTCTCGACCATCTCCACCATGAAGGTGGACCGGCCGCGCGCCAGATCGTCCGCCGCCCCGACCCGGCTGAACAGGCGGTCGACCGCGCCGATATGGGCCTTGCGCGCCGGAACGAACAGGCCGGCCTGGGCCAGGATCGCGATCAGGGCGTTTTGACGCAGGAAGGTCGATTTACCGGCCATGTTCGGCCCGGTGACGAGCCACAGCCGGTTGTCGCGGCCCAGATCGCAGTCATTGGCGACGAAGCTTTGCCCGTCGGCCTGGGCGGTCAGGGCCGCTTCGACCACCGGGTGACGCCCGCCTTCGATCTCGAAGGCCAGGGAGGCGTCGACCAGGGGGCGGCGGTAGTCGCGCGCATCGGCCAGATCGGCGGCGGCGGCATAGAGGTCCAGCGCCGCCAGGGCCCGCGCCGCCAACCCGATCTCTCGCGCCCTTTGCCGTGCCTCTTCGACCAGATCGTCGAAGATTTCCAATTCGATCGCCTGGGCCCGGTCGCCGGCTTCGGAGATCTTGCGCGCCAGCTCATTCAATTCGACCGTCGTATAGCGGACCGCATTCGCCATGGTCTGGCGGTGGATGAAGGGCTCGCCAATCTTTTCCATATTCTTGGCGGTGACCTCGACGAACCAGCCCAGCACGTTGTTGTATTTGACCTTCAGCCCGTCGACACCTGTATCCTGCCGGTAGCGCGCCTCCAGATCGGCGATCAGGCGGCGGCCTTCCTCGCGCAGGGTCACCTGTTCGTCCAGTTCCGGCGCATAACCGGACGCGACGAACCCGCCGTCGCGGGCGATGGGGGGCACGTCTTCCTTCAGGGCGCGGGTATAGCGTTCGACCAGGATGTCGTGATTGCCCAGATCCTCCACGGCGCGGGCGATTTCCAGGGCCGGATCGTCGGACGCCAGGATCGACTTCAATTCGGCGGTCATTGCCAGCCCGGTGCGCAGGGCGACCAGATCGCGCGGCCCGCCGCGGCCGATGGTCAGGCGGCCCAGCGCGCGTTCCAGATCCGGCGCGCTTTTCAGGATTTCGCGCAGATCGCCGCGCAGGTCGGCCCGGTCCAGGAACCAGGCGACCGCGTCATGCCGGTCGCCGATGGCAATGGGGTCGGTCAGCGGCGCGGACAGGCGCCCGGCCAGCAGGCGCGCGCCGGGACCGGTCACCGTGCGATCGACGGCGGACAGCAGGCTGCCGGTCCGCTCTCCGGTCAGGGTGCGGGTGATCTCCAGATTGCGGCGGGTTGCCGGATCGATCTCCATCAGCGCGCCGACGGACAGGCGCTGGGGCGGTTCCAGGCGCGGCAGCTTGCCGACCTGTGTCAGATCCAGATATTCGACCAGCGCGCCCAGGGCGGCCAGTTCCGCCCGGTCGAAATCCCCGAACGCGTCCAGGGCCGCGACACCGAACGCGTCTTTCAGCCGCCGCTCGGCATTGGCCGAATCGAACCGGCTGTCGGGCAGGGGCGTCAGGCGGTCCTGCCATTCCCGGAATAGCTCATAGAAACGGCTGTCCTCCGCGACCAGTTTCTGTCCCAGGACCAGTTCGCCTGGCGCGATGCGCGACAGGGCGGAGGCGAGGCCCGCCGCCGTCACCGGCTGGCACAGCAACTGCCCGGTCGACATGTCGCACCACGCGATGGCATAGCCGTCGGCGCCGGTGCGGGCCAGGGCGGCCAGATAGTTATGCGACCGCGCGTCCAGAAGGGTGTCTTCGGTCAGGGTGCCCGGGGTGACGACGCGAACGATCTCACGCCGGACAACGGATTTCGATCCGCGCTTCTTCGCTTCCGCCGGGTCTTCGGTCTGTTCGCAGACGGCGACGCGGTGGCCCTTGCGGATCAGGCGGGACAGATAGGTTTCGGCGGCGTGAACCGGCACGCCGCACATCGGAATCTCTTCGCCCAGATGCTGCCCGCGCTTGGTCAGCGCGATGTCGAGCGACGCCGCCGCCTGTTTGGCGTCGTCGAAAAACAATTCGTAGAAATCGCCCATCCGATAGAACAGGAGGCAATTCGGATGCGCCTCCTTGATGCTCAGATACTGAGCCATCATCGGCGTCACTTGGGCGTTGTCGGTCCCGCTGGTCATGGCGCCGAGACTAATCGGCGAGTCGCGCCGGGGAAAGAGGCGAACAATCCCTTACGGCTGCACCCGTACGGTATAGCGCAGGACGGTTTCGCCCTTGGCCGGGATGGCGACGTTCCAGACCGCGCTGCCGGCATCCCGCGAGGCGGGTGCCAGGCTCGATTCGGTAATGTCCCAGCCCTGCGCCGACAGATAGTCGGTCAGTTCCACCGTCACCGCCTCGTCCCGTCCGTTCTTCAGCGTGATCTCATGCGTCGCGCGATAGGGGTAGAGATGGCGGTGCTCGGCGACGCCGGTCGTCTCGTAATCGACGACCTGGCGTTCGACGGTGACATCAAAGGCGCGGCCCAGTTGCAGTTCCGCCTCTTCGCCGACCGGCATATGCGCCAGTCGGTCTTCGCCCAGGATGACGCGCGGGGCAGTGTCGGAATCCTCCGCCAGCGCGCCATAGACGCGGACAGGACCGGCGGGCAGGATCTTCGCCAACGGCCCATCCTCGGCATTCTCGAACCGGATGGTGACCTCGGGCCGCAGCCCGTCCTGCAGCCGCATCGGCTGACCCGGATGCACCAGGCCCGATCCGGACAGGCGATAGATTTTCTCGGCCGGCACCGTCACCGGCGCCAGCAGCACTCGGCGCACCGTTTCGCCCGCCGGAAGATCGACCCGGCCATCGACGTCATAGACATGCACGTCGCCCAGGCTGGCCGATTGCGGCGGCGGGGCCGCGCGCGGTGCGGATTTCATCGATGCGGCACCGTCCATCGTGGCCATGGCCATCATTTCGGGCCGGGGACCGCCATAGGCGCGGTTCGTTTCGCCTGCGACCAATCGGATCGCGGCGTCTTCGAACTCGGAATCGGTGCCGTTGGTGATCTGATACTGACCGCTGAGCACCAGCCCGGATTCGTCGGGCAGCAGCACCGCCTCGTAATCGGCGGACCAGGCGAGATTGGGCGCGACATAGCCCAGCGTGACAGTGTGGCTGCCCGCACCGGCGGCGGTCGTTGCGGTGACTTCCAACCCGCCCGTCATGCCTGCCGGCAGGCTGTCCAGGGCAAGGCGGCCGTCCGGCATCGCCTCGAACCGGTCGTCGACTTTCAGGACAATCCCGCCGTCGACATTGACCAGCGTGCCGCGGATTTCGCGCTCCGCCCCGCTGTCGCCCGTCGGGACAAGCCAGGTGACTTCCTGCCCGATCGAGCGGCGCAACAGGCTTTGCGGCGACAGGTCGTCCTGGCGGATGCGGATGCTGTCGGCAGGGGTTCCGCCGACGGCGACCGACAGGGTCGACCAGTCGAGCGATTGCGGCAGGCCGGGCAGGGAAATGCCGTCCCCGGCACCGGTCAGGTCGGCCATGCGGGTTTCGCGGATCACCGACAGGCCGTCGGCATAGACGGAAATCGCCGCGCCCGGCGCGGGGTCCGCCACCGATTGCGCAACGGCGCCCGTGGCGGCGGACAGGGTCAGGGCGGCGGCCAGCAATCCATGTTTCAGCGGCACGTCACAATACTCCCGTGGCTTTCAGAAAGTTCGCGATCAGCAGCGGCGAATCCGGGGTCGGGGCATAATGATCCGCGATCTCCTTGGCGCGCGGGCCCCAGGATTCGGTCATACAGCCCGCCGTGGCCTCCGGATGAAACTGGACGGACATCCAGTTGCGCCCGAAATCCAGGGCGCAGGCCGGCATGCCCGGCGCGGTGGCCAGAACCTCCGCCCCGGCCGGGACGACGGGGACATGTTCCTCGTTCCCGAAATGGAAGCGCGGGACGATCCCGTCGAACAGCGGGCTCAACCGTCCGGCGTCGGTCAGCGAGATCGGGAAGGTTCCGACCCGCGCGCCGTCCTCCAGCATCTCCACCGGCGCGCCATGCACCACTGCCATCATTTGATGTCCACCGCATATGCCAAAGACGGGCGGGCCGTCTTCTTTCCGTCGCAGCGCGGTCAGCCAATCTTTCAGATCGGCCTGCCAGGGCAGTTTGTCATGGACCGAATGGAAGCTGCCGCCGATGACGATGGCGTCGGCCTCCGCCGGATCCGGCAGCGGGTCCCCGTAACAGATGCGCCGTCCTTCGAAATCGATCCTGTCCGACAGTTTCAGATCGGCCAGCATCCGTTCGAACCAGTGAATTTCATTGTCGCCGCCGGGCTGATTGGCGAAGACCGCCGGATCGTACCGGCCCGGCGCCCCCATTTGGGCCAGGAAATACAGTTTCTTCTTCAAGACGATCCGTCCCCAGAGTCCGAGGTTCTAGTGCTGCCCGACCGACTGCCGCGCTTTCAGGGCGGTGGCCAGGGTGCCGTCATCCAGATAATCCAACTCTCCGCCGACCGGCACGCCGTGCGCCAGGCGGCTGACCTTCACGCCCGACGGCTCCAGGCGCTCGGTGATGTAATGGGCGGTGGTCTGCCCGTCGACGGTCAGATTCATGGCCAGAATCACTTCGGACACCGATTTTTCCGGCCCCACTCTATCCAGCAATGTGGCGATATTGAGGTCTTCGGGCCCGACCCCGTCAATGGCCGAGAGGACCCCGCCCAGAACGTGATAGCGGCCCCTGAAAATGCCCGTCCGCTCCAGCGCCCAAAGGTCGGCGACCTGCTCCACGACGCAGAGGGTCGCGGCATCGCGCGCCGGATCGCGGCAGATCGAACAGGTATCCGCCGTGTCCAGATTGCCACAAGTCGTGCAGGTCCGGATCTTCTCCGCCGCCTCGGCCAGCGCCATGGCCAGCGGCTGCATCAGGCTTTCCTTGCGCCGGATCAGCAGCAGCGCCGCCCGCCGCGCGGAACGCGGCCCCAGGCCCGGAAGCCGCGACAGCAATTGGATGACCCGCTCGATTTCCTGCATGGATAAATTCTCACCCCGGTCTTCCTGCGGCCGCAGGAAACTTCGTTGTCCTGACCCCGGCGCCTACCCTATGAAGGCTCCTGCTTTCGCAGGAGCACGAGTTTGGGCGTGCCGGATCGGTATTTCTCTCACTGCCGCATTCCTGTGAAAGCAGGAATCTTCTTTGTTTCCTCTCGATCCCCTCCGCGCGCCCAAATGATCAGAACGGCAGTTTCATGCCCGGCGGGAGCTGGATGCCGCCCATCAGTTTCTGGGTCTCTTCGCGCATCTTCTCGTCGGCCTTGTTCTTGGCGTCGTTGATCGCGGCGACGATCAGGTCTTCCAAGACCTCGCGGTCATCCGGGACGATCAGGGATGGATCGATGGACAGGCGGCGGACCTCGCCCTTGCCGGTGACGGTAACGGAAATCAGGCCACCGCCGGACCCGCCGTCGATTTCCAGCGCCTCCATCTGCTCCTGCATTTCCTGCATGCGGGTCTGCATTTCCTGGGCCTGTTTCATCATGGCGCCGAGATTTTTCATCGCGGTATCGCTCCTTGCCTCTCGTTCGGGGGCGGACCCCCGCATGGGTTAAAGATCGTCTTCGTCGTCCGGATATTCATCCGGGTCCATCGCCGGCGGCAGGCCGTCATCGGGCAGGGCTTCCGCCTCCGCCAACGCTGCCGCAGGGTCCGGTTCATTACCGGTCACGCGGGTGATCTGGGCGCCGGGAAAGGCCTTCTTGACCGCCTGGATCAGCGGGTCCTGTTCGGCTTTCGTGCGCCGGTCCTGCTCCGCCTGGGCCTCCTGTTCGGCCAGTGTCGGCGCGCCTTCCTCGTTGGAAATCGTGACGATCCAGCGCAGGCCGGTCAGGTCGGACAGTTTCTTGCCCAACTCGCCATGCAGGTCGCGCGGCGCATTCCGGCCCGGCCGGAATTCCAACCGCCCTGGCTCGACCCGGACGGGATGCACGTCGCGTTTCAGATGGGTCGCCAGGCGCGGTTCGCGCTTCTCTTCGAACAGGGTGACGATTTCCAGGAAACTTTTCGGTGCATTGGCGATGGCCGGATCGGCCTGCGGCGCGGCTTGGTAGGCGGTTTCAACCGCGCGCTGCGCCTGTGCGCCGCCCCGGATCAGGGTGGGTCCCGGCAAGGCCGACGCCTGCGCGCCGCCGCCACCCCCACCGCCCGCGGACGGCCCGGTCCCGCCGGTACCGGGCTGGAAGTCCTTCAATTTCTCGATCAGATCGCCCGGCGTCGGCATGTCGGCCAGATGGATCAGGCGGATCACGACCATTTCCGCCGCCTGGATCGGCGACGGCGCGGCGCGCACCTCGCCCAGACCTTTCAGCAGCATTTGCCAGGCACGGGTCAGGATCGGCAGCGACAGGGCCTGGGCCATTTCCCGGCCGCGCGTCCGTTCAAGCTCCGCCGTCGTCGGCCGGTCGAGCGCTTCCGGCACCAGGATGGCCCGGGTCAGGAAATGGGTCACGTCCAGCAGGTCTTCGATCACCACGGCCGGATCGGCCCCGACGCCATAAAGCTGTTCCAGCAGCGCCAACGCGCCCGGGGCGTCGCCCTTCATCGCGGCGTCGAACAGATCATAGATCCGGCTGCGGTCGGCGAGACCCAGCATGTCGCGGACGCGCTCGCCCGTCACCGTCCCGGCGCTGAGCGCGATGGCCTGGTCCAGGATCGACAGGCCGTCGCGCACCGACCCGTCGGCCGCGCGGGCGACCATGCCCAGGGCCTCATCCTCGATGCCGACGCCTTCGCGCTCCGCCACCGACTTGAAATGCGCGGCCAGCTGGTCGACCGGCACCCGGCGCAGATCGAAGCGCTGACAGCGGGACAGGACCGTCACCGGAACTTTGCGGATTTCGGTCGTCGCGAAGACGAATTTCACATGCTCCGGCGGTTCTTCCAGCGTCTTCAGAAGCGCGTTGAACGCGTTCTTCGACAGCATGTGGACTTCGTCGAGCACATAGACTTTGTAGCGCGCCGAGACCGGCCGGTACCGGACGCCGTCGATCAGTTCGCGGATATCGTCGACGCCGGTACGGCTGGCGGCGTCCATTTCGATGACGTCGACATGGCGGTCGCCGGCGATGGCGGTGCAATGCTGACAGACACCGCAGGGGCTGACGGTCGGTCCGCCATTGCCGTCCGGGCCGATACAGTTCAGCGCCTTGGCGACGATGCGCGCGGTGGTCGTCTTGCCAACGCCGCGCACGCCGGTCAGCATGAAGGCCTGGGCGATGCGCCCCGCCTCGATGGCGTTGGTCAGGGTCCTGACCAGTGCTTCCTGGCCGATCAGTTCGGCAAAGTTCGACGGCCGGTATTTCCGCGCCAGAACGCGATAGGCCTCGCCATCCTTCTTGGACGGCGCGGAAGCGGCGGGGGCCGCCGGTTGCGGCGGTTCGTCCAGCCCCAGACCCGGCCCGGGCGGCGGGCCGTCCGCGGCGGAATCGTCGCTGTCGAATGGCGGGTCTTCGGTGGCGTCGGTCATGGCCGCATATTCGCAAGGCGGCCCCGTCCGCACAACCGCGAAACGCCTTGGGCGGCCATCGGGCGGCCGCGCCTCACTCCGCCGCGCCGCCGCGCGACGCGGCCCGCTTGGCGGCGGCCAGAATCCGGTCGGACAGGGCCGGGTCGTTGACCGCGCGGCTCAGAACCAGCCCGCCGACACAGGCTGTCAGCGCCGCCAGGGCACGGTCGGTCGCCTGGTCGTCTTCCTCCCGGCAATCGCGCCGGTCGATCAGCCCGCCCAGCCGCTGGGATATGGTGGCCACATAATCGGAAAAGGCGGATTTGACCTTGTCCCCCGACCGCGCGATCTCCGGCGACAGCGGCGGGACGGAACAGCCTTCCTCCACCAGGTCGCGATGGGCCGGTGACAGATACCGGTCGACGAAATCGTCCAACCCGGTGAACCGCATCCGCCGGTTCATCTCGACCGGGGTTTCGGCCAGGTCGGCCAGCACCTCGACGAACAAATCTTCCTTGCCCTTGAAATGGCCATAGAACCCGCCGCGCGTCAGCCCGGCCTCCGCCATGATGGAATCGATGCTCGCCTCGCCATAGCCTTTGCGGTTCATCTCCCGCCGGGCGGCGCGCAGGATGCGCTTTCTCGTACGCTGGCGATGTTCGGGCGCATAGGGCATGGCACAGTCTCCATAATATGATGTTGAACATATTATGCCGCCGGCTCAGATAGGACCAGTCCCGTCGCATTCCGCCCCGGAGGAAGAAGTCATGACCCTGCGCCTGTTCGGCATTCCCGAAAGCTCCTATGTCTGGACCGCCCGCATCCTGCTGCAGGAAAAGCAGGTGCCCTACGACCTTTCGATGGCGGGGGCGACCGGGCTGATGGACATGCACAAATCGCCGGATATCGACCGCCACCCGTTCCGCAAGATCCCGATCCTGGAACATGACGGGCGCCGGATTTTCGAGATGACGGCGATCTGCCGCTATATCGACACGGTCTTCGGCGGCCGCAAATGCACTCCGGAAGATCCCTATGAGGCGGCGATGAACGACCAATGGATCAGCGTCATTGCGTCCTATGTCGATCGGGCGGTGATCCGCCGCCTGGTTCTTCCCAACGTCATCGGTCGCATGACCGGGAAGAAGCCGGATGCCGACAAGCTGAAACGCGCGGCGGAGGATGCGGACCATGCGCTGGGCGTGCTGGAACCGGTCTTCGCCGCCAGGAACTACTTCCTGGGCGACACGCCGATGACCGCCGATTTCTTCCTGTGGCCGATCCTCTATTACATGAAGCGGCTGCCGGCCGGTGCGCGTCTGTTGCGCAAGCACACGAACGTGTCCGGTGTCCTGGAAAACGCCATGACCTATCCCAGCTTTGCCGCGACGATGCCGAAGGCAGGCTGACCGGTACCGGTGATGAAAGAGGAAGGCGGAAGGCCGGCGTTAAGCGACCCGGGCGAAAATCTCGTTACGGCTGCTTCCTTCCGGACCTGACCGGGTTGGCGAGGCGCCCGTCCGCCGCCGACCTTCCTGGCGCGGTATATCGTTCATCCGGGCTTTTCTTGCAAGCCCGGGGATTCAGACGGGCCCATTTGGGAAGCCCTGCCGGTTCCTCCCAATCGGTTATGGCTCGATCCGACGGATCGGTGAAACCGGCGTAGATTGCGGCATATGTTCCGATCATGAAGAATGCGAACAGTCCATAGAGCAACCAGTACAGCCAGGGTGCATCTGCAGACACCAAGACGACGATCGGGGAAATCAACAGCAGACCCCTAAAATCGAATAGGGCGCAGATCAGGTCTCTAAGTACCTTCCCGGTTGTCCACATGCCCTACGAAATGTGAACGCATTCCGGTTTCTTCAAGCGAACCTCGTATGGAGTTTCGAAGCACTCTCCGCATTTCTGTGAAAGCAGGAGCGCCCATTAGCCCGGTCGTCACCCCGGCGAAGGCCGGGGTCCCGGGGGAACAGGCACCCGCTCTGCCGAAGGCCCTGGATTCCGGCTTTCGCCGGAATGACGGAGATACCCAACCCGCGTTGTGACGACAGCAGGGGCCTATGTGAAACCGAGCGCGCCGATCAGTCAGGCAAACCCGGAATCCCGTCCCGTACCTCAACCAGCGTCGGGCCTTTCGCGGCGAAAGCCTCCTTCAGCGCCGCGCCGATGTTTTCGGCGGCGCTGGGGCGGGCATAGGACCAGCGGAAGGCCTTGGCGAGGGCCTCGAAATCCGGCGGTTCGGGGGTGACGCCGACGGTCTGGATGCCGCGGTTCACCATGTCGTCGCGGATCTGACCCAGGGCGCGGTTGTTCCAGACCAGGGCGACCAGATTCAGCCCCAGTTCCGCCGCGACCGCCATTTCCGGCGCGGTATAGAGGAAGCCGCTGTCGCCCGCGACGGCCAGGACGGCGCGGTCCGGTGCGCCGATCTTGGCCCCGGTCGCCGCCGGCAACGCATAGCCCAACGTGCCGTAGCCGGACGGATAGAGGAACCGCCCGCGCGGCGGCAGGGTCAGTTTGGCGATGGCGGTATAGATCACCTGGGTCATGTCGCCGACCACGATCCCGTCGTCGGGCAGCGCGGCCTCGATCTGTTTCAGAACCGCGATATGGCGGGCCTCGATTTCCGGCAGATAGCCGTTGAACTCGGATTTGCGGTATCCGTCGGCCCGTTCCGCCCCATCGCGCTCATCCGCCATCGGGCCCAATGCGTTCAACAGAGCCTCGGCGGCCAGCCCGGCATCCGACCGGATCGCCACCGCGGTACGGTGCCGCTGGTCGAATTCCGACGCGTCGATGTCGATTCGGATCAGTTTTTCAGGCAGAGAGATCCGGTCGTTATAGCTGTCGTTGCCGGACAGTTCCGTGCCGATGGCCAGCACTACATCCGCATCGGCGACGATCTGCTCGCCCAGGGTGGACAGCATAAGGCCGCCCAGGAACAGCGGGTGGTTCGACGGCAGCACATCCTTGCCCGCCACCGTGCCGACGACCGGCGAATCCAGCCGTTCGGCCAGCCGCATGATTTCGATCGCCGCGCCGCGCGCGCCGCCGCCGACCAGGATCAGCGGACGCTGGGCCTCGGCCAGCAGGGTCGCGGCCTCTTCGATCTCTTCCGGGTCCGGGCCGGGCTTCACCGCGAGGGGACGGGGTTTCCACTCGCCCCGCACCCTTTCCGCCAGCATGTCGAGGGGCAGCGAGATGTGAACCGGGCGCGGGCGCGCGGCTTCGAAGACGTTGAACGTCCGCTCGATCAGCGCCGGGACGGCCTCCGGGTCGCGCGGGGTTTCGGAAAAGGCGCAGAGCGGCCGGGTCACCGCCGCCTGATCAGTAATCTCGTGCAGGCAGCCATAACCCTTGCCCAGCGTGTCGCGCGGATTCTCGCTGCTGACCACCAGCATCGGCACGCTGTCGCTGAAGGCCTGGCCCATCGGGGTCGCGCAATTGGTCACCCCGGCGCCGGTAATCAGGAAGCAGACGCCCGGCTTGCCGGTCACCCGGGCATAGCCGTCGGCCATGAAGCCCGCCCCCTGTTCGTGACGGGGCAGGATGTGGCGAATGCCGCTGCCCGCGAACCCGCGATAGAGTTCCAGATTGTGCACGCCGGGGATGCCGAAGACGGTGTCGACGCCATACTCCTCCAACAAGCGGACGACGGCCTCGCCACAGGTCGGTCGGAAATTCATGCTGGCTCCTCCCTTATATCCGGTCTTCTGTCGCGGACTCTAGCCGCATCGCCGGGCCGTTTCCAAGCCCGATCCTGCATCGTCGACGCGGCCGCGAACCGTTTCGGCGCGGCGGATGAAACGGGCTGTCCAATTGGTAAGTTCAGATAACAAGTGACGGGGAAAGTCGCTTTAAAATCAGAGAAATAGAAAGATTGATGTCAACTGTTGTCAGGCATCGACACAATCTCCTAGCATCCCTACACCATAAGGCCATGGCGGGAAGCGGAGGCGAGCCGGAAATGCGGGAACATGCACGTGTGGTGGTGATCGGCGGCGGGATGATGGGCTGCGGCCTGCTGTATCATCTGGCTCAGGAAGGTTGGACCGACAGCCTGCTGATCGAAAAGGGCGAGTTGACCTCCGGCTCCACCTGGCACGCGGCGGGGCAATGCCCCAGCTTCATCGCCGACTACAACATGGCGAAGATCCACCATTACGGAAACACGCTCTATCCCAAGCTGGAGGAGATGACCGGTCAGTATGTCTCCTGGCATGGCTGCGGCGGGCTGCGCTTCGCCACCAACCAGGCGGAGATGGACTATTTCAAGAAGGTCGAAGGCGTCTCCAAGTTGATCGGCTTCCGCATGCAGGTGATCGGCCCGGACGAGATCAAGGCGATCAATCCGCATGTCGACACGACCGGTGTGCTGGCCGCCGCCTGGACCCTGGATGACGGTCATGTCGATCCGGCCGGGTGCTGCAATGCCCTGGCCAAGGGCGCGCGCGACATGGGCGCGGAGATCGAACGCCACAACCGGGTCCTGGACGTGAAGCAATTGCCGTCAGGCGAATGGCAGGTCGTCACCGAGAAAGGCAATGTCACCTGCGAACATGTGGTCAATGCGGGCGGCTGCTATGCCCGGCTGATCAATCAATGGGTCGGATCCGACGTGCCGATCACCAATATGAAGCATCATTACATCGTCACAGAACCGATCCGGGAATTCCTGGAAGCGGACACGGAAATGCCGGTGATGCGCGACCCCTATCCGTCGGCCTATTACCGGCAGGAGCAGAAATCCGGCCTGATCGGCATTTATGAGACCGAAGGGGCTGAGGAAGCCTGGGCCGATCGCGGCGGTCATCCCGAATGGGACAGCGAGAACGAGCTGTTCACCGATGAGCTGGACCGGATCAGCCCCTGGGTCGAGAGGACCCTGGAACGCATGGGCATCTGGGCCGAAAGCGGCATCAAACGCATTGTTCACGGGGCCATTCCGCATACACCGGACGCCAATCCGCTATTGGGTCCGACAGGCGGTTTGCGGAATTTCTGGCAATGCTGCGGGTCGTCCATCGGCATCGCCCAGGGGGCGGGTTGCGGCAAATATCTGGCGCAGTGGATCGTCCATGGTGAGAGCGAGATCAACATGGCCGATCTCGATCCCCGTCGTTTCGGGCGCTGGGCTGACGCGGATTATGTCCGCGCCCGGTCGATCGAGGATTACGAGCACATGTATATCCTGCACCTGCCCGGCGAAGAACGCCCGGCGGGACGGGGCAAGCGGCAATCCTCGCTCTATGACGCACTGAAACAGGCGGGCGGCCTCTACACCACCGCCTCCGGCTGGGAACGGGTGAAGTACTATTCCGCCGACGGGTCGGAGGAAGAGGCCGGCTTCCGGCACAACAACGCCTTCCATGCGGTCGCGGCGGAATGCCGGTTGGTTTCGGAAAATGTGGCGCTGGCCGATCTGTCCTCCTTCGCGAAATTCGATGTCACCGGCCGCGACGCGGGCGCGATGCTGGACCGCGTCTTCGCCAACCGCATGCCGCGCAAGACCGGCGGGATCGCCCTGGCCCATATGCTGAACGACGACGGCGTGATCGAGGGCGAGGCGACGGTCACCAAGCTGGCGGAGGATCGCTACTACATCCTGTCCGCCGCCGCGGCGGAGGTCCGCGACATGGACTGGCTGACCCAGCATGCCGCACCGGGCGAGGATGTGACGGTCACCAACATTTCGGACGATTACGGCAACCTGGTCATTGCCGGTCCGAAATCGCGCGATGTGCTGGCGCGGGTGACCGATGCCGACCTGTCGAATGCCGGGTTCCGCTGGCTGACCGCGCAGGAAATCGAGATCGCGGGTGTTCCCGTCCGGGCCCTCCGGGTCAATTACATCGGCGAACTGGGCTGGGAACTGCATTGTCCGATGGCCGGCATGCCGGCGGTCTACGAAGCCTTGATGGCGGCGGGCCAGTCCGACGGGATCGGCCATTTCGGCACCTATGCCGTCAACGCCATGCGCATGGAGAAAGGCTATAAGGGCTGGGGCTCCGAACTGACCAACGAGATCACTCCGGTCGAAGCCGATATCGAACGCTTCGTGAAGCTGGACAAGGATTTCACCGGCAAGGCCGCGGTGCTGCAACGCAGGCAGGACGGCGCCCAAGGCAAGATCGTCTATCTGGAGTTGGAAGCGGGCGACAACGACACGACCGGCGGCGAGGCGATCACGGTCGGCGACACGGTGATCGGTCTGACCACGTCCGGCGGCTACGGCCACCGGACCGGCAAGAGCCTCGCCTTCGCCTATGTTCAGCCGGATTACGCCGCACCGGGCACGGAAATGACCTGCTGGCTGCTGGGCGAAGCCCGTAAGGCCACGGTCCTCGCCGATCCGGTCTATGACGCGGGTAACGAAAAGCTACGGGCGTAACGGGGGCTTGGGGGCACGGCCACAGGCAGAAATCCTGCCTGTGGCCCTGGATTCCGGCTTTCGCCGGAATGACGGCAAAAGGCGCGTTAGAAAGGATTTCAACGCGGAGTCCGCAGAGTTTCCGCTGAGATCGCAGAGGCCCACGGACTAGCCCTGGAGTCTTCGACACACCAATGCTTCGTCACCCCGGCGAAAGCCGGGGTCCAGGGGGCTCGGCACAAACCCTGCTTGTGGCCCTGGATCCCGGCTTTCGCCGGAATGACGGCAGAAGGTGCGATGAATTGGACCTCAACGCGAAGTCCGCGGCGTTTCCGCTGAGATCGCAGAGGCCCACGGAGTAGTCCTGGCGTCTTCGGCGCACCAAAACTTCGTCACCCCGGCGGAAGCCGGGGTCCAGGGAATTGGGCACGATCCTGCATACACCCCTGGATTCCGGCTTTCGCCGGAATGACGGGTCATGATTGTCTAGAACAGAGAGTCGTACAGGTCGCGCCATTGTGGGTTGGTCTTTTCGATGAGTTCGATTTTCCAGGCCCGCTTCCATTCCTTGACCCGTTTCTCGCGAAGGATTGCCGCCTCCATCGTATCGTGTGACTCGGCGTAGACGAGCCGGTGAACGCCGAACTTCTTGGTGAAGCCTTCTGCAACCCCGTTCCGATGCTCCCAAATTCGCTTCGGCAGGTCCGAAGTGACACCGACATAAAGGGTGCCGTTCCTGTCGGACGCGAGAATGTAGACGCATGGTTGTTTCATCCGACCACCCTAACCAGTCCGTCACCCCGGCGGAAGCCGATGTCCAGGGGGATCGGCACAAACCCTGCCTGTGGCCCTGGATTCCGGCTTTCGCCGGAATGACGGCAAAAGGTGCGTTAAAAAGGATTTCAACGCGGGGTCCGCAGAGTTTCCGCTGAGATCGCAGAGCCCCATAGAGTAGCCCTGGCGTCTTCAGCGCACCAACGCTTCGTCACCCCGGCGGAAGCCGGGGTCCAGGGGGATCGGCACAAACGGAGCCTTTGGCCCTGGATTCCGGCTTTCGCCGGAATGACGGGGTGAGCATTTGCGCGCGTTTAATCTGGTGGAAGGTTCGGTCAAACCGGATGCCGGTCCAGAAATGCGGTGATCAGGCGGGCGATTTCCTCCGGCTGGTCCTCCATGGCGAAGTGACCGCAATCGGGAACGATGTGCAACGTCGCGCCGGGAATCGCCGCGTGGAGTTTTTCCGCCCAATGGGTCTTCTGCCAGGCATCGTCCGCGCCCCAAAGGATCTGAACCGGGCGGTCGCCCAGCCGGTGCAGGTCGGGGGTCAGGTCGTCGGTGTAGCGCGGGTCGTAATGGGCGACCTGATGGGCGAACAGGCTGGCCTGGCCGATCGTGCCGGCGATGATCTCGACATAAGCGTCCAACGGGCCGTCGGTCAGCTTCTTCTTGTCGACGACCGTGCTCAAAAGCCAGTCGCGGAAATGAGCGCGGTGATCGGCGTCGGGTTTGCGGATCAGCGCGTCCAGCCCATCGCGCATCTGCTGGCGGGTTCGTTCGGACGGCCAGGAATCGAAACTGACCGAATCGATCAGGGTCAGCGTTTGGACCATGCCGGGATGCGCCAAGGTGAAGCGCTGCGCCACCGCGCCGCCGATGTCATGGGCGACGATATGGGCCGCGTCCAGGCCCCAATGGGCCATCAGACCTTTCAGGACCGGGACCTGACCGGCGACGGACGTGTCGGCTTCCGGCGACCACGGGCGCTCCGACAGGCCGAAACCCAGCAGGTCGAACAGGTGAACCGCATAGCCTGCGGCGTTCAGGGCGGGCACGACATCGCGCCAGATCAGCGACGAGGACGGCGTGCCGTGGATCAGGACCAGCGGCACCCCCTCGCCATAGGTGGCGCAGGCAATGCGGTGATTGCCGATCAGGACATTCTGGTGGGCGAGTGAATACAAGGCGACCTCCATTTGTGGGACGCCCCGTTGTAGACCGAAAGGATGAATGACAAAAACGACATGATACGATAAAGATCATCGAAATTTGGCATGATAGAGGGTGCGATGCGCAGCAAGGTCGATATCGACGGTCTTTTGACCCTCTCCGCGGTGGCGGCCCATGGCGGGGTGACCCGTGCGGCGGCGGCGCTGGCGCTCAGCCAGTCGGCGGTCAGTCACAAGATCCTTCGGCTGGAGGAACGGCTGTCCTGCCAGTTGCTGACCCGGAAGGCCGGGGCGCCGATCCTGACCGATGCGGGGGAACGGCTGCTGGGCTATGCCGACCGGATTCTGGCCTTGCATGACGAAGCCGTGGCGGCGTTGAGCGGCAAGTCCATCGTGGGGGAGATCCGCCTCGGCGTGACGGAAGATACCACCACATTGGGCCTGTCGCGTATCCTGGCGCGCTTCGCCAACCTGCATCCCAAGGTCGATATCCGCACCCATGTGGCGCAGAGCCTGACCCTGGCACGCCAGATCGCGGACGCCGCCATCGATCTGGCCGTCATGCAGATTTTCGCGAAGGACAGCCTGCCGGAAGATGTGCTTCTGGACCGGGAACGCCTGGTCTGGGTACAGGCGCGGGATTTCGAGCCGAATCCGGATGCGCCGCTGCCCTTCATTTCCTTCGACCCGAACTGCTTCTACCGTCATTGGGCCTATGAGGCGGTGACGCAGACGCCCTATCGCCTGCGCACCGTGCTGGAATGCGCCAGCATCGGCGGTGTCCGCAGCGCCGTGTCCGCCGGAATGGGGTTGGCCCTGCTGAACGAGCGGCATGTCGGGCCGGACATGGTTCCCGCCCCGCCCGGCCTGCCGGACCCGCCGGATGTCGCCTATGTCGTCCGGGCGCCTGCGGTTCCGATGCGCAGCGCGGTCGCCGCTTTGCGTCGGGAAATCGAAGGCGAAATCGTTCAGCCGGCGATGGTGTCCCGAATGTAATGCAGGCGGTCGAACCGGCCGCGCAGTGCCGCGGTTTCCGCCGCCAGGGCGGCCGGATCGTCGCTGTTCAGCGCCCGGGTCAGCAGATCGGCCAGTTCCGGCACATCCTTCGGCGTCACCCCCCAGCGCACCAGTTCCGGTGTGCCGATACGTAATCCGTTCATGTCGCCGTCGACCGGCGGGCGCGGCAGGCCGATGCCGCAGGCCAGGAATCCCGCCTTGCGGATATGCTTTGACGCCGCCTGCCCGCCGCCGAACCGCGCGGCCTCCACCGCGAACTGGTGTGACCCCGTGAACCCTTGGGCGGTCTTGAAGACGGGCACGTCCATATCCGCCAGAGTGTGGGCGAGCGCTCCGGCCAATGCGATCATTGCCGCGGCGTAGTCGGTTCCGTAATCGCGCCAGTCCAGCAGGCTGAGCGCCAGTGCCGCCGATTTGGCGGCGTCGAAATTCGCCGTCATGCCGGGGAAGGCGATACGGTCCAGCGCCTCGGCGATTTCCGCCTCATTGGTGACGATCAGGCCGCCGGCCGGGCCGCCCAGGCTCTTATAGGTGCTCATCGTCATCAGATGGGCGCCTTCCTGCAGCGGGTTCGGCCAGGCACCGCCGGCGATGATGCCGCATTGATGGGCCGCGTCGAACAGGACCTTGGCGCCGATCTCGTCGGCGATGGCGCGGATCTCACGCACCGGATGCGGCTCCAGATTCAAGCTGCCGCCGATGGTGATGAGTTTCGGCCGCTCCTTCAGCGCCAAATCGCGCAGCGCGTCGACATCGACCGTATAGCCGTCCGCCGCGACCGGCGCGGGGATCGTCCTCAGGCCGTAAAGCCCGGCGCAGCCCGCGCCGTGATGGGTGACATGGCCGCCGATATCGGCCGGGGGCGCGATGATCGTGTCACCCGGCTCGCACAGGGCCATGAAGGTGTAGAGATTGCCCATCGCCCCGGACGCGACCCGGATTTCCGCAAAACGGGCCTGAAAGATCTCGGCCGCCAATTCGGCGCAGATGACCTCGATTTCCTCGATCGCCTCCAGGCCCATCTCGTATTTGTCGCCGGGATATCCCAGCGACGGCCGGCTGCCGATGCCGCTGGAAAGCAGGGCCTCGGCGCGCGGATTCATGACATTGGTCGCCGGGTTCAGGTTGAAGCAGTCCCGCTCGTGAATCTGCCGGTTCTGCTCCGCCAGCGCGTGCAGCCGGTGATCGATCGATGCCGAACCGGCGGTGGAGGCGACGGCCGCGATGGATTGGACGCGGGTTTCGCAATCGGCGGGGACCCAGGAACGTTGGGCGAGGATCGGCATGGCGTTCTCCATTTCTGAATGCCCGACTATGGTCAGGCTTCCGTGCAGCCCGCAACGCAGATAAAATAAAAATCGGCATAGAAAATCTATGGTGAGGCGATGTCGATTCAACCGCCCCGACCCCGGGGGCCATCCCTGAACGCGCTGCGTGCCTTCGAGGCGTCGGCCCGTCTCGGCGGCTTCACCGCGGCGGCGGAGGAGTTGAACGTCACGCCGGGTGCCGTGGCGCAGCAGATCAAGAATTTGGAGGATTGGCTGGGCGAACCCTTGTTTCAGCGTACCAGCCAGGGCGTTCGCCTGACGGCGCTGGGCGAGGCGACCGCGGGCCGCTTTTCGGACGCGTTCGATCAATTGGGCGAGGCGGTGGGCCATTTGCGGGCCCGGGCCAGCACGGCGCAGATTTCGGTCGCTGCGCTGCCCAGTCTGGCGCAATGCTGGCTGATGCCGCGCCTGCCCGCCCTGCGCCGGGCACTGCCCGATCTGGTGATCTCGGTGACCGCGCTGGAAAAGCCGCCGAACCTGATCCGGGAAGCCTTCGACGTCAGCCTGTTTTTCTCGGAAGCCGCGCCGGGCGCGGACGAGATCCGGATCGCGGAGGACCGGATCTATCCGGTCTGTGCCCCCGAAATCGCCGCATCGGTTTCATCCGTCGACGACCTGACCCAGATTCCCTGCCTGCGCGACGGGCATTGGCAGGCGGATTGGCAGGTTTGGCTGCGCCGGGTGATGCCGGACCGGCCCGTCGCCGTGACCGGCCCGCAATATTCGCTCTACAGCATGGCGTTGGACGCGGCGCGGTCGGGCGGGGGCGTGCTGATGGGCCATGACTGCCTAGTCACACCGTTGATCGAGCGCGGTGAGTTGGTGCGCCTGTTCGATCTGACAGTCCCGACCGGACGCTGGCTGACCCTGCGCACCACCCGTCCGGTCCACCCGGCCCTCAAGCGGTTCGTCGATCTTCTGGCGTCGTGAGCCTACTTATAGGGGTCCGCCGCGTCGCGCAGGCCGTCGCCCAGGAACTGGAAGGCCAGCACGACCATGATCACCGGCACCGCCGGCCACAGCAGCCAGGGATACAGGGCGACGGCGTTGAAATTCTGCGCCTCGTTCAGCAGCACACCCCAGCTTGTGATCGGCGGTTTCAGGCCCAGACCCAGGAAGCTGAGCGCCGTTTCGCCCAGGATCATGCTGGGCACGGCCAGGGTGACCGACGCGATCAGATGGCTGGTGAAACTGGGCAGCAGATGCTTGCCGATGATCCGGGTCGGCGTCGCGCCCATCAGCTGGGCGGCGACGGCGAAATCCTCCTCGCGCAGGGACAGAAGCTTGGACCGCACCGCGCGGGCCAGGCCGGGCCAGTCCAGCAGGCCCAGGATCACCGTGATCCCCAGAAAGACCAGGATCGGCGACCAGTTGACCGGCATGGCGGCGGACAGCGCCATCCACAGCGGTAGCGACGGGAAGGAACGGATGACCTCGATCGCGCGCTGCACGCACCAATCTGCGAACCCGCCGAAATAGCCGGCGATCCCGCCCAGGGTGACGCCCAGGACGAAACTGATGATCACCCCGATCAACCCGACGGTCAGCGAAATCCGCGCGCCCTGGATGATCCGGGACAGGATATCGCGTCCCAGCCGGTCGGTCCCCAGCAGGAAGAAATGCGACCCTTCGCTGGGACAGACGAAGTGGAAACTCATCTCCGCCATGTTCCAGAATTCATAGGTCGCGCCGTCATAGTCGGCGGCGGTGCAGAAGAATCGCAGCGGCTTCGGCTCGGCCCGGTTTTCGGTATAGACCCAGCGCAATTCCTCCAGGTCGAGCCGCACGTCATAGGGATAGACGAACGGTCCCACCAACTCGCCCTCGTGGAACAGTCGGACCTCCTGCGGCGGGGCGTAGATATAGTCCGTGTGACGGTGGGTGAAGCTGAACGGCGCCAGCATTTCCGAAATCAGGATCGAGAAATAGACCAGCAGCAGGTAGATGCCGCTCCAGACCGCCAGCTTGTGCCGCCGGAACTTCAACCACATAAGCCGCCACTGGGACGACAGATAGAATTTCTCCTGGTCCGGCGACAGGCGCGTCGCGGAATGCGGATCGAATGGCGCCTCGTTGACGTAGTGGTCGAGGGGCTTGCGGCCGGAATCGGACATCGGCGTATCGCTCATTTCGTCGCCTCCGCACCCAGCCGGATTCGGGGATCCAGCGCGGCGAGCGCCAGATCGGACAACAGATTGCCCAGCACGGTCAGCAGCGCCAGCACCATCAGGAAAGATCCGGCCAGATACATGTCCTGGGTCTCAAGCGCGCGCAGCAGCATCGGCCCGGTCGTCTCCAGGCTGAGCACGATCGAAACGATGGCGGAACCGGAGATGATTTCGGGCAACAGATTGCCGATATCGGCAATGAACGGGTTCAGCGCCATGCGCAGCGGATATTTGAACAGCGCCTTTTTCGGCGGCACGCCCTTGGCCCGGGCGGTGACGACATACTGTTTGTGCAACTCGTCCAGCAGGTTGGCGCGGAGGCGCCGGATCATGCCCGCGGTGCCCGACGTGCCGATGACGATGACCGGCACCCAGAGATGCTGCAGGACGCTGACGAACTTCTCCCAACTCATCGGCGCGTCGCGCAGATCGTCGTCGACCAGGCCGCCGATGGACGCCCCGGTCCATTCATTGGCCAGATACATCAGGATCAGCGCCAGTAGAAAGTTCGGCGTCGCCAGCCCGATGAAACCGACGAAGGTCAGGGCATAGTCGCCCGGCGAATACTGGTTCACCGCCGAATAGACGCCGATCGGGAAAGCGACGATATAGACGAAGATGATGGTGACGAAACTGACCAGGATGGTCAGGAACATGCGGTCGCCGACAACGTCGGACACGGGCAGCTCGTACTCGAAGGAATAGCCCAGATTGCCTTCCAGCAGGATGCCCTTCATCCACAGAAGGTACTGTTTCCACATCGGCTCGCCGAAGCCGTAATTCTCGCGATAGAAGGCCAGGACCTCCTCGCCGATCTGCTCGCCGCGATCCTGATACTCCTGGATGAGCGTGGTCAGATAGTCGCCGGGCGGAAGCTGGATGATCACGAAAACCAGGATGCTGATGACCAGCAAGGTCGGGATCATGACCAGAAGGCGGCGGACGATGTAATCCAACATGCTGAATAAACCCTTTTACCCGTGTCCGCTTACTGGTCCGCCTGGGCGGTCACGGCGTCCTTGTCCCAATACACGTAATCCAGCCCGTAGAGCCCGAAATGCGATCCGGGATCCCAGTTCCACAAGCCGTCTTCCGGCAGATTGCGCAGACCGTTAGACACCACGACGGGCTGCAGGACCCCGGCGATCAGGCCGATGGTCGGCAACAGGTCGGCATGCATCTGCAGCATTTCGTGCCATATCTCGGTCCGTTCTTCGCGGGTTTCGGCCAGATACCAATCGCGGCGTAAATTCATCAGGTCGATACCGATTTCCATATCGGGCGCGGCGCCGCCGGTCTTGTTGGTCTCGTAATATTCGCCCCATTCGGACCATTGGTATTGAACCTGGGTCACGGGCGCGAGGTCGTGCGGCGCCATATCCGGCGTCGCCAACCCGTTCTCGAAGCCGGATTCGATGGTCATCTGCGTCTGGCCTGAGAAGATGCGCCGGCGCAGCGTCTCTTTGCCCAGCGGCTTGATGTAGAGCTTGATGCCCAATTCCCACCAGCTGTCGGCAACCAGTTCCAGGATGTCCGCCTGTTCGGTTTCGCCGCTGGTCTCGACGATGATTTCGATCGGTTCGCCGTCCGGGCCGACCCGGGCGCCGTCCCAGCGCCGTTTCAGACCCATCTCGTCCAGCAGCGCATTCGCGGTCTTCAGATCGAACTGGGCGAAGGACGTCCGGTATTCCTCGCGGTAGAGCGGGCTCTTGGGCAGCATCGTGTTCTGGCCTTCCAGGGCCAGACCGAAATAGATGACGCGGTTGATTTCACGCCGATTGATGCCCAGCGACAGCGCCCGCCGGAACCGGACATCGCGGATCAGGTTGCGGAAGACCGGGTCCTTGGCGGTCAGATTCGGATAGAGCGCCATGTGGGAGCCCTTGGCGATCCGCCAGAGATAGGTCGCGTAGCCGTGTTCCGCCTCGTTCCGTTTCAACAGGGTGACGTCGTCGAAGCGCAGATAGCGCCCTTGGAAATCGACATCGCCCGTCGCCGCCTTGCCAGCGATCAGCTTCTCCTCGGCGATGTTCAGGATCACCTCGTCGGCATAGGGCAGTTGCAGACCGTTGACGTCGACCTTGTGGTAATACGGATTGCGCTTGAAGACGAACCGGTCGGCCGGGGCTTCATTCATCACGTTCCACGGCTGCAAGGTCGGCAGGTCCTTGTTTTCCATCCGGTAATAGCGGTTTGCCTTGATATGGATCGCCGCCCAGTTCCGCTGTCCCGCCGCCTCGGCCGCCGCCTGCAACTCGTCCACGGGCACATGGTTCGGGTGAAACTGGCTGAGGTAATGTTTCGCGGCATAGATCTGGTTCGGTCGGGCCTGGGCCAGACCGGGCAGGAAATCCGGGTTCGGGACCGGGAAGGAATAGCGGATTGCGGTTTTGCTCAGGGCCTCGACTTCCGGGTAATGGCCCATGATCTTCATGTAGGAGGGCGGCCCGGACGGGAAGAGATCCTCGTTATGGGCCATATCCTCCCAGAAATAGAGGAAATCGTCGGTCGTGAACGGATGCCCGTCCGACCATTTATGGCCTTCGCGCAGATGCAGGGTGAAGACCCGGCCGCCATCGGTCACCTCGACATCCTTCAGAATGTCCGGGACGATGTTGAAATCCAGATCGTATTTGACCAGCCGCGCATAGCCGTAGACGTACATGTAGCGCGTGTCCTTGGCCTTGTGCATCAGCGTGACCAGGCTGCCGCCATGGGTCCCGACCGTCTGACCGCGCGCATCCAGATCGACGACCAGTGGCTCGGACGGCAGGCGTTGCGCCACCGGCGGCAGGGTGCCCGCGGCAACCGCCTCGTCGAAATAGGGCGAGTCTGCGAACTCCATCGCACCGGCCGCGGCGGCCGGTATCAGCGCGGCGAAAGCGGAGAGGATCAGGGCGTCCAGGCGCAGGCGCATCAGGCGGCACTCCGGCTGAAAGAAGCGGATTCCTGGGCGCGCACGAAATGTCCGCCGCCCAGGTCGTGGAAAACCGCGCCGCCGGTGCCGTCATCGGTGAAGGGCGCCGGCCAGCGCGCCGGCGATGACGCCTTTTCGTCCATCAGGCGGGCGAAATCCAACAGCCGGTCCGGATTCGGGTCCGGAACCGCGCGCAGCAAACCCTGGGTATAGGGGTGCATCGGGTTCTTGAACAAAAGATCGCGCGGCGCGATTTCGACCAGCCGCCCGCGGCACATCACGGCAATCCGGTCGGCGATATAGTCGACCACCGCCAGATTGTGGCTGATGAAAATATAGGTCAGGCCCAGATCGCGCTGCAGATCCTTCAACAGGTTCAGGATCTGCGCCTGAATGGAGACGTCCAGGGCCGAAACCGGTTCGTCGCAGATGATGATTTCCGGATTGAGCGCCAGGGCTCGCGCGATCCCGATGCGCTGCCGCTGCCCGCCGGAGAAGCTGTGCGGATAGCGTTTCAGGTGGCGCATGTCCAACCCGACCAGTTCCATCAGCGTCGCGGCTTTCTGGCGGCGCTCCTCCATCGTGCCGATCCCGTGGATCGACAAGGGCTCGGTCAGGATGTCCAGCACCGTCATGCGCGGGTTCAGGGACGAGAACGGATCCTGGAAGATGAACTGCATCGTACGGCGGAAATCGAACAGCGCCCCGCCGGTCAGGTCCAGAAGGTCGGTTTCCTTCTGACCGTCATAATAGATCACGTCGCCCGAATCCGGCGTCAGCGCGCGCATCAGGATTTTCGACAGGGTCGTCTTGCCGCAGCCGCTTTCCCCGACCAGTCCCAGGCATTCTCCGCGCTGAACCGCGAAGCTGACGCCGTCCACCGCGCGGATCGGCGTCGACGCGCCGATGATGCCGCCCTTGCGGATGGTGAAGGTCTTGGTCACGTCCCGCACGGTCAGGATCGGCTTCTCCCGGTCTTCGACGACGCGTTTCGGGCGGTCGTCGCGCAGGGAGTCGGCATTGGCCTCGATCTCGCGGATCGGAATCAACCGCTCTCCCGGTTTCATGTCGAAGCGCGGGACGGCGTGCAGCAGGGCCTTCAGATAAGGGTGGCGCGGGTCGCGGAAGATATGGTCCAGCGTCCCATGTTCCATGACCTCGCCGTGATACATGACGACGATTTCCTCGGCCATGTTCGCGACGACGCCCAGATCGTGGGTGATCATCAGCACGGCCATGCCCAGTTCCTGCTGCAGATCGCGCATCAGTTTCAGGATCTGGGCCTGGATCGTCACGTCCAGGGCGGTCGTCGGCTCGTCCGCGATCAGCAGCGCGGGATGACAGACCAGCGCCATGGCGATCATCGCGCGCTGACGCAGCCCGCCGGACAGTTCGAACGGATAGGTCTTCATCGCCCGGTCGGGATCGGGGAACCCGACCATGCGCAGCATGTCGCGGCTCAGGTCATAAATTTCCGCCGTGCTGCAGCCGCGGTGCAGTTCGACCGCCTCGCCGATCTGATTGCCGACCGTGTGCAGCGGCGACAGCGCCGTCATCGGTTCCTGAAAGATGATCGAAATCCGGCCGCCCCGGATCGCGCGCATCGCCGGCCCGTCGCGGTCCAGCTTGGCGATATCGACCGGCCCGCCCGGCTTTTTGGGATCGTCGAACAGGATCGATCCGCCGGTGATCTGGGAAATCTTCGGCAGAATGCCCATGATGGCCTGACTGACCACCGATTTGCCGGAACCGGATTCGCCGACCAGCGCGACCGTGCCGCCCGGCGGCACACGGAACGACACGCCCTTGACGGCCTCCACCGCGCCTTCCAGCAATCGGAAGCCGATCCTCAGGTCCTCGACCTTCAGCAGATCCCCGGCCATTTACCCTATCGTCCCCCAACGCCGCCCGGCGTTTCACCCCCGCCGATCCTGTCCGGGCGGCAATTCTACCGTCGGATCGGCGATCCCATCGCGTCGAAATTGTGCATCGTCGTGGGATCGACGTCGATGCCTTGCCGGGCGCATAGTTCCGCCACGGATTCCGCAAGCCTATCAAACTCCTTGAGCGAAGACTCGACAATGATTTTTGTCCCGCCGCCGCGCAAGGTCAGCGTCAGGACGCCGCTGCCCCGACGGGCCTTGGCCGACGCGAAATAAGACAGTTTCACCACGGTGATATCCGACCACTTCAACTGTCGGCGGCGCAACGGGCTTTGAACCGCGATCGCATCTTCGGATAATTGGATTTCGGTTTTGTGGCGTAAGGCCGTGCGCAACAGAAAGACCGCAAAAAGTGTGGCCAGCGCCCAGCAGACGATTTCGATCGGCCGAAGAATATTCTCAACGCCCAGCGCCGGACCGGCGGTGACGGCGAGGCCGATCAGACCGCGCGCCGCATCTTTCGCCAGAGCACCTGAATCGTAGCGCAGGATTTTCATTGCGCGGCCAATCCCGACCGCGCGTCGATCCAGTCGAACGCGTCCCATTCGGCCAGTGCCTGAAGGAAGGTCCAACTGTCCGCGTCATGGTCCAAATGATGCGTCAGCAGCCCGACCGGTTCGGCCGGGTCGGTACCTTCCGCGCGCAATCGCCGCCGCCGGAACGCGTCGGTTAGAAGATCGAAGGCGGCGTCCTCGCCGATGAAGGCCGCGCGCCCGGTCGCCCGTTTCTGCTTCCAATTCAGAATGTCGACATGGGTGTTCAGCCGGGGAACCGGATCGCCCGGCGCCCGGTCGTTATAGGTGGACAGTCCCGCCAGCCCGGTCTCCGCCAGACGCCCGGCGAGATCCGGGGCGATCCGGTTCCAGGGCGGCACGAAGAGGGGGAAGAATGCCGGGCCGAATTGCTCCGACAAGACGGATACCCCCGCCGCGATGTCGCGTAGGGCTTCGTCCGGTACGCGTGCCGCCCCGAACTCCGCCTTTTTCCGGTCCGCCGGCTCGTGGTTCCGGTGGGCATAGCCGTGGGGCAGGACGGTGACCGTGTCCGGAAGGCTTCCCGCCAGATCCGGTTTCAGCGCCGCCGGGATCACGGCCAAGGCCAGAGGGCGGCCCTGCGCCGCGCCGATCAGCTTGTCCAGGGCAGGGCTGCGCGTTACCGCGTCGTCGTCGCGCCACCACAGACGCGGCCGGCGTCCCTCGGTGCGCCACGCCGCCAATTCCTCGATCAGGCCGTCCCGGGCGGCTGTCATGCCGGACCCTCCCGTCCTGTCATGGCCAATAGTGCCTCCGCCGATCGCCGTGCCCCGTCGGTGCGGTAGGGCGCATCGGGTCGGCGCGGAAGTTCGGCTGCCAGATCCACCGCGCGGGCCAGGCGTTCCGGCGACAATTGCGCCTCCGGTACGGATACCGCGCGGCCCGCGCGCTCCAGCAGCCGGGCGCGGGTCGGCTGTTCCGTTTCCTGCCCGGTCGGTCCCGCGAAAGGGATCAGGACCGACGGGCAGCCGGTTACCGCCAGATCCGCGACGGTGTTGTAGCCCGCCTGGCTGATCGACAGGCTGGCGGCGGCCAGAAGCGCCGGGAAGTCCGGCCGCGACGGTTCGGCCAGGATGCCGGGCGGCGGGGTGTCCAGGAAATCCCGGTCTTCCTGCGGCAGGTTCGGCCCGATCAGGATGCGCCAGATACGGTCCTTCAGGCGCGTCATCGGCCGCGCGGCGACGGCGGCGCGGATCAGGGCGCCGCCGGTCGCACCGCCGCCGGCGGAGACGATGACCTCGCCGTGCCCGTCGGGACCCGGCGCGACCGGCGGCGGTGAGACGATGCCGGTATAGACCACGCGGTCCGCCAGGCAGGGCGCGGCGGAAAAGCTGTCGGCCAATTGCGCGAATGTCGGATCGCCATGAACCAGGATCCGGTCGAAATTCTGCCGCGCGACCTCGGCGATCTCCGCGGTTTTCAGGCGGTCCGGGCGGGCGACCAGAATATCGCGGATGGATACCGCTGCTTTTGCCCCGCCACGGTGCGCTTCGGCGATCAACGGCAGCAATTCGAAGCGGAAGGCGCGGCGCGCGAAGGGAAATCCTTCGACCAGCAGAATGTCGGGCCGGGCCGCGCGCAGGGCATCCAGGCTCGCCTCCGCCCGACGTTCGCGCCAGGCATCGTCGATCGGTGCCCCGGTATCCGCATCGACCACGCCGGAAAAGGCGGCGTCTGCCGCCCGCGCGGGCGGCAGTTGAATGCGCGTCAGCCGGTCCGCCTGCCCGTCCGGGACCTGCCCGGCGACGCCGCCTTCCAGCAGGGTTACTTCGAATCCCGCCTCGGCACAGGCGCAGGCGATCCGTTCGGCGCGGACGCGGTGGCCGATCCCCAACATGTGTTGGACATGGAACAGCAATCTGGGGGCGGAACGGGCGGTCATAACGGATCGTCGGTCAGGGGAATGTTCAATCGGTGCGGGCGCGGGACGCCGTCGGCACCGATCTCGAAGACATGGATCGCATCCCACCGCAGTTTGTCGGGCGGACGTCCTGTCATATTCCAATCCGCCGCCGCCGCATAGACCGCGCGTATCACACCCTTATGGGTGACCGCGATCCGGTTGCCGCCTGCGCCACCCCATTGCGCCAGAAGGGGCAGGACGCGGGCCAGCACCATGCGGGGGCTTTCGCCATCCGGCGGAGTGAAATCCAGACCGCGCGCCTCGTTCTCGCGCATGGCGTCGCCCAGTTCCTCCCGTAATTCCGGCAGGCGGCGGCCTTCCCAGGCGCCATAGCGCATCTCGATCAACGCCGGTTCGGGGAGGGCCGGGCGCCGCAGCAGGATGTCGGCGGTCTCGACCGCGCGGCGCAGCGGGCTGCAATGGGCTGAGAACGAGGTGAATTCCACCGGCAGGCGCCAGGTTGCCACGGCCGCACGGCCGGTCTCGCTCAAGGGCTGGTCGCTGCGGCCCTGCAGGCGTTTTTCGGCGTTCCAGCCGGTGGGGCCATGCCGGACAAGGGCGACAAGGAACGTCATCGGCGCGACCCCGCCAGCACGCCGTCGATCCGGGTCCGCAGCAGCGCCGCCGCCCCGGCGATATCATGGTTCCGGGCGACATGCGCACGGGCGGCTTTCCCCATTTCCGTCAGGCTTTCAGGCGATTCCAGCAGATGTCGGACGGCGCCCGACAGGGCCGCCGCGTCGCCTTCCGGCACCAACAGGCCGGACCGGTCCGCATCAACCAGTCCGCGCGTACCGGGCCGGTCGCCGAGGATCACCGGCAGCCCCGCAGCCTGCGCCTCCAGTGGCGCCATGCCGAAAGCCTCCCCGATGGCGGGCCAGACGAAGAGATCCGATGCGGTGTTCATGCGTCTCAATTCCCGCGCCGACAGCGCACCCGCGAAGCGTATCCTCGGGTCGGGGGCGATTTCTCTTTCGATCTCCGGCCGCGCCGGGCCGTCGCCGACCAGAATCCAGTGAAACGCGATCCCGTCCAGGGCCGCAAGCGCCTGGGCGATGACACGATAGGAGTCTTGCTTGGCGCCGGGCCGCATCATGCCGGTCGAAACCAGCCAGGGCCGCGTGCCGTCCAGATTGAGCCGCGCCGCGATGTCGGCGCGATTGCGCGACCTGTTCGCTGCTCCGCCGCCCTCCCGCGCCAGGTCGACAAAAGGAGGCAGCGTGGCGATGGGGGCATCCGGTCCCAGAAATGTCTGGATTTCGGGAAGATCCCGGGGGTTCGGTTGCAGGATCAGATCGGCTTGGCGCAATGCGGAATCGGTCAGCGCATGACCCCTCCGCCAGGGCCCGTCGGCGCGGGCGGCCGCGCGGCTGGCCTCGGCCACGATATAGGGAACGCCCAGGGCCGACGATACGGCGGGACCCAGCAGATCCGGGGCCTTGTAATAGAGATGATAGGTGAACCAGATCGACGGCGGGTTATCCCGAAAGCGCTCGATCAGCCGGTCGGCGATGGCGGCGGCGCGGCGTTCCAGTCGGTCCTGATATCCGTCATCCCCGTCGGCGTTGCGGCTGCGCAGCGTGCTGACGGTCTCTGCGTCAAATCCGGCGCGGCGCAGGGCCTGCAGCAGCAGCCGCGCGAAACGGCGGTCGCCGGATGGGGTTGGGTGGGTCGGCGGCTTCAGCGGGGCATAGAAGGCGACTCGCTCTGTCATGGGGCCCCCGGGTCAGGACCCGCCGGGCGGTGTGCCAAGGCCGAAATGCCGGGCCAGTCGATCCAACTCCCGTTCGGCGTCGAAATGCGCACGTACCCGCTCTGACCCCGCCTGGCCCAGATCGTGCCTCAGCGCCGGGTCCCGCAGCAATGTCTCCAGCGCGGCGGCCAGGGCCTTCGAGTCGCCGGGCGGGACCAGCAGGCCCGTTCGATCCGCATCGATCAGTTCCGGGATGGCCGAAACGGCGGTCGCGACGGTCGCCACGCCTTGGCTCTGTGCTTCCATGAGAACATTCGGCAGGCCGTCGCGGTCGCCGTCGGCGGCAATCTTGCTGGCCAGAACGAAGATGTCGGCTTCGCGCAAGGCCGTCAGAACCGCGTCCTGCGGCTGCGCCCCGCGCCAATCGATCCGGTCGGCGATCCCGGCTTCCGCCGCCTGCGCTTTCAGTTTTTTCAACAGACCGCCGCCGCCGATATGGATCAGACGCCACTCGATATCGTCCGGCAGGCTTGCCAGCGCCGCGATCAGATCGTCATACCCTTTCTTGGGGACGGCGCGGCCGACGGACAGGATCGTGGTCGGGCCGGTCTTCGGGCCAGTCTTCGGGCCGGTTTCCGGTGCCCGGGGGAACCGGGTCAGATCGATCCCGTGATATTGCAGGGCGACCTTGTCCGGCGTATCGGCCAGGCCACGCAGATGATCCGCGCCGCTGGCGGTGCAGGTGACCAGCCAATCCATTTCCGCCAGCTTCTCGCGGATGTCCCAATCGGGAGAGGTCCAGATGTCCTTGGCATGGGCCGATCCGCTCCAGGGCAGACCGCGCAGAATGGCGGCATAGCGCGTCACCGATGCCGGGGTGTGCAGGAAATGGAAATGCAGGCGCGTTACGCCGGCCGGCAGTTCATGGGCCAGGACGCAGGCCTGGCCCCAGCGCCGGACGCGGTTGCGGGTCGGATCGCGCTTCAGATCGCGCAGCCAGGCCGCGCGCGCGGCACGGTAACCCGGCATCGCTTTCGCGGCTCGCAGCCCGCGCCAGACGCGACGGGGTTCGAGATGCAGGTATTCCGGCAGATACAGGACCGGCGCCTTGATCTCGTCATGGATCGGATGTGTCGTCTTGTCGGTCGGGTGGCGCAGGGACACCAGCCGGATATCCAGCCCGCGGCGCTCCAGTCCCAGGATTTCCTGGGCGATAAATGTTTCCGACAGGCGCGGATAGCCCTTCAGAACGAACGCGACGGGATCGGGCATGAACCGGTCAGGCTCTCTTTTCCGCCAGGGTCAGCGGACGGCGCTGACGCCGGATCCAACGCCGCGCCAGCCGGTCGACATTGTCCAATCCGTCCATCAGGCCCGGCACGACGACTTCCGACGGGCGCGGCTGCTGCGGCAGATGGCGCAACGCCGTCTCCATGGCCCGCGTGTCCGACATTTCCTCGTCGCCCAGCATGGATACGAGGCCCAGTTCCTGGAACCGGGCGGCGCGGATGAATTGTTCCTTGCGGGGGCGGGTGCGCGGCACGATCAGCGCGCGCTTGTCGAAGCTCATGATCTCGCAGAACGTATTGTAACCGCCCATGGCGACCACGCCGACGGCATTCTGCATCAGGCTTTCCATATGAGCGTCGAAGGTGATGACCTCGACGTCGTCCAGCCGTGCCGCCCGGTCCATGAACTCGACCTGGGTCTCGGTCGGCATGAACGGACCCAGCACGACCAGGGCCGGATAGGGCTGGCGCCGGTCGGATTCATAGGCGCGGATGACCCAGTCGACCATCAATTCGCCGTCGCCGCCGCCGCCCGGCGTGACCAGGATATACGGGCTGCGGATTTTCACCGTCTGGTGCGCGACCGCGTCGCCGGCCACTTCGCGGCGCAGATAGCCGGTATAGGTCATCTTCCGCCGCACCGAATTCGGCACCGAGATGCCGGCCAGCGGATCGTGGATCTGCGGCAGGCCATAGATCCAGATGTCGTCATACAGATCGGACAGCGCCGGCATGACGTTCTTGCGCTCCCATTCCGGCTCCAACAGGTCCGGATCGTCCATGACGTCGCGCAGGCCCAGGACTGTCGGCACGCCGCGCTGTTGCAGCATTTTCAGCGTTTCTTCGACTTCGCCGCGCAGGCCCAGCGGTTCCTTGTCCACGATGAACAGGTCGGGATCGAACATGCTGGCAGTGTGCCGGATGATCGATTCCCGCAAGGCCAGTGTTTCGTCAATGTCGATATGAAGCTGCAACGGGGTGTAGTCGCCGTTGCGCAGCTTGATCACGCCCGGCACCCGCACGAAATCGACGCGGCTGCGGAAATCGAAACTGCCGATGATCGACGATCCGGTCAGGATCAGGACCGTCAGATCCTTGTTCTTTTCGACCAAATGATGGGCGATGGCACGACAGCGCCGCAGGTGACCCAGGCCGAACGTGTCGTGGGAATAGATCAGCACGCGCGCGTTGCGACCGCGCGTCCCCCCCGTCTGACAGTCCATCAAAGCCCCTCCTGGACCCGTCGGGCCACTCAAGGTCTGGTTGCTCGTTTCCGACCCGGCGCCGGGTGCGTCGCGGTTCTTTGGACCGTCTCGGCATTCCGGCACGGGCCGGATTATGGCACAGATGCCCGGCGCTTGAAAACGGATGTTGCCGCCGCGCCCTCAGTCGCCGTCGCCATCCTGGTCCGGGTCGCTGTCGACGACTTCCACTTCGACGTCTTCGACACTAGGGGAAAGCAGCTGTTTCTTGGCCGGCGCCCGTTTCGGTTTGGGCACTTCGTCGGCATCCAGGGCGGCCTTGTTCGCCTCCTGGAAATCCCGGCTGACGAATTGAAGACCCGCCGAGTTGCGCAGGAATTTGGCGTTGGCGCGCTGCAATTCGTCCAGCAATTCGCGCCCGATCATGCCGCCGTCGCCCTTGATCTTGTCGCGTACGACGGCCTTCAAAATGCGGATGTGCTCCCCGATCAGATCGCAGCAGGAATCCGAGCGGTCGAGATTGTGCAGCGTCAAATCGAACAGCGACCGCGCGACGCGACTGACCAGCGGATAGCCGAAGGTACCGCCCTGGCCACGCATTTCATGCGCCAGGAAGTTGATGCGGTTGAACGGTTTGCGCCGGTCGGCCGTCTGCGAGGCACGGCAGGCTTCAAGCGCGGCATCGATCTGCTTGATGTAATCCAGGGTCCAATCGCGGAAATCTTCCGCCCAATTGTCCATTTCGCGCTGAACGTCCAGGACCTTCTGAATGTCGATCGACTCGTTGGCCATGCGGCGGCGCAGGTCTTGCGGCGGATCGTAGAAGGTGACCCCCTTGGCTTCGTCGGATGCTTCCGCATCGCGCCGCTCTTCGGGACTCAGCGCCTCGCGGCGCCGGCGGTCGGGGCCGAAGAAACTGCCGATCTTCACAAAGCGCCGCTTGTCCTTCAGCGCCGCCATCAGGTGGATCGCGACGGACTGGGCGGAGAAGGGCTTGCTGAGAAATTCCGTTACCCCCAGATCGCGCGCCAACTGCACGCGCGCCGGGTCGGAAAAGGCGGTGATCATCACGAAGGGCAGAAAGCGGTTCGGCGATTCCTTATGCTTGCGCACCCAGCGCAGCAGCATCGCCCCGTCCACCGGATGCATGACCCAGTCGGACAGAACGGCATCGACCCGGCCCGCGCCTGCCGCCGCCGGGTCACGCGAAACGGTGCGCAGAAGGTCGATCGCCTCCGCCCCGTTGGACGCCCGTAGGATGTTCCCGACGCCGAATGTCCGCAGGACCGAGGCCAGCAGGCCCCGGATCTGCATCTGATCCTCGACGATCAGGATGGTTGTGTGCTTCAGACCGCTCATATCTCAGACGGACCTTACCCGGCTTCGGGTTCGATTCCATGCAGAATCTGTGCCCGAATTGCCGGTCGCCGTCACCCTTTAGCCTGCTTTTTCTGGGCCATGAGGCACAGCCAGTCATGCCCGATCGTCGCCGCCGCGATGGCGGTGATTTCGGCATTGTCATAGGCCGGCGCGACCTCGACGACATCGGCGCCGACCCAATCGATCTCGCCCAGATTGCGTACAATTTCCAGAGCCTGGGCGCTGGACAGGCCGCCCGCCACCGGTGTGCCCGTTCCCGGCGCGAAGGCCGGATCGAGACAATCGATATCGAATGTCATATAGGCCGGGCCGTCGGTGCCGACGACCTCGAGAGTACGATCGATGACGGCCTGAACGCCGTTCTTATGGACCCAGGGCGCGTTCAGCTCTGTAAAGCCGTAATCGTCGTCGTTCCAGGTTCGAAGGCCGATCTGCACCGACTTTTCCGCGATGACGATGCCTTCCTTGGCCGCCCGGGCGAACATGGATCCGTGGTCCAGTCGCTTGCCGTCGTCCGGCCAGGTATCGCAATGGGCGTCGAAATGGATCAGCCGGATCGGCCCGTATTTTTCGGCATAGGCGCGCAGGATCGGATAGGTGACGAAATGGTCGCCGCCCAGGCACAGCGTCGCGGTGTCCTGAGAGAGGATGCCGGCGATATCCTTGGTGATGACGTCCGGCGCTTCCGACCCGTATCCCCAATCGAAATAGACGTCGCCCCAGTCGACGACCGCCAGCGTGTCGAACGGATCGAAACCGAAGGGAAAGGCCTTCAGCTCCGCCAATTGGACGGAGCCCGCGCGGATCGCACGCGGCCCCAGGCGGGCGCCGGGCCGATAGGATGTCGCCAGGTCGAAGGGTATGCCGACGACGGCGACATCGGCCTGGGACAGATCGCGCGTATATTTACGCCGCAGAAAGCTCAGCGCCCCGGAATAGGTCCCGTCGAGACCCCGGCCGGTCGTTGAATCCGACCGGAATGCCTGGTCCCCGTCGATTTCCACCGAATGCGATGGCATGCGCAATCTCCCCAAAATGCCGTATGATCAACACGGTCGGGAGTGTGCGTCCGCGATGGACGGATCGCAAGTCGCACGCGACCGCTGAAAATTTCCGTCCGGGTCTTTTTTGCAGTGCAAAGAACACTATCTAGTTTACTTCTTTTTCTGAGCGCGGTTTCCGAGAGGACGAGTAAAATGGGGAAAACGGCTATGGCGGCTTTGGCCGCCGTCTTGCTTTTGGCGGCGGCTTGCGACGACGCGGGTCAGAACACTCAGGCCGCCGGCGGCGGTGCCGCGCCGCCTCCGCCCACGGTCACGGTGGCCGCGCCGCGGGTCGAACCCCTGATCGAATGGGACGAGTTCACCGGCCGGTTCGACGCGGTCGAGGACGTCGTCGTGCGCGCCCGTGTGACCGGCTATGTCCAGGAAGTCCATTTCGAGGATGGTCAGCTGGTCGAAAAGGGACAACTGCTCTTCACCATCGATCCGCGCACCTATGAAGCCGATGTCGCGGCAGCCAATGCCGATCTGGTATCCGCGCAGGCGGCCCAGCGGCTGGCCACGGACAATTTGAACCGGTCGGAGAAGCTGGTTTCGGGTCGCACGATCTCGGAATCGACCCTGGATCAGGCGCGCCAGGCGAAAGCTTCGGCCGATGCTGCTGTCCAGGCCGCACGGGCGGCGCTGGCACGGGCCCAGCTGGATGTCGAATTCACCGAAGTCCGCTCCCCCGTCACGGGCCGGATTTCCGATGCGCGCGTCGATGTCGGCGATCTGGTGATCGGCGACAACAATCCGACCGAACTGACCCGGGTCGTCACCATCGATCCGATGTATTTCATCTTCGAACTCAGCGAGCGCGACTATCTGGGCTATCAGCGGTCGCGTTTGACCGGCGATATGGCCGAGGCGCGCAACGGGACCGTCCAGGTCGAGCTGCAGCTGTCGGACGAGGATGAGTGGACCCGTGCCGGGGCGATCGATTTCGTCGACAACACGGTCAATCGCGGCACCGGCACGATCCGTCTGCGCGCGGTGGTCCCCAATGGCGACGGCGTCATAACGCCGGGCCTGTTCGGGCGTCTGCGCCTGCCGGGATCGCCGGTCTATGACGCCATCCTGGTGCCGGATTCGATCATTCTCAGCGATCAGTCGCAGAAGCTGGTTCTGGCCGTGAACAAGGACAATGTGGTCGAGGCTGTGCCGGTTCGGCTTGGCCCGCGCGAGCTTGGCATGCGCATCATCCGGTCGGGGCTGACGCCTGAACACCGGATCATCATTTCCGGCGTCCAGAAAGCGCGCCCCGGCATGACCGTGACGCCGCAGGAGGGTCGGATCGAACTGCCCAGCGAGTCCCAGGGCGCGGGCAGCGATCAGTAAGGCTAGGCGATCATGAAAATCTCCCACTTCTTTATCGACCGGCCGATCTTCTCGGCGGTCCTGTCGATCTTGCTGCTCGTGCTCGGCGGGATCTCATTGCTCGGCCTGCCGATCTCGCAGTATCCGGAAGTCGCACCGCCGACCATCCAGGTCACGGCTAGCTATCCCGGCGCGTCGGCCCAAACCGTCGCGGAAACCGTTGCCGCCCCGATCGAACAGGAGATCAACGGGGTGGAGAACATGCTCTACCTGACCTCCCAGGCGACAGGCGACGGGAATGTCACGATCACGGTGACCTTCGAACTGGGCACGGATCTGGATGCCGCCCAGGTTCTGGTTCAGAACCGGGTGGCGGTCGCCCTGCCGCGCCTGCCGCAATCGGTGCGCAACCTGGGCGTCACGACGCGCAAGAATTCGCCGAACCTGATGATGGTCGTCCATATGCTGTCGCCCGACGACACGTTGGATCAGCTCTATATCTCCAACTACGCCTTCCTGCAGGTGAAGGACGTGATCGCTCGGCTGGACGGGGTCGGCGATGTGCGGATTTTCGGCGCGCGCGAGTATTCCATGCGCGTCTGGCTGGACCCGGAGCGGATGGCGTCCCTGAACCTGATCGTCGAGGACGTGATCGGCGCGGTGCAGAATCAGAACGTCCAGGTCGCGGCCGGGGTGGTCGGCGAGGAGCCTTTGCCCAACGCGGTCGATTTCCGCCTGAACGTCGAAACGCAAGGCCGCCTGGTCGATCCGAAGGAGTTCGAGAAGATCATCGTCAAGCGCGGGGAGGACGGCAGCGTCACCCGCATGCGCGATATCGGCCGGGTCGAAATCGGCGGTTACGACTATTCCACCAATTCCTATCTGGACGGCAAACCGGCCGTCGCCATCGCCATATTCCAGCGGCCGGGCAGCAACGCCCTGGCGACGTCGGATGCGGTGATCCGAAGCTTCGAGGACTTGAGCAAGGCCTTCCCCAACGGATTGGCGCACAGCATCGTCTATAACCCGACCGAGTTCATCGAACAGTCGATCGACGCGGTGGTGGAAACGATCTTCGAGGCCGTCGTCCTGGTCGTCATCGTCATCATTCTGTTCCTGAAGACCTGGCGTGCCGCGATCATTCCCATTGTTGCCATTCCGGTCTCGCTGATCGGCACCTTCCTGGTCATGGCGATGCTGGGTTATTCGCTGAACAGCCTGTCGCTCTTCGCCATGGTTCTGGCCATCGGCATCGTCGTCGACGACGCCATCGTCGTGGTCGAGAATGTCGAGCGGAACCTGCGCAAGGGCCTGTCGCCGCGCGAGGCGTCACGGCAGACCATGACCGAAGTGTCGACCGCGCTGATCGCGATTTCCCTGGTGCTGCTGGCGGTCTTTATCCCGACCGCCTTCGTGCCGGGCATCGCCGGGCAGTTCTATTCCCAGTTCGCGGTCACCATTGCCACGTCGACCCTGATTTCCCTGGTCGTGTCGCTGACTCTGTCACCGGCCCTGGCGGCGCTGTTGCTGCGCGAAGAGGATGCGTCGGCGAAATCGTCGCTGATCATGCGGCCGGTCCATGCCTTCTTCCGGATCTTCGACAAGGGGTTCGATGCCATGGCCAACGGCTATGGCGCGATGGTCGGCAAGCTGGTGCGGATTCCGTTGATCGTCCTGATCATCTACGGCGGCTTGATCTATGCGGCGGTCGACGTGTTCCGGACGACGCCGGGCGGCTTCGTGCCGGAGATGGATCAGGGCTACTTCATCGTCGTCGTGCAGACGCCGGCTGGCGCCGCGCTGGGCCGGACGGATGCGGTGGTGCAGGATCTCAGCACCAAGCTGCGCGGCATCGAAGGGATCTCGCACACGGTGGCCTTCGCCGGTTTCGACGGCGCGACCTTCACGAATGCGTCCAACGCGGCCGCCATCTTCACCCCGCTGCTGCCCTTCAAGGAACGAATCGCCCAGGGGATCGATGCCAATGCGATCTATGGCCAGATGTGGGGCATCGCCTCGCAGGTCCAGGATGCGGTGGTCTTCGTCATCAAACCGCCGCCGATCCAGGGCATCGGCACCGGGGGCGGGTTCAAGATGTATGTGCTGGATCAGCGCGGGCGCGGGCCCGAGGCGTTGGAAGCCGCCGCCCAGCAGCTGGCAGGCGCCGCAAACGCCGATCCGGGCCTGACCCAGGTCTTCACCTTCTTCAACACGCGTACGCCCAAGATTTATGCCGATATCGACCGGCATAAAGCGGAAATCCTGAACGTTCCGCTGGAACGGGTGTTCTCGACGCTGGAGACTTTCCTGGGCTCGTCCTATGTCAACGACATCAATCTGTTCGGCCGCACCTTCCGTGTGCGCGTACAGGCGGATGCCGAGTTCCGGGACGACGCGTCCGATATCGGGAAGCTGTGGACCCGAAACCTGGATGGCGAGATGGTACCGCTATCCGCCGTCGCGAAGCTGGAGGACCGGACGGGTCCCTACCGGGTGGCGCGGTACAATCTGTTCCCCGGGGCCGCGGTACAGGGAGCGACCATGCCCGGCGTCTCCACCGGCGACGCCATCGTGCGGATGGAAGCTTTGGCGGATCAGGTCCTGCCGGACGGATTCAGCTATCAATGGACCGAACTGGCCTATCAGGAGAAGCAGGCCGGCAATACCGCGATCTATGTCTTTGCGGCCGCCGTTCTGTTCGTCTTCCTGTTGCTGGCGGCGCAATACGAAAGCTGGCTGCTGCCCTTGGCGGTGATCCTGATCGTGCCGATGTGTCTGCTGGCGGCGATGTACGGCGTCACCTGGCGCGACATGTCGAACGACATCCTGGTTCAGATCGGTCTCGTCGTTCTGGTCGGGCTGGCGGCGAAGAACGCCATTCTGATCGTCGAATTCGCCAAACAGGCGGAAGAAGAGGGCATGAACCGGTTCGAAGCCGCGGCCGACGCGGCCCGGACCCGGCTGCGCCCGATCCTGATGACCGCCTTCGCCTTCATCCTGGGTGTGACGCCGATGGCGCTGGCGACCGGGGCGGCGGCGGAAATGCGCCAGGTTCTGGGCACGGCGGTGTTTTCCGGCATGGTCGGCGTGACCTTCTTCGGTCTGATCTTCACGCCGGTCTTCTATACGGTGTGCCGCAAGCTGGCGAAGGACACGCGGCAAAAGGAAGCCGCCGCGCGCAAGGCCGAGGCATGAGGGACGACGCTGACGCTTGAGTGCGGGACGATTCCGGGATAAGACCCGCCGCCATGACCACAGCGCCCAAATCCGAAACCCGGGTCACGCCCGGCAAGGTCGGCTTCGTCAGCCTCGGCTGCCCGAAGGCGCTGGTCGATTCCGAGCGCATCCTGACCAGCCTTCGGGCCGAAGGCTACGACCTGTCGCCGTCCTATGAGGGCGCGGATGTCGTCGTGGTGAATACCTGCGGCTTCCTGGACAGTGCCAAGGCGGAATCGCTGGAGGCGATCGGCGAGGCGATGGCGGCCAACGGCCGGGTCGTTGTGACCGGCTGCATGGGCGCGGACGAGGCGGCGATCCGCGCCGTTCATCCCAACGTCCTGTCGGTCAGCGGCCCGCAGCAGTACGAACAGGTCGTCGGTGCCGTGCATGAGGTGCTGCCGCCGCTGCACGACCCGAAATTCGACCTGATCCCGCCGCAGGGCGTGAAGCTGACGCCGCGTCATTACGCCTATCTGAAGATTTCCGAAGGCTGCAATCACGCCTGCAAGTTCTGCATCATCCCGTCGATGCGCGGCAAGCTGGTCAGCCGCCCCGCCGCCAAGGTTCTGTACGAGGCCGAACGCCTGGTGAAGGCCGGGGTCAAGGAATTGCTGGTCGTCAGCCAGGACACGTCGGCTTTCGGGATCGATCTGAAAGGCGCGGAAAGCCGCTGGAACGGCCGTGAGGTCCGCGCCGATATCGAGACCCTGTCGCGCGAGCTGGGGTCGCTGGGCGCCTGGGTCCGGCTGCATTACGTCTATCCCTATCCGCATGTCGACCGGTTGATCCCGTTGATGGCGGATGGGCTGATCCTGCCCTATCTCGACATCCCGTTTCAGCATGCCAGCCAGAAGGTCCTGAATCTGATGCGCCGCCCGGCCCATCAGGAAAAGACCCTGGGCCGTATCCATGCCTGGCGCGAGATCTGCCCGGACATCGCCATCCGCTCCACCTTCATCGTCGGCTTCCCCGGCGAGACGGAAGAGGATTTCCAGTTCCTGCTGGATTGGCTGAAGGAAGCGCGCCTGGACCGCGTCGGCTGCTTCAAATACGAGAATGTCGACGGCGCCGCCGCGAACGACCTGCCGGATCACGTGCCGGACGAGGTCAAGGAAGAGCGCTGGAACCGGTTCATGGCGGCCCAGGCGGAGGTCAGCGCCGCGAAGCTTCAGGAGAAGGTCGGCCGGACGCTGGACGTCCTGATCGACGAGGCGATGGACGAAGACGGTTTCGCCACCGCCCGGTCCTATGCCGATGCCCCGGAAATCGATGGGCTTGTCCATGTCGAAGGCCCAGGCACCGAAACCCTGAAACAGGGCGACATCGTCCGCGTCACGATCCGCGAAGCCGACGAATACGACCTCTACGCCGAACCGAGGGCATAGGGTAGGCTCCCTGTCCCATCTGTTGCCGAGGCGCAACAACTTCACGTAGCAACGTCAGAAGCGCGATTTTGCCATTGCGGTGCGCGCGGCATCCGGCCTATAGAGCGGCCCCGGTCGCGATGAGCGCGGCCGTAAAGTTCGAAACTGGAGGCAAACATGAATCGGTTCGCATACGGACCAATGTTCGCCGCAGCCGGAATTCGGACGGGCCGCTAGTCCTCGGTAATCGACAGTTAATCGATCCCCGCCGAGGTCCATCACACGCCCGTCCGGCTTAGACCGGTGTCGCGTGCGATGGGCCGAAATGGCAGGGTTATCACCCGTAACGTCGGATACTTCGCAAGAAGACCGTGGGCTCACGCCCGGATCCCTGCCAGCACCATGCCCATCGCCCCGACCCGGTCGTCCGGAGCGGAACGGGCCGTTGATGGTTGGATTATCTTAGCTCGGTAGCGCCGGATTTCAGATCCGGATGGGGGTTCGACTCCTCTCCGTCGTAAAAGACGGTATCCACCTCGCCGCACGCCCGTTTCGTTCCGGACATCCGCGCCGGCAGCAGACAATTCCGATTCTCCGGGCTCCCATCGGAACCCGGCACACAATGCGATTTGCACCTATGCGTGTGTTTCGCAATAGGGCGGTATTGTCCGCATCCGGTTAAGAAGCCCGACCGACGGGCGGGGCGCAGCGCGAAAAGGAGAAGAACAATGCGTCTGAAAGACCTGTTGTCCCTGGGCTTGGCCCCGGGCGGCGCCACCCCGCAGCGACAGCCGCTGCCGGGCATGGTGCGCAACGACGCCGGCGGGTACGGATACCCGGTGACGGATTCCGTGCTGTTCGACCGATTCCTGCTTTTGGGGACCGAAAGCGGCACATTCTATGTCAACCCGGTCGCCCTGACGGTCGACGCGGCCCGCGCGACAATGCGGGTCATCGACGCGGATGGGCGGGCGGCGGTCGACCGGATCGTCGCGGTTTCGGAAGGCGGTCGGTCGGCGCGGCCGGATTCGGCAATTCTGGCCCTGGCGATGGCGACATCGGCGGAGGACCCGGCGACCCGGAAGGCCGCTCTGCTGGCTCTGCCCCGGGTCGCGCGAACCGGAACCCATCTGTTCCAGTTCGCCGACGCGGTTCAGGGACTGCGCGGCTGGGGCCGGTCGCTGCGCCGTGCCGTGGCGGGCTGGTACCTGGATCAACCGCTGGACCGTCTGACGTATCAGGCGATCAAGTACCGCCAGCGGGACGGTTGGAGCCACCGCGACCTGCTGCGCCTGGCGCACCCGGTCGTACCGGCTGCCGACACCGGCCGTCGGGCCCTGTTCGACGCGATTCTGCGTGGCGTTCGGGATCCCGATCTTCTGCCTGCCGACCTGTCGCAACTCGCGGCGGCGTCCCGGCTGGCCGGGGTGACTGATCCGGTGACGGCGGCGGCGCTGATTCAGGGCCACCGCCTGCCCAGGGAAGCCGTACCGACGGAACTGCTGAGGCAACCGGCGGTCTGGCGGGCGCTGCTGGCGGATATGCCGGTCACGGCACTGATCCGGAACCTGGCGAAACTGTCCCAAGTCGGGGTTCTGACCCCGATGGACGGCAGCGTCGATAAGGTCCTGGCGGTGCTGAACGACCGGGATCATCTGCACCGGGCCCGGATTCACCCGGCGGCCCTGCTGATCGCGGCCCGGACCTATGCGGGCGGGCACGGTCTGCGCGGCCGTCTGACCTGGGAACCGGTTCAGGCAGTGGTCGACGCGTTGGACGGGGCCTTCTATCAGGCCTTCGCCAATGTGCCGGCGACGGGCAAGCGGGTCTATCTGGGGGTCGACGTCTCGGCCTCCATGGGCCAACTCCTGCCCGGCCAAAGCCTGACGGCGGCGGAAGCGGCGGCGGCGATGGCCCTTGTGGTCGCCCACACGGAATCCCGTTGGGTGATCAAGGGGTTCGCCGGCGGATACTACGATCGCCAGGGCATAGTGCGGTCGGAAATGCGGGACCTGGGCATCTCGCCCCGGGACCGGCTGCCGACGGTCCTGGAAAAGACCCGGGGCCATACCTTCGGGGTGACCGACGCGGCTCTGCCGATCGTCGATGCCCTTCGGTCCGGCCTGGCCGTCGATGCTTTCGTCATCCTGACTGATGGCGATACCTGGATCGGGGACATCCACCCGATGCAGGCGCTTCGGGAATACCGTGCGCGCACGGGAATCCCGGCCAAGCTGGTGCAGATGGCCTTCGCGGCCAACCGCATCAGCATCGCCGATCCGTCGGATGCCGGAACGTTGGATATTGTCGGTTTCGATGCCAACGCACCGCGACTGCTCGCCGACTTCATCGGGGGCGGTTCGACCCTGTAACAGATGCGGGTGGTGTTCTTCCGGACACCGCCCGCATTCTGTTTGGCCCCGTATTCTGTTTGGCACAGCGCGCGACTTTGCTTTGCGGCCAATGTTTTTGGGCCAAAGTCTTTTGACTCAGCCGAATCCTGCGTTAAACACTGTTTCAAAATTGTGACAGGGCGAGTCCTTTCACAGCGCATTTCGGATGGGCTTCTATGCTTTTGCAGGCGAAATCTGTGCAACAGGTCGCCTCGCTTCCTTACATTTTCGTGGGGGGCGAGCCGCAGGTGCTGTTGATCACCTCGCGGGAGCGGAAGCGCTGGATCATCCCCAAGGGCTGGCCGGTCAAGGGGCGGCCCGCCGGTGCCGCCGCCGCACTGGAAGCGGCGGAAGAGGCCGGGGTGTTCGGCATTATCGCGCCGGAACCGATCGGCTATTTCGACTATCTGAAGCGCATGCCGACCGGATATGACGTGCCGGCGTCGGCGGTTGTCTATCCGTTGCTGGTGCTGGAGCAGCGGCTGGAATGGGCCGAGCGCAAGCAGCGCAAGCAACGCTGGTACACCCTGGATGAAGCGGCCCGACGCGTCGAGGACAAGCAGCTCGCGTCACTGATCGGCGGGTTGCGGCGGGATGGATACAGCGCATTGAGGGCGCTGGCAGAAGGTATGGTGGATGGCGCGTCTTAAGGGCTCTCTCGATAAAGACCTAGAAAAAATCGTCCATGTAGAATCCGCCGCGCGGGCCCTGTCGGGGAACTACGCGGCGCTGGGTGTGGCGATCGTTTTCCTGGGCCTGTCCGGTGTCGTGGCGGGCTCGGTCTCCGGCGTTTCGAGCGACGCGACCATTGTCGTATTCGCGGCGATACTGGGGGGCTATATGGCCCTCAACATCGGTGCGAACGACGTCGCGAACAATGTCGGCCCCGCGGTCGGTGCGCGGGCCCTGACCATGGTCGGGGCCTTGTTGATCGCGGCGACATTCGAAAGCGCCGGCGCGTTGCTGGCGGGCGGGGACGTCGTCGACACGATTTCGAAAGGCATTATCGATCCGGCTCTCGTACCGGACAGCGAGACCTTCGTCTGGGCGATGGTCGCGGCCTTGGTCTCATCCGCCCTATGGGTCAATCTCGCCACCTGGATCGGGGCCCCGGTTTCGACGACCCATGCGGTTGTCGGCGGCGTGATGGGGGCCGGCATCGCCTCGGTCGGGTTTCAGCTGGTCAATTGGGGTACGATGGGGGCGATTGCCGCCAGTTGGGTGATTTCCCCGGTGCTGGGCGGTATCATTGCGGCGGCCTTCCTGGCCTTTGTGAAAGTCTATGTCATCTATCGCGACGACAAGATCGCGGCGGCGCGGCGCTGGGTTCCGCTGCTGGTCGCCATCATGGCGGGCGCCTTCGCCTGGTATCTGTGCATCAAGGGGCTGAAGCGGATCTGGCGCCCGGACGACCTGACCATCCTGGTCGTGTCCGGCGGTACGTTCCTGCTGGTTTGGCTGGTCATGCGCCCGCTTATCCGCCGCCAGTCCGAGGGTATGGAGAACCGGAACCAATCCTTGCGCATTCTGTTCCGGTTTCCGTTGATCTGCGCGGCGGCCCTCCTGTCCTTTGCGCATGGCGCCAATGATGTCGCCAACGCGATCGGGCCCCTGGCCGCGATCCTTCACAGCGTGCAGGCCGGTGCGATCGCGGGCAAGGTCGCCATTCCCGGATGGGTCATGATGATCGGCGCCTTCGGGATCAGCCTGGGTCTGTTTCTATACGGGCCCAAGCTGATCCGCATGGTCGGGGCCAAGATCACAAAGATGAACCCCATGAGGGCTTATTGCGTGGCCTTGTCGGCGGCGATCACGGTGATCGTAGCATCCTGGATGGGGCTGCCGGTCAGTTCGACCCATATCGCCGTCGGCGCGGTTTTCGGGGTCGGCTTTTTCCGGGAGTATTATACCCGTCGAAGCCGGAAACGGCGACAGATGGTACAGCGCAGCGATCCGTCGGACCCTGAAATTGAGATGCCCCAGGCGGAAATCGCGCATCGCAAGCTGGTGCGACGAACTCATTTCCTGACCATTGTCGCGGCCTGGGTGGTGACGGTCCCGGCTTCCGCTGTACTGTCCGCCGTGGTGTTCTACGCCACCCTGATGGTGCGATAACGCCGAATTCGGTCGCCGCCGCCGATCCTGACATGGTCTTGCCGCCCGGGTTCTCTTCGGGCGATCGTTCTGGTTCCCGAAACGAAAACGGCGCCCGAGAGATCCGGGCGCCGTTCCGTTGTTCGCTGCCGTGACAGGCTTAGCTCGTCGGCGTGCCCTGCAGAGCTTCGAGCACCTGCGGCATCGCTGTGGAGAGCGATTTCTCCAGCGCCTCTTTCAGGGCCGCGGCTTTCAACGATCCGGTGCCGGCGATGCTGCGCTCCGAGATGTCGGCGCTGTAGGTGACCGGGATTGTCGCGACGACGGTGCCGTTCGACTTGACCGTAAGCTCGTAGAACAGCGTCGAAATGGCGCCGATCGTCATCATGCCAGTGTCCTGGTCGGTGAACACTTTGGTCACCTTCACTTCGATGGCGCGCGCGGCGTCGTCCACTACGGTGCTCCCGGATTTCTCGACGGTGTATCCGGCGAGCTCGAGCTCCGAGACGACCGCATTGGCGATCCAGGTAGCGGGGTCGTTGACCGGCAGGACGTCCGCGGTACGGGATCCAAAACCGTTCTTGACGGTGCCGATGATCAGCCGGCCTTCCGGATTGAGGTCGTTGGTGTAAGCGGCTTTCGGCGCGGCGGCGACGACGGTGCCGCTGCCCTGCGGCTCGTAGCCCTGCGGCGTGTAGCCGAGTTCGATTTCCTGATCCACGAAGGCACAGGCCTGGAGGGCAAGCAGCCCAAGACCCAGGCAAACTCCTTTCAACACAAATTTCATGATGGTCCCACCCGATTGAATTGATACCGCGACGCACGATGCGCACAGGTGGGATACGAAGCACGTACGACCCTGTCAACCGCTGGTTGCCGGGCTCCTCAGCTCGTCAGCAGGTTTTCTGACATCGTCCTGGGAAAGGCCATTTCCCTCACCGCCAATGTCGCGCACCGCAATCTGGTCCGGCGGTCACATCTCCTGACCTGCGCCGCAACCTGGGCCGTTACTGCACCTGTGACGGCGCCTCTGTCGGCCGTAACTTACTTTGGGACGCGCCTGCTGCACCGACCCCCGGGGTCAATCCTCGTTGCTGATCTCAAAGATCGGCTTTTCGCCGGACTTCTTTGCGGCCCCCGCGTTTCGGCGGTCGGGCCTGTCGTCCGGCAGGGGGATCTGCTTCCGGCGCCGATCGGGGCCGTGATAGGTTTTGGCGTCGATAAAGGGTCGGGGCCGTTCCAGGACCGCCTGCAGCCTGGCATACATGGAGTTGGTCGATACCGGTTTCGCCAGATACTCGTTGACGCCGGAATCGCGGGCCTGCTCCACGCGGCGGCGCTCCGTATGCCCGGTCAACATGATGATCGGGGTCTTTCGGACCGCCCTGTCCTTCAGAATTCGGACCTGCCGCGCGAAGGTCAACCCGTCCATTGGTTCCATCATCCAGTCGGAAATGATGATGTCCGGTCTGGTGCCGATGATGTCGCTCAGCGCGTCGGTCGCGTTGGCATACTCGTTAACTTGTCCGACCTCAAAGGCGAGGAGCAACTGCTTGATCATCATCCGCATGGAAACGTCGTCTTCCACCAACATGATTTTGATACCGGTCAAATCCAACGCCATACGGGCCACCAATTTTTGAAGCGTCACCTATCGCTTGTTCTTAATTTGCCAAATGTCCGTGCCATTGCCAACTGACGGCGCAGGGGGGCGCGATTCCGGGGCTGCGGGATTGCCCGACCGCCGGGCAGGGGCTAAGTAGCGGTCACACGGAACAAGCGGACGGCTTTCAGGGAAGGACAGGATTCATGGCGGATACGCGGTACGATGTCGTCGGGATCGGCAATGCGCTGGTCGATGTGCTGGTGGAGGTCGATGACGCGAAGGTCACCGCGGCCGGTATGGCGAAGGGCGGCATGACCCTGGTCGAACGCGAACAATCCGATGCCTTGTACGAAACCTTGCCGGCGGGCATCGAACGGTCCGGCGGGTCCTGCGGCAATACCATGGCCGGCCTTGCGGCCCTGGGCGGCAAGGGCGCCTATATCGGCAAGGTGCGCGACGATCAGTTCGGCGACGTGTTCCGCCACGATATGACCGCCATCGGCGTCGACTTTGTCGCCTCCCCGGCGATCGACGGGCCGGGTACCGGCAAATGCCTGGTCATGGTGACGCCCGATGCGCAGCGGACCATGGTGACCTATCTCGGCACCGCCTCCGATTTCACCCCGACCGATGTGCAGGACGCCGTCATCGCGGCCGGCAAGGTCGTCTATCTGGAAGGCTATCTGTTTGACCGGGACGCCGCGAAGGACGCCTTCGCCGCCGCCGCGGATGCCGCCCATGCGGCCGGGCGCGAGGTCGCGCTGACCCTCAGCGACAGTTTCTGCGTCGGCCGTCACCGCGACGCCTTCCTGGCGCTGGTGCGCGACCATGTCGACATTCTGTTCGCGAATGAAGACGAAATCACCTCGCTCTATCAGGTCGACGATTTCGATGCCGCCTTGCAGAACGCCCGGCGCGATTGTCGCATCGCCTGCCTGACCCGGTCGGAAAAGGGGTCGGTTGTGATCTCGAAGGACGAGGTGCATGTGGTGGATGCGGAACCGGTCGCCAAGGTCGTGGACACGACCGGCGCGGGCGATCAATACGCTGCCGGATTCCTGTACGGTTACACGCAAGGCCGCAGCCTGGTCGACGCCGCCCGGATCGGCGGGATCATGGCGGCGGAGGTGATTTCGCACTACGGCGCGCGGCCGGAAGCGGATGTCGCCGCCCTGGTGCGCGACAAGCTCGGCGCCTGACCAGGGATACTCGATGCTCGCCGATCTGTTCTCGGTTCTCGCCCCGGTCTTTGTGACGGCCGGCATCGGCTTCGCCTGGATCAAGGCGGGCCGGACGCTGGACACCAATCAGTTCACGCCGATCATCGTCTTTGTGGGCAGCCCCTGTCTCGTCTTCTCGACGTTGATGGAATCCGGTGTCGATATCGGCCTGCTGGGGCAGATCGCGGGGATTGCGATCCTCGCCCATGCGGCGGCGCTGACAATGGGGTACCTGGCGCTGAAGGCGGGGGGATATCCGCTGCGCGCCTTTCTGCCGTCGCTGATGCTGCCGAACACCGGCAATATGGGCCTGCCGCTCTGCCTCTTCGCCTTCGGAGATATCGGCCTCGCGCTCGGCATCGCCTATTTCACGATCTCGGCCCTGCTGCAGTTCACCGTGGGGATTTCGATTGCGGCGGGCGGCATGTCGGTAAAGCGTGCCCTGTCGACGCCGCATATCTATGTCGTCTCCTTGGCCGTCCTGCTGCTGTGGACCGGAACCACCCTGCCGGAATGGGTGTCGAATACGGTCCATCTGATCGGCCAGTTCACGATACCGCTGATGCTGCTCTTCCTCGGCGTCTCCCTGGCCCGGTTGACGGTGCAGGGGGTCGGGCGCGCAGTCATCCTGTCCGTGGTGCGGATCGGCGGCGGGCTGGCGGTCGGCGTTCTGCTGGTCTGGGCCTTCGGGCTGACCGGACCGGCGGCGGGCGTGGTCCTGATCCAATCGTCCATGCCGGTCGCGGTGTTCAACTATCTCTTCGCCCAGTACTACGACAACAGCCCGGCCGAAGTCGCCGGCCTGGTCGTCGTCTCCACCGCCATCAGCTTCGCGACGCTGCCCTTCCTGTTGGCCTTCGTGCTTTAGCCGCATTGAGGCGCCGATTGCGCCAAACTTTTGCCGCGGAAGGCTGTTGAGTTGGACGCGCCGCAACAGGGGGGCTTATGTCGGTCAGCTATCGCATTTTCGCAGGCTTCATCGTCCTGGCGCTCTTGATTGTTGCTGCCCCGGTCGCAGTGACGCGGTTGGTGGACGGCTTGCCGGGATGCGCGGTGCCGTTACCTGCGGATCGGTTGCCGGTCTATGGAGAGAACTTCGGCACCTATTGTCTGCCCTGCATTCTCGCACTGCGGACCTATGGCAGGGGGGAAGCCGTCGCGGCTACGATGGAAGCTTACGGGACCCTCGCCCGATCTCATCCGGACGTTCAGTTCGTTTATGGGGAAGTCGGCTTTCCCTGGGGCGGTCCGTTCCCGCCGCACCGAACGCATCGGGAAGGCCTGTCCGTGGATTTCATGATGCCGCTCAGGAACAATGCGGTCCTGCCGACCCATATGCTCAATCGGTACGGATATGACGAAGAGTTCGATTCCGCGGGACGAGGCGATTCCGGACAGATCGACTTTGGCGCGGCGGCCGATCATCTGATTGCCTTGCGCGCCGCCGCTCGGCGGCAAGGTGGCGATATCCGACGCATCTACTTCGCCCCGGATCTACAGGACGATCTGTTCGCCGCCAGCCCCGCGCTGCGGTCCTGGGGCGTGTTCAACACCAGACAGGCCTGGGTCAGGCACGACGATCATTATCACGTCGATTTTGCGTTCCCGTGCCCGCACCGGTCCGGCTAAACGGGACGGCTTAACACCGCGACGGCTTCGACATGACCGGACCAGGTGAACTGGTCGACCGGGACGGCGCTGTCCAAGGTGTAGCCGCCGTCGACGAGGCTGCGCAGATCGCGGGCAAGCGTGGCGGGATTGCAGGACACGGCAACGATGCGGGGGACGGCGCTTTGCGCCAGGGTCTCGGCCTGTGCGGCGGCCCCGGCGCGGGGCGGATCGAACACCACCGCCTGAAAGCGGTTCAGTTCCGTCACGCCCAGCGGGTCGCGGGCCAGATCGCGGCATTCGGCCTGGAGACGCAGTCCGGCGGCACCGCGCCGCAGGGCGGCGACCGCCGCTTCCGATCCTTCGACGGCGACGACATTGGCGCCGCGCTTGGACAGGGGAACGGCAAAGCTTCCGCAGCCGGCATAGAGATCGGCGACGGTTGGGGCGTTGTCCGGTACACCCTGCAGGACAAGGCGGGTCAGGATCTCCTGTCCTTCCCGGCTGGGCTGCAGGAAACCGCCGATGGGCAGGTCGACCGGGACGCCGGCGAAGACCGTCCGGGGCGTCCGTCGGGCGACCAAGGGCTCGGCGATGCCATCCGTCTCCCAGCCGATTCGAGCGATGTCGTGCCGTTCGGCGAAATCCACCAGATCCTGCCGCTCATCCAGGGAAGGGTCGCCGCCGCTGGTCGGTATCAACAGGATTTCGACACCGGTGTCGCTGAGCGTCACCTGCACGTCCGCACCGCGCCCAAGGCATTCCAGGCCGCCAATGAGGTCTCTCAGGGCCGGGAACAGATCCGTCAGTTCGCGCCGCGCGACCGGACATTCCCGGACATCGATCACCTTGCCGCTGGCGCGTTCGTTGAACCCCAGAACCGTTCCCGCGGCGAGGCGCAGGGCGGACAGGCGCAGCCGCCGCCGGGACCCCGCCGGGACGCTGACGGTCGGCGCGACAATGTCGGCGGGCAACCCCTTGCGCGCCAAGGCCTCGGCCAATTGATCCCGCTTCATCGCCGCGATCAGATCGCCCGATGCGTGCTGCAGGGTGCAGCCGCCGCACCGGTCGGCGTGTGCGCACGGCGGCGTGACCCGGCCGGGTCCGGATTCGAGGACTTCCCTCAGGGTTGCGGCACGGCCGTCGCCGCGCGTCGCGCCGGGCAGAACGATCGCGCGATCGCCGGGTACGGTGTCGGGAATGTAAAGCGGGCCCTCCGGGCCGCGGGCGATGCCGTCGCCCCGGGCGCCGAAACGTTCGACGCGCACCTCGATCGGGTCGGCCTGACGAGGCGTGGCGGGACGGGATTTGCGGCGGGGGCGGTGGCGCAAGATGGGACTCCTGCCCGTCGAGGGCGACTTTTCTTGTGTTTTCATTGGTTCGGCGACCATAGTTAACCAAACTGTTGCGGTCGACATCGAACGAATCGCGCATACTGTCGCACATTTGTTTTGGGCGGACAGCCCGGATATCAGGCTGAGTTCACGGGGAGACAGTCGCAGCCTATGTCTATCAATACGTTATTCGCCTTTATCCTGGCGTTCGGCCTGTTTGTATTCGCGGTGGTCTCCTCCACCGACAATTATCTTATTTTTGTTGATGTCTTCAGCGCCGTGATGGTCGTCGGCGGCACTTTGGCGGCGACCTTTCTGGGACAGGAATACCGCTATGTCATGCTGTCCCTGCGTGCGATTTTCAGCATGTTCGCGGTGTATCGAGCCGGCCGGAACGTCCTGAATCAGGAGGTCGGCCGCATCATCCAATGGGGTTATCTGGCGCAGCAGAAGGGCCTGATCGGCCTGGAACAGGAAATCGGCAAGGTCGAAGCCGACGATTTCCTGAGCTTCGGCGTCGAAAATCTGTTGAGCGGCTATACCGGCGAGGAACTGCGCGAATCCATGGAGATCGCGGCGGAAAAGACCTTCGAGCGGAACATGGTTCCCGCCAACATCCTGAAATCCATGGGGTCGACGGCGCCTGCCTTCGGTATGATCGGAACCCTGGTCGGTCTGATCATCATGCTGTCCAATCTCAGCGAAGATCCGAAGGCGTTAGGCACCGGTTTGGCCGTGGCCCTGAACACCACGCTTTACGGCGTTCTGTTCGCGCGGCTGATCCTGATCCCGGCGTCGACGAAGCTGACCCAGCGTCAGCAGATTCAACGCTTTCGACACGAATTGATCACTGAAGGGCTGGTCATGCTCGCGGATCGCCGCTCACCCCGGTATATTGCGGACCGCATGAACAGTTTCTTGGATCCCAATATTCGCTTCGACATCGACAAGCAGTCCTAGGCGCGGCGAAAGGGAACGACACGATGGCGAGACGGCGAAAATCCGGCCCCAATGTTCCCGAGGACGAGGGCGAAGACTGGATGGTGACCTATGCGGACGCCATCACCCTTCTGATGGCCTTTTTCGTCATGCTGGTCTCCTTCTCGAAAATCGAACTGCCCGTGTTCGAGCAGGTCCAGGCCGGCATTGCGGAAAAGATCGGCGGAACCACGACCAAGGACACCCCGATCTTCGCATTGGAAGCGACCATGAACTCGGTCCTGTCGGAAGCGAGCACCTTCCCGCCGGACGCGGTTAATGTGGGCTTCGACGATGAAGGCCTCGTGATCGATTTTGCCGCCGGCTACTTTTTTCAGCCGGGCACGACGGTCCTGACCCCGGGCGCGATCGATGTACTGGACGCGGTCCGGCGCGAGTTGGAAGAGCCGCCCTATGACGTTTTTTATGTCGATGTCGAAGGCCACACCTCGGACTTGCCGCCGCCCGGCGAGACGTTTCCCAGCAATTGGGAACTGTCCGCCGCTCAGGCCGCGCGGGTGGTGCGGGCCTTCATCGAACTTGGGATGCAGCCGCAATGGCTGAACGCGTCGGGCTATGCCGACACGGATCCGAAAGTGCCGAACCTGGATGTGGCGAAGCAACCGATCCCTGAAAATCAGAAAAAGAATGAACGGATCACGCTGCGTCTGTATCCAAAGAGCTGATTCGATTGGAGAGATTTGGTTAAAAAAATAGACAAATTTCTTTCAAATCGGTCTTATGCCGTAAAGCTAGTGGCGTCGGGGGCTGCGCCGAAGTTGGGGCGTCGGGGCGGAAGAGAGGTTTAGCATGGCGTTTAAGGTCAAGTTTTGGGGAGTCCGGGGCTCCATCGCGTGTCCGTCGCCGCGCCATATCGGTTTCGGAGGCAATACAAGCTGTATCGAAGTCGCCGCCGGCGGGGACCGGATCATCTTTGACGCCGGCACGGGAATCCGATCGCTGGGGCAATGGATGCTGAAGAAGGACGTGAAGCGCGCCCATCTGATGCTGTCCCACACGCATTGGGACCATATCAACGGCTTTCCCTTCTTCACCCCGGCTTTTCTGCCAGACCGATCGTTCGAAATCATGGCCGGCCATGTCGAGGCGGATCAGGGCGGCATCCGCAAGGTTCTGTCCGGTCAGATGGCTCAACCCTTCTTCCCGGTGCCGCTGGAAGCGATGCGCGGATCGCTGACCTTTTCGGATTTCAGCGCCGGCGATACGTTCAATCTGACCGAAAACATCCGGGTGCGAACCGCCCCGCTGAACCATCCGAACGGTGCGACCGGTTACCGGATCGAGCATCGCGGCAAGTCGGTCTGCTATGTCACAGACACCGAGCACGTGCCGGGCGAGCCGGATCAGAACATTCTGGCGCTGATCGAAGGTGCCGATCTGGTGATTTACGACAGCACCTATACCGAATCGGAATTCCCGGAAAAGGTCGGCTGGGGTCACTCCACCTGGGAGGAGGGGGTCCGGCTGTGCCGCGCCGCGAATGTGCGGATGCTGGCGATATTCCATCATGACCCGACCCATGACGACGCCTTCATGGAAGCCCTGGAGCTGGAGGCGCGTAAGGTCTGGTCCGGCGCGATCGTGGCGCGCGAAAACATGCGGATCAATCTGCTCTGATGCCCGCATCCTGACGCGTAACGTGCCCGCATTTTGCACCCATTCCAGGAAAATGGGGCAAAATTGCAACAGAAAGCCCATCCGACCCGGAAAATCGGGATTATTTCTTTCGCCACCCCACGATGCTTGATACTTTTTCGAAAGTTGCGATTCGGCGTATATGACGCCGTTGGGGAGTGCGCGGGGGACTGAAGTGATGGATTTTCGTATCGTTCAAAGGGCGATTGCCGGAACGGCAGGGGCGGCGCTGGGCGCGTTCTTGCTGATTCAGGGCGGGATCGCGCAGCAGGTCTCTCCCGAACAGGAAGCCGAAAAGGCCGATACGCGCCGCTCCGATATCGAAGCGTCGATCCGCGCGGCGAATGAGGCCAGCGATGCGCTGGCGGACCAAAACTGCCCACAGGTCTCCTACGCCGAGATTCTGTCTGATCCGGACAATATCGCCCTGAACGTCTGCTTCGCGCGCACTCAGTTGGAGCGAGGCGACGTCCGTGGGGCAGCCGCGACCCTTGAACGAATCCTGTTGATTGCGCCGGACGCGCTCGAGGTGCGGTACTACTACGCACTCGCCCTGTTCCGGCTGGACAGCATCGACGAGGCTGAGCGCGAGTTCCAGGCGGTGGCGGCCGTCGACGGCCTGCCACCAAAGGTACGCAAGGAAGTCGACGATTACTTGGCGGAGATCGAACGGCGCCGACAGCGCACGAAGCATTCGGTTCTGGTCGGTCTTGGAACCTATTACGATACCAACCGCAACTCCGCCCCGGCCTCGGGCGAGCTGGAGGCGGCCGGCGTCCGCGCACCGATCACCAATGCGGAGGACCGTGAAAAGGGCATGTTGGGGATTCTAACGATCCTCAGCTACGACTTCACGCATGATCCCGGTTTCCAGAATCAGCATGAAATTTTCGGGGGCGTTGATCTGTATGCCGACACGCTGACGGAGCAGAGCCGCCTCGACGTGCACGCCGCGACATTCGATGTCGGAATGCGTCTGCGCTATCCGAACTTCACCTTCTCTCCGCGCGCCTTTATCCGCACGATGCGCTTGGACTGGGCGAAGTTCTATCAGTCGGAAGGTCTGGAACTGCGCATCGATCACAAGCACAAGCTGACCGGGCTGGAAGATTTGCCGCGCCTGGATACGTTCGCGTCCTTCACGATCCAGGACGAGGACTATCACAATACGCCGAATTTCGGGACACTGACGCTGCGGTCGGGCAATAAGTATACGACGCTGGCCGGCGCCGGTATGCGGGTCGACCCCGATCACTATGTCCGCCTAGTCGGCACGGCGGAATTCAAAACGGCGTCGCCGGACGGTGGCAATAGCGATGCGCGCATCTACTCCTACAAGGACTATCGCGCCGAGGCGAGCCACACCTGGCTTCTGGGAGGCGAGCATTACTTGTTGAGCAGCCTGATGATGGGCGTCCGCCAGTACAAGGCGTCGGACGCGCTGGTTGTCGGTGCAACGGGCGAGAAGCGGATCGAACAACCGTTCCGCGTTCGGATGACCTATGGCATGCCTCTGGTCGATCTGATCGGCGACGACTATCTGCAGCAATCGGTCAACATCAATGACTCGATTCAGGAGTTCCTGAACGAGACAAATGTCTCGTTCTCGGGCGAATACAATTATGTCCGGTCCAACATCACCAACTTCCAATATGACAGCGCACGCGTGTCCGTCCTGTTGACACGTAAACTGGATTTCTGACCGGCAGGCGCCGGCTGCCGGCGGGGAGGACAAGATGAACCGCATTGCCACGACCCTGATGACCGCACTGGCGGCCACCACGCTTTGGACCGCACCGTCCCTGGCCCAGGACGCCACGCAGGCCGGGGTTTCGGCGGCAGTGCGCGGCGAGGTTGCCCTGGCGCGCGCCAATGCGGTCGGCCGCCAGATCGTCAGCGCGGAACCGATCTTCCTGCAGGATCAGATTACGTCGGGCGCGGATTCGGGCATGCAGATCCTGTTGCTGGACGAAACAGTCTTCACGATCGGCCCGGAAAGCGAAATGACAATCGACGAATTCGTCTACGATCCGGCGACGCGGCAGGGCTCCCTGGCCGCGTCCATGGGCAAGGGCGTGATGCGGTTCGTCACGGGCAACATCTCTGCCGGAACGCCGGAGAACATGACGATCAAACTGCCGGTCGGCACGATCGGGATTCGTGGAACGATCGGCGTCGTGTCGGTGCTGTCGCCGGATCAGGCGCAGCAGCAGTTTCCGCAGCAAACGTCGACGCTCAACCCGTCGCCGGGTCAACCGGTCGTCTTCGCGGCCCTCGCCGGTCCGGGGCCGTTGACCCAAACGAATGCGAATACGGGCTCTTTCAATTTCAGTTCTCCGAATGGCAGTGTCGATCTGAACCGACCGGGCGGGGCCGTCCTGGCGTCGCCGGGCCAGCCGCCCGTGTTCTTCATCGCCCCGCCGGGTGCCATTCAGCAGGTTTCCGCACCGCTTGGCGGACGCGGCACGCAGCAGCAGAATGACGGGCAGCAGCAGGGCTCCGATCAGCAGCAAGGTGGACAGCAGCAACAGGCGTCCAACGCGCAGCTTAACAACGCCAATGAAGGATCCGGCGCGAGCAACGACCCTGTTCTGGGTGAGTTGAACAACCCGGGCAACACGCAAGTCCCGTTGCCGGTCATTTCCAGCCCCGTTGCGGATGCGACCACCACCTTCAGCGACATCATCAACAGCGCCGGATCGGGATCCGTGTCCACCGGGTCTGTGAGTGTCAATCAGAACGGTGTCTCGTTCAGTTACTCGTCCAGTGTCAATTTCAGCTCCCGCTTCATCAGCGCGTCATTCTCGAGCATTAACGATACTGGAATTGGCGGGGGTATGAACAACGGGTCGGCAAGCGCCAGTGTCAACTTCAGCGACGCTTCCGGTCCAGCAATCTTCGAGACCAGTGATTTCTCACGTTCGAACAATTGCGACGTTCATTGCACCAATATTCAAGTGCAGTTCACGGATACGCGGACGCAGAACATTTCGTTGACGGTCAACCCGTCGGCCGGCGGCACTGCGACCGTGGAGGTCGGCGGCATTCCTCTGAATTAGACCTAGGCGGCTGGCGCCATCGCCGATGTTCGCGCTAATTCGAAAGTCGGGTCACTACTGGGCGCCGCTGCTGATCCTTGCAGCGGCGCTTTACATTCGCACCTCCCAGCCGTCTTGGCTGGAGCAACTGCAATTCTTCGTTTTCGACACGATGATGCGCGAGGCGCCCCGCGACTATGTGCCGGATGCGGACATCCCGGTGCGCATCGTCGATATTGACGAGGAAAGCCTGGCGGCCCTGGGCCAATGGCCGTGGTCCCGGATCAAGATCGCCCAGATGATCGTCAATCTGCGCCAGGCGGGGGCTGCCGTCATTGCCTTCGACATCGTCTTCGCCGAGGCCGACCGCCTGTCACCGCCGAACGCCGCCGACGAATGGAGCGTCCTGGCCGGGGCCGACGAATTGATCGCCCAGGTCAAGCAATTGCCCGATTTCGATGCCGCCTTCGCGCAGTATCTGCAGGCCTATAACCCCGTCGTCCTGGGCTTCGTGCTCAGTCAGGACGGCCGGTTGCCGCATGTGCCCAAATTCGGTGGGACCTTCGCGACCAAGGGGCTCAGCGCGTCGGATGCGCGTACGAAAATTCAACCGCTCTACAACGGGGCCATCACAAACCTGCCGATTTTCGAAGCGGCCGCCTCCGGCAATGGGACATTCAGCCTTCGTCTGGAACAGGACGGGCTGGTGAGGCGGATCCCTACCGTGTTCCAGCTCGACAAGGGCGATGGCGGCGAAACCAACCTCTATCCCTCTCTGGTCGTGGAGGCCTTCCGTACGGTTCAGGGCGTCGAGACGATGATCGTCTATGCCAGCGGCACCGCCCACGGCGCTTCCGGCCTGGAATCGGGCGATCAAAGCGGGATCGCCGCCATTCAGATCGGGGCGAAGACCGTCCCGACGGACCGGTTCGGACGTCTGTGGCTGCATTCGACCGGGCACCGGCCGGAACGCTATCTGTCCGCCAAGGACGTTCTGACCGGCGAGTTCGACCCGGCCATGGTGGCCGGTGGGATCGTCCTTGTCGGCACCAGCGCGGCCGGCCTGTTCGATCTTAGGTCGACGGCGCTTCAGTCGCAGTATCCGGGGGTGGAGATTCATGCCGAGATCGCAGAACAGATCATCGCGGACCACTACCTCCAAAGGCCCGCCGTCGCCCTGTTCTACGAACTCGCCTTCATTCTGGGGCTCGGCATCCTTCTGATCGCGGCGATGCCCCGCCTGGGCGCGCTGAAATCCGCCATCCTGGGCGCGGTCTGCGTTGCCGGTGCCTTCTACTTCTCCTGGTTCCGCTTCACCGAGGATTTGCAGCTCTTCGACCCGGTTTTTCCCAGCCTGTCGTCCCTGGCGATCTATTTGACCGGAACCATCATCCTCTTCACCCGCGAAGAGGCGCAGCGCCGTCAGATCCGCGGCGCCTTTGCCCAGTATCTTTCCCCGGCGCTGGTCGAGCAATTGGCCGATCAGCCGGAAAGACTGACCTTGGGGGGCGAGACGAAGACCCTGACCTTCCTGTTCTGCGACGTGCGCGGGTTCACCACGATTTCAGAGAGCTTCAAGGGCAACCCGCAGGGCCTGACGGTCCTGATCAACCGGTTCCTGACCCCGCTGACCAACTGCATCCTGGAACGCCAAGGCACGATCGACAAATATATGGGCGATTGCATCATGGCCTTCTGGAACGCGCCGCTGGACGTCGCGCGGCATCCGAATGTCGCCTGCGATTCGGCGCTGGCCATGTTCGAGGCGCTGCATGTCCTGAATGAGGCCCGGCGGAGCGAGGCGGAGGCGGAAGGGGTGCCCTTCCTGCCGCTGAATATCGGGATCGGCCTGAATACCGGCGAATGTGTCGTCGGCAATATGGGCTCGGAACAACGGTTCGACTATTCGGTCCTGGGCGATGCGGTCAATTTGGCGTCCCGGCTGGAAGGCCAGTCGAAGGGATACGGCGTCGGCATCGTCATCGGCGGCGACACGCAGGCCGAGGCGGAGGCGGATTTCGCCACGCTGGAACTCGACCGTATCGCCGTGAAGGGTAAGGCGGAGGCGGTGACAATCTTCACCCTGCTGGGACGCAAGGATATGCGTCAGAGCCAGGAATTCGTGGACCATGCACACTCCCACGGCGCGCTGCTGGCCGCCTATCGCAGTCAGGATTGGGCCGGTGCCGAGGCGATTTTGACGGAATTGCGCGGCGGGCTGGGTGGCGCGATGGACGGATACTACGCCATGCTCGCCTTCCGAATCTCGGAGTACCGCGACAATCCGCCGCCCGCCAATTGGGACGGCGTCTATGTGGCGACCAGCAAATAGCTCCACACGGGCGCAATTCGTGGCCATTGATTGGATAGCGGACGTTGCCGAGTCGGAAGAAGGTGCACGGCAATGTCGACGCTTCCGTAAGGGCGTGAAACACTCTAAAGTGAAGCGTTAACACTTTCCGGCGCGCGGATCGGGTATCCGGGCGCCGCGCGGCATGGGTAGTATTCTGGTTCCAATGGAGACAGGCCTAGATCAAGGATCCGACGAGATCCAAGACGACGACGACAGCGAACGGCGGGAAACTCCGTTTGGGCGGCGGGCTGGTGAGCGCATGATTCACCGGCTGGTCGAGCTGGGAATCGCGCTGTCCTCCGAACGCAATCACGACCGCCTGATGGAGATGATCCTCCTCGAGGCGAAGACGATCTATAATGCCGATGGCGGGACGTTGTATCTGGTGACCGAGGACGAGACCGGTCTGTCCTTCCAGATCATGCGGAACGATAAGCTGAATATCGCGATGGGTGGCACGACCGGGAAGAAAATCCCGTTCCCGCCCGTGCCGCTATACCGCGACGATCAGTCCAAGAACATGAACAACGTCGCCTCGGCCGTGTATCACCAGGCCATGGCGAGCAATATTCCGGACGCCTACGAGGCAGAGGAATTCGACTTCTCCGGTACGAAGAAGTTCGACGAAACCACGGGCTATCGTTCGAAATCCTTCCTGGCCGTTCCGATGATCAATACGGAACGCGAGGTCATCGGCGTCCTGCAATTGATCAACGCGCGGTCCCTGCGCGGCGACACGATTGCGTTCGATGCCTCCATGCAGCCGATGATCGAGGCCCTGACCAGCCAGGCGGCGGTGGCCCTCGAGAACCAATTGCTGATCCAGCAGCAGCGCATGCTGTGGAACTCGTTGATCGAGATGATCGCGGCGTCGATTGACGACAAGTCGCCCTATACCGGCGGCCATTGCCAGCGCGTGCCGGAAATTACCAAGCTTCTGGCCAAGGCCGCCTGCGAGAACGAGGAAGGGATTTTTGCCGGCTTCGACCTCAATGAAGATCAGTGGTACGAACTGCATGTGGCGGCGTGGCTGCACGATTGCGGTAAGGTGACCACACCGGAATATGTCGTCGACAAGGCCTCCAAGCTGGAGACGATCTATAACCGGATCCACGAGATCCGCACCCGGTTCGAGGTGCTGCGCCGCGACGCGGAGATCGCCTGCCTGAAGCGCAAGCTCGCCGGGGAAGACCCGGATACCTGCGACCGGGATTTCGAGTTCGAATGCGCGCGTCTCAATGAGGAATACGCCTTCGTCGCGACCGCCAATGTCGGCGGCGAATTCATGGATGACGAAGATATCGAGCGCCTGCATCAGATCGGCGCGCAAACCTGGACCCGCCATTTCCATAAGGATCTGGGGCTGAGCCCGCCCGAGGCCATGCGGGTCCAGAAGGAGCCGCCGCCGCCGCCGCCCGCCGTGGAACCGCTGCTGGGCGACCTGCCGGAGCACAAGGTCGGCAATTACAATACGGGCGAGCTCTATAACCTTTCCATCCGGCGCGGCACGCTGACCGCCGAGGAACGGGAGAAGATCAACGACCATATCGTCGTGACCATCAAGATGCTGGAACAGCTTCCCTTCCCGAAGAAGATGAAGCGCGTTCCGGAATATGCCGGCGGCCACCACGAGAAAATGGACGGTACCGGTTATCCGCGCGGCCTGAAGAAGTCGGACATGTCGATCCCGGCGCGGATCATGGCGATCGCCGATATCTTCGAGGCGCTGACCGCCGCCGACCGGCCTTACAAGAAGGCGAAGACGATCAGCGAGTCGCTGAAGATCATGAAGTTCATGTGTCAGGATCAGCATATCGATCCGGACCTGTTCGACTTGTTCCTGCGCACCGGTGTCTGGAAGCAATATGCCGAGGAATTCCTGGATCCCTCGCAGATCGATCCGGTGAATATCGAAGATTACCTGCCGGCGGAAAACCTGCTGACCGCCCGGAAAGCGGCGGAATAGGCATCCGGGGTCACCCGATCGCAGAAAAGAGCAAGGGCCAAAAGAGTAAGGGCCGCGACGGCATGTGCCGCGCGGCCCTTCCCATTTGCGCGTGATGTCGGGCGTCAGACGCCGATCTTGCCGCCGCCCTGGCGGGTGATCTGCACTACGGACGGGCGCGGGGGCATGCCGTCCTCGAAATCCGGCCAGCGGGTCGCCGGATCGTCGAAGGTCGAGTCCCGTTCGAAACCGGGATAGTTCTTCACGCCGTCCGATGCCGGGTGCTGAACCGCGACGAACAGGGTCTCGCCGTCGTCCGAGAAGACCGGGCCGCACATCTCCGCGCCGATCGGCACACGGAAGAACATCCGGCCCGTACCGCGCAGCGGTCCGTCCGTCTCCAGTGCCCAAACGCCGTCCGCGGTGCCGGATTTCGACCAGGCGCTACCCTGATCGGTGCTGATCCAAAGGCGGCCGTCGGGGTCGATGGTGCAATTGTCCGGCGATGCGAACCAGCCATTGGCACTGGTCGCCTCGTTCCACTGCGCGCCGATATCCGCAGCCGCCGGGTCGCCGCAGACGACCAGAAGCTCCCAGGACGCCGCGTCCGCACCGTGATCGCCATTCGCCGGGGTCAGTTCCACGATCTGGCCGAACGCGTTCTCCGCCCGGGGATTCGGCCCGTCGACCTGATCCGCCGTGCGTTTGGAATTGTTCGTCAGCATGACATAGACCTTGCCGGTCTTCGGATTGGCCTGGACGTCTTCCGGCCGATCCATCTTGGTCGCGCCCAGAAGGTCGGCGGCCTGGCGGGTCGAAATCAGAACATCGCCCTGATCGCGGAACCCGTTGGCTTCCGTCAGCGGGCCTTCGCCATGAACCAGCGGCAGCCAATCCAGCGATCCGTCATCGTTGAACCGCGCCACGGAGAGGATGCCGTCATCGAGCAGATCGCGGTTGGCTTCGCGATTTCCAGCGTCGAACGGCCGGGCGGTGACGAAGCGGTACAGATAGTCGAAGCGCTGGTCGTCGCCCATATAGACGACGACGCGGCCGTCGCCATTGACGATGGTTTCCGCCCCTTCATGCTTGAAGCGTCCGAGCGCGGTCCGCTTGACCGGCGCAGAGGTTGGGTCCAGCACATCGACTTCGACGACCCAGCCGAACCGGTTCGGTTCATTGGGTTCCTTCGTGATGTCGAACCGGTCGTCGAACTTGCCCCAGGCATACCATTCGCCCGGCGCGCCATAGCGTTTCAGCGCCGCGGCCTCGGGATGCGCGTCCAGGCCATCCTTGCCCCAGAAGTAACCATTGAAGTTCTCTTCGGCCATCAGATAGGTGCCCCAGGGCGTGACGCCGCCGGCGCAATTGTTGATCGTCCCCAGAACGGTCATGCCGTCCGGATCGGCGCCGGTCTTGACCCGGTCGTGCCCGGCGGCGGGACCGGACAGGCGCATTGGCGTCTGGGCGGTGATCCGACGGTTCAGTTTGCCGTTCACGTCGGCGGTCCATTTGCCGTCGCCGCCCCGGACGATTTCGACCACCGTTCCGCCATGGGCGGCCATTTCCACTGCGACCAGATCGGCCGTCATAGCTTGGAAATCCGCCTTGTCCTGGCGGCCCAGACCCGGGAACATCAGCTCCTCGTTGGTGTATTCGTGGTTCACGCACAGAACCGCGCGGTCTTCGGCCAGGGGGATGACGCCGATGAAATCGCAGTTGTAGCCGAACTGGCGGGACTGGGCGTCGGCACTCTGCGCCTGCGGGTCGAAGGCGGGTGAATCCGCGAACAGGGCATCCCCCCAGCGCAGCAGGATGTCGGCGTCATAGCCCGGGGCGACGTGATGGGTTTCGTCGACGCCGTGATGAATCTCATCGAATACGAAGGACGGTTTCGCGGATGCTTCCGCCGGGGGTAGCCGCGACCCGATCGCCAGCGCGGTCCCTGCCATCAGCGCGCCTTTCAGGACGCCGCGCCGGGTGAAACGGCGCGTCCGGACCGCCTCGAAAGTCTCATTGCCGCTGCGGTTGCTGGAAATGTCTTCGGCGTTCTCAATCGCCTGTTCGCGGGTATTTTCCATCTGGGTCGTTTCCTGCCTATGGAAAGAGAGAAGCATGAGGATCGCTGCATAATCGCCGCCGGTTGCCGCCGCATGACCGCCGCAAGACAGATGCGTGACAGGGCGAAAACTGATCCGAACCCCAGTGCGCCGCGTATCGCAAGTCGTGACACGCCATATGGGAAGCATACGCCATGTCCTTGAAAATGCACCGACGGACCCTTCTGCTTGGGTTGGCTGGAACCGCCCTGACCAGTGGAACATCGCCCACCTGGGCCGGTCTGACCGGGGCGGAGGCGGACCGGGATTTCGCGGTGTTCCGCAACGGCGATCCGATCGGACATCACCGGATCGACATGCGCACGGAAGGCGACCGGACGATCGTCGATATCGACATCCTGCTGGAAGTCGGCCTCGGCCCGCTCGTGCTCTACCGGTACCATCACAAGAACCGGGAGATTTGGCAGGACGGCGCCTTCCAGAGTTTCGAATCGGAAACCGACGACGATGGTGACGCGTATCGCGTGCGGGCGGTGCGGCAGGGTAGTGAGATCCTCATCGCCCGTAACCGGGGCGACAATTATGCGACTGGCGACCTGAGCCTTTTGCCCACAACATACTGGAATCCGGCCACAGTCGACCGGCCCCGACTGATCAACACCCAGGACGGCGAGATTGCCGAAGTGCGTGTCGATCGCGGCGGCTGGCAGACCGTCGATACCGGGGCCGGGCAGGTCGAAGCCCGGCGCTTCGATGTCGACGGGGATCTGAAACTCAGCCTCTGGTACGACCGTGACGGCCATTGGGTGAAGCTGGCCTTCCCCCTCAAGGGTGACAGTTTCGAATATCAGCTGGCCTGAGATGGGCGCGTCTGGTGGGAAGCTGCGTCTGGTCCTCGGCGATCAACTCTCGCTGGACCTGTCCGCCTTGGCGAACCTCGATCCGTCTGCCGATACCGTATTGATGGCGGAGGTCGCGGAAGAAGCGACCTATGTGCCGCATCACCCGAAAAAGATCGCCTTCCTGCTTTCCGCCATGCGGCACTTTGCCAAGGATTTGGAACGTAGGGGTGTGCGCGTACGCTACATCCGCCTGGACGATCCAAAGAACAGCGGCAGCATCCTGGGTGAAATCGACCGGGCGATCGAGGACCTCGTCCCATCCTCTGTCGTTGCGACGGAATGCGGGGAATGGCGACTGCAATCGGCCCTGGAGGGTTGGCGTGGACCGGTGCCTCTGGAAATTCTGGACGACGATCGCTTCATTGCGACGCGTGCGGAGTTTGCGGCCTGGGTCGAGGGCCGGAAGCAATTGCGGATGGAGTATTTCTATCGCGAGATCCGCCGCAAGACCGGGCTGCTGATGCGCGACGACGGCACGCCGGAAGGCGGGCAGTGGAATTTCGACAAGGAAAACCGCCAACCGCCCGATACGGGCCTGTTCCGGCCGACCCCACCGTTGGCAATAGAACCGGACTCGATAACCAGGGAGGTCATCGATCTGGTGCGGGACCGGTTCCCGGACCATTACGGCAGTCTGGACGGTTTCGCTTTCGGCGTAACGGCCGAGGAGGCGGAGCGTTGCGCCGACGCCTTCTTCGAAGACCGGCTGCCCCTGTTCGGTGACTATCAGGATGCGATGCTGACCGGTGAGCCGGTCCTCTACCACGCGCTGTTGTCCCAGTATCTCAACGCCGGACTGCTGGACCCGCTGAACCTGTGCCGGCGGGCCGAAGCCGCCTGGCGCGACGGGCATGCGCCGCTGAACGCGGCCGAGGGCTTCATCCGGCAGATTTTGGGCTGGCGGGAATATGTTCGGGGCGTCTACTGGCTGAAGATGCCGGATTATGCCGAAACGAATTTCCTGGACGCGCACCGGCCGCTGCCCGAATTCTTCTGGACCGGCGAGACGGATATGAATTGCCTGCGCCAATGCATCGGGCAAACCCTGCGGGACGCGTACGCCCATCATATCCAGCGGCTGATGGTCATCGGCAATTTCTCCCTTCTGGCCGGATTGTCGCCGAAGGCCGTATGTGCGTGGTACCTCTGTGTCTATGCCGATGCGTACGAGTGGGTGGAGCTTCCCAACACCCACGGCATGGCTTTGTTCGCAGATGGCGGCATTCTGGGGTCCAAACCCTATGCGGCCAGCGGCAAATACATTGATCGGATGTCGGATTACTGTCGCGACTGCCGCTATGATCCGAAGAAGCCGGTGGGCGCGGATGCCTGCCCTTACAACTATCTGTACTGGGATTTTCTGGACCGGAACGCGGAGACCCTGTCGGGAAATCCGCGTATGGCCATGATCTACCGGTCGATGTCCCGCATGGCGCCGGAAAAGCGGCAGGCCATGGCGCAGGATTCGGCCAAATTTCTGGAGGCGCTGACATGACTGCCGACAATCGCAAGGTAATCTGGATTACCGGGGCCAGCATGGGGATCGGCGCGGCCATCGCCCGGCGCGCCGCCCAGGAAGGCTGGGCCGTCGCGGTCAGCGCGCGGTCGCGGGACAAGCTGGCCGCACTGGAGGCGGAACATGATGCCATCCACGCCTATCCACTGGATGTGTTGGACCGGGGTGAGAACGCGGCGGTGCTGGACCGGATCGAAGCCGATCTGGGGCCGGTGGATATCGCGGTCCTGAATGCCGGAACCCATGCCGACATGCCGGCCGCCGAGTTCGACGCCGCTGCCGCCGCGCGCATTTTCGATTTGAACCTGACCGGATTGGCCAATGGGATCGAACCGGTTGTGCAGCGTTTTCTGGCGCGCGGCCGGGGGCGGCTCGCCCTGACGGCCAGCGTCGCCGGCTATCGCGGCCTGCCCCGCGCGGCGGCTTACTGCGCCAGCAAGGCGGGTGTTATCGCGATGGCGGAGTCCCTGGCCGCCGAAATCGGGCCGCGCGGCGTGACGGTTCAAGTGATCTGTCCGGGCTTCGTGCGGACCCCGCTGACCGACAAGAACGAGTTTCCCATGCCTTTCCTGATGGAACCGGAAGATGCCGCCGAAAGGGTCGTAAAGGGACTGCAGGGCACGTCCTTTGAAATCGCCTTTCCGCGCCGCTTCGTCTGGCAGCTCAAACTCTTGCGGCTATTGCCCGCCGCCCTCTACTTTCGGCTGATCCGGAAAGCGACCGGTCTTTAAGCGGGGGTAGGGTATGGGCGACGGGACACTATTGGACGCGACGCGCCGTTGGGCCAATGCCTTCGCGGCGCCGATGCCGGAAGGGCTGGAACAGCTGCTGGCACTGGCCAGCGACGACATCCGGTTCACGGATCCGTTCAACGATGTTTCCGGTAAGGCCGGCCTGCGCGCGATTCTGGAGGACATGACCGAGCGGTGCCGCGAGGCCCGCTTTACCATCCTGGACGTCGCGGCGTCCGAACGGGCGGGCTACATTCGGTGGCGGTTCGACTTCATACCGCGCGGGCGGGGCCGGTCGGCATGGTGCTTCGAAGGGATGAGCGAAATCCACCTGGATGCCACCGGGCGGGTTTCGGTGCATGCGGATCATTGGGACAGCGCGACCCAGCTTTACGCCAAGCTGCCGGTCGTCGGCTGGCCGCTGCGCCGCATCCGGGCCGCGCTGACAGTCACTCCGCCGCCTGAGTGACCTGTTCCCGACCGGCCTGCGCGGTCGCCGCCGGTTTGCTGAACGAAATCACGGCCGTGCCCAGCTCGATTCCCCATTTGGAAACGGTGGCGCGGTTGATGACCGTGCCGTTCGGCTGCAGGAACATCCAGTCGTCGAAGGCCACCCGCAGCGTCCGATCCTTCATTTTCAGATCGAACGTGTATTCCCAATGGAACGCGTTCCCGGCGATTTCGCCGCGTGCCAGGCCGATGACGCCGTCGGCATGGCCTTCATATCTGTTCTCCCCGACCCGCGTCAGCGTCCAGACTCGCCGTTCGGTCTCGCCATCGTCATAGATGAAATCTTCGACCAGGGTCAGGCGATCGCCCTCCACCGTGCCTTCGATATCGACCACGAACTGCCGGCGCACGTCGCCGAACCGGTCGTAGAAGATGCCGGACGCCTCTGTCTTGCCGGCGAAGAATTGCTCCAACTCCAGCTTCGGCTCTTGGTTCTCGAAATCAGATACTTTCATCCCGCTACATCCCATCAATGCCAGCAGCGCCAGAACCGCTGCCCAGGACTTGCCAAATCTCATCCGACCGACCTTTCGATACGGGCGCGCAAGCCGCCCTGTTCATCGGCGTTCAGCGGAAACCGCCACATCAGGGCGATCGCCGCGGCTTTGAAGGCGATGGGCACCGCGCCGTAGAGCAGCGCCAGAACCAGCGCACCTTCATTTGGCCCTACCGGGCCGGCTGTGCCTTCCGTGTCGAGACCCACCGCTTCCAGAACCGGAAAGGCGATCCCGACCGCCAACGCCAGGGCCAGCTTTGTCGCCATGCCCCATAGGGCGAAATAGATCCCGGTCTTTGCCGGGCCGCCCTGGGCCGTGTCGACATCCACGGCATCGGCCTGCATCGAGGGGGGCAGCGCCAGATCCGCGGCCAGTGCGAGCCCTGTCCCGACGCAAAGCGCCAGATAGAGCATACCGTCGCCCGGTCCCAGAAAGGGCGCGAGGGCAAACCAGGCACAGGCCCAGATCATGGCGATGCACCAAGCACGGTGCTTGCCGATCCGTGCGGCGATCCAAAGCCATAAGGGCAGCCCTGCGATCGCCATCAGGAAATACGTTGCCAGGAAGGTTCCGGATTTCTCCGGTTGGCCAAGAATGACGCCGACATAGAGCAAAAACAGCGTGGCGGGCAGGCCGTTGGCTATTCCGTTCAGTATCCACGCCGCCAGCAGCCGCACGAAGGGCTTGTTCCGGATCATCCGGCGCAAATCTTCCCGCCAGGCCGGCGGCGGGACGCGGACCGTGATGGGCGGGTCGGCCAGGAACAGAAGCGCCGGGGCCACCGCCAGCGGCAATCCCACCGCCAGGACCAGACCGACCGTGGCCAAAGCTTCGGCGCGCGTTTCCGGCGATCCTGCGGCGGCGACGAGGCCGCCGGCGACCAGGGTGCCCAGCACGACGAATCCTTCCCGCCAGGCGGCGATGCGGTTGCGCTGCGCGTAATCGCCCGACAGTTCCGCCCCCCAGGCCTGATAGGGCAGCATGACCAGGGTCCAGCCGAGATGGAGGATCAAACCGGCGATCAGCAGATAGGCCAGGCCCGCGTCGACAGGCGGCCGGAACATCATCCAGCCGCCTGCGACGGCGACCGGCAATCCGACGGCTACCCACAGCTTCCGGCGGCCGAAACGGGTGCCGATCCGGTCGGACAGCATGCCGACCAGCGGGTCGGTGACGACGTCCCACAGGCGCATTGCCAGGACCACAAGTCCGACGGCCGCGAGGCCCAGACCCAGATCGACCGCGTAGAAGTTCGGGATATGGATATAAAGCGGCAGGGTGACCGCCGCGAGCGGCAGCCCGGGCAAGCCGTAGAGGATCAGCGATCGGAGCCCGATCGCCGGATAGGGCGACGACATGAGGGGACCCGCCTTAAGCCCGGGCCAGGGTCACGCGTTTGACGTCGATATTGTCGGCCCGGAATCCGGCCTCGCAATAGGCCAGGTAATATTCCCACATCCGCTTGAACCGGGTATCGAAACCCTGGGCGCGGATGTCGTCCCAGGCGGCCTGGAACCGGTTGTTCCATTCCGCCAGCGTCCTGGCATAAGACAGGCCGAACCCTTCGCTGGAAATCTGTGCCAGCCCGGCCTTTTCGGCGCTCTGCCGCAGGGCGGTCGGCGAAGGCAGCATGCCGCCCGGGAAGATATAGCGCTGGATGAAATCAGGGCGGCTTCGGTAATTGTCGAAATGCTTGTCGGCAATCGAGATGATCTGCAGCGCGGCGCGCCCCCCCTCGGTCAGCCGGTCGCGCAGGGTTTCGAAGAAGACCGGCCAGTATTTCTCGCCGACCGCCTCGAACATCTCGATGGACGCGATCCCGTCGAACCGGCCTTCCAGATCGCGATAATCCACCAGGCGGATGTCGACCTTCTCGTTCAGCCCTTCGCGCTGCATGCGCGCCTTGGCGTAATCGTGCTGTTCGCGAGAGATGGTGATGCCGGTGACATGGGCGCCGCGCTCCTTGGCGACGCGTTCGGCGAATCCGCCCCAGCCGCAGCCAATTTCCAGGATGCGGGCGTCCGAGCCCAATTGCAGGCGGTCCGCCAGCAGGTCGTATTTCAACGCCTGGGCGCTGGTTAGGTCGGGGGTCTTCTCCGCGAACTGGGCCGATGAATAGGTCATGCTGGGGTCCAGCCAGCGTTCATAGAACGCGTTCCCCAGATCGTAATGATGGGCGATATTCCGGCGGCTGCCCTCGCGGGAATTGCGGTTCAATGTCTTGTGGATCAGGCGGTTGGCCGCGCGATACAGCATGCTGCCGTTCAGCGTCTCGTCCAGGGCCTCGTAGTTCATTGCCCCGACCGTCAGGAAATCCGCCAGATTGGGGCTGTCCCAATCGCCGTCCATATAGCTTTCGCCCAGACCGATATTGCCGCCCAGGATCATGCGGCGGATGAACCGGTTGTTGCGCACGACCAAGCGGCCGACCGGTCCCGGTTCCTGACCGCCGAACCGCCGCGTCACCCCTTCCGGCACGGTGATTTCGAACGTGCCGAAGCGAATCCGCTCGGCGACCGCGAAGGTCAACCGGCTAGCAAGGGACAGGCGGGGTATGCCGTTCTCCGTTTCCATTTCCATAAAGGTGGTGCTGCGGTCGATATCGGTCATGGGATCACCGGTCTGTTTCGCTGTCAATTGTCAGTCACGCGGCATCAGCGCGTGACATGGGCCGCCGGCCGGGGCGGTTTCGAATGGAAGCGCGCGCCTTTCAGCCATAGCCGCAGGGCTTCCCAGTGGATGCCGGCCACGACCTTGGCGGTCATCAGCGGATGCCGCGCGATGGCGGTGGCGATTGCGCGATCCGTCAAATCCCGGCCGCGGCCGGTATGGCGCGCCATCAAAAGCGGTGCGTCGGATGAATCGGACTGCCGGATCTGAATTGCCAGCCGGTCGTCCGGCGGGCGGACCGCGAAGCGATAACGGCAATCCATCTCCAGAAAGGGCGACACATGAAAGACCTTGCGGGTCTCCTGACGGACAGTCTCGTTCCCCGTTTCTTCGACCGGGATCAGATAGCCGTGCGATTCGCCGAATGTGTTCGACACTTCATACAGAATTGCCCGCAGCGCCCCGTCATGTCCGTAGCAGAAATGCAGGGACAGCGGATTGAAGGCATACCCCCAGAGGCGCGGAAAGGTCAGAAGCCGCAGCGGCGCGCCGCGCAGATCGATCCCTTGTGAATGCAGCGATTCTTCGACCCAGGATCGGATGGTCGATCCGTCACGGCGGCCGTAATCGCGGTCGTGCAGGCTGACCGGCGCCCAGCGGTTATGCCCGAACAGCCGGAGGGTTCCGTCCATCTCCGCCAATTGGTCCGGATCGACCAGAATGGAAAAGACGGAATAGCTCAATTCATGCACGACCGGCTTCAGGCGCTTGTGCATCACCTTGCCGAAATAGAGCGTGGCGTCGGGCGGGCCGCTCATGCCGCCGCCTCGATTTGTGCCGCACGGACGGTGCGTGGCCTGGGCAGTGTCTCGGTGTCGCGCAGGACGGCGCGCATCGCGTGGACCGGGCGATGTCCCCAGGGCGCGTCGACGCCCAGGGCGCGCGCGACCGCAACGGCGGAGCCCAACCCGTCCTCGTGAAAGCCATAGCCGCAATAGCTGCCGCAGAACCAGACCCCGCCGGCGCCCTGGATGTCGGGCAACTGGGTTTGGGCCGCCATGGCGCCATGGTCGAAGACCGGATGATCATAGTCGAATTCGGCGACGACCTGGTCGGCTGCAATGTCCCGCAGCGGATTCAACGTCACGAACAGCGGATGCGCCGGGTCCAGCGATTGCAGATTGTTCATCCAATAGGTGACTGACACGCGGCTTTCGGACTGGGCGTTGCCGCGCTCTGTCAGATAGTTCCAGCTGGACCATACCTTCTGCCGGATCGGCATCTGGCCCGGGTCGCTGTGCAGGATCGCCTTGTTCCTCTGGTATCCAAACCGGGACAGGATCGACGTCTCGCGTGCCGATTGATCCGAAAGCAGGGCAGCCGCCTCGTCGCCGTGGCAGGCGAAGACGACCTGGTCATAGTGTGCGCTATCGCCGTCGGCTAGATGGACGGTGACGCCCTCCGGTCCCCGCTGGACGGCGCGGACGCCGCAGCCGGTGCGGATGTCGCTCGCCAGTCCTAGTCGCAGACGCTCGACATAGCTGCGGCTGCCGTTCTTCACCGTCCACCATTGCGGCCGGTCGTTGACCTGCAACAGGCCGTGATTGTCGAAGAAGCGGATGAAACTGGCCGCCGGGAAGGCCCCCATCGTACTGACCGGGCAGGACCAGATCGCGGCGGCCATCGGCAGCAGATGATCGTCGATGAAGCTTTGCGAATAGCCGTCACGCTTCAGCAGGTCGTCCAGCGTCAGTTGGGCACATCCGTCATTCGCAAGAAGATCCGGTGCGGTTTTATAGAAGCGCAGGATGTCGTGGATCATCCGAAGGAAGCGGGGCGAGACGAGATTTCGCTTCTGCGCGAACAGGCTGCGCAGGTCGCTGCCACCATATTCCAGGCGGCCGCCATCGGCGGAGACGGCGAAGGACATGTCGGTCTTGATCCGAGCCACGCCAAGCGTGTCCAGCAGGCCGATCAGGTTCGGATAGGTCCGTTCGTTATAGACGATGAAGCCTGTGTCGACCGGAATGCTGCCGCCGCCTTCGATGGGCACGTCCACGGTATTGGAATGGCCGCCGGCATAGGCGTTCCGCTCATAAACCGTGACTTTGTGCCGGCGGGACAGAAGCCAGGCCGCCCCCAGCCCGGCGATGCCGCTACCGATAACTGCAATTTTCATGGTTCAAGCCGCCCCTTTGATTTCATCATATGCGTTCAAGGCCCGCTCCCGCGCGCGGCGATGATCGACGATCGGTTTTGGATAGGTCCGCCCCAATGCGATCCCGGCGTCTTCCAGGACACCGGTCGGCGCGGTCCAGGGTTCGTTCAGATACTTGTCGGGCAGGGCAGCGATTTCCGGGATCCAGCGGCGGATATAAGCGCCCTTTGGGTCGAACTTTTCGCCCTGGCCGATTGGATTGAAGATTCGGAAATAGGGCGCTGCATCCGCGCCGCAGCCCGCGACCCACTGCCAATTCGCGACATTGTTGGCCAGATCGGCGTCGACCAGCGTGTCCCGGAACCAGGCTTCGCCGCGCCGCCAGTCGATCATCAGATGCTTGATCAGGAAGGATGCGGCGACCATGCGGACGCGGTTATGCATGAACCCGGTATGCCACAGTTCACGCATGCCGGCGTCGACCAGGGGATATCCCGTACGGCCCTTCTGCCACGCCTTCAGGGCATTGTCGTCGTCGTGCCAGGGAAAGGCGTCGAACTTGCCGTTGTAATTCTCTGACGGCAGGCGCGGATTGTTGAACAGAAGATTGTGGTTGAAGTCCCGCCAACCGATCTCGCGCAGGAAGGACCAAATGCCCGATTCCACGGCGGCACCTCTGCGGCGCGCGGTGTCCCGGGCGATGTGCCAGATTTCCCGGGGGCTGATCTCCCCGAACGCCAGGTGCGGGCTGAGCCGCGATGTGCCGTCCAGATCGGGACGGTTCCGGCGGTCGCCATAGCCGCTGACGCCGTCATCCAGAAAATCGGCGAGCCTCGCTCGCGCGCCTGCCTCGCCCGGTTGCCAGCTTTCCCGAAGGCCTCCGGCCCAATCGGGTTTTGTCGGCGACAGCGCCCAATCTTTCAGGGCCTCACCGTCGGCCGCCACACCCGGAATAACGGTTGGGGCGGGGACGGGCGCGGGCGGGTCGCCCAGCGCGCAGGACGCCTTCCAGAACGGTGTGAAGACACTATAGGGTCCGCCGGTCTTGGTCTTGACCTCCCACGGCTCGTTCAACAGCGTACCGTTGAAGCTGTCGACGGTGACCCCATCCTCTGTCAGGGCGGATTTCAGTGCCGCGTCCCGCGCGACGGCCGCCGGTTCGTAGCAGCGATTCCAGTATACGGCCTCGATCTCGAGGTCCTGGCAGAGGGCGGGGATGATGTCCGCTGGGTCGCCGGATTTCAGAATCAGCGCACCACCCCGTTCCGCGATATCGTCGGCCAGGGCAGCCAAGCTGTGATGCAGCCACCAGGCCGCGGCCCCGCCGACGGGCAGCGAGCCTTCGGACACGTCATCCCGCACGAACACACAAGCGACCGGGCCGCCGCGACGGATCGCGGCATCCAGTGAGGGATTGTCTGAAAGGCGAAGGTCCTTGCGAAACCAAACGAGACTGGGGCCGGTCATGAACGCTCCCAAAGGGGTCGGCGAAACGGGTCGCCGGACAAATTATCGCGGCGTGTAAAACGATACGCGATACCGGTTCCATTTGGATTACGCTCCGGGATCAAATTTTTTTGCCTTCCGAATTGATCCGACCGCCGGTGGCCGGCGTATCGCCTATGCATTCCGGGAAAGCCGGGATGCCGACGGTAGACCCCTCCCCCCACATCTACCGATGGCACGGATGGGCCGGAGCGTTTCGCTTCGGCCCATTTCGTTTGTGCTGGATCCGTATCAGGCGGCTTTCCTCAATCGAGATCGCGGTACGCGCAGCACGCCTTGGCGCAGCGCCAGATGGACGGTGAAGCCTTTTGGGAACAGGCCGGAGATCGCCGTGTCCCACACATTGAGCCCGCCTGTATAGGCGCCGAAAGCGGGCAGGATCAGGCGTCGGGAATCCTCAACGAAGCACCGGGCGGACAGGCGTCGGGCGCGGGTTTCGACAGCGGCCTTGGGATGGAAATGCCCTGAGATTTCGCCCGCCCCGGCCTGCGGTGACGCCTCGTGCCGGAAGACCAACGGACCGTCGACCGCTTCCTCCATCACGATGCCGCCGAGATCGGCGGGCGGGGCGGGGTCGTGATTGCCGGCGATCCACACCCAGTCGCACTGCCGGGTCAGGCCGACCAACTGGTCGCGGTCCTGGGGCGTCAGCCGCGCGGCCGCCCGGACGTCATGAAAACTATCACCCAGACAGATAACGCGCTTCGGCCGGGTCGCCGCCATCGCCTGCCGCAGGGCCGTCAGGGTCGCGCGGCTGTCATAGGGGGGCAGCATCTGGCCCGTCGCCGAGGCGAAGGCGGATCCCTTCTCCAGATGCAGATCGGCGACGATCAACGTCTCGCGATCCGGCCAGTACAGCGCGCCGTCGGACCGCGCATGCAGCACCGCGCCATTCAGGGGAAAGGAGCTATTCAAGGACATGAAGGTTTATAACGGGAGTCCGCCTTGAGGGTCCATATGCATCGCCTCGTCGATCAGCTCCTGCGCCAACTCGTCGAACAACTGGTCCTCCGCGTCGCCATAGACGGCCTCCTTCCCGACCTCCAACAGGATCGGGACGGCCAGGGGCGATACCCGGTCCAGGCGGCGGTGGCGAATGCCCTGCTTCGCGCGGCGCAGAAATTCCGCCAGGCGTTCGACATCGATCATCCCGGTGCGCGCATCCGCCCGCGTCGCGCGCAGCAGCACATGGTTCGGCTCGTGACGGCGCAGCACGTCGTAAATCAGGTCGGAATTGAAGGTGACCTGACGGCCGGTCTTCTCCTGGCCCGGCTGGCGGCGCTCGATCAGCCCGGCGATCACCGCGACATTGCGGAAGGTCCGCCGCATCAGGGAGCTTTCTTCCATCCATGCCTCCAGGTCGTCGCCCAGCATGTCCTCGTCGAACAGGGATTCCATGTCTTTCGCGGGATGCAGGCTCCAGACCGCGATCACATAATCGCTGGCGACGAATCCCAGGGGCGCCAGTCCCATACGCTCCATCCGCCGGGTCAGCAGCATGCCCAGGGTCTGATGCGCGTTGCGGCCCGCGAAGCTGTAGGCGACCAGATATTCCTTGCCGCCGCGCGGGAAGGTTTCGACCAGCAATCCGTCCGGTCCGGGCAGGACCGAGCGCCATTGCTGCAGGCGCAGCCATTCATGCACCTGATCCGGCAGGCCCTGCCAGGAGGCGGGGTTGGACAGGGCTTCGCGTACCCGCTCAGACAGATGCGTCGTGAACGGCATGCGCCCGCCCATATAGGACGGGACTTTCGGGTCGCCGCCGCGCGCCGGCGTCACCTCGACGGCCGTCTGCTTGATCCCCTCGTAACGCAGCAAGCGACCGGCGAAGACGAAAGTGTCGCCCGGCTCCATCATGGTGACGAAGTATTCCTCGATCTCGCCCAGTGTCCCGCCGCCGCCGCGCATCCGCACCTTGAGGGTCACCGCCTCGACAATGGTGCCGATATTCATCCGGTGGCGATGGGCCAGCTTGGGGTTGGCGACCTCATAGGTGCCCGCCGCCGTGTGAAACAGCTTCTTCCAGCGGTCGTAGCTCTGCAGGGCATAGCCCCCATCCGCCACGAACCGCAGGACATCGTCGAAGGTCGCGCGGTCGAGATTGCGGTAGGGTTCGGCGCGGACGATCTCCGCATAGATCTCGTCGGGACGAAGGGGCGCTGCGCAGGCCAGGGACATGATATGTTGCGCCAGGACGTCCAGCCCGCCGTCGCGCGGCGGATCGCCGTCCAATGTGCCCTGGTCGACCCCATCGATGGCACAGCGGCATTCCAGCACCTCGAACCGGTTGCAGGGCACCAGAAGGGCACGGCTGGGCACGTCCAGCCGGTGGCCGGCGCGGCCGATCCGCTGGATCAGGCGGGACACACCTTTGGGCGGGCCGACCTGGACCACCAGATCGACCGCCGCCCAGTCGATGCCCAGATCCAGGGACGAGGTCGCGACCACGGCGCGCAAGCTGCCGGCGGCCATTGCCGCCTCCACCTTGCGCCGCTGTTCCCTGGCCAGGGATCCGTGATGCAGGGCGATGGGCAATGCGTCTTCATTCGCGTGCCACAGCGCCTGGAACAGCAACTCGGCCTGTGCCCGCGTGTTGACGAAAACGATCGCCGTGCCGGTCTTCTTGATTTCCTCGTATATCTCCGGAACGGCATGCAGCCCGTAATGGCCGGACCAGGGCAGGCGTTCCTTGGTGTCCAGAATGCGGATATCGGCCCGTTTCGCGCCGCCTCCTTTTATCACCGGCACGCTGTCCGGATCGGCATCGGGCGCGATATAGGCGCGCAGAGCCTCCGGCCAGGCGACCGTGGCGGACAGGCCGACCCGCTTCACCCCCGGCGCGATGGCCGACAGGCGGGCGAGGCACAGGGAAAGGTGATCGCCGCGCTTGGTCCCGACCAGGGCGTGGGTCTCGTCGACGACGATCCGTTTCAGGGAGGCGAAGAAGTCGAAACTGTCCGGTGACGCGATCAGCAGGGCGAGAGATTCCGGCGTCGTCAGCAGGATTTGCGGCGGGGCTTCCCGCTGGCGTTTGCGCCGGTTGGCCGGCGTGTCGCCGGTCCGTGTCTCAATGCGGATATCCAGACCCATCTCCTCGACCGGCAGGGTCAGGTTGCGCTGAATGTCGACCGCCAGCGCCTTCAGGGGGGAGATGTAGATGGTATGGATGCCCTCGGTCGGGGTCTCGGCAAGATCGATCAGGCTGGGCAGGAACCCGGCCAGGGTCTTCCCGCCGCCGGTCGGTGCGATCAGCAGTGCATGGTCGCCGCGCCGGTCGGCCGCCAGCATTTCCATCTGGTGCGGATGCGGCGCCCAACCGCGGCTGGCGAACCAGTCGGCGAAGCGGGCGGGAATGGGTACGGGAAGGTCGTTCATGGTCCGGCAGAGTATAGCGCCGCCGCCGGTCCCGGCGAGACCGGACATCGGCCGTTGCGTTGTTTCGGCTGTGAAACGAAGTTCTTGCGGGAGTTTAGGAAGAACCCTTAAAGGCCTAACCAACAAATAAAAATCGAGTTGGTGACAAGCGAATCCGAATCGCTGTACCTCCGATTTACAGCCCGGGTCTTCTGGCGAACCTGCCCGGGTGGAGGAACCATGATTTGTGATCTAGAAACCACCGGGACGCCCCGCGTGAATTTTGCCGAGGAGCAAAAACGCAAGGTGATGACCTTGTTCCTGGATGCGTGGGACGAAGCCTGCGCCCAGGGCATCCCAAGCGAGCTCCTGTCCGAGGTCTGTCTCTACCTGGCACTGACGGATCTTGTGGAAGACCATGGCGAAGACGATGTCGCGGACATCATCGAAACCCTGCCCTACCGCATCCGGACCGGCGAGTTCACGATGGAGGAAGAGCGGCACTGACCTGGATGTCCCGTTCTGGGGTCACGAACCGGCTGGCACCGGTTCGGGCCATACCGGTACGGGCGGCGGGCCAGCGGTTGCGGGGCCAGCGGTTGCGGGGAAGGGGAATGCGATGCGGCGCCTGGCTTCGGTCAGGGCAGGCAGGCGCGTATCCGCTTCACCGTGTCTGCTAGTGCGTCTTCCGAATACGGAACCGGCTTGCCCACACCCCAGATCGGCCCGGGCCATGCCGCGTCGTCGCGATAGCGCATGACGACATGAACGTGAAGCTGCGGCACCATATTGCCCAGCGCCGCGACATTCGTCTTGTCCGCGCCGAACTCTTCCTTCAACCGCCGGGACAAATGTGCGATTTCGTCGCTCAGGACGACACGGTCCGTCGCGTCCAGATCGTGCCATTCGGTCAGGTCCGCGTGGCGCGGCACCAGGATAACCCAGGGAAAGCGCGAATCCTTCGACAGCAGCACCCGGCACAACGGCGTGTCGCCGACGGTCTCGCAATCGGCGGCCAGTTGCGGATGCAGGGTGAAGGTCTTGGCGGTGTCGTCCGTCATGAAACTCCTTCCGCCAGGGCGACGGCGATCTCGCCGCCGACCCGGGCATTGTCGATCAGCAGGGCCTTGTTCGCGGCGAGACTTCGCCCGCCGGAAACATTCGCGATATGCCGCAGCAGATAGGGCGTCACCTCTTTCCCTGCAATGCCGTCCTGTTCCGCAGCGGCCAATGCGGCGTCGACCCAGGCCGCGACCTCGTCCGCCGGGATCGCCGCCTCATCGGGCACCGGATTGCAGATCAGAAGCCCGCCCAGCCCCAGCGCCCAATGCGCCCGTGCGACCCGTGCGGCGGCCTGTGGTCCCTCCAGTGCGGCATCGAGCGGCAGGCCGCTGTCGCGGCTGTGAAAGGCGGGAAGGCGGTCGGTGCGATAACCCAGAACCGGAACGCCTTGGGTTTCCAGAACCTCCATCGTGCGGGGCAGATCCAGGATGCTCTTCGCCCCGGACGACACGGTCAGGACCGGCGTCCGGGCCAGTTCCAGCAGATCCGCCGAAACATCCATGGAATTTTCCGCCCCTCTATGCACCCCGCCGATCCCACCCGTCGCGAAAACGCGGATCCCGGCGGCATGGGCGCAGATCATCGTGGCGGAAACCGTGGTCGCGCCCGTGCCGTTCAATGTGAGGCAGGCGGCAAGGTCCCGGCGGCTCAGTTTGGCGACCGCCGCATCCGGATCGGCCAGATTTGCGCGGTCCTCCTCGCTCAGTCCGATCCGGATGCGGCCGTCCAGAACGGCGATGGTCGCCGGAATGGCCCCGGCTTGCCGGACAGCGTCTTCCATCGCCGCCGCTGCTTCCAGATTGTCGGGATGCGGCAGGCCGTGGGCGATCACGGTGGATTCCAGTGCCACAACGGGCGCCCCGTCACGCAGGGCATTTCGGACAGGGCCGGACAGGCTGATGAGGTCTCGCATGGCGGCATGCTGTCAGGTGCCGGGCCGGGCGGCAAGCGGCCCGAAATCGACAATCGGCGGCGGCGTTTGGATCGACTTTCGCGCGCGGCCGGGATACATCGGCAGGCATGACACAGATATCCGATCCGCCTGCCTTCCTGCGTTCCCTGTTCGATGCCGCGCTGGCCGCCGCGGACCCGCTGCAGTGTGTGCCGCCCTGCCTGCCGGACCGGCCGGGCCGCCGGAACGTCCTGATCGGGGCGGGCAAGGCCTCGGCCTTGATGGCACAGGCAATCGAAAAGGCCTGGCCGCACGATCTCGAGGGGCTGGTCGTCACCCGCTACGGCCACGCGGTCCCCTGCGAGAGGGTGGAGATCGTCGAGGCGGCGCATCCCGTGCCGGACGAGGCCGGCGAGAAAGCCGCGCGCCGTATTCTTGAAATCGCCGAAGGCCTGGGCGAGGAGGACCTCCTGATCTGTGCCATTTCCGGCGGCGGATCGGCCCTGCTCAGCCTGCCCGGCGATGGGCTGACCCTGGCGGACAAACAGGCCGTCAATAAGGCGCTGCTGCGATCCGGCGCGACGATCGGTGAGATGAACTGCGTGCGTAAGCATCTGTCCGCCATCAAGGGCGGGCGGTTGGCGGAGGCCGCCTATCCGGCGCGGGTTCACACCATCCTGATTTCCGACGTGCCGGGCGACGATCCGGCGGTGATCGCCTCCGGTCCGACAGTGCCCGATGGAACCAGCCTTTCCGATGCGCTGGAGATCCTCGACCGGCGTGGAATCGATCTGCCGCAGGCGGTGCGCGACCGGCTGGCCGACCCTGCCGCCGAAACGCCGAAACCGGGCGCCCCGGCCTTCAAGAACACCGAAACCGTCATGGCGGCCCGACCGCTTGCGTCCCTCGAAGCGGCGGCGGAGGTGGCAAGACGGACCGGCGTCACCCCGCTGATCCTGGGCGATGCCTTGGAAGGGGAAAGCCGGGAGGTCGCGACGGTCCTGGCCGGGATCGCGCGATCCGTCCGCCAGCACGGATTGCCGGCGAAACCGCCGGTCGTCCTGCTGTCCGGCGGGGAGACCACGGTGACGATCAAGGGCGACGGTGTCGGCGGTCCCAATGCGGAATTCGCCCTGGCGCTGGCCGTGGCGCTGGACGGCGCGGAGGGGATTTACGGCATCGCCTGCGATACGGACGGTGTCGATGGCGCGGCGGAACTGGCCGGGGGGCAGATCGGGCCGGACACGCTGCGGCGCGCCCTTGCGCAGGGAATCATACCCCGCGCATCGCTGGCGCGGAACGATGCCCATGGCTTCTTCCAGGCGCTGGGCAACAGCATCGCGCCGGGTCCGACCCTAACCAATGTGAATGATTTCCGCGCGGTCCTGATCCTGTAACTCAGACCGACCGGTCCCCGTAATACAGCATGACCGTATGCTTCGCCTCGGCGAAGAACAGGAAGCGTTCGGCCAGCAGGCCCACCGCCCCCGTCACGACGGAAATGGCGATGAACAGGCTGGCCATGATGCCGGTCGCGAAACCGGCCGCCGTCACCGACAGCAAGGGGAACAGGAACCCCCACATCAAGGCGATACGGCGCAGGCGGAAGGCATGTTTGCGCGCGATGCGGAAACCCATTTCGGTCATCAGATAATTGTCGCCGTCATGCGGCGCTTCGAACAGATGGACCTTGCCCATATCGCCCAGACCGGTCGCGCTTTCGGCCGTCGAGCGCGGGGCCGCGTCCCGGATCCGCCGCCAGTAGATCATCTTCACGGCCATGGCGATCAGCAACAGAATGGCCGTCACGTTGACGATTTGGGGCGACACGAAACCCATCAGGAAGGCGATTGCGTTCAAAAGGATCGCGCCGCTGGCGGCGGCCATGGCGAGATACCCCACCGGCGTCACCGGATTCGACCAGGCCGGAATGGTCTTCAGCGAGCCGTAGATCATCGCCGTGCAGTAAACGGTCAGGGCCGCACAGCCGACGGCAATGCCGCCCAGTGCAGGTTGCCAGGCCGTGGACAGGTCCGGGACAATCAACCGTGCCAGGGCATAGGCGCCCATCGGGCCGAAGCTGACGATGGCCATGACGCCTTCCCGGCTGAGCCAGGAGGAACGCCATTGGCTCAAGGCCCGCCAGGCCCGCTCCGGATGACCCAGATGGAAGGTCGAGGATAAAAGCCCGGCGACGATCAGCGCGAAGGACAGGCCGCAAACTGTCCAGGTGACGCCGGGGGCGGGCGGCACAAGGCCCGCGAGATCCATCAGGACGAACAGCGCGAACAGACCGTATCCGGCGCCGGACGCCGTGGTGAAGAATATGACCGACTTGGCGGGATGCATCGCGCCTCACATGGACAGAATTTTGTCGAGCCAGCGGGCCATCAGCCCCGCCTTGTCGTCGGCAACCGGCGTCAGGCCGGCGCCGCCCAGCGCCTCTTCCGCGACCGTCTTGCGCGGGCGCGGCGGCAGATAGCGGTTCACCGGCCTCGCCCCCTGTTCGGGCATCAGCGCATATCCGCCCCGGTCGGCCGACAGGCGGGAGACGTCGCTGTCCGGATCACTTAGATCGCCGAAGGACCGCGCCCCCGCCGGGCAGGTCGACACGCAGGCCGGGACACGCATGTCCGGCGGCAGGGTCTCGTTGTAGATCCGGTCGACGCACAGCGTGCATTTCTTCATCACGCCCGCGTCTTCGTCATATTCCCGCGCGCCGTAGGGGCAGGCCCAACTGCACAGTTTGCAGCCGATGCAGGTGTCGCCATTGACCAGGACGATGCCGTCCTCCTCGCGCTTATAGGATGCGCCGGTCGGGCAGACGGTGACACAGGGCGCGTCTTCGCAATGCAGGCAGGATTTCGGGAAATGGACGGTCCGGCTGTCGCCTTCGTCCGACACGACCTCGAATGTGTGGATGCGGTTAAACCAGACGCCGGACGGGTGCGCGCCATAGGGATCGCTGTCGGTCAGGGGCGCGGAATGGCCGCCGGTATTCCACTCCTTGCAGTTCACCGCACAGGCGTGACAGCCGACGCAGATATCCAGGTCGATGACCAGTCCCAGTTTCTTGCCGGTCTTTGCGGGAAGGCTGGTCATTCTCGGCCATCCTTCGAAACGCGGTTGCCATGGCCGGGCCGGACGCCGCTGCCGCGATGGGCATGGGCTTCGCGGTTGCCGACCCAGTCCCTGGGTGTCGCCTCGGCCTTGCCGGATTCCTCCGCATGCTGGGACGCGCCGTAGCGCAGCGTGCCGTCGCCATCCGTAGCCGGATCGGCGAGATCGGGGCGGTGGAAGCGTTCGAACATCGGTTCCGTCGCGCCGGCCTCGGCGGGCGTGCACTTCTCCAGCCGGACCTTCAGATCGTACCAGGCGGCCTGCCCCGTCACCGGGTCGGCATTTGCGTATCGGAACCCGCCGTCCCGCGGGGGCAGCAATTCGGTTATGACATGGTTCAGCAGGAAGCCCTTTTCGGTCTCCGGCGCGCCGTCCTTCAGACCCCAGGCGCCGCGCCGCTTGCCGATGGCGTTCCAGGTCCAGACCGTCCCGGCCTCCACGCCATGCATGATCTTGATCTGCGTCTTGACCCGGCCGAAGGGGCTGACGACCCAGACCCAGTCCTGATCCGCCGCATCGATCTCCGCCGCCGTATCGGGATGGACGAACAGGCGGTTCTGATTGGTGATCTGGCGCAGCCAGGCGTTCTGCGATCCCCAGGAGTGATACATGTGCATCGGGCGCTGGGTCAGAGCATGCAGGGGGTATGCGTCGCCCGAACTTTCCCCCTCGAAGGGCGGATACCAGAACGGAATCGGGTCGAAATACTTCTCAACCCGCGCCCGGTGTTCCTCGGGCGGCAGGGCGGGGCCATAGCCCTGGGCGGCCAGCCGGAACCGCTGCACCGGCTCGGAATAGATCTGCATGACGATCCGGTCGGGCGACGGGATCCAGCCCATCCGGTGCGCCAGGGTCAGATAGTCCCGGTTGGCGTGCTTCAGCCAGGATTGCGCCTCGGTGAAGGGCATTTCCCAGAAGCCGCCATTTTCGATGTAGCGCGACAATTGGTTCGGATTCGGGCCGCCGCGCCCCTGATCGACGCCCAACTCGCCGCGCCATCCGGCCAGGGGGCCGATCCCGGGCGCGCGTTCGTGATTGACGATGTAATCGGGATAGCCGCCGGGATAAGCGGGCGATCCGTCCTCCTTCACGAAGCCGGGCAGGCCCAGCCGCGCGCCCAGATCGATCAGGACCTCCTGAAACGGTCGGACGTCGCGGTCCGGCTTCAGGACCGGATGGCGGATGGAATCCCCCGGCCCTTCGGCGCTGCAGATCGGCCGGTCCAGAAGGGAAATGCAGTCCCAACGTTCCAGATAGGTCGTGTCCGGCAGGACCAGGTCGGCATAGGGCACGGTTTCGGAATAGAAGGCGTCCGAATAGATGATCTTCGGGATCTTGTAGCTGCCGTCTTCCTTCGTGTCGGTCAGGTAATGCAGCACGCCCGGCACGTTCATCGAACTGTTCCAGCCCATATTGGCCATGTAGAGGAACAGTACGTCGATCGGGTAGGGATCGCCCTTCCAGGCGTTGTGGATCACCATCTGCATCAGACCGTGCGCGGCCAGCGGATGTTCCCAGCTATAGGCCTTGTCGATGCGCTTGGGCGTGCCGTCCGGTTCGATCAGCAGATCCTCGGGACCGGTCGGGAAGCCCAGCGGCATGCCTTCCAGCGGCTTGTCGGGGCGGACATTGTGGCCCGCCGGCTTCGGTCCCGGCGGGACCGGGCGCGGGAAGGGCGGTTTCGACCGGAAGCCCCCCGGCACGTCGATGGAGCCCAGGATCATCTGCAGGACATGAATGATGCGGCAGGTATGGAACCCGTTTGAATGGGCGGAGATGCCGCGCATGGCATGCATCGAAACCGGTCGCCCGATCACCTTGTCCTGTTTGCGGCCGGCCCAATCGGTCCATTCGATATCCAGCTCGATCGTCTGTTCGAAGGCCGCATGCGCCAGTTCGGCCGCAATCCGCCGGATCGTGTCCGACGGAATGCCGCAGGTTTCCGCGACCGTGTCCGGGGCATAGGCATCGTCCAGGAACCGGTCGGCCAGCAGATGGAAGGCCGGTACCGTGCGCTGACCGTCGATGTCCACGGACCCGACCAGAATGGGGCTGGAATCCGGTTCCAGCGCGCTGACGATCTTCTTCTGCTTGCCGTCCAGCAGCAGCGGATTGCCGTCCCGGTCGCGCACGAACAGCCCGTCATCCGGATGGCCCGGCGCCTGGATCACCAGCCAGGGCGCGTTGGTGTAGCGCGCCAGATAGTCCCAATCGACTTTCTCCGCCTTCAGCAATTCGTGGATCAGGGCACCGGCGAACAATCCGTCCGTGCCGGGCCGGATGCCGACCCATTCGTCGGCGACGGCGGAATATCCGGTCTTGACCGGATTGATCGATACGAACTTGGCCGCCTCGCGGCTTTTCAGATGGCCGATGCCCATCTTGATCGGGTTGCTGTCATGGTCTTCGGCGACGCCGAACAGCATGAAATACTTCGTGCGCTCCCAATCAGGTTCGCCGAATTCCCAAAAGGAACTGCCGATGGAATAGAGCCCCGCCGCCGCCATGTTGACGGAGCAGAACCCGCCATGGGCGGCGAAGTTCGGCGTGCCGAAACGCCCGGCCCACCATCCGGTCAGGGATTGGCTTTGATCCCGGCCGGTGAAAAAGGCCAGGCGGCGCGGATCGGTCTTGCGCACGCTGCCCAGCCACTCCTCCGCCAGGGCCAGCGCCTCGTCCCACTCGATTTCTTCGAACTCGCCGGATCCGCGCGGGCCGACCCGCTTCAACGGCTTGGTCAGGCGCGCCGGGGATTTGACATTCATGATCCCGGCCGATCCCTTGCCGCACAGGACGCCCCGGTTCACCGGGTGGTCGGGATTCCCATCGATGTAGCGCAGCTCGTCATTCTTGAAATGAACGCGGATACCGCAGCGGCAGGCGCACATGTAGCAGGTGGTGTATTCGGTCCGGTCGATGGACTGCGGCGTCGTGTCGACCTGCTCTCGCACGGTGGTAAAGGGTCCTGCCATAACGGAACGTCGCCTCGATACTTTTATAGTTTTCTAAAGACCCAGTTCGCCACGAACCCGGCCAAGGCGGCTATCAGAATAGCGGCAATTCCGTACAACAGCGCGTGTAGATGCGCCATGCGGAAGACCTGGGCCCCGAACCCTTCCTTGTTGACGAAAAGAGGGGTTGTCTGGGCGCCGACCACCTGTCCGTTCTGGACCAGAAGGGTCTCAATCGTATAGGTGCCGACGGGTACATTGGCCGGGATCAGAATGGCCGACCGGAACAAGCGTCCGCCCCGGCGCTCGACCCGACCGAACTGGGCGCTGTAATGCCCGATATTAATCTTGTTCCGGACCACGGCCTGCGCGAACAGGACCGACCCCGGCCCGGCCTCAGCCTCCACAGTGCGGAAGCGCAGATTGTCGACGCCGATCTGGTGCCGGCGCAGGGCGCTGCCGGGCAGATCAATCGGACCGAAGGCCGTCGTCGCGACATGATAGAAGGCCGGAACGCCTTCGAAGGAAACCGATTCCTGATTGATCCAGATGCCCGCCACCCGGTCTTTCCGGCGGACCGCGATCTCTTCCTTGGGACCGTGGACGACGATCACGACTTCCCCCGCGCCTTGCACCGATCCGAACACCAGGAGTTCCGTGCCCGTGAAACCGGCCGTAACGGCAACCAGGTGATGATCGATATCCGCGATCAGCGGTTCCGTGGCGCGCACCGGATCGGGCATGACAACCGCCGCCGCAAACCCGGCGACCAATGTCAGGAGTGTCGTTTTGCCCCGTTTCATTCGATGCCTCCGGTCGCGTCCATCGGGTGGATCGAATAGAAATCGTCCGGCGGAACGACCAGGTCGAAGACGATCTTGAAACAGACCGCCAGGACCAGGATGGCCAGAAGCACGCGTACCTGTTCGCCGCGCAGTTTGGCGCCCAGCTTGGTCCCGAACTGCGCCCCGACCACGCCGCCCAGCAGCAATAGGAGCGCCAGCACTACGTCGACCGTCTGGTTCAGAGTCGCCTGAAACAGGGTCGCGTTGGCGCTGACGAAGATGATCTGAAACAGGGACGTGCCGACGACGACATTGGTCGGCATGCCCAGCAGATAGATCATCGCCGGAACCATGACGAACCCGCCGCCAACCCCCAGAATGGCAGTCAGGATACCGACGAAAAAGCCGATTGAAATCGGCATCAGGATGCTGATGTAAAGCTTGGACTTGCGGAACCGCATTTTGAACGGCAGCCCGTGCATCCAATTGTGCTGGTGCAGTTTTCGGCGCGGCCCGCCTTTCGGTCGCCAGGTCCGGACAAAGGACCGGACGCTTTCCAGCATCATCAATCCGCCGATAATGCCCAGGAAGACGACATAGGACAGCCGAATGACGAGGTCGATCTGACCTTGAGACTGCAACCATTTGAAGATGAAAACACCCAGCGTCGAGCCGAAGAACCCGCCCAGCAACAGCACCAGACCCATCGCGATGTCGACATTGCCGCGCCGCCAGTGTGCCAGCACCCCGGAGACCGAGGAGGCGATGATCTGATTGGCACCGGTTCCGACGGCGACGGGGGCGGGAACGCCCAGAAACATCAACAATGGGGTCATCAGAAAGCCGCCGCCGACACCGAAGATTCCCGACAGCATGCCGACGCCCGCCCCCATACCCAGGATGAGGAAGATGTTTACCGACATCTCGGCGATCGGCAGATAGATGTGCATTGACGCGCCGACCCCCGTTGCGGCGTTGGCCCTGCCTTAAGGATGCGCGCTTTGGCGGCGGCCCGGTTGCACCAGAGCGCCGCTTAAGCAATTGTGATCTGGCGGATTCCCAAGGCGCAACATGAACCCGTATGCCCTGAGTCGTCAATGCGGCCCAAGGTTAAATTTAGTCACGATCATGATTAAATAAGCTTCGCAAAACGGGGAAGGAGTACGATGGAAAAGGCGGAACTAGACGCCACGGGGCTGAAATGCCCGCTGCCGGTTCTGAAGGCCCGCAAGGCGATAAAATCTCTGCCGCCCGGTGCGATCTTGGTCGTGCGCGCCACCGATCCGGGATCGCCGGCCGACATGCAGGCATTCTGCGATTCACAGGGCCACGACATGACCGCGTCCGAGGAAGCGGACGGGGTGTTTATCTTCGAAATCAGAAAGGGCTGACGGTGCGGCCGGATCGCGATCAGTCGTTGATCTGCGATTTGCTGTAGATTTCGGTGATCGACACGGCCAGGTGATCTTCGACGACGACGATCTCGCCACGGCCGATGGGCATGCCGTTGCAGCGGATTTCGACCGTATCGCCGACCCGGCGGTCCAGTTCGATCACCGCGCCGCGTCCGATCTTCAGCAGGTTCGAAACCTTCATCTCGGCGGTGCCCAGAACGGCGGTGATGTCGACGCCGATCTTGTTGACCGCGCTGACTCGACCGGCGCGGCTGACCGCGTCCGCCGCGGCTGCTGCCAATGCCCCTTTGTCGCCCTCGTCGGCCATTAATCGCTTCCGTCTCGACGCTCGTTTCCAATAGGACTAAGTCTACGCGTCGATTCGCCCCTCCGTCCATGCTATATCCGCTGCCAGCGTCTCGCGTCACCGGCCGGTTCAAGGATCATGGTCCAGTACAAACGTCTGTTTTCTGCGGCTTTCTTGCTTCTGTGGCTCTGCGTTCCGGCTCTTGCCACGGCACAATCCGGCCTGCTGCCCGCCGCCCAATCGGGCGATCCGGAAGCTCAGTTCCGCCTGGGCCGCGCTTATGAAAGCGGGGAGGGCGTGTCGCAGAACGATTTCGAGGCCGTGCGCTGGTTCCAGGCCGCCGCGCAGCAAGATCATCCGGCCGCTGCCATGGATCTCGGCTGGATGCTGGCCAATGGCTATGGTGTCGCAAAGGACGAAGACCGCGCACTCTACTGGTTCACACGGGCGGCTGCCTTGGGCGCAGAAGGCGCGGCCGATCAGCGCGATGCGCTGGCCGTCCGGTTTGACTCCGCCGCCCGGCGCGCCATTGCCGAAGAGGCCCTGCGCGGCTTGCCGGAAGGAAGCGCGGCCCCGAACCTGCCGCCCGCCCTGGCGGTCGCGTCCGATCCCGTACTGGGTCCAGAGGATGATTTCGAAACGCTAAGGGACCGGCTGAACGGCGGTGGCGGGCTGGATGTGTTGGCTAAACTCCGGCTCCTGGCGCAGGACGGTGATGTGAAGGCGCGTAATCTGGTGGGGCTGGCATTGCGCCGGTCGACCGATGCGGCGGATAGGGCTGCCGGCGGCCAATGGCTGTTCGCGGCGGCGCGCGACGGATTGCCGGCGGCACAATACAATCTGGCCGCCGCCCTTCTGGACGATGCACCGCCCGGTTCCGGCCGTTCTCCGGATTACGACGGTGCTACCCGGTGGCTCGATCTCGCCGCCGCCGGCAGCGCGCCCGCCGATCCGTCTGACTATGCCGCCGTCTCGCGCGAATTCGCCGCGCGCGCCGGAATCCGCGATCCGTATCGCGCGGCATTGCAAGGGTCTGAAGGCGCTTATGAGGAATTGCGGCAATTGATCCGCCTGAAACGCCAGGAACTGCTGGCCAGGCGCGACTATGATTCCCGGCGCGGCGCGCCGCCGACCGCGACCGGGCGTATAGAAAGCACGGTTATCGAATGAAGGCGATTGCGTCTCTGATTATCCCCAATATCGGGTTGTGGCTTGTCTTCGCGGCGGCGATTTTCGGATGGGTGCGGCGCGGCCGGGCCAGCCGGAACCGTGCCCTGATTGCCGCGATCGGTATCCTGCTGGTCCTTTCCTTTCCCGCCGGGCCGCGATTGGCCGCCGATATCTGGCGTTTGCCAGTCCCTGAAACGCCCTGGGCTCCGGCCGGGGTGGGGACGGCGGTCTTTGTTTTCGGCGGCGGGATCGATACCGACGGCTATGCCCATTTCTGGCCGTCGGAAGCGTCCATGCGCCGGGTCTCGGTCGGTCGGATGATCGCCGCCGAATCCGGTGTGCCGTTGCTGGTTAGCGGCGGGCCGACCAGCGGGGCCGGACCGACGGAAGCCAAGGTCATCGCGGATATGCTGGCGACGGAGAATTTCGACGTCCTGCGCGACGACACGGCCTTGAACACCTGGGACAATGCGGTCGCCGCACGCGCGGCGCTGGACCGGTACGGATGGACATCGGTTTATGCGGTGACGGACGCGATCCACGGGCGACGTGCCGTGGCTTGCCTTCGCGCCTTGGGCGTTCCGGTCGCGGGGTTCCGCGCGCCGAGACGGGAAAGCGGCGTGACGGCGGAGGATTTCATCCCCTCCGTGCGCGGCCTCGCTCATTGGGGGGTGGTCGGGTACGAAATCGTGGCCAGCGTCGTCTACCTGATGAAGGGGCGGATCGAACTATCCGACCTGCATGGTTGACGGCGGCTCACCCGGTGGCGTCGGGGATCGTTTCGGCGTCCTTCAACTCCCGGTCCAACTGATGGGCATGCCGCGCCCTGGCGGATGAGAACCGCGCGAGGCAGAGATAGACCACCGGCGTCAGGTACAGCGTGAACACCGCCGCCATGCCCAGCCCGCCGAAAATCACCCATCCGATGGCCGCCCGCGCCTCGGCACCTGCGCCGGAACTGAGGATCAAGGGCAGGCCGCCGACGACCGTCGACAGCAGGGTCATCATGATCGGGCGTAGCCGAACCAGCGCCGCCCGGCGCACGGCATCGGTGACCGACAGGCCCTGATCGCGCAGCTGGTCGGCAAATTCGACCAGCAGGATGCCGTTCTTGGCCATCAACCCGATCATCATCACCAGACCGATCTGGGAATAGATGTTGATCGTCGTACCGGTCAGCAGCAGGGCGTAGAGCGCCGCGGCGACACCGAAGGGAACGGTCAGGACGACAACCAGGGCGCTGGTCCAGCTTTCGAACTGCGCGACCAGTACTAGGAAGACCACTGCCAGGGCGATGACATAGGTGATCAGGACGTCGCGTTCGGTTTCCTGCAAGGTTGCGGCCTCGCCCAGCAGGATCAGGTCGATCCCGCCCGGCAGGATTTCCGCCGCCAGGGCCTCGACATCGCTCGCCGCCTGCTGCAGCGGATAGCCAAGCTCGATGTCGGCGTCGATCTCGACCGCCCGGCGCTGGACATGACGGTCCAGTTCGGCCGCCACTCCTTCCTCCTTCAGCGACACCAGGGACGACAGCGGGACCAAGGCGCCCTCGGCACTGCGGACATAGAGGTTCAGAAGATCGCTGGGGTCGTTGATCGCCCCGTCGCCCGCTTCCAGCAGGATCGGGATGGTTTCGTCCCCGACGCTGAGATCGACCAGCTCGTCGCCGTCGATGGTGACGCTCAAGGTCGCCGCCAGATCGTCCAGCGACACGTTCAGGTCCGACGCCCGCCGCCGGTCGATCTGGACCAGCAATTGCGGCTGGGTCGGCTGATAGGAAATCCGGCCATTGGACAAGCCGGGCAGCCGGTCCTCGATGGCTCGGTTCAGCGCCAACGCGGCCTCGTATAGCCGCAGATAATCGTTCCCGATCAGCGCGACCTCCAGCCCTGTGGAATTCGACCGGATATTCAGGCTGTTCGGGCTGTAGACGCTGATCCGCATGCCCGGGATATCGTTCATCTGGGGCCGCAGTTCCGCGATCAGGTCCGATTGCGGCCGGGTTCGTTCATGCCATGGGGCCAGGGGGGCGCTGACGAAGACCCGGTTCGGGTCCCAGCGCCCGACAATCGTGTAGACCGATGTGATCTCGCCACTGTCGACATAGGGCTGCAAGACCGCCTCGATCTTGTCGGCCTGCCGCCCGGAATAGGGCAGGCCGACCCCGTCCGGTCCGGTGCCAAAAACGAAGATCTGGCCGCGATCCTCCGTCGGCAGCAATTCGCGGTCGATATTCTGGAAGGCGAAGAACGCGGCGCCGCCCCCGGCCGCCGCCAGGGCGAGGATCACCAGCGGCACCGCCAGCGCGCCGACCAGCGTCACCCGGTAGAGCGCGACCAGCTTACCGCCGGTCCAGGCGATCAACCGGTACACGCCCAACCCGCTGGCGCCGTCATCGCTGCCCAGCCGCGCGGCCAGGGCGGGGACGAGCGTCAAGGCGACGAAAGAGGAGATGATGACGCTGACCGCCAGAACGAAGCCGAATTCCCGGAACAGCCTGCCCGCGTCGCTGGGCAGGAAGGAAATCGGGACGAAGACGGACACCAGGGTCGCCGTGGTCGCGACGACCGCAAAGAAGACCTGGCGCGTCCCCAGAACCGCCGCCGCCCGGCCGCCCAGACCTTGCGACCGGCGGCGCTGGATGTTTTCCAGAACGACGATGGAATCGTCGACGATCAGCCCCGCCGCCAGAACCAGGGCCAGCAGGGTGATGATGTTGATGGAGAATCCCATCAGCCAGATCGCCGCCACCGACCCGATCAACGCGATGGGGATCGAAATACAGGGGATCAGGGTGGCGCTGGGCGATCCCAGGAACAGCCACAGGGTCAGCACGACGATGGCCACCGCCAGAAGCAGCGTCACCACGACCTCGCGCACCGAACCGCGAATGAACTCGGCGTCGTCCGACACCTTTACGATCCGCACCGTCTCGAACCGCGCGTTCAGCCGTTCCAGCGCCGCATCGATCCCGTCCGAGATTTCGATCGTGTTGGACTTCGCCTGGCGGATGACGGCCATGCCGATGACCGACTGGCCATCGACGCGAACATGCGATTCCGCATCCTCCGGCCCGAAATAGACCGTTGCCACGTCGCCGATCGTCACCGGATCGCGGATGACGATCCCGCCGATCTCCTCTGCGGTCTCCGCCGTCGCGTCGGCGCGTACGATCAGTTCGTGATCGTCGGACGCGAAACTGCCCGCCGGAATGTCGAAGGGTGCGTTTTCCAGAACATCGGCGACGTCGGTGACGGTCAGCCCGTAGCTGCTGAGCCGCATCGGATCCAGCACGACATGCAGCATCCGGCGGCGATCGCCGTAAAGTGTGACATCGGCGACCCCGGTGACCGAGATCAGGTCCGGCACGATGTCGTTCTCGACAATCCGGGTCAGTTCCTCCTCACCGATCCCTTCGGCAAGGGCGGCGAGGCGCAGAATGGGGCTGGCATCGGCGTCGGCCTTGATCACCGTCAGTTGCTCGACATCGTCGGGCAGGTCCCGTTCGACCCGGCTGACCGCCTCGCGGACATCCGCCGCCGCCGTATCCAGATCGGTGTCGGCGGAGAAATAAAGCCGGATTCGGAAATTGTTCTCCTCGCTGGAAGACCGGATTTCCTTGACCCCCGTCACGCGGGCGACCGCGCCTTCGACAATGCTGGTGACCTCGGCGTCCATGGTTTCCGGCGACGCGCCGGGCAGGATGCCGCGCACGGTGACCGTCGGCTGATCGACATCGGGCAGTTCCCGGACCTCCGCGGCCGTCAGGGCCGCAAGCCCGGCCAGCGCGATCAGCAGGTTCAGGACCAGGGCCAGCAGCGGCCGGCGCACACTGGTGGAGGGCAGGTCGCTCTTGTCTGGCCGTTCGGTCACGATCCGGTCCCGTTCGTTGCGACCGGCGCGTCGCGTACCGTCACCGCGACTGGTCGACCGGCCCGCATCCGGTGCAGGCCCTCGACCACGACCGGATCGCCGGGTTCCAGTTCGGCGTCGACCAGGACGCGCGCGGCCTGCCGCTGGACGATGCGGACGGGGACTCGGGCCGCCGCGCCGTCGCGGATCGTCCACAGGAAGGATCCTTCGCCGCCCCATTGAATGGCGATTTCGGGGACGGCGGGACGTTTTTCTCCATAAAGATCCAATGTGACCCGGAAGCTCATGCCGGGACGGAACCGATCATCCGGATTCGGCGTCTCGGCCCGGACCACGAAGGTCCGCGACTCCGGATCGATGCGGCTGTCGAAATCGACGACGATGCCGTCGGCGCTGACGGTGCCGGCCCAGGGCGCAACGGTCACGGCGTCGCCCGGCGCGATGCGCCCCAGCAATGCTTCCGGTACGTCGAACCGGATCAGCAGCAATTCGCGATCGTCCAGCGTCGCAATCGCCGTCGCGGGATCGATCCGGTCGCCGATTTCGATATCGGTCAGCCCGATGTAACCTGCGAACGGCGCCTTCACGACCCGGTCGTCCAAGGCGACCTGTGCCTGTCGCAAGGCGATGCGGGCGCTGCGCAGCGCGGTGCGCGCATCGTCCAGCGCCGCCTGGGTCGATGTCCCGCTGGCGCTCAATTTCTCCAGGCGTCCGAAGGTGCGCTGTGCGTTTTCCAGCTGTACCCGGGCCAGTTCGACTTCCAGTTCCTCGGCCTCGCGGCGCAGTTCGACCAGGACGTCGCCGCGCTCGACATAACTGTCGGCGGTGAAGCGCAGGGCAGTCACTTCGCCGGCCGATTCCGGATGCAGAGTTACCGATCGGAAGGCGCTGGCCGTGCCGACGGCCTCCAGCCGGATCCGTTCTTCGGCCGTTTCCGTACGCTGTACGATCACCGCGACCGGATTGTCCGGTTTCGCGGCTTCCGTCGGCGCGCCGGATGGCGGCGGCTCACCGACCTTCCAGGCCGCGAAGCCCAATCCGGCCAGGACCGCAACAACCAACAATTGCTTGAAAATACTCACCTTAAGTTACCCTCCGGCCTTTGACCCCCGTGCCGGCGCCGCAGCTACCCTACCCGAAACTAGCGTGACGGGGCGATTAATCCATCCCAAGGCCGCACCTGCCTGCCCCCATTCCCCGACGCAAAGAGTGTCTCAATCCGTCGAAAATTTATATTGAACGTTGTTCAAAAAACACCACATCGATCTGAAGAAGACCGATTACCCTTTTTGGAGGATGGCGAGATGGCGGGTTCGTTGCGGTCGGTGATGGGAAATCGGCGTTTTCTGCCGCTGTTCCTCACCCAGGCTTTCGGGGCGTTGAACGACAATCTGTTCAAGCAGGCGCTGATCGTGCTGATCGCCTTCCGGCTGCTGGACGGGTCGGATATGTCGGCATCGGCGGTCGTCAGCGCGGCGGCGGGGCTTTTCATCCTGCCCTATTTCCTGTTCTCGGCGCTGGCCGGACAATTGGCCGACAAATACGACAAGTCGCGGCTGATCCGCGCCGTGAAGCTGGTCGAAATTCTGATCATGGCATTCGGCGCCGTCGCATTGTGGCTGGGCAGTCTGCCATTGCTGCTGACAGCCCTGTTCTTGATGGGCGCGCAGTCCGCCTTCTTCAGTCCGGCGAAATACGGGATCCTGCCCGCCCATCTGGACCCGGCCGACCTGATCCCCGGGAACGCGCTGATCGAAGCGGGGACCTTCGGCGCGATCCTATTGGGCACAATGATAGGCGGCCTGCTGGCGGCCCAGCCGATGGGGCCGGAGATTGTCGCGGCCTGCGTCCTGGCGATTGCCGCAGCCGGATGGGCATCCGCCCGGTTCATCCCGGCGGCGGTATCGAAGAATCCGCAATTACGGGTCAACCTGAACCTGCCGGGCGAAACCCTCGGCCTGATCGCGCAGGCGACGGAAAACCGCTCGGTCTGGCGCTCGATCCTGGGTATCAGCTGGTTCTGTGCCATGGGTGTCGTCATCCTGGCCCTGATCCCCAGCTATACGCGGGAAGTCTTGAACGCTGACGAGTCGGTCGCAACGGCGATCATGGTTCTGTTCACGCTGGGCATCGCGGCGGGCGCGTTGCTGTGCAATGCGGTCCTGAAGAACGAGATTTCCGGGCGGATCGCGCCTTACGCCGCCGCCGGCATGACGGTCAGTCTGGTCGATTTGTATCTGGTCAGCACGGCCCTGCCGCCGGCGGCTGGCGCGGTTCTGGGCCTTGGGGAAATCGCCTCCGCGCCTCACGGGTGGCGGCTGGCGCTGGATTTCGCGGGAGCGTCTGTATTTGGCGGTCTCTTCGTCGTGCCGCTCTATGCCATCATACAGCACCGAAGCGCGCCCGAGGCGCGGGCGCGGATCATCGCGGCAAACAACGTTCTGAACGCGGTCTTCGTTACCGGGGCGACGGCGGTGTCTGCCGCGATGCTCTGGCTCGGCTATTCGGTGACGCAGGTGATCCTGACAGCGGCGTTGCTTAACGGTGTGGCGACGGCAGTCGTCTTCCGCCTGATCCCCGACCAGGCGGCGAAGACGGCGGTCCGCGCGATCCTGAAGCTTTTCTATCGTGTCGAGGTCGATGGGCTGGAGCGCTACACCGCTGCCGGTCCACGGGCGCTTGTGGTCGGCAATCACGTCTCCTTCCTGGATGCGGCAATTCTGGCGGCCTATCTGCCGGAGAAGCCGGTCTTCGCGATCAATACCCAGACGGCGCTGGCCTGGTGGGTGCGACCCTTCCTGAAATTGGTCGATGCCTTTCCGCTGGACCCGACCAAACCCATGGCGGTCAAGGCGCTGGCCGCCCAGATTCGCCAGAACCGACATTGTGTGATCTTTCCGGAAGGCCGTCTGACGGTGACCGGTGGCTTGATGAAGGTTTATGAGGGGGCGAGCCTGATCGCGGAACGTACCCGCGCCACTATCGTGCCGGTCCGGATCGACGGTGCGCAGTTCACCCCCTTCTCACGCATGGGCGGTAAGCTGCGCCTGCGCTGGTTCCCGAAAATCCGGATCAAGATTCTGCCCCCACGTGCCCTGGTGCCGCCGGGCGGCGAATCCGCCCGCGCGCGCCGCCGGGCCAGAGCGGAGGCGATGTACGACGTGATGAGCGACATGATGTTCGAGACCAGCCCGCAGGACGGAACCCTGTTCGCCGCGTTGCTGGATGCCCGCCACACCCATGGGCGCAAATTGGAGATTCTGGAGGACGCGGACAGAAACCGTCTGACCTATGACGACCTGGCGATCCGGTCCTTGATCCTCGGCCGGGCCCTGGATACCGCCGCACCGGGCACGGCGCCGGTCGGGTTGATGCTGCCGAATTCGAATGCGGCGGCGGTGGTCTTCTTCGGGCTGCAGGCGGTCGCGAGGGTGCCGGCGATGCTCAATTTCTCAACCGGGCACGGGCCGCTGCTGTCGTCGGTCAAGGCGGCCGGGGTGACGTCGGTCGTGACATCCCGCCGGTTCGAGGCGAAAGCCAAGCTGACCGATACCGTGGACGCCCTGCGCGAGGCCGGGGTTGCGGTTCTGTACCTGGAAGATGTTGCAGGCCGGATCACCTGGCGGGAAAAGCTTCGCGCCGTGCTGCGAATCCGGCTGTGGGGAAGGGGGGCCGCGTCGCGCGGCATTCGGGCCGACGATCCGGCGGTGATCCTGTTCACCTCGGGCTCCGAAGGGATGCCGAAAGGCGTGGTCCTGTCGCACCGGAACCTGACCGCCAATCGTGACCAATTGTCGGCCCGGGTTGACTTCAACAGTGCGGACAAGGTCTTCAATGCGCTGCCGATGTTCCATTCCTTCGGCCTGACGGGCGGGACGTTGCTGCCGCTCCTGTCGGGCGTGCCGACCTTCCTCTATCCCTCGCCGCTGCATTTCAAGGTCGTCCCGGCCCTGGTCTATGACACCAGCGCCACGATCCTGTTCGGGACGGATACTTTCCTGGCCGGCTACGGACGGGCGGCGGATGCCTATGATTTTTACAGCCTGCGATATGTCTTCGCGGGGGCGGAACGAGTGCGGGACGAGACGCGGGCGCTGTGGAACGACAGGTTCGGCCTGCGCCTTCTGGAAGGATATGGCGCGACAGAGACCGGTCCCGTGATCGCCGTCAACACGCCGATGCATTTCCGGGCGGGCACGGTCGGGCGCGTCCTGCCGGGGCTTGAAACCAGATTGGAGCCTGTTCCCGGAATTTCGGAAGGTGGGCGGCTTCTGGTGCGGGGTCCCAATGTGATGTTGGGCTATCTGTTGGCCGACGCACCGGGGGTGCTGCAGCCGCCACCGGACGGCTGGTACGATACCGGCGACATCGTGTCCGTCGCACCGAACGGATTCGTCACGATCCGGGGCCGCGCCAAAAGGTTCGCGAAAATCGCCGGCGAGATGGTCAGCCTGGCGGCGGTGGAGGCACTGGCCGCAGAGGCCGCCCCCGAGGGCGATCACGCCGTCCTGGCCGTGTCCGACGACAGGAAAGGCGAGCGGTTGATCCTGATTTCCGAACGCGCGCGGCCCACACGCGACGGGTTGTTGCTAGCAGCCAGGAAGGCGGGAATGAGCGAATTGACCGTGCCCAAGGATATTCGTGCCATGGACAGCTTGCCGCGCCTTGCCACCGGTAAGGTGGATTACGCCGCCCTGTTCCAGTGGATTGGGGAAGGAGGATGAGAAGCACGGTTCCGTCCTACATCGCTGTTATGAAGTTTGTATGACCGGGGCGTATTTTTGATTTTCCGGCCCTGACTGTTCGACTATTCTAGAGAAATGGATGAATTGCTTGCAGCCACCTGTTTCTCCGCCCTGTCGCAGGAAACCCGCGTCCGGCTTCTGCGTCTCTTGATCGCGACCGGCGCCTCGGGGATGCGGGCGGGCGAGATTCAGAACCGGATGGAAATTCCGTCGTCGACCCTGTCCTTTCATCTCTCGGCGCTGGAACAGGCGGGTCTGATTCAATCGACCCGACAGGGTCGAACCACGATCTATGCCGTGCGGCTTCTGGGGCTGCGTCAGCTGCTGACTTTCGTGACCGAAACCTGCTGCAACGGGCGTACGGACCTGTGCGGCGATATCGCGGGAATGTTTCCTGACATCGTGGAGGAAAAGCCAATGACCGGGCGTTTCAATGTCCTGTTCCTGTGTACCCACAATTCGGCCCGTTCCATCATCGCGGAAGCCGTTCTGAACAAGATCGGCGGCGGCAAGTTCCGGGCCTACTCCGCCGGGTCGGACCCGATCGACGCGCCGAACGCGGATGTGTTGAAGAATCTGAAAAATCTGGGCTTTGACGTCTCCACCTCCCGCAGCAAATCCTGGGACGAGTTCACCCGGACGGATGCGCCGGAAATGGATTTCGTGATTGCGCTGTGCGACACGACCGCCGGTCAGACCTGTCCGGAATTCGGCAATCACGTCGTTACCGCATCCTGGCCCTTGCCGGATCCGGCGAAGTTCGAAGGGACAACGGCCGAGCGTGAGGTATTGCTGAAAGAACTGTTCGGCATGATCAAGCGGCGCCTGGAAATCTTCATCAATCTGCCTTTCGGCACGTTGGATCGTATGGCGCTGAAATCGCGCCTGGACGAATTGGGCTACGGCCCGGCTGAAAACGCTTAAGGGGGCCGCGTATCATGGCGATTGGTATCAACGGCATGGGCCGAATCGGAAGGCTTGCCATGCGTGCCGCCCTGGGCGGAGTCGCACGCGACCCGTCCGACCCCAAGGCAGGAACCGGTCTGGATGTCGTTCATGTGAACGAGATTTCCGGCGGTGCGGTCACGACCGCGCATCTGCTGGAATTCGACAGCGTCCAGGGCCGCTGGCGCGGCGATCTGAAAACCCTGTCCGATGACGCTATCGCCGTCGGCGGGCGTAAGATCGGCTTCACCGGTGCCGCCGAACCGGGCGATGTGCCCTGGGGCGATCTGGGCTGCGATATCGTCCTGGAATGCACCGGCAAGTTCCGCAAACGCGACCAGTTGCAGGCCTATCTGGACCGCGGCGTGAAACGGGTGATCGTGGCCGCGCCGGTCAAGGACCCGGATGTCCTGAATATCGTCATGGGGGTCAATGACGACCGCTACGACAGGGACCGGCATCGGATCGTGACGGCGGCGTCCTGCACGACCAACTGTCTGGCCCCGGTGGTGAAGGTCGTGCACGAAGCGATCGGCATCCGCCACGGTCAGATCACCACCATTCACGATCCGACCAACACCAATGTCGTGACCGACGCGCCGCATAAGGATCTGCGCCGTGCGCGCTCGGCCATGCTGTCGCTGCAGCCGACGACGACGGGCAGCGCCACCGCGATCGGGCTGATCTTCCCGGAACTGGTGGGCAAGTTGAACGGTCATGCCGTGCGGGCCCCGGTCCTGAATGCCAGCCTGACCGATTGCGTGTTCGAACTGACCCGAGAAACCTCGGCCGAGGAGGTGAACGCCCTGTTCGACACGGCCGCGGCCGGTCCTCTGGCCGGAATTCTCGGCATCGAACACCGGCCATTGGTTTCGGCGGATTATGCCCGCGACAGCCGCAGCGCCATCGTCGACGGGTTGAGCACGATGGTGACCGACGGGACGCTGCTGAAAATCTATGCCTGGTACGACAACGAACTGGGCTATGCCTGCCGCATGGTCGACCTGGCCAACAAGCTGATCGCCGACGGTCTGTGATCACGCGATGCGCAATTACCTGATCGTCACGGCCTCCTATTGGGGGTTTACGCTGACCGACGGGGCGTTGCGCATGCTCGTCCTGCTGCATTTCTACCGGCTGGGCTATTCGCCCTTCACGCTCGCCTTCCTGTTCCTGCTGTACGAGGCGGCGGGGATTTTCGCCAATCTTGGCGGCGGGTGGCTGGCGGCGCGCTTCGGCATCAGGCGTATGCTCGGGTTGGGTCTGGCGCTTCAGATCGTCGGACTGTTGTTTCTGTCGGCGCTCGACCCGGACTGGGGCGCGACCTTGTCCGTCATCTGGGTCGTCGCGGCGCAGGGTCTAGCGGGAATCGCCAAGGACATCACCAAGACGGCATCGAAATCGGCGATCAAGATCACCTCGGTCGATGGCAACAGCCAACTGTTTCGCTGGGTCGCCTGGTTCACCGGGTCGAAGAACGCAACCAAGGGCCTGGGCTTCTTCGTCGGCGGCCTGTTGCTCGACGCGGCCGGGTTCGAGCCTGCCCTCTGGGGCATGGCGGCGATGCTGGCGGTCATCCTGATCGCCTGCCTCGCGGCATTGCCGCCCGGCCTCGGGGTCAGCGCCTCGTCGAAATCGATGAAGGAACTCTTCGCCAAGTCGCCGGGGGTGAACATTCTGGCTGCCGCGCGGGTCTTCATGTTCGGGGCGCGGGACGTATGGTTCGTCGTCGGCCTGCCGGTCTTCCTTTATGCGTCGGGCTGGGATTTCTGGGCGGTCGGCGGATTTCTGGCTGCCTGGACGATTGCCTATGGCGGTATTCAGGCGGTCGCCCCCGCCCTGGTCACGCGCAGCCCCGACGGGCTCAGCCGCGAGGTTCCTGCCGCCCGGCTCTGGGGCCTCGCTCTGGCAGTGATCCCGGCACTGCTGCTCGCGGCGCTCAGTGCCCCTGCCGCACTGCCTGTCGCGGTCGAAAGCGTGGTGCTGGCCGGGCTGATGGTGTTCGGGGTGGCCTTTGCCGTGAACTCCTCGCTGCATTCCTATCTGATCCTGGCCTATGCCGGATCGAAGAAGGCGGCGGAGGATGTCGGCTTCTATTACGCCGCCAACGCGGCCGGGCGGCTGATGGGAACCCTGCTATCCGGGCTTTTGTATCAGGTCACCGGGCTGTCCGGCTGCATCGCGGGATCGTTGATCATGCTGGTCCTCTGCGCGGCGATCACCTTCGCCCTGCCCCGGGACGCAAAGTCAGCGGGCTAGAGGGCAATCGTTCGATTGTCGGGGAAAGGTGGTGCCGGATGCAGGGATCGAACCCGCGACCTTCGGTTTACAAAACCGCTGCTCTACCAGCTGAGCTAATCCGGCTGCTCTGATCGAGTGGCCGCTCTTCTACGGTGGTTTCGGGACCCTGTCAAAGTACCAGAGATGTGGAATGCAATCCGGGCGGTTTTCCGTTGGCACGCCTTGGTCTTGTGACTATGAATCCGAGTGGGGAATAGGATTGTTCTAGTGAGATTGGGGGTGGGTATGGATGCGTTTCGAGGCGTTGCGCGCCTTTCCGCGATGATCGCCGTCGCCCTGGTGGTGGCCGCTTGCCAGACCACCAGCATGAACCGGACCGATACCCTGACGACGCTGGAAGACGATGTCACGGTGATCGTCATGCCGGCGAATGTGCAATTGGTCGAACTGACGGCGGGCGGTCTTGAAGAACCGAATGCCCAGTGGACGGCGGATGCCACGGGATACATCCACGAAAGCCTGAAAAGCAGCTTTGATGACTTGGGCCTGACCTATCAGGTGTTGGACCTCGACACCTTGTCGGAACAGGAGCGGTTGCAAGAAGAAGAACTGGGTAAGCTGCATCGCGCGGTCGGCGCATCCATCATCGTGCACCGCTTCCTTCAGGTGATCCAGGTGCGCGGCAGCGTCCTGGTTCAGCCGAAGCTTCCCGTCATGGGGGATAAGTTCGACTTCAGCCTGGGCGACCAGGTCTCGGTGATCCGGGACCATAGCGGCGCCGACTATGCCCTCTTCCTCTTCGTGAAGGATCAATATTCCAGCGCCGGCCGGGTCGCGCTGAATGTCGTTGCCGCCCTGTTGGGGGCACCGGTTCGGGGCGGTACCCAGGTCGGTTACGCCTCTCTGGTCGACCTCAGGAACGGCGAGCTGGTATGGTTCAATCTTCTGGCGCGGCAGACGGGCGATCTGCGCAAGGCCGAAACGGCGCCGGAAACGGTTGCCGAACTGCTGAGCAATTTCCCGTCGAAGACGACGACCGCCCAGTAATGCCGACCGAACCGCCGGCCAATATGCAATGACTTGGACCGACCCATTCCGATCGTGGAGATCGCCGACCAACCTTCCCGCCGCCTTTGTGCGGGCGGCCGGCGTTCTGTGCCTGACGGCCTGTGTCGCGACGGGCGGCGGCAAATCCGAAACCACGCCGATCGCCGAGGGTCAGATTGTCGAGGCCGGTGACGGCTCCGTATCGCCAGGTGTCGTGGATGTCACGCCGGAAGGCACCGATTCCGCCCTTTATGTCGAACCCTTGCCGTTGCGGCCCATCCCGGCGGATATCGATATCGGGGAGCGTCCTAGCCTGGAGACCGACGAAGCCGGGTTGTGGATGCAGATGGATCGGGCGGAACGGCAGCTTGCCACGTCCGGCAAGAGAATCCGCGACCCGGAGTTGGAATCCTATATCACCCGGATCGTCTGCGATCTGGCCGACCAGTATTGCGGCGATGTTCGCGTCTATCTGGTTCGCACGCCGATCTTCAACGCCACGATGGCCCCGAACGGCGTGATGCAGGTTTGGAGCGGATTGCTGTTGCGTGCGCAGGATGAGGCGCAGCTTGCCGCGGTTCTCGGCCACGAGATTGCGCATTATCTGCGGCGGCATTCGATCAAGCGGTTCCGGGACGTCCGGTCGAAACTGACCGGACTGGCCGTGTTCCGGATCGCCGCCGCCGTCTTCGGCGTGGCGCCCGTGGGCGACGTCGCCGCGCTGGGGATGATGGGATCGATTCAGTCCTATAGCCGCGATCATGAGCGCGAGAGCGATTTCATGGGCCAGAACCTTATGGTCGAGAGCGGCTATGATCCGATGGCCGCGTCCGAGCTCTGGGCCCAGCTGAACCGCGAGCGCGCCCGGATGGAAGAGATCGACCCGGACAAGAAGTCGCCCCGTTCCGTCTTCTTCGCCAGTCACCCGCCCAGCGAGGAGCGGGAGGAGAACCTGCGCCTGCGGGCCGAGGCCTTCGCGCAGAGCGGGGTGGAGGGACGGCGCGGCCGCGAGGACTACATCGCCGCCCTGGGCGAATGGCGCGAAGTCTTTCTGCGCGACGAGTTGGAACTCGGCGAACACGCTCAGTCCGAGGCGCTGTTGGAAATCCTGGTCGACTCAAGACCGGAAGACGGCGCCCTGCGATACTTCCAGGGCGAACTCTACCGTGCCCGGTCGCAAGACGGCGACGCCGACCGTGCGCTGGCCGCCTATGCGGAGGCTGCGGAGCTTGGATATGCGGAGGCAGGTCTGTATCGCGGATGGGGCCTGACCGCCTTGAAGAACGGCGATAACGCGGCCGGAATCGCGGCTTTGAAAACCTATCTCGATCTGGCGCCGGAGGCACCGGATGCCGGGATGATCCGGTTCATGATCGGGAGTGCCGACGCGACGTCATGATCGCGCCCGGCTTCGTGCCGGGACCGTCATGCGAGTTGGGAAATGGAGGGGGTGAGAATGAAGAAGATTGTTTTGTCGCTGGGCCTGACGGCTCTCTTGCTGATGGCGGGATGTGCCAAGCAATTCGTACAGGTCGATCCCAGCACGCAGCAATTCGGCCCGGTATCCTTCACCACCGCTCAGCCCTGGAACAAGGTGGATATCAATGCCGATCATTCGATGTGGACGGTGGATGGCCTGACCCTGAACACCCTGGAACTGACGGGGAATGTCGGAAAGGGGGACCGCCTTTTCGGCAGCGCGAAGACGATCAAGGGCCCGCAATTCGACCCGTCCATGAGCCTGCCCGAACAATCGGAATTCCTGCTGGCGTCGCTGCGCGCGGACGGGTTGCCGAATGCCGAAATCTTTGGGTTGGAAGCCTTCCGGATCGGTGAGATCGACGCCTTCACGGTCTATTTCGGCGGCGAGAATGAGGACGGTTTGGATACGCTCGGCCTCGCGGTGGGTTTCGTTCACGACGCGGCATTCCATGCCATCGTCTACCGGGCGGCCAGCGAACATTACTATGAAAAGCTGCTGCCGGAAGTCACCGGGATCATCGAAAGCCTGAAGTCGAACGAAGTGGCTACCTAATCGCGCTGGGTGGTGGCGGCATAGAGGGCCACCGCGGCCGCGTTGGAGACGTTGAGCGAGCCGACGGCATTGGGCGCCATGGCGATCCGCACGATCCCGTCGCAGGCCTCCCGGGTCAGGCGGCGCATACCGTCGCCCTCGGCCCCGAGGATCAGGGCGATCGGGCGGTCCTGCGGCAGGGCGGACAGGGTCTCTTCCGCCTCGCCCGCTAGGCCCACGACCCAGTATCCCAACTGCTTCATTTCCTCCAGCGCGCGCGCCAGGTTGCCGACCCGCACAAAGGGGACGCTCTCCAGCGCCCCGGATGCGGTCTTGGCCAGGGCCGCGGTCTCCGGCGGGGCGTGTCGGTCCTGAACCACCACGGCGGCCGCCCCGAACACGGCGGCGGACCGCAGGATGGCGCCGACATTGCGCGGATCTGTGACCTGATCGAGCACCAGAAGCGGCTTGCCGGCCGCCGGATCGGGCAGGTCGGTCAGAGCCGGCGGTTCCAGCGGCAGGACCTCCAGCGCAAGGCCCTGATGGACGCTGTCCGGTCCGGCCAGGCGGTCGATATCGTCGCGGCTGCCTTCCTCGATCGCAATGCCGCGGCGCGCGGCGGCGGCGGCGACGGTCTCGGCGGCTTGGGCGGTGGCGATCAGGCGACCGCAGCGGCGCTCCGGATTGGCCAGCGCGGCGGCCACGGAATGGGCGCCGGTCAGCCAATAGCGATTGCCGCCCGCGCCGGACGCTCCGCCGCCTCGCGGCGGGCGCGGCGCGTCCTTCTGCGGACGGCCCTTCTGGCGGTTCTGACCCTTGGGCGGGCGGGATTTGTTCGACCGGTTCATGACCGCGTCATACGCCGCCCGCGCGGGTGCGGCAAGCGGTCCGTCGATTTCGGGCCGCGAGTGGCAATTGAGGGTGCGAATTCCGCAACTTGCCCGTTGACAAGGACCGGACGGAACTCTAAACCCCGTCCCGCCGTGCGGAGCGGCGCAGTCGGTGTTATCTGGAGGGATGCCCGAGTGGTTAAAGGGGACGGACTGTAAATCCGTTGGCTTAGCCTACGTTGGTTCGAATCCAACTCCCTCCACCATCGACGCCGAGGCGCTCTCCGGGTCCGGCCGAAGCATCGCGAAGCGGTCGATCCGGCGGGCCGGACCGGGCGCTTCGAGTATGTTTTGCGGGTGTAGCTTAATGGTAAAGCTCCAGCCTTCCAAGCTGGCTACGTGGGTTCGATTCCCATCACCCGCTCCAGGTTGACGGCCAGATCCGGCCACGCGCACGGGATCGGATGGCCGAAGTGGTTCGAGATGGTGCGGTCCGTTGCCGGGCGCACGCTGTGTGAAACGAGCGATCCTGAGTGACGCGAACGTAGGGAAGCGGAAAAAGATGGCGAAGGAAAAGTTCGAGCGTACGAAACCGCACTGCAACATTGGCACGATTGGCCACGTTGACCATGGCAAGACGACGCTGACGGCGGCGATCACGAAGACGCTTGCGGAGACGGGCGGCGCGACGTTCATGGACTACGCGAACATCGACAAGGCTCCGGAAGAGAAGGCGCGCGGTATCACGATCAACACGGCGCACGTTGAGTATCAGACGGACGCGCGTCACTACGCGCATGTCGACTGCCCCGGCCACGCTGACTATGTGAAGAACATGATCACGGGCGCGGCACAGATGGACGGCGCGATCCTGGTTGTGAACGCGGCGGACGGCCCGATGCCGCAGACGCGCGAGCACATTCTTCTGGCGCGTCAGGTTGGCGTTCCGGCGATTGTGGTTTTCCTGAACAAGGTTGACCAGGTTGACGACGAAGAGCTGCTGGAGCTGGTCGAGATGGAAGTGCGCGAGCTGCTGAGCTCGTACGACTTCCCGGGCGACGACATTCCGATCGTTGCGGGTTCGGCGCTGGCCGCTCTGGAAGGCCGCGACGACAATATCGGCAAGGAGAAGATCCTTGAGCTGATGGCGGAAGTCGACCGTTACATCCCGCAGCCGGAGCGTCCGAAGGACCGTCCGTTCCTGATGCCGATCGAAGACGTGTTCTCGATCTCGGGTCGTGGCACGGTTGTGACGGGTCGCGTTGAGCAGGGTATCGTGAAGGTCGGTGAGGAAATCGAGATTGTCGGTATCCGCACGACGCAGAAGACGACGGTGACGGGCGTTGAGATGTTCCGCAAGCTGCTGGACAGCGGGGAAGCGGGCGACAACATCGGCGCGCTGCTGCGCGGCATCGGCCGTGACGACGTTGAGCGCGGTCAGGTTCTGGCGAAGCCGGGCTCGATCACGCCGCACACGAAGTTCAAGGGCGAAGCCTACATTCTGACGAAGGAAGAAGGCGGTCGTCATACCCCGTTCTTCACCAACTACCGTCCGCAGTTCTACTTCCGCACGACGGATGTGACGGGCACGGTGACGCTGCCGGAAGGCACGGAAATGGTGATGCCGGGCGACAACATTTCGATGGATGTCGAGCTGATCGCCCCGATCGCGATGGACGAAGGCCTGCGCTTCGCCATCCGTGAAGGCGGCCGCACCGTCGGTGCCGGCGTCGTCGCCTCCATCATCGAGTAAGGTTTTCGGAAGGGCCGGGGCGGCCCGTCGGGCGGTGCCCGGCCCTTCCAAGAGTTCGCGTACCGTGTAGGGGTATAGCTCAGTTGGTAGAGCGACGGTCTCCAAAACCGTAGGTCCAGGGTTCGAATCCTTGTGCCCCTGCCAGTTTCTCTCCGGGTCTCAAGCGCTTTGCAGTGCGGTTCCCGGGGGCCGAAAGAGCATTCAGATCTGCGACGCGTTTGCCGAACAGCCGCCAGGCGAAAGGGCAAACGCGCGCAAGTTTTTTATGCCGATTTTCGGTTTTTTTCGCGTGGGGTGTTGTGCTTAGGCCCTGAAAGGCTTAGCCACGCCGGTTTCACGCGGCGTCGCTCCAGCGGATTGATCGGGGCGCGACACCGCGTTTTCCGTCTTGTCGGGCGCTTGGCTGCTGCCAGGGCGACCGGAAAAGGGCGGAAAACCGCCGGGTTCAGCCCGGTACAGTCACAGTGAAGCGGTTCGGTGGGTTTGTCCATACCGCGGTGCTTTTTAAGGAGTGAACGAAGGATCATGGCGAAGACCAGTCCCGCGCAGTTCGTCCGACAGGTTCGGCAGGAAGCCAGCAAGGTCACCTGGCCGACCCGGAAAGAAACGGGGATCGCGACCCTGATGGTGTTCATCATGGTGACGATCATGGCGGTCTTTTTCCTCGCGGTGGACGGAATCATCGCCTGGTTGGTCCAGCTCATTCTGGGGCGCTAATCCCGCTTAGGTCCGGTCCGCACAAGGGTTGCGGGCCGCAAGTACGAACGATGAGGTAGGTCGTGGCGAAACGCTGGTACGTAGTGCACGTGTTCTCTGGCTCCGAGAAAAAGGTAGCCGAGTCGATCATGGAACAGGTGCAGGCCCAAGGGCTGGAGGAGATGGTCGAGACGGTGGAGGTTCCGACCGAAACCGTCGTCGAGATGCGGCGCGGCAAGAAGGTGAATGCCGAGCGCAAATTCTTCCCGGGCTACGTCCTGGTGAATTGCGAAATGAACGACGTGACCTGGCACCTGGTGAGCAACACCGCCAAGGTCACGGGCTTCCTGGGAACCGGCAAACGTCCGTCGCCGATCTCGGAAAAGGAAGCGCAGCGCATCCTCGATCAGGTTCAGGAAGGCGTGGAGCGGCCGAAGCCCTCCATCACCTTCGATATCGGCGAGCAGGTGCGCGTCAGCGACGGGCCCTTCACCTCCTTCAACGGCACGGTCGAAGAAGTGGATGAGGAGAAGGCACGGCTCAAGGTTACGGTGTCGATCTTCGGTCGCGCGACACCGGTCGAGCTCGAATATTCTCAGGTCGAAAAGCTCTGAGGATCGGGTTCGCGATTTAAGCGATCGGAAAACGTCGCGGCAGGCCAGTCCCGGACAAGTCCACCGGGAGCCGTTTGAACCGCGGCGCGACCTTATCCGCCGGCAGGCAGCCCCGATGGGGCGGTCCGGCGGGAACGACGAAAAGGAAGGTTTGAAATGGCGAAGAAAAAGATTGCGGGCTACATCAAGCTCGAAATCAAGGCGGGGCAAGCGAACCCGTCCCCGCCCGTCGGCCCGGCCCTGGGTCAGCGCGGCATCAACATTATGGAATTCTGCAAGGCCTTCAACGCGGCGACGCAGTCGATGGAGCCGGGCACGCCGACTCCGGTCGTCATCACCGCCTATGAAGACCGCAGCTTCACCTTCGTGACGAAGACGCCGCCGGCGTCCTACTTCCTGAAGAAGGCTGCGAAGGTGCCGAAGGGTTCCGCCACGCCGAACAAGGAAAAGGTCGGCTCGGTCACGCTCGCCCAGGTGCGCGAGATCGCGGAAGCCAAGCTGCAAGACATGAATGCGGTGACTGTGGAAGCTGCGATGGAGTCCATTAAGGGCTCGGCGCGCGCCATGGGCATCACGGTGACGGAGTAAGCGTCATGGCGAAACTGGGTAAACGACTGAAGGGCGCCTACGAAGGCATCGACCGTACGAAGCTGTACGCGGTGGAAGAGGCGATCAATCTTCTGAAGGGCACCGGCGCGAAATTCGACGAATCCGTCGAAATCGCGTTGAATCTGGGCATCGATCCGCGTCATGCGGACCAGCAGGTGCGCGGCGCCTGCGCGCTGCCGCATGGCACGGGCAAGTCGGTTCGCGTGGCGGTCTTCGCCCGCGGCGACAAGGCCGATGAAGCCAAGGCGGCGGGTGCCGATTTCGTCGGTGCCGAAGACCTGATGGAACAGGTCCAGGGCGGCATGATGGATTTCGATCGCGTCGTGGCCTCTCCGGACATGATGGCCATCGTCGGCCGTCTGGGTAAGGTTCTGGGTCCGCGCGGCCTGATGCCGAACCCGAAGCTGGGTACCGTGACGCCGAACGTTGCCGACGCGGTCAAGAACGCGAAGGCCGGTGAAGTTCAGTTCCGTGCCGAAAAGGCCGGGATCGTCCATGCCGGTATCGGCAAGGCGAGCTTCTCTGCCGAACAGTTGGCCGAGAATGTCCGCGCCTTCGTGACCGCGATCCAGGCGGCGAAGCCGTCGGGCGCCAAGGGCACGTATATCAAGCGTGTATCGATTTCGTCGACCATGGGGCCGGGCATCAAGCTCGACCTGGCGTCGGCGCAGCCGCAGGCCTAAGGGCCCAAGGCAAGGGTTTCCGGTGCGGCTTCGGCCGTGCCGGAGAACCGCGTGTTCCGGTTCGCCGGATTATCGCGGGTACCTGTCCGAGATTGACGGTGGCCGGCCCGGTTCTCCGGTTCGGCTTTAAGCGGGGCACCGGCCGTCATGAGATAGGTAGGACTGGAATGCAGACGGAGTTCGCAACAGGTCGACTGTCGGCCCGCTCGATCGCCGTTTCCATCCTCCCGGGCAGGAAGTGGGTCCGCCCTTGAAAAGGCGGGCTTTGTTGAAACCGGTTCCGACCGACCCGAAACATCAATGGGGCGGAAAGAACCACAACAGCGGAGACGATCAGTGGACCGATCGAAAAAGGAAGCCCTGGTCGCCGAGCTGCGCGAGACCTTTGAAACCTCGAGCCTGGTGGTTGTTACCAGCCAGTCCGGCATGACGGTTTCGGAAGTCTCGGACCTTCGGCAAAAGATGCGCGATGCGGGTGCTGGTTACAAAGTGACCAAGAACACGCTCGTGAAGCTGGCGCTGAAGGGAACGAAGTTCGAGCACCTGGACGAGGTGTTCACGGGTCCGACGGCGATCGCCTTCTCCAAGGATCCGGTTGCGGCTGCCAAAGTGGTGACCGACTACCGGAAATCCAACGAGAAGATCTCGGTCGTCGCGGGGGGTCTGGACGGCTCCGGGCTGGATGCCGCTCAAGTCGATGCGCTGGCGAAGCTGCCGTCGCTCGATGAGCTGCGTGCCAAGCTCGTAGGCGTGATCCAGGCTCCGGCCACCAAGGTCGCTGGCGTGCTTCAAGCGCCGGCCGGTCAGTTGGCCCGCGTGTTCGCTGCGTACGGAAGCTCGAATTGAGGTGCGGCTCGGGACAAGCACGAGTCCAAACAATCTGCCTGAATGGAGTGATGAGAAATGGCTGATCTTGAGAAACTGGCCGAAGAGCTCTCGAACCTGACCGTCATCGAGGCGGCTGAGCTCTCGAAAATGTTGGAAGAAAAATGGGGCGTTTCCGCCGCGGCTCCGGTCGCTGTGGCTGCTGCTCCGGGTGCCGGTGGCGGCGACGCCGCTCCGGCTGCCGAAGAAAAGGACTCCTTCGACGTCGTTCTTGCCGCCGCCGGCGACAAGAAGATCAACGTCATCAAGGAAGTCCGCGCGATTACGGGCCTCGGCCTGAAGGAAGCCAAGGACCTGGTCGAAGGTGCGCCGAAAGCCGTTAAGGAAGGCGTTGCCAAGGACGAGGCCGAAGCTCTGAAGAAGAAGCTCGAGGAAGCCGGCGCGACCGTCGAGCTGAAGTAATCGGCTTTACGTCGAGGACGGGACCGCGAGGCCATACGGTCGAAACGGTTCCGTCCCGACGGCGTTTTGAAGAGGGGCGAAGCCGGCAGTCGGCTCCGTCCCTCGACGCGCCTCCGATCCCCGGCATGCCGGGAGTCGCGGGGCGATCCCGCTCCGGTCGCGGCGCATTCGGCGTCCGACTTGGATCGGTTGCAGATGGCGAAACCCGTTTCGATCGGCCGTGCAACGCGGCCACGGGCGAGATGGGCGGCGCGAAACAGATGAAGGATGAGGAACGAGATGGCGATGTCGTTCACCGGTCGGAAGCGTATCCGCAGAAGCTTCGGGCGTCTTGCGGAAGTGGCGCAAATGCCCAACCTGATCGAAGTTCAGAAGACCTCCTACGATGCCTTTTTGCAGACCGGAATCCCGATGGACCAACGGGAAAAAGCCGGCCTTCAGGAAGTGTTCAGCAGCGTCTTCCCGATCAAAGACTTCTCTGACCGGAGCCGTCTGGAATTCGTCCGTTATGAGTTGGAACGTCCGAAATACGACGTCGAGGAATGCCGTCAGCGCGGCCTGACCTATACCGCGCAGCTGAAAGTGTCGCTGCGCCTGGTGGTCTGGGACGTGGACGAGGAAACCGGTTCCCGCTCGCTGCGCGACATTAAGGAGCAGGAAGTCTACATGGGCGATATTCCGCTCATGACCGAACACGGCACCTTCATCGTCAACGGGACCGAACGCGTGATCGTCTCGCAGATGCACCGCTCGCCGGGTGTGTTCTTCGATCACGACAAGGGCAAGACCCATTCGTCGGGCAAGTATCTCTTCGCCGCGCGGGTCATTCCCTATCGCGGCTCCTGGCTCGATTTCGAATTCGATGCCAAGGACCTGGTCTATGTCCGTATCGACCGCCGCCGGAAGCTGCCGGCGACGACGCTGCTGCTGGCGCTCGACAATGCCGAGACCGCTGCCAAGCGCGAAGAGCTGGCCCTCGAAGGCGAACAGCTGGATCCGGGTCTGGCCCAGGGCATGTCCAAGGAAGACATCCTCGGCGCCTTCTATGAGAAAATCACATACACGCTGACCAAGAGCGGCTGGAAGACGCCGTTCGACGCCGAGCGTCTGCGCGGTCAGAAGCTGACCCACGACCTGATCGACGCCAAGTCCGGCGAAGTGATCGTCGAGGCGGAAAGCAAGATTACCCCGCGCCTGATCCGCAAGCTGGCCGATGCCGGCGTGAAGGACGTGCTGGCCCGCCAGGACGACCTGATCGGCCGTTTCGTCGCCGAGGATCTGATCGACGAAAAGTCCGGCCTGGTCATCGTCGAAGCCGGCGACGAGCTGACGGAAGAAAATCTGCAGCAGCTGGTCGACAACGGTATCGTCGACCTGCCGACGCTGTATATCGACCGTGTCAATGTCGGCCCCTGGATTCGCAACACCCTGGCCGCCGACAAGAACGCCAGCCGCGAAGACGCGCTGATCGACATCTACCGTGTCATGCGTCCGGGCGAACCGCCGACGCTGGAAACGGCCGAAGCGCTGTTCCGCAGCCTGTTCTTCGATTCGGAGCGCTATGACCTGTCCGCCGTCGGCCGGGTGAAGATGAATTCCCGCCTGGGCTTCGAACTGGATTCGGTTCCGGACACGACCCGGACGCTGCGCCGCGAAGACATCCTGTCGATCCTGAAGGTTCTGGTCGAACTGAAGGACGGCAAGGGCGAAATCGACGACATCGACCACCTGGGCAACCGCCGGGTGCGTTCGGTCGGCGAGCTGATGGAGAACCAGTACCGCATCGGCCTCTTGCGCATGGAGCGCGCGATCCGCGAGCGCATGAGCTCGGTCGATATCGACAGCGTCATGCCGCACGACTTGATCAACGCCAAGCCGGCGGCCGCGGCGGTGCGCGAATTCTTCGGCTCCTCGCAGCTGTCGCAGTTCATGGACCAGACCAACCCGCTGTCGGAAGTGACGCATAAGCGGCGCCTGTCGGCCCTCGGCCCGGGCGGTCTGACCCGCGAACGCGCCGGGTTCGAAGTCCGCGACGTGCACCCGACCCATTATGGCCGTATCTGCCCGATCGAGACGCCGGAAGGCCCGAATATCGGTCTGATCAACTCGCTGGCCACCTATGCCCGCGTCAACAAGTACGGCTTCATCGAAACGCCGTACCGCAAGGTTTCCGAAGGCCGGGTCACCGACGAGGTGATCTACATGTCGGCCATGGAAGAAACCCGCTACACGGTGGCGCAGGCCAACTCGCCGGTCGACGAGCAGGGCAACCTGGTCGAAGACCTGGTGCAGTGCCGTGCGCGCGGCGACTACATGGTCGCCCGGCCGCAGGATGTGGATCTGATGGACGTGTCGCCGCGCCAGCTGGTGTCGGTCGCCGCGGCCCTGATCCCGTTCCTGGAAAACGATGACGCCAACCGCGCTCTCATGGGCTCGAACATGCAGCGTCAGGCGGTGCCGCTCCTGCAGGCCTCTGCGCCGCTGGTCGGGACCGGGATGGAAGCGCGGGTCGCGAAAGACTCGGGCGTCGCGATCGTCGCCAAGCATGACGGCATCATCGACCAGGTCGACGCGACCCGCATCGTCGTGCGCCGCAGCGATACCGAAGCCGCCCGCGAAAGCTCGGTCGATATCTACAACCTGCTGAAGTTCCAGCGCTCGAACCAGTCGACCTGCATCACGCAGCGCCCATTGGTGAAAGTCGGGGACGAGGTCAAAGCCGGCGACATCATCGGTGACGGTCCGTCGACGGATTTGGGCGAGTTGGCGCTCGGTCGGAACGTGCTGGTCGCGTTCATGCCGTGGAACGGCTACAACTTCGAAGATTCGATCCTGATTTCCGAACGGATCGTGCGCGATGACGTCTTTACCTCGATCCATATCGAGGAATTCGAGGTCATGGCCCGCGATACCAAGCTGGGTCAGGAAGAAATCACCCGCGATATTCCGAATGTCGGCGAAGAGGCTCTGAAGAACCTCGACGAGGCCGGTATCGTCTATATCGGGGCCGAGGTCGAATCCGGCGATATCCTGGTCGGCAAGGTGACGCCGAAGGGCGAATCCCCGATGACCCCGGAAGAGAAGCTGCTGCGCGCCATCTTCGGTGAAAAGGCGTCGGACGTTCGCGATACGTCGCTGCGCATGCCGCCGGGCACGAAGGGCACGATCGTCGAGGTCCGCGTCTTCTCCCGCCGCGGCGTCGACAAGGACGAGCGCGCGCTGGCCATCGAACGGGCGGAAATCGAAAAGCTGGCCAAGGACCGCGACGACGAACGCGGCATCCTGGAGCGCTCCTTCCGCAACCGCTTCCTGGACATGGTCGACGGTCAGAAGATCACGGCCGGGCCGAAGGGCTTCAAGACCGGCGGCAAGGTCGAGCGCGCCGAGCTGGATGAACTGACCACCGGTCAGCTGCGCCAGGTCGCGGTCGACGACGCCACGGTCAACGACGACCTGGACGTGCTGCGCAAGCAATTCGACGAAGCCGTCGCGCGGGTTCAGGCCCGTTTCGACGACAAGGTCGAAAAGGTCCAGGCCGGTGACGAACTGCCCCCGGGCGTGATGAAGATGATCAAGGTCTTCGTCGCGGTGAAGCGTAAGCTGCAGCCGGGCGACAAGATGGCCGGCCGTCACGGGAACAAGGGTGTTATCTCCAAGATCATGCCGGTCGAGGACATGCCCTACCTGGAAGACGGCACGGCGGTCGACATCGTGCTGAACCCGCTGGGTGTTCCGTCGCGTATGAACGTCGGTCAGATTCTGGAAACCCATCTGGGCTGGGCTTGTGCCAGCCTGGGCAACCAGGTCCGCGACGCGCTGGAACAGTACAAGGCCGGCGGCAAGGCGATAGACATGCGCAAGACGCTGGAAGGCGTCTACGAGAAGGCTGACATTGTCTCCGACATCAAATCGATGGACGACGACAGCGTTCTGGAACTGGCCGGTAACCTGACCGGCGGGATCCCGATCGCGACGCCGGTCTTCGACGGCGCCCGCGAGGACGACATCAACCAGATGCTGGAAAAGGCGGGTCTGCAGACCTCCGGCCAGGTTTGGCTGACGGATGGCCGCACGGGTGAAATCTTCGAACGTCCGGTGACGGTGGGCATCATCTACATGCTGAAGCTGCACCACCTGGTCGACGACAAGATCCACGCCCGGTCGATCGGCCCGTACTCGCTGGTCACCCAGCAGCCGCTGGGCGGCAAGGCGCAGTTCGGCGGTCAGCGCTTCGGCGAGATGGAGGTCTGGGCTCTGGAAGCCTATGGCGCCTCCTACACGCTGCAGGAAATGCTGACGGTGAAGTCGGACGACGTTTCCGGCCGTACCAAGACCTACGAAGCGATCGTGCGCGGCGACGACAATTTCGAAGCCGGCATTCCGGAAAGCTTCAACGTTCTGGTCAAGGAACTGCGGTCGCTGGGCCTGAATGTGGAGTTGATCCAGGAGGAAATGTGATCGGGCGTTAAATCTCGCCCGTCCCTTTTCCTCCACCGCTTGACAGCGCCGCTAGACTGACAGGGCGCAAAGGAGAGCAACATGAATGAGTTGATGCAGCTTTTCGGTCAGCCCCAAGGGCTCCAGAGCTTCGACCATATCCAGATCTCGCTGGCCTCGCCCGAGCGGATCCGGTCCTGGTCTTTCGGGGAAATCAAGAAGCCGGAAACGATCAACTACCGGACGTTCAAGCCAGAACGGGATGGCCTGTTCTGTGCCCGCATCTTCGGTCCGATCAAGGATTACGAATGCCTGTGCGGTAAGTACAAGCGCATGAAGTACAAAGGCATCGTCTGCGAAAAGTGCGGTGTCGAAGTCACGCTGTCCAAAGTCCGCCGCGAGCGTATGGGCCATATCGAACTGGCCTCGCCGGTCGCGCATATCTGGTTCCTGAAGTCGCTGCCGAGCCGCATCGGCCTGCTGATGGACATGACGCTGAAGGATCTGGAACGCGTCCTGTATTTCGAGAACTACGTCGTCACGGAACCCGGCCTGACGGATCTGAAGATCCAGTCGCTGATGACCGAGGACGAGTATCTCGACGCCCAGGACAAGTACGGCGAAGACGCCTTCACGGCCGAAATCGGCGCCGAGGCGCTGAAGTCCATGCTGTCGCAGATCGAAGTTGACGAAGCGATCGAGAAGACCCGCGAGGATTTGGCCGAGACCGGCTCGGAAGCCAAGCGCAAGAAGCTGGTCAAGCGCCTGAAGCTGCTGGAAGCCTTCCAGGCCTCCGGTGCGCGCCCGGAATGGATGATCATGGACGTGATCCCGGTCATCCCGCCGGAACTGCGCCCGCTGGTCCCGCTGGATGGCGGCCGTTTCGCGACGTCCGACCTGAACGACCTGTACCGCCGCGTCATCAACCGGAACAACCGTCTGCGCCGGCTGATCGAACTGCGCGCGCCGGACATCATCGTGCGCAACGAAAAGCGCATGCTGCAGGAATCCGTCGACGCCCTGTTCGACAACGGCCGCCGCGGCCGCGTCATCACCGGCGCCAACAAGCGTCCGCTGAAGTCGCTGTCCGACATGCTGAAAGGCAAGCAGGGCCGCTTCCGTCAGAACCTGTTGGGCAAGCGCGTCGACTATTCCGGCCGTTCGGTCATCGTCGTCGGTCCGGAACTGATGCTGCATCAGTGCGGCCTGCCGAAGAAGATGGCGTTGGAACTGTTCAAGCCGTTCATCTATTCGAAGCTGGAAACCTACGGCATGGCCTCGACCATCAAGGCCGCCAAGCGCCTGGTCGAAAAGGAACGCCCGGAAGTCTGGGATATCCTGGAAGAGGTCATCCGTGAGCACCCGGTTCTGCTGAACCGCGCGCCGACGCTGCACCGTCTGGGCATCCAGGCCTTCGAACCGAAGCTGATCGAAGGCAAGGCGATCCAGCTGCACCCGCTGGTTTGCGCGGCGTTTAACGCCGACTTCGACGGCGACCAGATGGCGGTCCATGTTCCGTTGTCGCTGGAAGCCCAGCTCGAAGCGCGCGTGCTGATGATGTCCACGAACAACATCCTGTCGCCGGCCAACGGCAAGCCGATCATCGTGCCGTCGCAGGATATCATTCTGGGCCTGTACTACATCACGCATGAACGCAACGACGCGCCGAGCCCGGTGGTCCATATGGACAGCGTCGAAGCCCTGACGGCGGCCCTGGAGCGCGACGATGTCGTGCTGCGCGACGCCGAAACCGGCGCGTTGCTGAGCGAAAGCGACCCGAAGGTCGGCTTCAAGCTGATCACCGACGGCAAGGCCAAGGCCCATCGTGTTCCGGTCTACGCGACCCTCGCGGAGATGGAACATGCGATGGAAACCAAGGCGATCAGCCTGCACAGCCGGATCAAGTCGATCTATGATACGATCGACGCCGACGGCAATCAGGTGCGCCAGCGCGTGGTCACCACGCCGGGCCGCATGATGCTGGCGCAGATCCTGCCGCGCGATCCGCATCTGCCGTTCAGCCTGATCAACCGCCTGCTGACCAAGAAGGACATCTCCAACCTGATCGACGTGGTCTATCGCCACACCGGTCAGAAAGAGACCGTGATCTTCTGCGACAAGCTGATGGGGCTGGGCTTCGGCTGGGCCTGCCGTGCGGGCATTTCCTTCGGTAAGGACGATCTCTTGGTGCCGGAAGCCAAGACGGCCCTGATCGAAGAAGCCCAGGCGCAGGTCAAGGAATACGAACAGCAGTATCTCGACGGTCTGATCACCCAGCTTGAAAAGTACAACAAGGTGGTGGACCTGTGGTCGGGCACGACCGACAAGGTCGCCGACGAGATGATGAAGATCATGCAGAGCGGCAAGGGCCTGAACTCGGTCTACATGATGGCCCATTCCGGGGCCCGTGGGTCGCCCGCACAGATCAAGCAGCTGGCGGGCATGCGCGGCCTGATGGCCAAGCCGTCGGGTGAGATCATCGAAACGCCGATCATCTCCAACTTCAAGGAGGGCCTGACCGTCCTTGAATACTTCAACTCCACCCACGGTGCCCGTAAGGGTCTGGCGGATACGGCGTTGAAGACCGCGAACTCCGGTTACCTGACGCGCCGTCTGGTTGACGTCGCCCAGGACGCCATCGTGGTGGAAGAGGATTGCGGCACGTCGCATGGTCTGACCATGCGCGCGGTCATCGAAGGCGGCGACGTCATCGAAGGCCTGGCCGAACGGATCCTGGGCCGCTGCACGGCGGAAGACGTGGTCGACCCGCTGAGCGGCGAGATCATCGTCAAGAAGGGCGATCTGATCACCGAACCGGAAGCCGACGCGATCGAAACCGCCGGCATCGTCTCGGTCAAGATCCGCTCGGTCCTGACCTGCGAAACCAAGGTCGGCGTCTGCGGCACCTGCTACGGCCGCGACCTGGCCCGCGGGACCATGGTCAATATCGGCGAAGCCATCGGCGTCATCGCGGCGCAGTCGATCGGTGAGCCGGGTACGCAGCTGACGATGCGGACGTTCCACATCGGCGGGGCGGCCCAGCGCGGTGCCGAACAGAACTCGGTCGAAAGCTCGGTCGACGGCGTGTTGAAGATCAACAACCGCAACGTGGTGACGGACTCCGAAGGCCGCCTGGTCGTCATGGGCCGGAATTGCGAGCTGGTTCTGGTCGACGAACATGGCCGCGAGCGCGCGAAGCACCGTGTGCCTTACGGCGCGCGTCTGCGCATCGACGATGCGGCGCAAGTGGTGAAAGGCCAGACCCTGGCCGAATGGGACCCCTATACGATCCCGATCATCACGGAAACCGAAGGTGTCGCGCACTATGTCGACCTGGTCGAGGGCGTCTCCGTCCGCGACGTCGTCGACGAAGCCACGGGTATCGCGTCGAAAGTCGTCATCGACTGGAAGCAGCAGGCCCAGGGCAACGATCTGCGTCCGCGGATCACGCTGCGCGGCACGGATGGTGAAGTCGTCACCCTGCCGAACGGCATGGAAGCGCGCTACTTCATGTCCGTCGACGCCATCCTGTCGGTCCATAACCAGACCGAAGTGAAGGCCGGCGACGTGCTGGCCCGCATTCCGCGGGAAAGCTCGAAGACGCGCGATATCACCGGGGGTCTGCCGCGAGTGGCCGAACTGTTCGAGGCGCGCAAGCCCAAGGACTTCGCCATCATCGCCGACCAGGACGGCTATATCGAATTCGGCAAGGACTATAAGACCAAGCGCCGGATCGTTATCCGCCCGGCCGACGAGGATAAGGATACGTCCGAGTTCCTGATCCCGAAGGGCAAGCACATCACCGTTCAGGAAGGCGACTTCATCCAGAAGGGTGAAATGCTGATGGACGGCAACCCGGTGCCGCACGACATTCTGGAAGTGCTGGGCGTGGAAGCGCTCGCCGATTATCTCTGCAAGGAGATCCAGGACGTCTATCGTCTGCAGGGCGTGAAGATCAACGATAAGCATATCGAAGTGATCGTCCGTCAGATGCTGCAGAAGGTCGAAGTGATCCATCCGGGCGACAGCTACATGCTGGTCGGGGAGCAGTTGGACCGTTACGAGGTCCAGACGATGAACGAGAAGCTGGAGAAGGACGGCAAGACGCCGATCACGGCGAAGCCGGTGCTGCAGGGCATCACGAAGGCGAGCCTGCAGACCAACTCCTTCATCTCGGCCGCGTCCTTCCAGGAAACCACCCGCGTGCTGACCGAAGCCGCCGTCAACGGCAAGATCGACACGCTGGAAGGCCTGAAGGAAAACGTCATCGTGGGTCGCCTGATCCCGGCTGGTACCGGTTCGGTGATGAAGCGTCTGCGCGGCGTCGCCGTCGGTCGCGACAAGGTGATCCAGGCGGAACGCGCTGCCGCGCAGGCCGCCCTGGAAGCCGAACAGGCCGCCCAGTCCGGTGCGGAGGCGCCCGAAACGGAATCGTCGGACGCCGCCGAGTAAGACCGGCTGTATAGAATTGAAGAAGGGCCCTGATCCGTCGGGGCCCTTTTTCTTTGTTCGCGGTTAACTCTAGCGGCAGTCTCGCGTCATGAAGGCGCTGTGCGGATCGGGACGATACGCGCCGAACGGCCCGGTGGCGACGAAACCGTATTTGGCATAAAGGCCGCGGGCGGGCAGGAAATGGTCGGTCGACCCTGTTTCCAGGCTCAGGCGCTCATAGCCTCTGGAATCGGCGACGCCCAGGATATGCCGCAGAAGCAGATCGGCAACGCCGCGTCCCCGGCTGGCGGCACTGGTATGCATGGATTTGATCTCGCCATGGGTCGGATCGAGCTCCTTTAGCGCGCCGCACCCCAGCAAGCTGTTGCCGTCCCAGACGGTCCAGAAAGTGATTTCCGGCTGACGCAGTTTATCGAGGTCCAGCGCATGGACGCTCTCTTCGGGCGAGATAGAGCGCATCAGATCCAGATGCGCCTCCAGCAGTTTGGCGATTTCCGGCCCGGTCAGGTCGTCTTCGCGAATGTCCAACGGGATGCTCCTTCGAATGGGCGGCGCGGATAGGGGAAATCTAGACTGTGTCCGGCCAAACGGGCAATGGTCGGCGCGTTACTGACCCAATACCGCTTTCAGGTAGCTGTTCACGTTGAAATCGTATTGTTGAAGGGCGGGATTGGCGGCACGGCTGAATCGGCGGAAATCGATGCGATCCCAGGCGCCGGCGATCATGATCCGGCCGACCTGGGCGACGTTCTTCCGATACAGGAAGGAAAAATCCATTGAGTAGTTCAGCCCCAGATCCGCGAAATCGCGCCCCCTGGCATGGTCGTGCGCCAGGATCAGCGCTGCCGCGCCCTGTATGAAATGGCCGCCCGCGACATATTGAACCTTGTTCTGCAGAATCGCCGTCATCATCGGCTCGGTCCAATGAAACGCGCCGATAAACGTATCCGTACCGACCTTGCGATGGGTGTTGCGCAGAACGTTGATGACGCCCAATGCCATATTGTCGTCCGCCACCCACCAGATCGGGGACGATGCGGCATGACGGAAGGCTTTGTACGCCTCCCGATCCGCGACGCGGGTGTCCCAATCGCCGGGAAAGGCGTGCAGCAGTCGCGCATTGCCGATCTTGCTGATGCCGCGTTTCAGTCCGAAGACCCGGACTTGCGATCCGATATCCTGTTCCGGCCCGCTCATCGCGACGATCTCGATCACGCCTTTGGCCCCGGTGGCTTGAACCTCGCGCACCAGAAGATTGCCCAGGCTTTCGCCTGCCGTCGCGGCGTCGGGGACAACTTGGCCCAGCCAGGTCGACACTTTCTCGCGCGGTCCGCCGATCTGTTTGATCTCGTTGCTATGCAGCGGGGCATCGATGGTGATTGTGTTGATCCCGGCGTAATGGGCTGCCTGAAACACCTTGATGGCGACATTGTCGACATTGCGGAAAATGATGTAGTGCGGCTTCACATCCCGCTGCGTCGCCAGGGTAACGTGCTTCAGGGTATAGGCGGCGCTGTGGAAGGCGTTCTGGACCTCCAACTCGACATTCAGATCCGCGGCCGCCGCGCGCATGACATCGGTGACGATGCCCCAATGCTTGTCCTCCGGCGGCGCAGGATTGATGAACAGAATGCGGATCGGGCCCGAGATCGGTGTCTGCGCAGAAGCGCCGGCGGCTAAGGGAAGGGCGAGGGGCGAGACCGTCAATACGGCCAAAACCAGCCCGGCAAACGCCCGTACCAAACTGGCAACCATCCGCTACGATCCTTTGTTCCGCACGCCGACCGGCCGGTTATGCCATGAGCGGACGGGCGCGTCACGACCCTGGCGGAAAACCCAACCGAGGGCGGATTCTGGCCTATTTCATGGCGGCGAGAAAGGTCATCGCGTCGAACTCGTATCTCTGCCAGTTCGGGTTCATCACCCGGCTGAAGACACGAAAATCGATGCTGGAGAAATCATTACGTACCATGCGCTGATAGACGGCTCGGACATTTGATTTGGTCACCAACCCGTGGTCGTGGGTGAAACTGGTACCCTGATCCGCGAAATCTTTCCCGCGCGAATGATCGAACAACAACACGATCGCGGCACCGGCCTCCATAAAATGCCCGCCCAGCACGAATTCGATCTGATTCTCGGCGACGGCCTTCAGCGCCCAGGGGGACCAGTTGAAACAGCCGATCAGGGTGTCGACGCCGGGGATGCGCCGGGTGCGTTCGAACGTATCGAGCGCCCCGAGCGCCATCAGATCATTCGCCACCCAGTATAGCGAGGCTGTCGGTTGTTTCTCGAAAGCGCGGGCCGTGATAGCCCGTGCCTTGATCCGGGACCAGTCCGCCACGGCGCGCATGGTGATGTCGCCGTGATAGTATTCCTCCGCCGCCAGCTTGGCACCGTCCTGACGGTCGATCGCGGCAACATCGCCGACGCTGCCATTCATCACGACCATCTTATAGCGACCGGACGCGCTGACCAATTTCCGCTCATGGGCCGCACGGAACATCATCCGCGCCAAGGAATAGCCGCCGCCGACATTGTCGGTGCGTAGCTCGCCCAGCCATTTCTTGAAATTGACGCGCGGTCCCTTGACCTGGTCCTGCACGCTGTCGGACAGGCGGGTGCCGACCAGGAAGGCGAAGATGCCATTCCGCTCCGCCGCGTTCAGAATATAAGGCGCGGCTCCCTCGTAGTTGTGGAACAGGATATAGTCGGGCTTGTCCTGGGCCCGCGCCGCGACAGCCTTACCGGTCGCCAACAGCCGTTTGGCGTCGTTGAAGGCGTAGTGGACTTCCAAGACAAACCCCAGATCGTCGGCCGCGGCCTGGGCAAAGGCATGGGCGCTCTGCCAGAAAGGTTCCTTGTTGCTGCCGGGGATCAGATAGGCGATCCGCAGGGGCTCGGCCGCCCTTACGATCCCGGGGGCGACGCCCGACACCGGGACAAGATTAAAGAACGCGGTCAAACAGACCGCCAATGGCAGCAAAAGGCGACGCATAGGAACCCCCTCCGAGAAATCCGACACATACAATCCTCGGAAACCGTTCTCGCGCCAAGGGAAAACACCGCCATCACGCACCTGTCCGGAAGTCCCTCCGAACGGCGTCCGGCGGCCTGGTCTGGTCGGGCGTGCGGGAAATCGGGAAAATTCGGCCGAGCGCTGAAATAAAATTGCTCAAACCTGGTGTCATAGAGTTATAATAAAAGACGGAAAGATTCCCAAAAAACCCTGAGAATCGCGCTTGACGCGGGTAGGGTGCGTGAATAGTATCCGCGCGCCTTGGAAAGGGGCTGGCGGTAGGCCCGATCTGGTGATGAACGAGCAATCGGACAGCATCGGACGCTTCGACTGACCGGGGAAGGTTTCGGCCTTCTCTCGCGTGACACCGGAAGCGGTATGAGCCTAAACGCAGCTCAGGCATACCAGAGCTGACTTGGCGTCTTCGCCCATTGGGTGAGGGCGCCGAACATAATTGAGTTTTCATGCGTGGCGGGGTCGGAAGGACTTTCTTCCGCCGTCGTTACGGTTCGCTTCGTGCCGGGTTAAGCCGGCCGGCGCGATTTGGATGGACCAGGGTACCCGGATGTTCCGGGGTGGCCCCAGAAGAGAAACGGCGACGGGAAGATCATATGCCGACGATCAACCAGCTGATCCGCAAAGCGCGGAAGGACAAGCCGGTCCGGGAAAAGGTCCCGGCGCTGGAAGCGTGCCCGCAGAAACGCGGCGTTTGCACGCGCGTTTACACGACCACGCCGAAGAAGCCGAACTCGGCCCTTCGTAAGGTTGCGCGCGTCCGCCTGACCAACGGGTACGAAGTGACCAGCTACATTCCTGGTGAAGGCCATAACCTGCAGGAACACTCGGTGGTTCTGATCCGTGGCGGTCGTGTGAAAGACCTTCCCGGTGTCCGTTACCACACCATTCGCGGTACGCTCGATACGCAGGGCGTCAAAGATCGTCGCCAGCGCCGTTCGAAGTACGGCGTCAAGCGGCCGAAGTGATCGGGAGACCCTAAGACATGTCTCGTCGTCATAGTGCAGAGAAGCGCGAAATCATTCCGGACGCAAAGTTCGGCGATGTCGTGCTGTCGAAATTCATCAACTCGGTCATGCTGGACGGCAAGAAGTCCACGGCCGAACGCATCGTTTACGGTGCGCTGGACCGCATGGCCGGTCGTGGCGGCGCCGACCCGATGAAGGTTTTCCACGAAGCGCTGGAAAACGTGAAACCGCATCTGGAAGTCCGCTCCCGCCGCGTCGGTGGTGCGACCTACCAGGTTCCGGTCGAAGTCCGCCCGACCCGCGCCCAGGCGCTGGCCTTCCGGTGGATCATCGATATGGCTCGTAAGCGTTCTGAAAACACCATGGTCGAGCGGCTGTCCGGCGAATTGCTGGATGCCGCCAATAACCGGGGCGCCGCGATCAAGAAACGCGAAGACACCCACAAGATGGCGGAGGCCAACCGAGCCTTCTCCCATTATCGCTGGTAAGGAGCGTCGACCATGCCCCGCATTACCCCGATCGAACGGTACCGCAATATCGGCATTATGGCCCATATTGATGCCGGCAAGACGACCACGACCGAACGCATTCTGTACTACACCGGCCGTTCGCATAAGATCGGCGAAGTCCATGACGGCAATGCCACGATGGACTGGATGGAGCAGGAACAAGAGCGCGGTATCACGATTACGTCCGCCGCCACGACCTGTTTCTGGCGCGAGCATCGGATCAACATCATCGACACCCCCGGCCACGTCGACTTCACGATTGAAGTCGAGCGTTCGCTGCGCGTGCTCGATGGTGCCGTCGCCGTGTTCGATGCCGTCGCCGGCGTCGAGCCGCAGTCGGAAACCGTCTGGCGTCAGGCTGACAAGTACGGCGTTCCGCGCATGTGCTTCGTCAACAAGATGGACCGCATGGGCGCCGACTTCTATCGCTGCGTCGACATGATCGTTGATCGCCTGGGTGCCACGCCGCTGGTCGTGAACCTGCCGGTCGGCGCGGAAGCCGATTATGACGGACTGATCGACCTGATCCGCATGAAGCATATCGTGTGGAAGGGTGAGGATCTGGGCGCGGCCTTCGAATATGTCGATATTCCGGAAAGCATGGCCGAAAAGGCTGCGGAATACCGCGAGAAGCTGGTTGAGCTGGCCGTCGAGCAAGACGATGCCGCCATGGAAGCCTATCTGGAAGGCACCGAGCCGGACGTTGAGACGCTGATCAAGTGCATCCGCAAGGGCACGATCTCCAGCGCTTTCGTTCCGGTTCTGAACGGCACCGCGTTCAAGAACAAGGGCGTTCAGCCGCTGCTCGACGCCGTGATCGACTTCATGCCGTCGCCGTTCGACGTTGATAACGTCCAGGGCGTCTCCACGAAGGATCCGGAAGTGAAGATGGAACGGAAGACGCGCGATGACGCGCCGTTCTCCGCGCTGGCCTTCAAGATCATGGCCGACCAGTTCGTCGGTTCGCTGACCTTCTGCCGCGTCTATTCCGGTACGCTGGAATCCGGCTCCTACGTCATGAACTCCGTTAAGGAGAACAAGGAGCGCGTTGGCCGCATGCTGCTCATGCATGCGAACAGCCGGGAAGACATCAAGGACGCGATGGCGGGCGATATCGTCGCGATCGCGGGTCTGAAGAACACGACGACCGGTGACACGCTGTGCGATCCGGCCAACCCGATTATCCTGGAGCGGATGGAATTCCCCGATCCGGTCATCGAGATCGCGGTCGAGCCGAAGACCAAAGCGGACCAGGAAAAGATGTCTCAGGCGCTGCAGCGTCTGGCCGCCGAAGATCCGTCCTTCCGCGTGAAGACGGACGAGGAATCGGGCCAGACCATCATCGCCGGCATGGGCGAGCTGCACCTGGACATCATCGTCGACCGCATGAAGCGCGAATTCAAGGTGGACGCCAATATCGGCGCCCCGCAGGTCGCCTATCGCGAAACGATCACGAAGTCGGTTTCCGTGGATTACACCCACAAGAAGCAGACCGGCGGATCGGGTCAGTTCGCGAAGATCAGCCTGGAATTCGAACCGCATCAGCCGGGCGAAGGCTTCACCTTCGAAAGCAAGATCGTTGGTGGTTCCGTGCCGAAGGAATACATCCCGGGCGTCCAGAAAGGGATCGAATCCCAGATGGACAGCGGCATCATGGCCGGCTTCCCGGTCATCGACTTCGGCGTTCGCCTGGTCGACGGCGCCTATCACGACGTTGACTCGTCGGTCCTGGCCTTCGAAATCGCGGCCCGCGCCGCGTTCCGCGAAGCCATGGAGAAGGCAGGCCCGCGTCTGCTGGAACCGGTGATGAAGGTCGAGGTTGTGACCCCGGAAGATTACATGGGCGACATCATCGGCGACCTGAACAGCCGCCGTGGCCAGGTCAGCAGCATGGATCAGCGCGGGATCGCCCGTGTCGTGAACGCCATGGTGCCGTTGGCCAACATGTTCGGCTATGTGAACACGCTGCGTTCGCTGAGCCAGGGTCGTGCCCAGTACACGATGCAGTTCGACCATTACGAGCCGGTGCCGCAGGCCGTCGCCGACGAAGTCAAGGCGAAGATGGCCTAAGGCCGAACCCGCATCAGGAATAATGACCGTCGGCCAAGCGCCGACGTGGAATGGAGAGAAGAGATGGCGAAGGAAAAGTTCGAGCGTACGAAACCGCACTGCAACATTGGCACGATTGGCCACGTTGACCATGGCAAGACGACGCTGACGGCGGCGATCACGAAGACGCTTGCGGAGACGGGCGGCGCGACGTTCATGGACTACGCGAACATCGACAAGGCTCCGGAAGAGAAGGCGCGCGGTATCACGATCAACACGGCGCACGTTGAGTATCAGACGGACGCGCGTCACTACGCGCATGTCGACTGCCCCGGCCACGCTGACTATGTGAAGAACATGATCACGGGCGCGGCACAGATGGACGGCGCGATCCTGGTTGTGAACGCGGCGGACGGCCCGATGCCGCAGACGCGCGAGCACATTCTTCTGGCGCGTCAGGTTGGCGTTCCGGCGATTGTGGTTTTCCTGAACAAGGTTGACCAGGTTGACGACGAAGAGCTGCTGGAGCTGGTCGAGATGGAAGTGCGCGAGCTGCTGAGCTCGTACGACTTCCCGGGCGACGACATTCCGATCGTTGCGGGTTCGGCGCTGGCCGCTCTGGAAGGCCGCGACGACAATATCGGCAAGGAGAAGATCCTTGAGCTGATGGCGGAAGTCGACCGTTACATCCCGCAGCCGGAGCGTCCGAAGGACCGTCCGTTCCTGATGCCGATCGAAGACGTGTTCTCGATCTCGGGTCGTGGCACGGTTGTGACGGGTCGCGTTGAGCAGGGTATCGTGAAGGTCGGTGAGGAAATCGAGATTGTCGGTATCCGCACGACGCAGAAGACGACGGTGACGGGCGTTGAGATGTTCCGCAAGCTGCTGGACAGCGGGGAAGCGGGCGACAACATCGGCGCGCTGCTGCGCGGCATCGGCCGTGACGACGTTGAGCGCGGTCAGGTTCTGGCGAAGCCGGGCTCGATCACGCCGCACACGAAGTTCAAGGGCGAAGCCTACATTCTGACGAAGGAAGAAGGCGGTCGTCATACCCCGTTCTTCACCAACTACCGTCCGCAGTTCTACTTCCGCACGACGGATGTGACGGGCACGGTGACGCTGCCGGAAGGCACGGAAATGGTGATGCCGGGCGACAACATTTCGATGGATGTCGAGCTGATCGCCCCGATCGCGATGGACGAAGGCCTGCGCTTCGCCATCCGTGAAGGCGGCCGCACCGTCGGTGCCGGCGTCGTCGCCTCCATCATCGAGTAAGTAGAGACTCCATAGCGGCGGTCCTCATATCCGGGGCCGCCGCAATCCTTCCCCTAGCGGGGTGGCCGGAAATCGGCCCGAACGACGGGGATGACAGAGGGTGAACGGCATGGAAAGCCAGAACATTCGCATCCGCCTGAAGGCGTTCGATCACCGGGTCCTCGACCAGTCGACCAAGGAGATCTGCAACACCGCGAAGCGGACCGGCGCGGAAGTCCGGGGACCGATCCCGCTTCCGACCCGCATTGAGAAGTTCACGGTGTTGCGCTCGCCGCACATCGATAAGAAGAGCCGTGAACAGTTCGAAGTCCGTACGCATAAGCGCGTTCTGGACATCGTCGATCCGACTCCGCAGACGGTGGACGCGCTGATGAAGCTCGACCTCGCCGCCGGCGTTGATGTCGAGATCAAGCTCTGACGCGGGGGTTGGACCGATGAGAACCGGCGTTATCGCGAAGAAACTGGGCATGACCCGCATCTGGACCGATGAGGGCGTGCATGTGCCTGTCACCGTTCTGCAGATGGACGGTCTCCAGGTCACGGGTGTGCGCACCCAGGAAACGGACGGCTACACCGCGGTGCAGCTGGGCCTGGGCAAGCGTAAGGTGAAACATACCAGCAAGGCCATGCGCGGCCACTTCGCCAAGGCGAAAGTTGAGCCGAAGCGCAAGCTGGCGGAATTCCGGGTCGATCCGGACAATCTGCTGGCGGCCGGCGATGAATTGCAGGCGGATCACTTTGTGACCGGCCAGTATGTCGACGCCACGGGCATCAGCATCGGTAAGGGCTTTGCCGGTGCGATGAAGCGGCACAATTTCGGCGGCCTGCGGGCCAGCCACGGCGTGTCGGTCTCGCACCGCGCGCATGGCTCGACCGGGCAGTGTCAGGACCCGGGCAAGGTGTTCAAGGGCAAGAAGATGGCCGGTCACATGGGCGCGTCCCAGGTGACGAAGCAGAACCTGGAAGTCGTGTCGACCGATGTCGAGCGCGGCCTGATCCTGGTGAAGGGCGCCATCCCGGGTTCGAAGAACGCCTGGATCCTGCTGAAGGACGCCGTCAAGAAGGCGCTGCCGGAAGGACTGCCGACCCCGGCTTCGCTGAAGCCGGCCAAATCGGACGAACAAGCGCCGGTCGAAGCCGCTGCCGAAGAGGCCGCCGCTGAAGCCACTGCCGCCGACACGACGGAGGCCCCGGCCGCCGACGCTGACGGCGACAAGAACGACGCGTAAGAGGTAAGGCATTATGAAAACCAAGATCCTCACGCTCGAAAACAAGGCCGCCGGCGACATCGACCTGAGCGATGACGTCTTCGGCCTGGAGCCGCGCAAGGACATCCTGGCGCGCATGGTCAATTACCAACTGGCGAAGCGCCGCGCGGGGACCCACAAGGTCAAGAACCGTGCGGAGATCAATGGCAACGGCCAGAAGATCTATCGTCAGAAGGGCACCGGCCGCGCCCGTCAGGGTAACGGTAAGGCGCCGCAGTTCCGTGGCGGCGGACGGGCTTTCGGTCCGACCCCGCGCGATCATGCGCACGACCTGCCGAAGAAGGTTCGCGCCCTGGCGCTGAAGCACGCCCTGTCGTCCAAACTGGCCGACGGCAAGCTGATCGTCCTGGACGACGCCATTGCGACGGAAGCCAAGACGAAGGCCGTCAAGGCACAGCTGACCGCGCTGGGCCTGGCCAATGCGCTGATCGTCGGCGGTGCCGAAGTGGACCGCAACTTCGCGCTGGCGGCTCGGAACATCCCGAATATCGATGTTCTGCCGACCCAGGGCGCCAATGTGTACGACATCCTGCGCCGCGACACGCTGGTTCTGACCAAGGCGGCCGTCGAAGGACTGGAGGCCCGGTTGAAATGAGCTGGAAATTTCTGAATAAGTCGACGCCCAGCATGGAGCGCATGTACGACGTCATCGTCGCCCCGGTGATTACCGAGAAGGCGACGTTGGCCGGCGAACATAACGCCGTGGTCTTCAAGGTCGCGAAAGACGCGTCCAAGCCGGAGATCAAGGCTGCTGTCGAGAAGATCTTCGACGTGAAGGTGAAAGCCGTGAACACGTCGGTGGTGAAGGGCAAGACCAAGCGTTTCCGCGGCCGTATGGGCGTGCGCAGCGATTGGAAGAAAGCCGTCGTGAGCCTGGAAGAAGGGCATTCGATCGACGTCGGCGCCGGCGTCTGAGCCGGACCGCGACCGATACGGGATCGATAGAGGAGTTAAGCCATGGCGCTTAAGAGCTACAAGCCGATCACCCCGGGCCAGCGTGGCCTGGTTCTGGTCGACCGCTCGGACCTGCACAAGGGCGAGCCGGTCAAGTCCCTGACCGAGGGTCTGACCAAGAAGGGTGGCCGTAACAATACCGGTCGCATCACCCAGCGTCGCCGCGGCGGCGGGGCGAAGCGCCGCTACCGCGTCGTCGATTTCAAGCGCCTGAAGCGGGATATGTCCGCGACGGTTCAGCGCCTGGAATACGATCCGAACCGGACGGCCTTCATTGCGCTGATCGAATACGAAGACGGCGAGCTGAGCTACATCCTGGCGCCGCAGCGTCTGAAAGCGGGCGACAAGGTCGAAGCCGGCCAGAAAGTCGACGTGAAGCCGGGCAATGCGATGCCGATGGCCAACATGCCGATCGGGACCATCATCCACAATGTGGAGATGAAGCCGGGCAAGGGCGGCCAGATCGCGCGTTCCGCCGGGACTTATGCCCAGCTGGTCGGTCGCGATCAGGGCTATGCCCAGCTGAAGCTGTCGTCTGGCGAGTTGCGCGTCGTGCGGGCCGAATGTATTGCCACGGTCGGCGCGGTGTCGAACCCGGACCAGCAGAACATCAACCTGGGCAAAGCGGGCCGTAGCCGCTACCTGGGCAAGCGTCCGTCGGTGCGCGGCGTGGTCATGAACCCGGTCGATCACCCGCATGGCGGTGGTGAAGGCCGGACCTCGGGCGGTCGCCATCCGGTGACGCCGTGGGGCAAGCCGACCAAGGGCAAGCGCACCCGTTCCAACAAGTCGACGGACAAGTACATCATCCGTCGCCGCCACGCGAAGAAGTAAGGGTTAGAGACCATGGCACGCTCTGTATGGAAAGGTCCCTTCGTGGAGCTCAGCCTTCTGAAGAAGGCGGAGAAGACCCGCGAATCCGGCCGCAAGGAGGTGATCAAGACCTGGTCCCGCCGGTCCACCATCCTGCCGCAGTTCGTCGGACTGACGTTCGGCGTCCACAACGGTCAGAAGTTCGTGCCGGTGATGGTCAACGAACAGATGATCGGCCACAAATTTGGCGAGTTCGCGCCGACCCGGACCTATTACGGTCACGCGGCCGATAAAAAGGCGAAGAGGAAGTAACGATGGGTAAGGCGGCAAGAGAACGCACGCTGGCCGACACGGAAGCCCGCGCGGTCGTGAACGCGATCCGGGTCAGCCCTCAGAAGCTGAACCTGGTTGCGGCAATGATCCGCGGCAAGGCTGTCGGCGCGGCGCTGAACGACCTGACCTTCAGCCGTCGTCGGATCTCCGACACGGTGAAGAAGGCGCTGGAATCGGCGGTGGCGAACGCTGAAAACAATCATCAGCTCGACGTCGACCGGCTCTACGTCAAGGAAGCCTATGTCGGAAAGGCCTTCGTCATGAAGCGTTTCCGTCCGCGTGCCCGTGGCCGCGTCGGCAAGATCCAAAAGCCGTTCTCGAACCTGACCATCGTCGTCCGCGAGCGCGAGGAGACCGAATAATGGGCCAGAAAATCAATCCGATCGGCCTGCGCGTCGGCATCAACCGGACCTGGGATTCCCGCTGGTTCGCCGGTAAGAATTACGCCGATCTGCTGCACAAGGACGTGGCCATGCGGGAATACCTGCAGGACCGTCTGAAGGCCGCCGGTATCAGCCGCGTCGTCATCGAACGTCCGGCCGGCCGCGCCCGCGTCACGATCCACACCGCCCGTCCGGGCGTCGTGATTGGCCGCAAGGGTCAGGATATCGAAAAGCTGCGTCGCGATCTGTCGACGAAGTTTGGTGGCGACGTTGCCCTGAACATCGTTGAGATCCGCAAGCCGGAACTGGACGCCAAGCTGGTCGCCGAGAATATCGCGCAGCAGCTTGAGCGCCGCGTCGCGTTCCGCCGCGCCATGAAGCGTGCGGTTCAGAACGCCATGCGCATGGGCGCCGAAGGCATCCGTATCAATTGCGGCGGCCGTCTGGGCGGCGCGGAAATCGCGCGCACGGAATGGTACCGCGAAGGTCGCGTGCCGCTGCATACGCTGCGCGCCGACATCGACTACGGTACTGCCGAAGCCGAAACCACCTACGGCATCTGCGGCGTGAAGGTCTGGATCTTCAAAGGCGAGATCATGGCCCACGACCCCTATGCCCAGGACAAGCGTACGGCCGACCAGCAGGGCAGCGCGTCCTCGACGGGCGGCTCCGGCGGCGGAAACCGCTAAGTCGGGTTTGTAAGGAACGAAGGGTTTACGCGGCGCTAATCGCCGCAAACCGAGAGAAAACGGGTTAGAACGATGCTGTCACCGAAGCGCACGAAATTCCGCAAGCAGCACAAGGGCCGGATCCATGGCAATGCCAAGGGCGGCACGGCGCTGAACTTCGGCTCCATCGGCCTCAAGGCCATGGAACCGGGCCGGGTCACGGCTCGCCAGATCGAAGCGGCCCGCCGTGCGCTGGTGCGTCGCATCCGGCGTCAGGGCAAGGTCTGGATCCGGATCTTCCCGGATGTTCCGGTCTCGGCCAAGCCGGCGGAAGTCCGCATGGGTAAGGGTAAGGGTTCTCCGGAATTCTGGGCCTGCCGTGTGAAGCCGGGCCGTATGATGTTCGAAATGGACGGTGTGCCGAACGACGTCGCCACCGAAGCTTTCGAGCTGGCGGCGGCCAAAATGCCGATCAAGTGCAAGATCGTCACCCGCATTGGTGCGTAAGGAAGCGAAGCCATGACTAAGATCGCCGATCTGCGTCCGAAGACGGACGACGAATTGAAAGACCAGCTCGCCGAGCTGCAGAAGGAGCAGTTCAATCTGCGCTTCCAGGCTGCGTCCGGCCAGTTGGAAGATACCGCACGCGTTCGTACGGTGCGCCGCGACATCGCGCGCATCAAGACGCTGCTGAACGATCGTCGGGGCTCTGCCTCGGCGGCCACGGCCTGATCCGGCCGCGCATTAGGAGGTTCGGATAATGCCGAAACGCATTCTGCAGGGGACGGTGGTCTCCAACGCGACTGACAAGACCATTGTGGTCAAGGTCGAACGCCGGGTAAAACACCCGGTCTTCGGTAAGTTCGTGCGCCTGTCGAAGAAATTCATGGCGCATGACGAAAGCAACTCGGCGCAGGTCGGTGATACCGTCCGCATCCGCGAGTGCCGCCCGATTTCCAAGCGTAAGTCTTGGGAATTGGTCACCGGCGCGGACGCTTAACGCCACAGCCTGATCGGGAGTAGGTGCAATGATCCAGATGCAAACCACCCTCGATGTCGCGGACAATTCCGGGGCCCGGAAAGTCCAGTGCATCAAGGTTCTCGGCGGTTCCAAGCGCCGGTTCGCGTCGGTGGGCGACATCATCGTCGTCTCCGTCAAGGAAGCCATTCCGCGTGGCCGCGTGAAGAAGGGCGCCGTTCACCGCGCCGTCATCGTGCGGACCGCGAAAGAGATCGCCCGTCCGGACGGTTCGACGATTAAGTTCGACACGAACGCCGCCGTGCTGATCAACAAACAGAAAGAGCCGATCGGCACCCGTATTTTCGGCCCGGTCGTGCGTGAACTGCGTGCGAAGCAGTTCATGAAAATCGTGTCTTTGGCGCCGGAGGTGATCTGATCATGGCTGCGAAGATCAAAAAGGGCGACACCGTCGTGGTCCTGACCGGCCGCGACAAGGGCAAAGAAGGCGAAGTGCTGAAGGTCCTCCCGAAGGAAGGCCGTGCACTGGTCCAGGGCGTGAATATGGTCAAGCGCCATACGCGTCCGACGCAAGCTTCCACCGGCGGCATCGTCGACAAGGAAGCGTCGATCGCGTTGTCGAACATCGCGATCAAGGATCCGAAGAACGGTCAGCCGACCCGCGTCGGATTCAAGGTTCTCGAGGACGGTCGCAAGGTGCGTGTCGCCAAGCGATCCGGCGAAATCATCGACGCCTGATGTGGGCGACGGTTTAAGAAGGTAAGGGATACGAGCGATGGCTGAAGATCGTTACGTCCCGCGGCTCAAGAAGCTCTACGACGACAAGGTCAAGAGCGAATTGCTGCAGGAATTCGGGTATGACAACCCGCTGCAGGTGCCGCGGCTGGACAAGATCGTCATCAACATGGGCGTCGGCGAAGCGGTTGCAGACCGTAAAAAACTGACCAACGCCATGGCTGAATTGGCGCGGATCACCGGGCAAAAGCCGGTGGCCACGAAAGCGAAGAAGTCTGTTGCCAGCTTCAAGATCCGCGACAACATGGCGATCGGCTGCAAGGTGACCTTGCGCCGTGAGCGCATGTGGGAATTCCTGGATCGTCTGATCAATATCGCGCTGCCGCGCGTTCGCGACTTCCGCGGCGTGAACAGCAAGAGCTTCGACGGGTATGGCAACTATGCCATGGGTCTGAAAGAACAGATCGTTTTCCCGGAGATCGAATACGATCAGATCGACGAACTGCGTGGCATGGACATCGTGATCTGCACGACGGCTGGGACGAATGAGGAGGCCAAGAGCCTGCTCACCAAGTTCAACATGCCGTTCCAGGCCTAAGGCGGAGGAATGACGAGACATGGCTAAGAAAAGCGCCATCGAAAAGAACGAACACCGCCGGAAGCTGGCCAAACGCTACGCGAAGAAGCGTGCGGCCCTGAAGGCGCTGATTCACGACCGCGAACTGCCGCCGGAAGACCGCTTCTCTGCGGTGATGAAGCTGGACGCTCTGCCGAAGAACGCCAGCCCGATCCGCGTGCGCAACCGGTGCCAGATCACCGGTCGCCCGCGTGCGTTCTACCGCAAGTTCCGTATCTCCCGTATCGCGCTGCGCGACATGGCCTCTCTTGGCCTGGTCCCCGGCGTGGTCAAGTCGAGCTGGTGAGGAGGATCCAATCATGGCGATGAGCGATCCGCTCGGCGATATGCTGACCCGTATTCGCAACGGCCAACACGCCCGTAAGGCGGTGGTGCCGGTGCCGGCGTCCAAAATGCGTGCCCGCGTTCTGGACGTGCTGCAGCGCGAAGGGTTCATCCGCGGCTACTCCGAGACGGAACTCCGTCCGGGCGTCCGTGAGCTGTCCGTCGAACTGAAGTACCACGATGGCGAACCTGCCATCCGTGAAATGATGCGCGTCTCGAAGCCGGGCCGCCGCGTCTATTCGAAAATCAAGGATCTGCCCCGTTTCTACAACGGCCTGGGCATTCAGATTCTCAGCACCCCGCAGGGTGTGATGTCTGATGCCGAAGCCCGCGAAGCGAATGTCGGCGGCGAGATCCTGTGCCGCGTCTTCTAACCGGGAGGGTCGAACGATGTCACGAGTAGGTGTCTATCCGGTCGCGATCCCCACTGGCGTCGATGTTTCGATTGCCGACGGTGCGGTGAAGGCCAAGGGCAAGAACGGCGAACAGATCGTTAAGATTCTCGACAATGTCGAGGTCACGATCGAAGACAATGCGGTCAAGGTAACGCCGGTCAAGATGACCAAGCGTGCCCGTCAGGCATGGGGTACGACCCGTGCGCTGATCGCGAACGCGGTCCAGGGTGCGAACGAAGGCTTCGTCCGCCGGCTGGAAGTGAACGGCGTCGGTTACCGCGCCCAGGTCCAGGGCTCGACCCTGAAACTGGCGCTCGGTTTCAGCCACGACGTGAACTATCCGATCCCGTCGGATCTGAAGATCGTGATCGAAGGCGACCGTAACAACATCATCGCGATCTCCGGCGCCTCGAAGCAGCGCGTCGGCCAGGTGGCGAGCGAAATTCGCGCCTTCCGTCCGCCTGAGCCTTACAAAGGCAAGGGTGTGAAATACGCGGAGGAGACCATCCTCCGTAAGGAAGGCAAGAAGAAGTAAGGAACCGGACAGATGCTCAAGACGAAAGATCTTTTCGCGCGTCGCAAGGAGCGGACCCGGTTCAAGGTCCGCAAACTGGCGAATGGCCGTCCGCGCCTCTCGGTGTTCCGGTCGTCCAAGCAGATCTATGCCCAGATCATCGACGATCGGGCCGGCCGTACGCTGGCAGCCGCCTCGTCGGTCGACAAGGACCTGAAAGGCAAGCTGAAGACGGGTGCCACGGTGGAAGCCGCGGTCGAAGTCGGCAAGCTGCTGGCCGCTCGGGCGAAGGATGCCGGTGTCGAGACAGTTGTCTTCGACCGCGGCGGGTACAAATTTCATGGCCGGGTGAAGGCGCTGGCGGATGCCGCGCGTGAATCCGGTCTGAATTTCTAAGTCGGGAGCCGTTGATATGGCACAAGGACCCAGAGAAGACCGGGGCGGCCGTGGCCGCGGGCGTGATCGCGACAACCGCGACAACCGCGACAGCAACGAACCGGAACTGACCGAAAAGCTGGTCGCGATCAATCGCGTCGCCAAGGTCGTTAAGGGTGGCCGTCGCTTCGGTTTCGCGGCGTTGGTAATCGTCGGTGACGGCCGTGGCCGCGTCGGCTTCGGATCGGGGAAGGCGCGCGAAGTGCCGGAAGCCATCCGCAAGGCGACGGACCAGGCCCGCAAGACGATGATCCGCGTCCCGCTGCGCGAAGGCCGCACGCTGCACCATGACATTCGCGGTCGCTTCGGCGCCGGTAAGGTCATGATGCGTGCCGCCCCTCCGGGCACGGGTATCATCGCGGGCGGTCCGACCCGTGCGGTGTTCGAGGCGCTTGGCGTCCAGGACGTCGTCGCGAAGTCGGTCGGCACGTCGAACCCGTACAACATGATCAAAGCCGCGTTCGACGGCCTGAAGAACAGCAACTCGCCGCGCATGGTCGCGACGCGTCGCGGTCTGAAGGTTGCCGAGCTGGTCGGTCGCCGCGATGACGGCGTCGACAACAGCGCCCAGGAGGCCCTGAGCAATGGCTGATAAGAAAACCGTCACCATTCGGCAGACCGGTAGCCCGATCCGCCGCCCGAAAGAGCAGCGCGACACGCTGATCGGTCTGGGTTTGAACAAGATGGGCCGGGTCCGCACGCTGGAAGATACCCCGGCGGTTCGCGGGATGATCCGCAAGGTCCATCACATGGTGGAAATCGTCGAGGAGTCGAAGTAACCGCGGCTTAAGCCGGCGGCCTTCCCGCTTCTCTCAATCGTTTGAGGATGAGTGCTATGAAACTCAACGAACTCGCCGACAAAGACGGTGCCCGCAAGGATCGCACCCGAGTCGGCCGTGGTGCCGGATCCGGCAAAGGCAAGACCGGCGGCCGCGGCGTGAAAGGTCAGAAGTCGCGGACGGGCGTGTCGATCGCGGGCTTCGAAGGCGGTCAAATGCCGCTGTACCGCCGCCTGCCGAAGCGCGGCTTCAATAACCCGACCCGCAAGGATTTCGTCGAGGTCAATCTGGGCCGTGTCCAGAAAGCGATCGACGCGAAGAAGCTGGACGCCGGTAAGCCGGTCGACGGCGAGGCCCTGGTGGCCGCGGGCGTGATCAGCCGGGTGCGCGACGGTGTGCGCCTGCTGGCAAAGGGCGAACTGTCCGCCAAGGTTGCCTTCTCGGTCGCCGGCGCCTCCAAGGCTGCCGTCGAAGCCGTCGAGAAGGCCGGCGGTTCGGTGACCCTGCCGGCACCGGTCGAAAAGGTCGAAGGCAAGCGCGTCGCCCGCCGCAAGGAAGCGGCCGCGAAGCGTGCCGCCCGCCTGGCCGGCGAGTAATCGCGTGACCGGCCGGAACGGGTCGGAGAGTTAAGCGCGCGGGTAGGGGCGACAGGCGACATTCTGTCCTTTCGCCCCTCCCGCGCGTTTCCTATATAACACCAACCTTGATAGATCGGCCGGGCAGCTTTCCAGCCTGGCCCTGAGGACAGGACGGACCCATGGCTTCAGCCGCGGAACAACTGGCAGCGAACTTCAATTTCGGCTCGATCGCCAAGGCGACGGAACTGAAACAGCGGCTTTGGTTTACGCTGGGCGCGCTGATCGTCTATCGCATCGGGACCTATATCCCGCTGCCGGGCATCGATCCCCTGGTCCTGTCGGACATTTTTGAACAGCAGCGCGGCGGCGTGCTGGACATGGTCAACGCCTTCGCCGGCGGTGCCATCGGCCGCATGGCGATCTTCGCGCTGAACATCATGCCGTATATCTCGGCCTCCATCATCATGCAGCTCCTGACAGCCGTCTTCCCGACGCTGGAGCAGCTGAAGAAGGAAGGCGAAAGCGGCCGCAAGAAGATCAACCAGTATACTCGCTACCTGACGGTCGTCCTGGCCGCGGTGCAGGGTTATGGGATCGCGGTCGGCCTGGAGGGGCTCAATACCTCCGCCGGGTCCAGCGCGGTGATCGAGCCGGGCTGGTACTTCCGCGCCACCGCCGTGATCACCCTGGTCGGCGGGACCGTCTTCCTGATGTGGCTGGGCGAGCAGATTACCCAGCGCGGCGTCGGCAACGGGATTTCCCTGATCATCTTCGCGGGCATCGTTGCCGAATTCCCGGCCGCACTGGCTGCCACGTTCGAACTGGGCCGCAGCGGTCAGCTGTCGACCCCGATCCTGCTCGGCTTCCTGCTGCTGGCGATGGCGGTGATCGTCTTCATCGTCTTCGTGGAACGCGCCCAGCGCCGGATCCTGGTGCAATATCCAAAGCGCCAGATGGGGAACAAGATGTATGGCGGGGATACGTCTCACCTGCCGTTGAAGCTCAATACCGCCGGGGTTATTCCGCCGATCTTCGCCAGCTCCATCCTGCTGATGCCGCTGACGGTCGCCAACTTCTCCGGCCCGGGTGGCGCCGATGGTGGCCTGTTGGCCGAAATCTCGTCCTATCTGGGGCGCGGCCAGCCGATGTATCTGGCGATGTATATCGGCATGATCGTCTTCTTTGCCTTCTTCTACACGGCGGTCGTCTTCAATCCGCAGGACACGGCGGACAATCTGAAGCGCAATGGCGGCTTCGTGCCCGGCATCCGTCCCGGCAAGAACACGGCCGACTATCTGGATTATGTGCTGACGCGGTTGACGGTCGTCGGGGCGGCCTATCTGGCCCTGGTCTGTCTGTTGCCGGAACTGTTGATCAGCCAGTTCGCGGTCCCGTTCTATCTCGGCGGCACGACGCTCTTGATCGTTGTCACCGTCACGATGGACACCGTTACGCAGATTCAGAGCCATCTGATCGCCCACCAGTATGAAGGGCTGATCAAGAAGGCCAAATTGAGGGGGAAGAAGCGATGAACATCATTCTGCTCGGCCCGCCGGGCGCCGGTAAAGGAACCCAGGCGAAGCGACTCGAAGAATCGCGCGGCCTGGTCCAGCTTTCGACCGGCGACATGCTGCGCGCCGAAGTGCAGAGCGGCAGCCCGCTCGGCAAGGAAGCCAAGGCGGTCATGGAAGCCGGGCAGTTGGTGTCGGATGAACTGGTCATCGGGATCATCGCCAACCGGATCGATCAGCCGGACTGCAAGAACGGCTTCATCCTCGACGGATTCCCGCGCACCGTGGCCCAGGCCGAGGCGCTGGACGCGATGCTGTCGGACAAGGGCATGCAACTGCATGCCGTAATCGAAATGGAAGTCGACGACGCGGCCCTGACGGAACGCATTACGGGACGCTATACCTGCGCCAAATGCGGTCAGGGCTATCACGATTCCTTCCAGAAGCCGGCCACGGACGGCACGTGCGACAAGTGCGGTTCGACCGAGTTCAAGCGCCGCGCCGACGACAATGCCGAAACCGTCACCTCGCGCCTTGCCGCCTATCACGATCAGACGGCCCCCATCCTGCCCTACTATCGGGACAAGGGGATGCTGAAGAAGGTCGACGGCATGGCCGAAATCGACGAAGTAACCCGGCAGATCGAAGGCGCGCTGGGCTGAATCGCCCGGCAGCGCCGCATCGTCGGAAAAAACACAGAAACCGGGCATTTTCCGGCTTCTGCTGCGTTGACAAGCAGGCGCTTTTGCCTATACTCCGCGCGCTTCGCAGGGTGGAGCAAGCGGAAGCGCTTGAAAAATAAGCGACTTCGGGGTTGGCGCTTCAATACCAATCCCAGTTACGGGTCGATTGAGCCGCATGGGGATGTCCCAGAGGATATTCCGAGGCGAAGCCGATCCGACCGGAACGAGATGGATCGATGGACGGAGGCGTCAATGACGTCTCCTAAACACGTTTGAAGGAGTACGCGACGTGGCACGTATCGCCGGCGTTAACATTCCGACCAATAAGCGGGTGCTGGTCGCGCTGACCTACATCACGGGGATCGGTCGCACCAAATCCCAGGAAATCCTGGCCGCGTGCAACGTCGAGCCGACGACGCGCGTGAACGAGCTGGGTGAAGACGAGCTGGCTCGCATTCGCGAAGTCATCGACCGCGACCATACGGTCGAAGGCGACCTGCGCCGCGAAGTCGCGATGAACATCAAGCGTCTGATGGACCTCGGGTGCTACCGTGGTCTGCGTCACCGCAAGGGCCTGCCGGTCCGTGGTCAGCGCACGCACACCAACGCGCGCACCCGCAAGGGCCCGGCCAAGGCGATCGCCGGTAAGAAGAAGTAATTCCGACCGCCCGTGACGGGCGGTCCGGCGCGCGGCATCGATTCGCGCGGCAAGACGAAGGACGAAAGAGACAATGGCTAAGGCTCCTGTTCGCAAGCGTAAGGAACGGAAGAATATCGCGTCGGGCATCGCCCATGTGAATTCCACGTTCAACAACACGATGATCACCATTACCGACGTCCAGGGGAATGCGATCTCCTGGTCCTCCGCCGGTTCTAAGGGCTTCAAGGGCAGCCGTAAGTCGACGCCGTTCGCGGCGCAGATGGCCGCCGAAGAAGCCGGTGCGAAGGCTCAGGATCACGGCGTGAAGACGCTGGAAGTCAACGTCAAGGGTCCGGGTTCGGGACGTGAATCGGCCCTGCGCGCGCTGCAGTCCGTCGGCTTCCAGATCACCGCGATCCGCGACGTGACGCCGATCCCGCATAACGGCTGCCGTCCGCGCAAACGCCGTCGGGTCTGACCGATTTCTCGGGGCGGCCGTCCGGTTTCACCGACGGCCCGCCGCCAGCGACCAAGGCGGACGGCGCCATTCAGCGCCGTTTTCTTCGCCCGGTCCCACGCTTACTTAAGCTATGAGGCGAGAACCAAATGAGTGATATTGCCGCGAACGCCCAGAAAAACTGGCAGGCCCTGATTAAGCCGAAGAAGCTGGAAGTCAGCCCCGGCTACGATCCGCGCCGCATCGCCAATGTCGTCGCCGAGCCGCTGGAGCGTGGTTTCGGCCTGACGCTGGGCAACGCGCTGCGCCGGGTACTGCTGAGCTCTCTGCAGGGCGCGGCCGTGACCTCGATCCAGATCGACGGCGTGCTGCACGAATTCTCGTCGATCCCGGGTGTCCGCGAAGACGTCACCGACATCGTCCTGAACGTGAAGGCCCTGGCCCTGCGCATGCACGGCGAAGGCCCGAAGAAGATGCGCCTGTCCTGCGAAGGTCCGTGCGAAGCGACCGCCGGCATGATCGAAACCGGCCATGACATCGAAGTCATGAACCCGGATCTGGTCCTGTGCACGCTGGACAGCGGCGCGAAGCTGAACATCGAATTCACGGTCGACAACGGCATGGGCTATGTCCCGGCGACTCAGAACCGCCCGGAAGACGCGCCGATCGGCCTGATCCCGGTCGACTCGGTCTTCAGCCCGGTCCGCAAGGTCTCCTACAAGGTGGAAAACACCCGCGTCGGCCAGGTCACGGACTATGACAAGCTGTCCATGGCCCTGGAAACCAACGGTGCCGTGACCCCGGAAGACGCCGTGGCGCTCGCCGCCCGCGTCCTGCAGGACCAGCTCCAGATATTTATCAATTTCGAAGAGCCGGAAGTCCGCACCGAGGAAGACCGCCCGTCGGAACTGCCGTTCAACAAGAACCTGCTGCGCAAGGTGGACGAACTGGAACTGTCCGTCCGCTCGGCCAACTGCCTGAAGAACGACAACATCGTCTATATCGGCGATCTGGTTCAGAAGACGGAATCCGAAATGCTGCGCACGCCGAACTTCGGCCGCAAGTCGCTGAACGAGATCAAGGAAGTTCTCGGTCAGATGGGCCTGTCGCTCGGCATGGAAATCACCAATTGGCCGCCCGACAACATCGAAGACCTGGCCAAGAAGCTGGAAGAACCCTTCTAAGAAGGCCTTCCGCGTTTCGTCCCCCGCCGGCTGTAGCCTTGAGCGACCGGCGGAGACGCATCTCAAACCACTGTTACCTATGGAAGGACGAGTACGATGCGGCATTTGAACAAGGGGCGTAAGCTCAACCGTACGGCCGAACACCGCAAGGCGATGTTCGCCAACATGGCCAACGCGCTGATCAAGCACGAACAGATCGTGACGACGCTGCCGAAGGCGAAAGAACTGAAGCGCGTCGCCGACAAGCTGATCACCCTGGGCAAGAAGGGCGGCCTGCACCGCCGCCGTCAGGCCTATTCGCAGCTGCGCGACGATGCCATGGTCAAGAAGCTGTTCGACGAGCTGGGCCCGCGTTACGAAGCGCGCCCGGGCGGCTATACCCGCGTCCTGAAGGCCGGGTTCCGCTATGGCGACAGCGCCCCGATGGCGGTCATCGAACTGGTCGACCGTGACGAGAGCGCCAAAGGCCAGGACAGCGGCCCGACCCAGGAAGTCGAAGCTGCCGCGGAAGAATAATCCGCGACACCACTGAATGTTACGGCAAAGGCGGCGCCCACTCGGCGCCGCCTTTTTCGTTTGCGCGGACCGCAGGGCCAAAGAGTTGAGTTAGGCATGCTGACGTCTTTCAAACGGGGGCCGCGCTTCCTACACTAAGGGGATGACGATACGCTCCCTTTCAGCCTTCGGGCTCGCCGTTCTGATGGGTGTTGCCGCGGGCCTGCCCGCCGCCGCTCAGCAGGTGCCGCAAAGCCGTGAACAGATCACGCTCAGCTACGCGCCCCTGGTCGAACAGGTCGCGCCGGCCGTCGTGAACATCTATGCGACGAAAGTGGTGGAGACGGCGCGGTTCCGCAGCCCGCTGTTCAATGACCCGTTCTTTCAGCGCTTCTTTGGCGACAATTTCGGCGGGACGCAGCGCCGGTCGGAAAACTCCCTCGGTTCGGGCGTGATCGCGACGGAAGACGGCCTGGTCGTCACCAACCATCACGTCATCGCGGATGCCGACGACATTCAGGTGATCCTGCGGGACCGGCGCGAGTTTCAGGCGGAACTGATCCTGTCGGACGAGCGCACAGACCTTGCAATTCTGAAACTGACCAATCCGCAGGGCGATCTGCCGGTCGTCACGCTGGGCGATTCCGATTCCGTCGCCGTCGGCGACCTCGTCCTGGCCATCGGCAACCCGTTCGGGGTCGGCCAGACAGTGACCAGCGGCATCGTGTCGGGCCTGGCGCGGACATCCGTCGATATTTCCGACTATCAATCCTTCATTCAGACCGACGCGGCGATCAACCCGGGCAATTCCGGCGGCGCGCTGGTGGCGATGGACGGGCGTCTGATTGGGATCAACACGGCGATCTTCTCCGGCAGCGGCGGATCCCATGGCATCGGCTTCGCCATTCCCTCCAATATGGTCGCCGCCGTCCTGCGCAGCGCCGCCTCGGGCGAGACGTTGATTCGACCGTGGCTTGGCTTCACCGGACGGGCGGTCGATTGGGACATCGCCGCGGCATTGGGCATGGACCGGCCGCATGGCGTGATCGTGGAACAGGTCCGTGCGGACGGGCCGGCGGAGGCGGCCGATCTGCGCGGCGGCGACATCGTGACAGAAGTGGACGGCAAACCGGTCGAGGATATCAAGAACCTGCGGTTCCGCGCGGCCACGAAGGGCGTCGGCGAGACGGTGGAGCTGACGGTGATCCGGGAGGGCACGGTGCTGACCCGGGACTTCGCCCTGGTCGCCCCGCCGGAAATCCCGCCGCGCGAACCGATCACCATTCGCCGCAACGCGCCCTTTGCCGGCGCGGTCTTCCTGAACCTGTCGCCGGCCGTGACGGAGGAGTTGGGCCTGCCGCGCGACCGCGACGGCGTCATGGCCGTGGAAATCGCCAACGGATCGCCCGCGGCGCGGCTGGGCCTGAAACCGGGCGACATCCTGAGTGCGATCAACGGCTTCGAAATCAGGACGACCAAGGATATCGCCAGGGTCATGGAGGACCCGCCCTCGGTTTGGCGTCTGGTGATCGACCGGAACGGCGACCGGAAGACGGTCGAGGTCCGATAGGCATGGCCCCGCCCGCCTCCGGACCCGTGCCGGGCCTGTTCGAAGCCGATGCGCCGAGGCCGCTGGCCGACCGACTGCGGCCCCGGACTCTGGATGAGGTCGTCGGGCAGGACCATCTGATCGGGCCGGACGGGTCGTTGCGGCGGATGCTGGACAATGGCCGTCTTACGTCGCTGATCCTCTGGGGCGGTCCGGGATGCGGCAAGACCACGCTGGCACGCCTCCTGGCGGAGCGCAGCGGCTTGAAATTCGAACCGCTTTCCGCCGTCTTCTCTGGCGTCGCCGATCTGCGCAAGGTGTTCGACCGCGCGACGTCCCGCCGGCAGGCGGGGGAGGGCACGCTGCTTTTCGTCGACGAGATCCATCGCTTCAACCGCGCGCAGCAGGACGGGTTCCTGCCGGTGGTTGAGGACGGAACCATCGTTCTGATCGGCGCAACCACGGAAAATCCCAGTTTCGAATTGAATGCGGCCCTGCTGTCCCGCTGTCAGGTCTATGTGCTGAACCGGCTGGACGAAACCGCGTTGGGCCGCATGTTGGCGCGCGCGGAGGAGGCGGAGGGACGCGCCCTGCCGCTCGACGACGACGCGCGCACGGCCGTGATCGCCATGGCGGACGGGGACGGGCGCTATCTCCTGAACATGGCCGAGGCGCTGTTCGCGCTCGGCACGACCGAGAAGATGAACCCGGCCGGGCTGGCCGCTGCGGTACAGCGGCGCCTTCCGGTCTATGACAAGCATCAGGACAGCCATTTCAACCTGATCAGCGCATTACATAAATCCCTACGCGGATCGGATTGCGACGCGGCGCTCTATTGGTTCGGGCGCATTCTCGAAGGCGGTGAGGACCCGCTTTATGTCGCGCGCCGCCTGGTGCGTTTCGCCTATGAGGATATCGGTCTCGCCGATCCGCAAGCCGCGCATCAGGCGTTGATGGCCTGGGACACCTATGAACGCCTGGGCAGCCCGGAGGGCGAATTGGCCTTGGCGCAGGCGGTGATCTATCTGGCGACAGCGCCGAAGTCGAACGCCGCTTATGGCGCCTACAAATCGGCGCGGCGGACGGCGAAGGAAACCGGCTCGCTGATGCCGCCGAAACATATCCTGAATGCACCGACCCGCCTGATGAAGGACCAGGGTTACGGCAAGGATTACGCCTATGATCACGACGCGCCGGACGGTTTCTCGGGACAGAACTACTTCCCGGAGAACATGTCCCGGGCGAAACTGTATCAGCCGGTGGAGCGCGGGTTCGAACGCGAGATCCGGAAGCGGTTGGAATATTGGGACGGTCTGAGAAAGAAACGCCGGCAGGCCGAAATCGAGGAATAGGGGACGCCCGAGATGGATATCATGACGCTGGCCGCCAGTCCGGAGGCCTGGATTGCCCTGTTGACGTTGATCGTGATGGAAGTCGTCCTGGGCATCGACAATCTGGTCTTCATCTCGGTCCTGACCAACAAACTGCCGGAGGCCGAGCGCCCCCGCGCGCGCCGGGTCGGGATCGGGGCGGCCCTGATCATGCGGCTATGCCTGTTGAGCCTGCTGTTCGTGCTGGTCGGACTGACCAAGCCGGTTCTGACCGTCTTCACGCTGGATTTCTCATGGCGCGACCTGATCCTGATCGCCGGCGGTCTGTTCCTGGTCTGGAAGGCGACGATGGAAATCCATCACCATGTCGATCCCGGCGAGGAGGAAGAAAAGCCGTCGACCGGGGGCAAGATCGGTTTCGGTCTTGCCATCGTTCAGATCCTGCTGCTCGACATCGTCTTTTCCGTCGACAGCATCCTCACGGCGGTCGGCATGACGCCGCATCTGCCGATTATGATCTGCGCGGTCATCGTCTCGGTGCTTGTGATGCTTGTGGCCAGCGGTCCCCTTGCCCGGTTCATCGAACGCAACCCGACCGTGGTCATGCTGGCACTCAGCTTCCTCCTGATGATCGGCATGATGCTGATCGCGGAAGGCTTCGGCGCGCATGTGCCGAAGGGCTATGTCTATGCCGCGATGGCCTTCTCCGGCCTGGTCGAGGTGCTGAACATGCTCGCGCGCCGTGCCCGGCGGCTTCGGAAGGAGACCGAGGGCGGCGCGGGTTAGAACGGTTACCGTTCTAGTCGTTGATTGAAATTCGGAACTGCTCGGCCTCGGCGGAGCCGATCGGCCAGTCCGGGCGGTAGCGCGCAGTCAGATCGACCATCGGATTGCGGCTGGCGATGAAGACCAGGACGTTCATCATCATCGTTATACGGCCGTCCTTGCCCAGCGGCAGGATCGCCTCCTCCACGCCGCGCACCTCCGGCACGGGGCCGTAATAGCCCAGATAGTCGACATGCGGTTCGCCGGTCCGGACGACCTGTTCCAGTGCATTCCAGATGCCCGACCCCGGGCCCTTCTGGGGAATGTCGCGATGCCGCTTGCCGGTATAGGAGCCGCTGACATGACGGTCGACATAGGTGCCGATCAGGCGAAACCGGAAATCCAGCGGGTCATGCTCGACATCGATCAGGATGATATGCGGGATGATCCCAGGGATATCGATCGGGTCGATATCCTCGCGGCTGGGCATCGGCCTGTCACCCCGCTTGCGGTTCCAATAGGTATAGGCCTCTTGGATAACAGGGTGCAGATTGCCGATGTGATTGCTTCGGACCATGGGCTTCCCAAACATCGGATTTGGATCATGTTCGAGGGAACCGCGGAAATCCGCGATTGCGAAGCGCCTTTCTGGCCGCGGGCCGCATGCTAGCCCATTCAATTCGGTTTGAATAGGCGCTAATCCTGCCCAATGTTCCGTCCGGCGGCACTTGCATCCGGCCCTGCCCGGACGCATAACCTCATTCCATGAATGCGGTACTTGCCATCGCCGCCGGCGGCGCCCTCGGGGCCTTGGCCCGGCATTATTTCGCGGACCAGGTGATGCGCTGGACGGCGGGTGGGTTCCCTTGGGGAATCTTCGCCGTGAACGTTCTGGGCAGTATCCTCACGGGCGTCGCGATCCACGCCCTGACCCATATATCGGAACCCATGCCCGGATTGCGTGCCTTCCTGACCGTCGGGTTTCTGGGGGCGTTCACAACCTTTTCGACTTATGCACTGGACGTCGTGCTGCTGATCGAGCGCGGGCAGATGGCGCTGGCAGCGGCCTATGCGCTGGGATCGGCGGTCTTGGCGGTTCTTGGCCTTATCGGCGGCATTGCGTTCGCCAGGATGGTACTGGGATGAGTGGTGTGCAGACCTTGGAGGTCCGTCCGGAAGAAGAGGGCATGCGCCTGGACCGGTGGATCAAGACGCGCTGTCCGGATATGCCGCATAGCCGCATGCAGAAGGCGCTGCGCAAGGGCGAAATTCGGCTGGATGGCGGTCGGGCCAAGACAGATGCACGGGTTGCCGCCGGACAGTCCGTCCGGATTCCGCCCTATGATGCCGCGCCGCCCCCGGGGCAGCGCCCGCCCAAGGGGCCGGATCCGCGCGATGAGGCTTTCGTCCGCAAACTGGTCATCTTCCGCAACGCCGCCATTCTGGGCTTGGACAAGCCGCCGGGACTGGCGGTGCAGGGCGGCAGCAAGACGGACCGGCATCTGGACGGCATGCTGGAATTCCTGACCTTCGACGCGCAGGAGAAGCCGCGCCTGGTCCACCGTCTGGACAAGGATACCAGCGGCGTGATGCTGCTGGCCCGGGACCGGGAAACGGCGACGGAACTGGGGCGTGCCCTGAAGGGCCGTCAGATGCAGAAGATCTATTGGGCGATCACGGCCGGTGTGCCGGATCCGGAACAGGGCACGATCCGTATTCCCCTGTCCAAGCAGGGTGGCGCTGGGGGCGAGCGGGTCGTCGCCGATCCGGATGAAGGGCAATCGGCGGTGACCGAATTCCGCGTCATGGAACGGGCGGCACGGAAGGCGGCGCTGGTCGCCCTATGGCCCCGCACCGGCCGGACGCATCAAATCCGCGCCCATTTGGCGGCGATCGGCACGCCGGTCCTCGGCGACGGCAAATATGGCGGCAAGGATGCGTTCCTGCCCGGTGACGAGCTTCCCAAGGGCCTGCATCTACATGCGCGCTCGCTTACCTTGCCGCCCGGCGTGCCTGGGGCCGGGGCGCGGATCGTCGCCCAGCCGCCGCCACATTTTCGTAAGACACTGTCCCTCTTCGAATTCGAAACCGGGGGCCCGGATTTCGACGATCCCTTCGCCGAATTGACGGAGTGACCATGACAACGCCGAGGCTCATCGTTTTCGATTGCGACGGGACCCTGGTGGACAGCGGGCATATCATCGTATCGACCTTGTCGGCGGCCTGGCGCGCCGAAGGGATGGAGCCGCCGGACCCGGACCTGATGCGCCACCAGATCGGCCTTCCGCTGGTCGAGGCGATCGCGAATCTGGCGCCGCATGCCGGTCGTGCCCTGCACGAGAAGCTGGCGGAAAACTACAAGTCGGTGTTCGTCGGCGGCCGGGAAGTCGGCGCTCATGAGGAGCCGCTTTATGAAGATTGTGCCACAATCCTCGCATCCTTGGCGTCTGAGGAGCGTTATCTGCTAGGGGTCGCGACCGGTAAGGGCCGGCGCGGTCTGGGGCATACATTGACCCGCCACGGTATCGGTCACCATTTCGCGGTTCTGAAAACGGCCGATGACGGGCCGGGAAAACCGAACCCGGACATCTTGATTGACGCGATGGACGAGTTAGGTGTTAAGCCCTGGCATACGGTCATGATCGGCGATACGGTATTTGACGTGACGATGGCGGTCCGGGCCGGTGCCCATGCGATAGGGGTTTCCTGGGGCTATCACCCGCCCGCCGAACTGCGAAAAGCGGGTGCCCGCGTTGTTGCCGAACGCTTCGCTGAAATTCCCGGCCTTCTGCAAACGATATGGAGCGATGAGTAATGCGTCGAATTCTGAAAATTGTAGGCGGAATCCTGGCCGGCGTGGTCGTTCTCGTGGTCGGCGCCGTCGTCTACATCCTGAATGTCGACCTCAACGCCTGGAAACCTGAAATCCAGGAAGCGGTTCAGGATTCCACCGGCCGTCTGTTGGTGATCAATGGCCCGATCGAATTCGAATTGGGGTCCGACACCCTCTTGAAGGCCAGCGACATCACCCTGACGAATGCGGAATGGGGCTCGCGGCCGCAAATGGTCGAGGTCGGCTCCGTCGATATCGAACTGAAACTGTTCTCGCTGCTGGGCGACACGCCGGACATTACCCGCGTGCATGTCGACAATGTCCGCGCGATCGTCGAAACGAATGCGCAGGGCATGAGCAACACCGATTTCGGCACGGCCGCCGAGGAGGAAGAGCCGAAGACCTCCGGCGGCGACGCCGATCTGGTTCTGCCGATCATCCGCGATCTGCGCATCGCCGATGTCGAAGTCGTCATGAAAGACGGTGCCCAGAACACCGAACAGACCTTCCGTCTGACCGAACTGACGCTGGGCAGCGAGGCGGCCGACGCACCGCTGGCGCTCAATCTCGACGCGGCTTTCGACGATCTGGCCCTGATCATGACCGGGCAAATGGGCTCGCTTCAGTCGATGACCGACGCGGGTCAGCCGACCCCGGTCGATTTCGTCGGCAATCTGGCCGGCATCGACGTTTCCATCATCGGACAGATCCAGGATCTGGCCGGTCAGCAAGGCATCGACGTGACGATCAGCGCGCTGGGCCAGGAATTGGCCGATGCGGCCAAGATCGCCGGCATTCAGGTTCCCAGCCTGGGCGGGTTCAAGGTCGATGCGACCCTGAAAGGCAGCGGCGACGCGCTGTCGGTCGATCCGCTGGTCGTCGATATCGGCAAACCCGATGTCATTCATACCACCGTCAACGGCAAGATCGCCGACGCGCAGGGCCAGGAAGGGATTGAATTGGCGGTCGCGGTGAAGAGCACCGAAGTCGGCCGCCTGTCGCCGATCACGCGCGCCTTCGCCGGTCAGGACGTGCCGGATCTGGGGCCGCTGGACGTGAAGCTGAACGTTCTGGGCGGTCTGGAAGACGGGCTGCAGGTCTCCGGCCTGAATGCGCGTCTCGGCAAGGACGATCTGATCCTCGTCAATGCCGCGGGCGATATCCAGGACGTGATGCGTCAAAAGGGTATCGCGCTGAATATCGACGTGACCTCGCCGCAGATCGGCAATCTGACCCCGGTCGTGCAGCAGGTTGCGGGTCCGGATCAAAGCATCCCGCCGCTCGGCCCGATGAGCCTGAAGGTCGCCGTCAATGGCGGCATGGATTCGGGATTGGCGGCCGAGGGGCTGGACCTGACGCTGGGCGGGGCGGATACGTTGCTGCTGTCCGTCACGGGCGGCGTGGGCGATCTGTTGAAGCAGGATGCGATCGATCTGAACATCGCCGCGAAGTCGCCGGAACTGGGCAATCTTTCCGATATCGCCAAATCCTATTCCGGCCAGGGAATCCCGGATATCGGTCCGATGAACATGACCGCCAAAGTATCCGGCGGTATGGAATCCGGGCTGGGTCTGAACGATCTGGCGGTCGATTTCGGCCGGCCGGAAACCATCAAGGTCCAGGCCAATGGCGGGATTGCCAATCTGATGGCCCAGACCGGCGTCGACCTGACGGTCAAGGCGGTTTCGCCAGAAGTCGGTAACCTGTCGCCGCTGGTGGAGGCGTTCAGCGACGCTGCCGTCCCGGCGCTTGGACCGCTGGACATGTCCCTGCGCGTGGCCGGCGATGCGAACGGCACGATGTCGCTCAGCGAGCTAGCCCTGGCGCTCGGCAAGGCCGAAACCCTGCTGGTGGAGGCCAATGGTACCGTCGCGGATCTGGTCAAGATGTCCGGCGCGGATCTCGGCTTCAAAGTGGTCTCGCCCGATCTGTCGGTCCTGTCGGATGTCGCCGGAACGGATGTTCCGGCCATCGGACCTGTGGACATTTCCGGCCAGTTGAAGGGCGACGCCGGGGAACCGATGTCGCTGGAACCCTTCGCGGCCAAGATCGGCGACAGCGACATTTCCGGCACCGTGACCTTCGACGGGACCGGCGACGTGCCCAGCATTGTCGCGCGCCTGAACTCCGACCGTTTCGACCTCAAGGACGTCTCGCCGCCGTCTGAAGGCGGGCAAACCTCCTCCGGTGGGGGTGCCGCATCCGGCGGCGCGGCACAGCCGGATGACGGCAAGGTGATCCCGGCCGATCCGCTGCCGTTCGAAATGCTGTCCTCGATCAATGCCGATATTCAATACAAGGCGGGCACGCTGATCGCCGTGTCGCAATTGACCGATCTGGACGTGGCCATTTCGCTTCAGAACGGCAGTCTGACGGTCTCGCCCTTCAAGGCGGGCGTCGGTACCGGGTCGATCAGTGGCACGATCGCGCTGGACGGCAGCCAGGCGGAAGCGCCGCTGGCCATTGTTTTGAACGGCGACAAGATGGGGCTGGACGCGCTGCTGGCCGGTTCCGGCATGGCGGAGAAAGTTGAAGGCCCGCTGGATCTGACCATCGACCTCAAAGGGGCCGGTAACAATCCGCGCGCCATCGCCGCGTCGCTGGACGGCAAATTCCAGATGAGCGTCTATGACAGCCGCGTGCTGAAAAAAGCGTTCGAAGATGCGTTCGGCGACCTGATTGCCAATATGCTTGCGTCGGAGGGCGGCTGGATCCTGCTCGACTGTGCGGTCTTCGATTATGATCTGACAAAGGGCTTGGCCGAGACGAAGGCCGGCTATACCGCGTCGGGTCCGGTCACGGTGACCACGCGGGGACAGATCAACCTGGGGACGGAGCAACTGGATCTGGCGGTGAAGCCGCGCGGCGCCGGCCTTGCGACCTTGCCGCTGCAGGTCTCGGGTTCCTTCACCAACCCGTCTGTCATCCCCGATCCGACCACGGTCGGCATCGGTATCCTGACCGGCGTGCTGACCGGCGGGATTGCCCCGGCGCTGCTGGCGGTGGTCGGCGATCTGCCGGAAGATCACCCCTGCCGCAAGGAAGTGGCGGAAAGCCAGGAACAGCTTGAGAATCAGCCTGAGGAATCCGGTGCCGCCACCAACCCGGTGGAAAACCCGGCCAAGGCGATCGAGGAAGGGATCGGCGGGGCCGTGAAGAACCTTTTCGGCAACTGATCCCGTCCCGGACTTGAGCAAAAGCCCCGGCTGTCCTAAGCAGCCGGGGCTTTTTTCATGGAAGGGCGCGATGAAACGATTCTACAAGACCAGCAGCACCGGCACGGTGGAGGGCGGATTCTCCGTCCTGTTGGACGGCAAACCCGTCCGCACGCCGGCCAAGGCGCCGCTGACCCTGCCCAGTCGGGCGCTGGCCGAGGCGGTGGCGGCGGAATGGGCGGATCAGGGCGACAAGATCGTCCCGGATACCATGCCGCAAATGACCCTGTCGGCGACCGCGATCGACCGCGTCACGGCCGCCGCTGCACAGGTCGCCGCGGACGCCGCGGGCTATGCCGGGTCCGATCTGCTGTGTTACCGCGCCGACACCCCGGTGGAACTGGCGCAGCGTCAGGCGGAAGGCTGGGATCCGGTTCTGGCCTGGGCGTCGGAACGGTATGACGTGCAGTTCCAGACGACCGCCGGGCTGATGCCGGTCGACCAGCCCGAGGAAACCCGGGCGCGGTTCCGGTCCCTCGCGGAGTCCTTCGACCCGTTCCAGTTGACCGCCGTTCATGTTCTGACGACGGCGACCGGCTCCTTCCTGCTGGCGCTTGCCGTGGTCGAAGGCCGTTGCGCGCCGGCGGAAGCCTTCGCCCTGTCCCGTATCGACGAGACCTATCAGGAGGAATTGTGGGGCGTCGACGAGGAGGCCGCCAAGCGCCGCGACCGGCTGGCGCAGGAAATCGATCAGGCGCATCGTTTCCTCTCCCTTCTCGCATCTGCGTAATCGTACCGCTGGTCACCGCCGTAACCGCCCTGTAAAACACTGGGTCGAAACAAGACGAAAACGCATTCAAGCGGGGGGATTCCCATGCAGGACATTCTTCAACGCCTGGAGGACATGCGCGCCGGGGCCCGGATGGGCGGCGGCCAGGCCAGGATCGACGCCCAGCACGGTAAGGGCAAACTGACGGCGCGGGAGCGGCTGGATCTGCTGCTGGACGAAGGGTCCTTCGAAGAATGGGACATGTTCGTCGAACATGACTGCACCGATTTCGGCATGGACGAGAACCGGGTGCCGGGCGACGGCGTCGTCACCGGGCACGGCCTGGTCAACGGCCGCCGGGTCTTCGTCTTCTCCCAAGACTTCACCGTCTTCGGCGGATCGCTTTCCGCGGCCCATGCCCGCAAGATCTGCAAGGTCATGGACCAGGCGATGAAGGTCGGCGTGCCGGTTATCGGCCTCAACGATTCCGGCGGCGCGCGGATCCAGGAAGGCGTCGCCTCTCTGGCCGGATATGCCGATGTGTTTCAGCGCAACGTGCTGGCCTCCGGTGTCGTGCCGCAGATTTCCATGATCATGGGGCCCTGCGCCGGCGGCGCGGTCTACTCGCCCGCCATGACCGACTTCATCTTCATGGTCCAGGATTCGTCCTACATGTTCGTGACGGGGCCGGAGGTCGTGAAAACCGTCACCAATGAGACGGTAACCGCCGAGGAGCTGGGCGGCGCGTCGACCCATACGTCAAAATCCGGCGTCGCCGATCTGGCCTTCGAAAACGATGTCGAGGCGATCCTGCAGCTGCGCCGTTTCCTGGGCTTCCTGCCGCTGAACAACAAGGAACAGCCGCCGCATCGGCCGACGGACGACCCGATCGACCGCCCGGACCTGTCCCTGGACACGCTGGTGCCGCCGAATCCGAACAAGCCCTACGATATCAAGGAACTGATCCATAAGATCTCGGACGAGGGCGACTTCTTCGAGCTGCAGCCGAACAATGCGGCGAATATCGTCGTCGGCTTCGCGCGGATCGAAGGCCACCCGGTCGGCATCGTCGCCAACCAGCCCATGGTTCTGGCCGGCTGCCTGGACATTGCCAGCTCGATCAAGGCCGGCCGTTTCGTGCGCTTCTGCGACGCGTTCAATATCCCCATCGTGACCCTGGTCGACGTCCCCGGCTTCCTGCCCGGCACGGCCCAGGAATATGGCGGAATCATCAAGCACGGCGCCAAGCTGCTCTACGCCTATGCCGAGGCGACGGTGCCGAAGGTCACGGTCATCACCCGCAAGGCCTATGGCGGTGCCTATGACGTCATGGCGTCCAAGCATCTGCGCGGTGACGTGAACTATGCCTGGCCGTCGGCGGAAATCGCGGTCATGGGCCCGAAAGGCGCGGTGGAGATCATCTTCCGCGGCGACCGCGACGATCCGGAGAAGCTGGCGGAGAAAGAGGCAGAGTATCGGGCCAAATTCGCCAATCCCTTCGTCGCCGGAAAGCACGGCTTCATCGACGACGTCATCATGCCCCACAACACCCGCCGCCGCGTGGCCCGGGCGCTATCCATGCTGCGCACCAAGGACCTGAAGAACCCGTGGAAGAAACACGGGAACATTCCGCTCTGACGCGGACGGTCCAATGGGTCAGATTTGCACGATGAGGCGCAGGGTGTCAGGGCTTCGGGATATAGTCGCAGCAGACGAAGATCATATCGACGGTGCGGCCGTCTTCGGCCAGCGGCATCAGTATATCTTCGATCTCGTAGATTTCCTTCTTGGGGCCGACATAGGGCGCACGGGTGCTCATCGGCAGGCCGGAATTCGCGACCTTTTCCCAGGCGTTCCAGATGACGGTGCCGGGGCCCTGCTGCTCTGTGTCGCGGATGCGGCACCCGGTCAGATCCTTGATCCAGAAATCGCGATGCCGCGTCCCGATCAGGCGAAAACGGAAATCCAGATCCGGGTCGCGAATGACATCCATCAGCATGACATTCGGCAGGAACCGAACCATGCGATCAGGCAGGATGTCGCGCCGGGCCGGCAGGATGTCGTCCCGAACCAAACCGCACCAGTATTCGTAAGCCGCCGCATTCGCGCCGGATTTGAAATTCATGGGCCTGATGATTGCCATGGCCGTCTTTCACTCCCCACGAAACACTAACTGAGTTTCCGGAAGGATTGGGAAAAACATGTTCAAGAAGATCCTGATTGCCAACCGGGGCGAAATCGCCTGCCGCGTGATGCGCACCGCGCATAAGATGGGCATCACCCCCGTCGCGGTTTATTCCGAGGCCGATGCCGAGGCGCTGCATGTGAAGACGGCGCTGGCGCTGGGCGGAGAGGCGGTGCCGGTCGGTCCCGCAGCCTCGTCGGAAAGCTATCTGGTCATCGACCGGATCGTCGAGGCCTGCAAGCAGACCGGGGCCGAAGCCGTGCATCCGGGCTATGGTTTCCTCAGCGAGAACAAGAATTTCGCCCTGCGCCTGGAAAAGGAAGGCATTGCTTTCATCGGTCCGCCGGTCGGCGCGATCGAGGCGATGGGCGACAAGATCGAATCCAAGAAGATCGCCCAGGCCGCCGGGGTCAATACGGTGCCGGGCCATCTGGCGGCCGTGACGGACCCCGAAGAGGCGGTTCGGATCTCCAAGGAAATCGGCTATCCGGTGATGCTGAAAGCGTCGGCCGGGGGCGGCGGCAAGGGCATGCGCCTGGCCTGGAACGATGCCGAGGCGCGGTCCGGCCTGGTTTCCGCCATGAACGAGGGCCGCAACAGTTTCGGCGACGACCGCGTCTTCATCGAGAAGTTCATCGAGGAGCCGCGCCATATCGAAATCCAGGTCATGGCCGACGGCCATGGCAATTGCGTCTATCTGGGCGAACGCGAATGTTCCATCCAGCGCCGCCACCAGAAGGTCATCGAGGAAGCACCGTCGCCTTTCCTGGACGAGGCGACCCGCAAGGCCATGGGCGAGCAGGCCGTCGCCCTGTCGAAACAGGTGAATTACCGCACCGCCGGAACCGTCGAGTTCATCGTCGACAAGAACCGGAACTTCTATTTCCTGGAAATGAACACCCGTCTGCAGGTCGAACATCCGGTGACGGAATTCGTGACCGGTTTCGATCTGGTCGAGTTGATGATCCGCGTGACAAACGGCGAAAAGCTGCCCTTCACCCAGAAGGATGTGACGCTGAAGGGCTGGGCCATCGAGGCGCGGCTTTATGCCGAAGACGCCGAGCGTGGATTCCTGCCCTCTACCGGCCGTTTGAGCCGCTATATCGAACCGGGCGCGCAGGACAATCGCGTGCGCGTCGACAGCGGCTGTTACGAGGGCGCCGAGATTTCCATGTTCTACGACCCGATGATCTCGAAGCTGATCGTCGGCGGGAAGGACCGGGCCGAGGCGATCCAGGAGATGCGCCGGGCCATCGACGGCTATCATGTGCGCGGCCTGAGCCACAACATGCCCTTCCTGGCCAATCTGGCGAAGCATCCGCGTTTCGCCGAGGGGCAGATCACGACGAATTTCATCGCCGAGGAATATCCCGATGGTCTGACCGAAGACCATCTGAAGCCGGAAGATTCGGGGCTGTTCGCCGCCGTCGCCGCCGTCATTCAGGACCGGTTCGAGGCCCGCGAACGCCGCCTGACCGGTCAGGAGGAGAACCGCGCTCCGAAGCTGCCGACGGACTACACCGTCTTTCTGGGCGACAAGGACCTGACCGAGGTGACCTTGCATCTGGAGCGGTTGGCCGACGGAACGCGGCTGACGATCGATGGTCGGGAAATTGTCGTCGAAAGTGGCTGGAAGCCGGGTTCTCCGATCTTCCGTGCCAGTATCGACGGGGCCGAACGCCTGTTCCAGATCGACCGCGACGGCGCGGGGTTCGTCCTAAGCCATGACGGCGCGCGCATCCGGGCGCTGGTGCTGGAAAGCCGGCACGCGAAGCTGCGCCGGTTGATGCCCTACAAGCCGCCGCCGGACATGTCGAAATTCCTGCTGTCGCCGATGCCGGGCCTGTTGGTCCGCCTGATGGTTCAGGAAGGCGATACGGTCGAAGCCGGCAAGGAACTGGCCGTCGTGGAAGCCATGAAGATGGAAAACGTGCTGCGCGCAACCAGCGGCGGCACGGTCCTGAAGGCCCACGCCGCGGAGGGCGACAGCCTGGCGGTCGACCAACCGATCCTGGAATTCGAATGATGCGGACGGCGGGGCGGCGTCAGCCTTCCCGCCGGTTCAACGCGTCCAGCACCGCCTGGCGCTGGACCTTGCCGCTCGTCGTGCGCGGGATCTGATTGACGGTCAGGATGTTGATCGTGCCGATCAGGTCGGGCAGGGCGGTCGAAACCAGATCGGCCAAGGCATCGAAGGGCATCTCCGCAGCGCTGACGACGGCGACCCAGATCTCGTTCTCGCCCTTGGCGTTCGGCCGGGATAGCAGGCAGGCATCCGCGATTTCCGGCAGGGCGGTCAGAACACGTTCGTGCTCATCGGCGGAGAATTTTACGCCCCCGACATTTATCAGGGAATCTTCCCGGCCCAGGATACGGAACAGCGTCGCGTCCGGTTTCAGGCCGACATCGCCGGGATAGAACCAGCCGTCGTGGAATTTCTCGGCGCTGGCCCGCGCGTTATAGATATAGCCCGGCACCATGCCGGTCTTCCGGATGCGGACGATCCCCTCCGCGCCCGGCGGCAGCGGCCGGTGATCCCCATCGACGATCTGGACCTCGGAACCGGGGCAGCATTGGTAACTGCCGTCGGTCAGCCGCACCGCAATGGTGCCCAGCTCGTTCGTGGCATAGGTTTCGAACAGCCGGATATCCGGCCGTGCCTGACGGAATCGCGCCCGAACCGGCTCGGGGACCGCCCCGCCGTAACTGGTGATCGTCAGCCCCTCAGGTAGGGCCAGCAACGTCTCGTCCGATTCCAGCATCGTGAAATGGAAGGGCAGGACGGCCGTATGGGTCGCCTTCTTCTCCGCCAGGCCGTCCCACAATTCGGACAAGCCGACATGGATGCCGGTCCCACCGGCGCGCAGACAGGCGGAAGCCTGGAACTGCGCGCCCTGGAATGTATAGGGCATGCAGTGGACAAAACGGGACGCGGCGGAAAACCCGACCATCCATTGAATGACGTCCAGCCGCCGTTCGGTCTGGCCCAGCGTGATCGCAATGACCTTGGGCGTGCCGGTCGTGCCGGAACTGGTGACCATGCGGTAGACCGATGCCGGGTCGATCGGGGGCTTGGGCGGATCGCCCGCCGCCTTGAGCCCGGCACCCAATGTGGCGATCCCCATGGTCCTGCGCGCCGCGCCCGCCAGCGGCCGGTCGCTCAAGACCAGGTCGGCATGGGCCAGCATTTCGGCATGATCCTGCGCGGCCGCGTCGGGCAGGAAGGACGCGCTGGCCGCGCCGAGGCTCTCCAGCGCCAGGATCAGGGGCATATGATCCAGAAGCCCCGTCCATTCCACGCAGGCAAATCCGCCCGGTCCGATCCCGGCCTGCGCCAGGGCGGACGCGGCGAACCGCGCCCGATCCCGCAGTTCCGAAAAACTCAGGGACCGCCCATCCGCGATCAACGCCGTCGCCTGGGGGCGAAGGGCGGCGTGGAAGGACAGGTAGTCGCCCGTGCGGGCGACACCGTCTTTCGGCTGGAGGGGCGCTGGGTCAGCCACGTCGGGCGGTCACCTCGTATCCTGGTTCTTCCGGTTCGTCGTCGACCAGTTCCGCCGGGAAGCCGGGCGCGACGATGTGCATGTCACAGGCGTCTTCCAGGCGTCGGATGATGTTGGACGACCATTCGCGCGGGCCATAGCGGTCCTGACCGTCCTCAAATATCTTAATCAGCAACGGGTTCAGTTCCAAGGGAACGCCGACTTTGTCCGCGACGCTTTGGAACAGGCCGATATCCTTCAGCACCAGATCCATCGTGAAGCTGATGTCGCGGCTGCCGTTCAGGATGACCTGGCTTTCGGTCTCGTGAACGAAGGAGTTGCCGGACGAGATCTTGATGCCTTCGAAGGCCATGCCGAGATCCAGCCCGGACTTGCCGGCGACCATCAGCGCCTCGCAGACGCTGACCAGATTGGCGGTCGCCAGATAATTGGTGATGACCTTCAGAATCGATGCACTGCCCAGCGGGCCGGTATGCAGGACCCGGCGGCCCAACACGGTCAGGACCGGCAGCAGGCGTTCGAAGGTCGCCCGTTCGCAGCCCGCGAAGATCGCGATGTTGCCGGTATCGGCGCGGTGACAACCGCCGGAGACGGGGCAGTCGACGGGCGCCGCACCCTTGGCCTCGACCAGTTTGCCCAGGCGCGTGATCTCGGCGCTGTCGGTCGTGCTCATCTCCGCCCAGATCTTGCCGTCGGACAGGCCGGCAAGGATGCCGTCCTCGGCCTCCATCACGGCGGCGCTGGCGGCGGGGGAAGGCAGGCAAGTGATGATGATATCGCAGGCCTCGGCCATCGCCTTCGGACTGTCGGCCCATGCCGCGCCGCCGTCCAGGAAACGCTGGGCGGTCTCCCGGTTCAGGTCACGGACCGTCAGGTCCACACCATTGCGCAACAGGCTGCCCGCCAGCTTGCCGCCAACATTGCCCAGTCCGATAAAACCAATTTTCATTCAGTACGCTCCCTTGCAGGTGAGTAACGGCATTGCCGATTTGTGGAGATTGCGCCGCGTAGCGTTTCACGGATTCCGGCGCTTGCATATCGTGTGTTGCGTATTTTGGGACCCCAATTGCGCCAAAAATTTTCACTGGTCATAGTGCTGAAATCAACGGTGCGACCGGACAGGGGACAATGCGATGCCGGGATTGGCGGAGGCGGTTCTGACCGCCCTGAAAGCGCGTGGCGCGGGGGAGGTCTTCGGCATTCCGGGCGACTTCGCCCTGCCGTTCTTCAAGATCATGGAATCGAGCGCGATCCTGCCGCTCTATACCTTGAGCCACGAGCCGGGCGTCGGCTTCGCTGCCGATGGGGCCGCGCGGTTCACCAGCCGCCTGTCGGTTGCCTGCGTCACCTATGGGGCGGGCGCACTGAACATGATCAACCCGGTCGCCCAGGCCTATGCGGAGAAGACGCCGATGGTCGTCATCTCGGGCGCGCCTGGGGCGGGGGAGGGATCGCGCGGCCTGTTGCTGCACCACCAGGTAAAGCGACTCGATTCGCAATGGGAGATATTCAAGGAACTGACCTGCGATCAGGCGCGGCTGGACGATCCGGCGACGGCCCCGGCGCAGATCGCGCGGGTGCTGGACCGCTGCCTGCACGAATCCCGTCCGGTCTATCTGGAAATCCCGCGCGACCTGGTTGCCGCCGATGTTGCGCCGGTACCGGACTATCAGCCGCCGCAGGGCCATGCCGAAGCGGCGCAATCGGCGGCGCGCGAAGTCCTGGCCCGGCTAAAGGCTGCCGCGCGGCCGGCATTGATGGTCGGCGTCGAGGCGCGGCGCTACGGCGTTGAAGAAAAGATCGCCGAACTGGCCCGGGTTCTGAAAATCCCGGTCACGACCAGTTTCATGGGACGCGGCCTGATGGCGGGCAAGAACATCCCGCTGGCCGGCACCTATCTGGGCGCGGCGGGCAAGCCGGAGGTCAGCGCCGTCGTCGAGCAATCCGATTGCCTGCTGATGCTGGGTGTCATCCTGTGCGACACGAATTTCGGCGTTTCCGGCGGCAAGGTCGATATGCGTCACGCGGTCCATGCCTTCGACGGACAGGTGCGCGTCGGCCTGCATTACTATCCCGAAGTCTTGTTGGGCGCCTTCGTCGATGCGCTGCTGAAAGAGGCCGAGGCGCTGGGCGATGCCCGGTCCGGGCTGCGGCCGCATGACCTGGGGCCGTTGCAGGCGGATGGCGAGATGCTGCACCCGATGGACATCGCGCGCGGTATCAACGATCTGTTCGACCGGCACGGGGTCATGCCGATGACGTCGGATATGGGCGACTGTCTGTTCACGGCGATGGATATCGACAATTCCGAACTGGCCGCGCCGGGTTATTACGCCAGTATGGGATTCGGTGTGCCGGGCGGGTTGGGCGTACAGGCGGCGACGGGACGGCGTCCGCTGATTCTGGTCGGCGACGGTGCGTTTCAGATGACCGGCTGGGAATTGGGCAACTGCCGAAAATACGGATGGAATCCGATTGTCGTGCTGTTCAACAATGCCAGTTGGGAAATGCTGCGCGTGTTCCAGCCGGGGCCGGGCTATCACGACCTGCCGGACTGGCAATTCGCCAATCTGGCCGACGGGCTGGGCGGGCGCGGGCACCGGGTTACGACCCGCGCCGAACTGGCCGCTGCGCTGGAAGCGGCCCATGCCGATGAAAGCCGGTTCCAACTGATCGAGGCGATGCTGCCCCGGGGCGCGATCTCGGACACTTTGCAGCGGTTCGTCGACGCCATTCGGTCCTTGTCTGCCCTGGCGCAGGACGGGTAGTGTCCGCGCCCGTGGGGGGCCTTGCGCATTTCCGAAGAGGAGTTAGGGCCGTGACGGATCGACATGTCCATGTGGTGGTCGAAGGGAAAGTTCAGGGCGTGTGGTTTCGCGCTTGGACGGAAAAGGCCGCCAACAGGCACGGCCTCGCCGGATGGGTGCGCAACCGGTCGGACGGCACCGTCGAAGCGGTGTTCAGCGGTCCGCCGGACAGTATCGACATCATGCTGACGGATTGCCGGGACGGCCCGCCCCTGGCGCAGGTCACGGGTCTGCAGGTCACGGATTGCGAGGCGCCCGGAACCAAAGGTTTTCAGATTCGTCCTGATGGATAAGAGGACGTGAAGTCAAATCCGGAATGGGTTTAGGCATTCGCGCTGCTGCAACGCACAATTACTCTGTGTGCGCTGCGAATACATGACTTGAGGGTGCAAAATCGGGCCGTCGACTGTCGAAAATGGCGCGAATACGGCGTTTTTGTCCAATTGGGAGTCGGTTTTCCGCTACTGTGGCCCCGATCTTGCGTTACGCTAGGGGACCGGCGCTGCATCGGACTAGGCGGCAGGCGGTCAGCGACAGAAGACCAAAACCCTGGAAGGTCGATATGACGATGGACGAGAAGGAACGGAATCAGGACCACCCGTTGCGGGGTCCGCATCCGACCGACTGACCCGCCGAGCCGGCTGCGGGGTCACACCTTGCGGCCGATCGGTCCGAATACTTCCGCGAAGGCGGATTCCAGCGCGACGTCCAGATCGTGCAGGGTCGCTGGCAGGCCCAGATCGACCAGGGATGTCACGCCCAGATTCGCATCGCCGATACCGCAGGGCACGATGCCGCCGAAATGCGACAGGTCGGGTTCGACATTGATCGCGATGCCGTGAAACGTGACCCAGCGCCGGACCCGCACCCCGATCGCGGCGATTTTGTCCTCGCGCCCGTTCCCCCCAGGGCCCGTTCTGGCGACCCAGATTCCGACCCGGCCCTCGCGCCGCTCGCCGACAACATTGAAATGTGCCAGCGCCCGGATCACCCATTCTTCCAGATCATGGACATAGCAGCGCACATCCGCGCCGCGTTCCTTCAGATCCAGCATGGCATAGGCAATGCGCTGGCCCGGCCCGTGATAGGTATACTGTCCGCCGCGCCCGGTCTGATAGACCGGGAACCGGTCGGGCGTCAGCAGGTCTTCCGGTTTCGAACTGGTCCCGGCGGTGTAGAGCGGCGGATGCTCCAGAAGCCAGACCTGCTCCGGCGCGCCCTCGGCCCGGATCGCGGCGGCCCGCGCCTCCATTTCCGACAGGGCGGTTTCGTAGTCCGTCAGCCCGTCGGAGATGCGCCATTCCGGCCGCGCCGTCTCGCTGCGCCGCGCCGAATTGCAGGCTGTTGCCGTCTCGCTCATCGTTCCGTCGATTTCCTGGGTTTCCAGCACTCCGCCCGCTTGATCGGGCGCGTACGATTGGCTATACCATCGGCCTTCCGGGGGCGAAACCCCTCGGCCCGGCATGATTGTGCGGTCGTGGCGGAATTGGTAGACGCGCAGCGTTGAGGTCGCTGTCCGGTAACACGGGTGGAAGTTCGAGTCTTCTCGACCGCACCATTGCCTGCCCCCGATTGGCGCTAAGCGCTGAAGGGAGGCTCTTTCCCCCACCGGCAAATTCGCTAAGATGATGGCGCTGCATCGGTCGGCCGCGAGTCCGCGCCGGGTTATCATTCAATCGGGGGATATCCACGCATGGCGAAGAATTTCGACCAGGAGGCGCTGTACTATCACCGGCTGCCTCCCTACGGGAAACTGAGCGTCGTCGCGACCAAGCCGCTGGCCAATCAGCGTGACTTGAGCCTGGCCTATTCGCCCGGCGTCGCCGCCGCCTGCCGCGAGATCGAACGCGATCCGGCGGAGGCCGCGACCCTGACGGCACGCGCGAATTTGGTCGGCGTCATCTCCAACGGCACGGCCGTGCTGGGCCTGGGCTCCATCGGTCCTCTGGCGGCCAAGCCGGTGATGGAGGGCAAGGCCGTCCTGTTCAAGAAATTCGCCGGGATCGACGTCTTCGATATCGAAGTCGACGAGAAGGATGTCGACCGGTTCTGCAATGTCGTCGCGGCGCTGGAACCGACCTTCGGCGGGATCAATCTGGAAGACATCAAGGCGCCGGAATGTTTCGAGATCGAACGCCGCCTGCGCGAGAAGATGAACATCCCGGTTTTCCATGACGATCAGCACGGCACGGCAATCATAGTGTCCGCCGCCGTGTTCAACGCTCTGGAACTGGTCGGCAAGAAATTCGAGGACATCAAGATCGTGGCGTCCGGCGCCGGCGCGGCCGCGCTGGCCTGTCTGGCGATGTTGGAGGCGATGGGCGCGCGGCGTGAGAATATCTGGGTCACCGATATCGACGGCCTGGTCTATGAGGGCCGCGAACAGATGGATCCCTATAAGGGGATCTATGCCCAGAAATCGGACCTGCGCAGCTTGAACGACGTGATCGACGGGGCCGATGTCTTCCTGGGCCTCTCCGCGCCGAATGTGCTGACCCCGGATATGGTAAAGCGCATGGGCAAGGCGCCGATCATCATGGCGCTGGCCAATCCGAACCCGGAGATCCTGCCGGAAGATGCGCAGGAGGCACGCCCTGACGCCATCGTCGCCACGGGCCGTTCCGATTACCCGAACCAGGTAAACAATGTCCTGTGCTTCCCCTTCATTTTCCGCGGCGCGCTGGATGTCGGTGCGACGACGATCAACGAGGAAATGAAAGTCGCTGCCGCCAAGGCCATCGCCGCCCTGGCGCGGCGTGAGGTCTCGGAAGTGGTCGCCAAGGCCTATGGCAAGACCGGCGGCTTCGGCAAGGAACACCTGATCCCGAAGCCCTTCGATCCGCGACTGATCCTGGAAATCGCCCCTGCCGTCGCCAAGGCGGCGATGGAAACCGGCGTCGCGACCCGCCCGATCGAGGATTTCGAAGCCTATAACGCGCGGTTGGAAAGCTTCGTCTATCGGTCCGGCACGGTGATGAAGCCGATCTTCGACCGTGCCATCGGCGATCCGAAACGCGTCGTTTATGCCGAGGGCGAGGAGGAGCGCGTGCTGCGCGCCGTCCAGGTCGTGGTCGACGACAAGATTGCCCATCCGATCCTGATCGGTCGCCGCAAGGTCGTAAAGAACCGGATCGAGAAACTGGGACTGCGGTTGAAGATCGACCGGGACTTCGAACTCTGCGATCCGGAAAACGACCCGCGCTATAAGGATTACTGGACCGAATATCACGATCTGACGGGCCGACAGGGCGTGTCGCCCGAACTGGCGCGCGAGGTCGTGCGCACCCGGACGACGGTGATCGGCGCGCTGATGGTGCGTTTGGGCCAGGCCGATGCGCTGATCTGCGGCACGATCGGGCGGTTCCGCGATCATCTGAAGCATGTCCGCAGGGTCATCGGTGTCCGTTCCGGCGCGCGCGACTTTTCGACCCTGAACATGCTGATCCTGAACAAGGGGATCTATTTCTTCGCCGATACCCATGTCAGCTTCGACCCGACGGCGGAAGAGGTCGCCGAAATGGCGATACTGGCGGCGGACGAGGTGAAGCGCTTCGGGATCGAACCGAAGATCGCACTGCTGTCCCATGCGAATTTCGGCAGTTCGGATTCGCCGACATCGATCAAAATGCGTCAGGCGGTTGCCATTTTGCAGCGCGAGACCGATCTTGAAGTGGAAGGCGAGATGCATGCCGATACGGCGTTGGATGAAACGCTGCGGGCGACATTGCTGCCGGACAACAAGCTGACCGGGCTGGCGAACCTGTTGATCATGCCGACCCTGGATGCTGCGAATATCGCATATAATGCGGTTAAGATGCTGGGGGACGGGTTGTCTGTGGGGCCGATCATGGTCGGCGCCTCGCGGCCGGTGCATGTGTTGACGACGTCGGTGACCGCGCGCGGCATCGTCAATATGACCGCGGTCGCCGTGGTCGACGCGCAAATGGAAACCCGGCCCGCGGAGTGATTGGGCCGGCGAACAGGCTGGGATAGGCGGACCACGCGATGTCGGAGGCCCTGGAACAGACGGAATCGGAGGACGCGGACGCGTTCGACGAACTCTATGGTCTCAGTCACGAGATCGTCGAGGCCGTCGAGACCGCCGTCGACGAAGGCGAATCGCCCAGCGCGATCCGGGCGCTGGTCATCCCGCTGCACGCCGCCGATCTGGCCGACCTATTGGAGCGACTGCCCAAGGACGACCGGCTGGCCGTCGTGCACGCGCTGGGTGAAGAGCTCGATTCCGACGTCTTCTCCTATCTCGACGATTCGGTGCGCGAGAGTATCGTCGACGAGCTGCCGAACGCCGTTCTGGCCAATATCGTCCGCGATCTGGAATCCGACGACGTCATCGATTTCCTGGAGGATCTGGACGAGGAGGATCAGCGCGAGATCCTGGACAGCGTCCCCGCCGAGGACCGCGTTCTCTACGAACAAAGCCTGAGTTTCCCGGAATATTCCGCCGGCCGCCTGATGCGGCGCGAGACGGTGACGATTCCGGAATTCTGGACCGTTGGTCAGACCATCGACTTCATGCGCGGGGAGGAGACGGACCTTCCGGACGATTTCTATAATCTGATCGTCGTGACCCCGGCCCATAAGCCGGTCGGTCTGGTGCAGCTTTCGAAACTGCTGCGGACCAAGCGCGTGGTGCCGATCTCGGCGGTAATGGAAACCGACAACAAGGTCATGCCCGCGGATATGGACCAGGAGGACGTGGCCTTCCTGTTCCGGCAATACGGGCTGGTCGAAGCGCCGGTCGTCGACGGCGACGGGCGCCTGGTCGGGGTGCTGACCATCGACGATATCGTCGACGTCATGGACGAAGAGCATGAGGACGACATCCTGAAACTCGGCGGCGTCAGCGAGGACGATTTCTATTCCGACTTCATGGAAACGACCCGGCTGCGCTTCTCCTGGCTGATGGTCAATCTGGCGACCGCGATTGTCGCGTCGCTGGTCATCGCGCTGTTCGAAGATGCGTTGACCAAGGTCGTGGCGCTGGCGGTGCTGATGCCGATCGTCGCCTCCATGGGCGGCAACGCAGGGACCCAGACGCTGACGGTCGCCGTGCGGGCCTTGGCGACCAATGAACTGACGACCAAGAACGCGCTCAGAATCCTGGTCAAGGAAGTCCTGGTTGGCGGGGCGAATGGCATCCTGTTCGCCATCATCATGGGCATCATCGCCTGGCTGTGGTTCAGCGACCCGTTGCTGGGCGGCGTGATCGCCGTTGCCATGATCGCCAATCTTGTGATTGCCGGCCTGTGCGGAGTGCTCATCCCCCTGGGGATCGAAAAGATGGGCCAGGATCCGGCCATTGCGTCGACGGTCTTCCTGACGACGATCACCGATGTCGTCGGATTTTTCGTTTTCCTGGGCCTGGCAAGCTGGGTCCTGCTCTAGGCACGACTCTTGCTTTGTTGGCGGGGTATAACCGTCAAGCCAGGGCCGTTCTCATGCCGCAGACCTTCAGTTCCGACATTTTCCGCGTCGCCACCGCCTATGAGGCGTCCAAGGAATCCCGCACGGTCGTGCCGAATGCGGCCGAGGGGGTGCGGGCCCAGGGCCGGGCGCGATTTTATGATGCGCTGGCCGGGCGTTACGGCCTGCCGGGATCGATCTACGGGGAGGGAAGCCGCGACGACACCGCGCGCAATCCGGTCTCCGACTATTTCAATCTACGCGCCATGACCTTCAACCAGACCGACGGACTGGCCGACATGCTGCGCGATACGGGCCGGTTGGATCGGACGGACAGCGACCTTCTGAGCTACCGGTTGGGCGGATTATCCTATGCCGGCGACGCGGTTTTCTCGACCTCCCCCGTTGCGCAATTCGCGCGGCAAATGGCAGGCGCGCGCGGGACGGACCGGACGACGGACCTGATCGCCCAGCAGGAAGAACAGTTGCGCTACCTGACTGAGAACGGTGCCGATCCAAAGGCGATCCGGGGGGCACGGAACGTGCTGACGCAACTGCGCCAGCTTCAGATCGAACAGAGCCTATACGCCCAATTCGACTCCGCGCGGGACCGACGCTCCGGGAATGACGGCGGGATCGGTCCTTTCGGCGCGTCTGTGGATATGATCAGCCTGCCGCCTTCAGCCATCGCCCTGTTCTCTCAGCGCTAATTCCCGGTACTGCCCCCAAAAAGTCGCCGCCGCCCGAGTGGGTCTCGGACGGCGGCGGGGCGGGGAGGGAATGTGTGAACACAAGTCGAAGGCGTTCACGAGAAAAATCTAACATCCTGTGCGAGCACTTGGGAAGAGAAATATGTCCTATAAGGCGCTTTGGGTAAAAATAATCGAGTATTTAGTGTATTTTGAATCGACTTCTGCGAGCGGTCGGCGGGCAGTTTCCCTTCAGCCATTCTTGATGTGAATAAATCGAAATTTCCGATACAAAGAAAAAGTTAATTCGTTATGCGCGATACCGAAACCGCCTTAGCGTGGCCGCGATTCACCCCGCCGGAGCAAGGCCATGGCCGCAGGAACGATCGCCCAGACGCAAACGGAAGACAGCGGTTCGATGCTCGGCGTCTGGCTGTTGTCCCTCGGTCTGCTGATCTTCACCTTTCAGGATGTGATCGTCCGGGAACTGAGCAGCGGCTATCCGGTTCATGAATTGATTTTCCTGCGCGGCACCTTGGCGATCTGGCTGATGGGCTTCTATGTCTATTGGCGCTACGGCTTCGCCGGGTTCAGGATCTACCTGCCGTGGCTTGTCGTGCTGCGCGGCATGATCGGCGTGACCTGTTTCACCTTCTATTATCTGGCGCTGGCGAAGCTGACTCTGGCCGACACGGTCACCATCACCTTCGCCAGCCCGATCGTCATCGCGGTCCTGTCGGTCCTGATCTTGAAGGAACCGGTCGGCTGGCGGCGCTGGTGTGCCATTCTCTTCGGTTTCCTGGGGGTGATCGTCGTGGTCGGGCCGGCCGGACAATTCGACGATCCGGCGGTTCTGTTCGCGATCGGCGGTACGGTGACCTATGCCATTCAGAACATCACCACGCGGTTCCTGCGCAACGGCATGACCGGCCCCGGCATCGCCTTCTATCAAATGGCGCTGTTCGTCACCTTCAGCGGGATCGCCGGGCTGATCCTGGGGCATGGCGCGTTCTTCGACGACGGACAGCATGCCAGCATCCAGTTCTTCTTGCGGCCCTGGCAAATTCCGGAATGGACGGATTACGGGTTCATTGCCATCACCAGCGTGATCGCGGCCGTCGGGTTCATTCTACTGACCAATGCCTATGCCGTCTCGTCGCCCGCCCTGGTCGCGCCGTTCGAGTATACCGGCGTGCTGTGGGGAGTCATTGCCGGATGGGTCTTCCTGAACGAGGTCCCGGGCCTGTGGACGGTGGCGGGCGCGCTGATGATCGTCGGCAGCGGCCTGTACATTCTCTACCGGGAATCCCGGCATGGCAGCCCGGCGCGGTCGCCGCACAATCCGGCGTCGGCAATGCCGGACCCGCCGGATGTCGATGTCCGGAATCCGCCGGAAGCCGAGCGGCTGCTGGAGATCCTGTCCCCCGCCACGCCGCCAGCCGCCGACCCGGCCGCGCCCCCGGCCGATAACCGCTCGCCCGCCTGACCGGCCGGAGGCATCTCCGCACCCGAATACCGTGTTTGATTCTTGACGTTAACGTAAACGTCAACTAAACGAGATATCCAACAGACGTCGAATCCAAATCGGCGCGGATCGACAAGGGGAGAGCGCGCGTGACCGATACGACGGTCAAAACCATCGCAGACCTGACCCGCGAGTTCGGCGTGACGGCCCGGACTATTCGCTTCTATGAGGCGGAGGGCATGCTGTCGCCGGAACGGGCGGGAACGCAGCGCCTCTATCATCCGCGCGACCGCGTGCGCCTGAAGCTGATCCTGCGCGGCAAGCGCCTCGGCTTCTCCCTCGCCGAAATCCGCGAGATCATCGATCTCTATGACAGCGCGCCCGGCGAAGTCGCACAGCTCCATCACTTCCTGGACAAGATCGCGGAACGCCGCGCCGATCTGGCGCAGAAACAGCGCGATATCGAGGTTACAATGAAGGAGTTGCAGCAGGTCGAGGAAAGCTGCCGGTCGCGCCTGTCCGAACTGGCACCCCGCGACGGCCGGGAGGCGGCGGAATGAGCGACTTTCACGAAGATCCGGTCATGGCGCGCGGCACGGTCTATCCGGAGCATTGCGACCATATGGGACATATGAATGTCGCGGCCTATACGAAGAAATTCGACGAGGCGACATGGTCGCTTTGGGTCACCGTCGGGTTCAGCCACAAGGCGATGAATGCGGAAGAGACCGGTCTCGCCGCCCTGGAGAGCAACTTCACCTACCGGCGCGAATTGTTTCCGGGGGATACCTATATCGTCCGATCCCGGTTCCTGAAATTGCGCGACCGGACCGCAACCTTCCATCACCGCATGTATGTTCTGGACGGGGGGGAGGAGGCTCTGGCGGCGACCTGTACCTATACCGCCGCGTGCCTGGACCGGGCCGCCCATAAGGCACGGCCGTTTCCCGACGCGGTAGCAGGCAAAATCCGGACACAGTTGAAACCCCTTGCGGAGGAGGCGTCGCAATGACCACGCCCCAACCTCGCAATCCGGACTATGCCGCCCGCGTGCGCGACAGTTTCGGGCGTCAGGCCTTCATGGCGACGATCGGCGCCGACCTGACGGACGTCGCGCCGGGCCATGTCGAAATGCGCCTGCCCTATCGCCCGGAACTGGGCCAGCAGCACGGCTTTTTCCATGGCGGCGTCATCGGCACCTTGGCCGACAATGCCGGCGGTTACGCCGCCTTCACGCTGATGTCACCGGAAGATTCGATTCTGACGGTCGAATACAAGATGAACATTGTCTCGCCCGGCCGGGGCGACGCGCTGGTCGCGGTCGGCACGGTGTTGAAGCCGGGCCGGACACTGACCGTCTGCGAGGTGAAAGTTTACGCGGAGACGGCGGGCGATCGGAAACTGTGCGCCACCGCGATTTGCACTCTGATGACCATGAAAGACATGTCGGACGACAAGGCCGAGTGAACGGCCCCGATCCAACGGAGAGGAAACCATGATCCCCAACAGCTACCCCAGCCTCGACTTCGACCTCGGCGAAACCGTCGAGATGCTGCGCGACAGCGTGAAGACCTTTTCGTCCGACGAGATCGCGCCGCGCGCGGCGGAGATCGACCGGACCGACCAGTTCCCGATGGATCTGTGGAAGAAGATGGGCGACCTGGGGGTCCTGGGCATCACGGTCGAGGAGGAATATGGCGGCGCCGGTATGGGCTATCTGGAACATGCCATTGCGATGCAGGAAATCAGCCGCGCCTCGGCCTCGGTCGGTCTCAGCTATGGCGCGCATTCCAATCTCTGCGTGAACCAGATCCGCCGCAACGGCACGGCCGACCAGAAGCAACGCTATCTGCCGAAGCTGATTTCCGGCGACCATGTCGGCGCGCTGGCCATGTCCGAACCGGGGGCCGGGTCCGACGTCGTGTCGATGAAGCTGCGCGCGGACAAGAAGGGCGACCGCTATATCCTGAACGGCAGCAAGATGTGGATCACCAACGGCCCGGATGCCGACACGATGGTGATCTATGCCAAGACCGACGCCGATGCCGGCCCGAAAGGCATCACCGCCTTCCTGGTGGAGAAAGGCTTCAAGGGATTCTCCGTCGCCCAGAAGCTCGACAAGCTGGGCATGCGCGGGTCGCATACCGGCGAACTGGTCTTCGAGGATTGCGAAGTGCCGGAAGAAAACGTGCTGGGCGAGGTCAACAAGGGCGTCCGCGTCCTGATGAGCGGCCTGGATTACGAACGCGCGGTCCTGGCCGCCGGGCCGGTCGGCATCATGGATGCCTGCATGGACATCGTGATCCCTTATATCCACGAGCGGAAACAGTTCGGCCAGTCGATCGGCGAATTCCAGCTGATGCAGGGCAAGATCGCCGACATGTATACGACGATGAACGCGACCAAGGCCTACGTCTATGCCGTCGCCAAGGCTTGCGACCGCGGCCAGACGACCCGCAAGGACGCCGCCGGCGCGATCCTCTATGCCGGGGAAAAGGCGACCTGGATGGCGCTGGAAGCGATCCAGGTGCTGGGCGGCATGGGCTATATCAACGAAAGCCCCACCGGCCGCCTGCTGCGCGACGCGAAGCTGTACGAAATCGGCGCCGGCACGTCCGAAATCCGCCGCATGCTGATCGGCCGCGAACTGTTCAACGAGACGGCGTAAATTCGTCATCCCCGCGAAGGCGGGAATCCAGGGACGCCGGCACTTGCCGAGCATTTGGCGTGAACCCCGCCCCAGAGGGGACGTCACAAGGAGAGAATGAAACCATGACCACGCACGATCCCATCGTTATCGTCGGAGCCGCCCGAACACCCATGGGCGGCTTCCAGGGTGAGTTGAAGGACATGACCGCTGCCGAGCTGGGTTCCGCCGCCATCGCGGCCGCGCTGGGCCGCGCCGGTGTGCCCGCCGGCGATGTCGAGGAACTGATCTTCGGCAATGTCCTGCCCGCCGGTCAGGGCCAGGCCCCGGCGCGTCAGGCCAGCAAGGGCGCGGGCATTCCCGACGCGACGGGCTGCACGACGATCAATAAGATGTGCGGATCGGGCATGAAGGCGACCATGCTGGCGCATGATCTGCTGAAGGCTGGGACCGCCGATATCATGGTGTCCGGCGGCATGGAGAGCATGACCAACGCGCCCTATCTGCTGCCCAAGGCGCGCGGCGGGATGCGCCTCGGCCATGGCCAGGTCGTCGACCACATGTTCATGGACGGGCTGGAAGACGCCTATGACCGCGGCCGCCTGATGGGGACCTTCGCGGAGGAGACCGCGACCCATTACCAATTCACCCGCGAGGCGCAGGACGCGTTCGCCATCGAAAGCCTGACCCGCGCCCAGAAGGCGCAGCAGGACGGGACCTTTGCGGAGGAGATCGCGCCGGTCACGGTCAAGACCCGGAAGGGCGAGGTCGAGGTGGCGCTGGACGAACAGCCGCGAACCGCCAATCCGGCCAAGATCCCGACCCTGAAACCGGCCTTTGCGAAGGACGGCACGGTGACGCCCGCGAATTCCTCGTCGATTTCCGACGGGGCGGCGGCGCTGGTGCTGATGCGCCTGTCGGACGCGGAAAAGCGCGGCCTGACCCCGATTGCCGAGATCGTGTCACACGCGACCCATGCCCAGGCCCCGGCCTGGTTCACCACGGCACCGGTCGACGCCATGCGCAAATGCCTGGACAAGGCGGGCTGGGACGCGAAATCAGTCGATCTGTTCGAGGTCAATGAGGCCTTCGCCGTCGTCACAATGGCGGCGATGCGCGAGCTGGATTTGCCGCATGACAAGGTCAATGTGCATGGCGGCGCCTGCGCGCTGGGCCATCCGATCGGCGCGTCGGGGGCGAGAATTCTCGTCACCCTCCTTAACGCGCTGAGGAAATATGATATGGAGACGGGCGTCGCGTCGCTGTGTATCGGCGGCGGAGAGGCGACGGCCATGGCCGTGAAGCGGATTCACTGACCGGAGGACCCCCGATCCCATGCCCACAATTCTGATCACCGGCGCCAATCGCGGCATCGGCAAACGCTTGGCGGAACTGCACGATGCGGACGGCTGGTCCGTCATCGCGGCCAGTCGCGACCCGGCGAACTGCAACGCGCCGGGCGAAAAGATCGCCCTGGACGTGACCGACGATGCCAGCGTCGCGGCGGCGGCTGAAGCCCTGTCGGGCCGCCCGATCGATGTTCTGTGGAACAATGCGGGGGTCTATCTGGACAAGAATGTTCCGCTGAACGACCTGGATCTGGAGAAGTGGGAGGAAACCTTCCGCGTCAACACGATCGGACCGATCCGGCTGGCCCGCGCGCTGATGGACAATGTCGCGCGTTCCGACAGGAAGGTTCTGGCCTTCACGACCAGCAGAATGGGATCCATCGCCCAGCTTTCCAGCGGGGCCTATGCCTATCGGTCGTCCAAGACCGCGCTGAACATGGCGGTTTCCGTGCTGACCAAGGATGTTGCGCCGCAAGGGATCAAGACTGTTTTGCTGCATCCAGGCTGGGTGCAGACGGATATGGGCGGTGGCGCGGCGGATATCGACGCCGATACCTCCGCCGCAGGCATGAAGTCCATCGTCGAGGAACTGGACCCATCCCAGTCCGGCAAGTTTCTGAACTATGATGGGAAGGAGTTCCCCTGGTGATTCCGATCAATCGACTGCTCGCGGGCTATCGCAGCTACAAGGCGCTCTATCATGAAAAACGCGCGGAACTGACCCAGCGTCTGGCAGACGAAGGACAGCGGCCGGCGATTCTGGTGATTGCCTGTTCCGACAGCCGCGTCGATCCGGCCATCCTGTTCAACGCCGATCCGGGCGAAATCTTCGTCGTGCGCAATGTCGCGGCGCTGGTCCCGCCCTATGAGCCGGACGGCAGCCATCACGGTACGTCATCGGCCATCGAATACGCCGTCAAGGATCTGAAGGTCGAAGAGATCATCGTTTTGGGCCACCATAAATGCGGCGGCATCCAGGCCATGCGTTCCATCGTGTCGGGCGAGGTGGAAGACAATCACGAATTCGTCGGCACCTGGATGAACCTGGCGCGGGATGCCTGCGAACTGCACGGGGCCGATGATCCGAATTCCGGTGCGTCGGTCGAAATGGCGACGATCAAACTGTCGGTGAAGAACCTGAAATCCTTCCCCTGGATCCAATCCCGGATCGACGAAGGGAAGCTGCGGGTGCACGGCTGGTGGTTCGATATCTCCAACGGCGAACTATACGGTCACGACCCGCGGACCGGCCAATTCAGTGTGGTGGAAAAACTGGCGCCGCTCGGCGCGTCGGCATAACGCAAGAGGAAGCGACCCATGATCCTGAACGAAGAACAACAGATGATCCGCGACATGGCGCGCCAGTTCGCGCAGGAACGTCTTGTTCCCAACGCGGAGGAATGGGATCGCGAGGCGCGTTTTCCGAAAGAGGCGCTGGACGAGATGGCGCAGTTGGGCATGCTGGGCATGATGGTGCCGCCGGAATGGGACGGCGCCGGGACCGACTGCGTTTCCTATGCCATGGCACTGGAAGAGATCGCCGCCGGAGACGGCGCGGTTTCCGCCATCATGAGTGTCCACAATTCCGTCGGCTGCATGCCGATCCTGCGCTACGGCACGGATGAGCAGAAGGAAAAATACCTGAAGCCCTTCGCCCGCGGCGAAATGATCGGCTGTTTCTGCCTGACCGAGCCGCAGGCCGGCTCCGACGCCTCGGCGCTGAAAACCACCGCACGGCGCGACGGCAACAAATGGGTGATCGACGGCGCCAAGCAGTTCATCACCAATGGCTCGTCGGCCGGACTGGCCATCGTCTTCGCGGTGACCGATCCGGATGCAGGCAAGCGCGGGATTTCCGCCTTCCTGGTGCCGACGGATAGCGAAGGCTACATTGTTGAGCGGGTCGAAAAGAAAATGGGGCTGAATGCCTCCGACACCTGTGCGCTTCGCTTCGAAGGGGTCGAGGTGACGCCGGACATGATGCTGGGCGAGGAAGGCCAGGGCTATAAGATCGCCCTGTCGAACCTGGAAGGCGGCCGGATCGGGATCGCGGCCCAGGCGCTGGGCATCGCACAGGCGGCGCTGAACTATGCCGTCGAATATGCCAAGGACCGCACCTCGATGGGGCAGCCGATCATGAACCACCAGGCGGTCGGCTTCCGGCTGGCCGACGGCGCGGCGAAGCTGCAGGCCGCCCGGCAGTTGATCCTGCATGCCGCCGCGATGAAGGATGCCGGCATCCCCTGCCTGACCGAGGCGTCGATGGCGAAACTGTTTGCGACGGAAACCGCGGAAACGGTCGTGTCCGACGCGCTGCAGACCTTCGGCGGCTATGGCTATATGAAGGACTATCCGCTGGAACGCCTGGCCCGTGACGTGCGCGTCACCAAGATCTACGAGGGCACCAGCGATATTCAGCGCATGCTGATCGCCCGTTCTCTGGCCGCGTGAAGGAGCGGACAATGGGTATCCTGGACGGCAAGGTGATCCTGGTCACCAAGGTGACGGAATTCGTCGGTGCGGCCGTGGTCGACAGCTGTCTGGCGGAAGGCGCCATTGTCGTCGCCCAGGATGCGTCCTTTGGGGATACCGCCGAACAGACCCGCTTCGAAAGCGCCCATCCCGGTGTCATCGCGCTGGGTGTCGGCGATTTCGAAACCGCCGTGTCCGACGTGATCGCCGGGCAGGGGCGGATCGACGGTCTGGTCCCGAATGACGGGTTCCCGGCAATCCGCGCCAAGGTCGAAGACGCCAAACCGGAAGATATGCGCGCCGGTCTGGACGCGATGGTGGTCGAACCGTTCCGTCTGATCGGCGCCGTGGTGCCGCATATGAAAGAACAAGGCGGCGGGCGGATCGTGCTTGCTACCTCGGCGGTGCCGTATCGCGGGCTGTCGAATTACGGCATGTATGTCACCGGGCGCGGGGCCCAGAACGCGATGGTCCTGACCCTGGCTCGTGAACTGGCGAAGACCGGCATCACCGTCAACGCAGTCGCCCCGAATTTCGTCGAAAATCCGTCCTATTTCTCCGAGGCGCTGTTGAGCGACGAGGACGCCAAAGCGAAAATCCTGTCGCAGATTCCGATGGGGCGCTTCGGCAAGCCTCACGAGATATCGGACCTGATTGCCTTCCTGCTGTCGGACAAGGCGGGTTTCACCACCGGCCACGTAATCCCGGCCGCCGGTGGTTGGGCCTAAGGAGGTTCCGATGACCGGCGCGATCGACTTCTATTTCGAATTCTCCTCCCCATTCGGCTATATCGCGGCGGAACGCATCGGGGCGTTTGCGGCGAAACACGACCGTACCGTCAACTGGAAGCCGTTCCTGCTGGGCGCGGCCTTCAAGCGGGAAGGCACGCAATCGCTCGTTTCCTATCCGATGAAAGGGCCGTATTCGCGCCGGGACATTGAACGCTCCACTGCCTATTACGGCCTTCCGTTTCAATGGCCGCCGGAGTTTCCGGTCTTCACGGTGACGGCCGCACGGGCAACCCTTTGGACGCAGGAGCAGGCACCGGAGAAAGCGGTTTCCCTGATCCTCGCGATATACCGAAAGGCCTTCGCGGAAGGCGCTGATATCGGGCAGGCGGACGCCGTCCTGGCCGCGGCGCAATCTGTGGGTCTGGACCGGGACGCCGCCGCCGCCGGTATGGCCTCCCCGGACATCAAGGCCCGCCTGAAGGACGAGAACGAGGCGGCGCTGGACCGCGGTGTCTTCGGATCACCGTTTTTCATCGTCGACGGAGAGCCGTTCTGGGGCGTCGACCGGATGGACATGATGGACGCCTGGATCACGCGGGGCGGCTGGTAGGCGTCATGTCGGATCGCGGTGTTTCCTTCGTTGTGCCGGTCTATAACAAGGCGGACTGGCTTCCGGCGGTGATCGACCGGATCGCAGCCCAGCGGGGCGATTTCGACCGGCAATTCGTCTTTGTCGATGACGGGTCGACGGACGACTCTCTGGAAATCGTCCGGCGGAAGACCGACGGTTGGAAGAACGTCGTCATCGAAAGCCAGGCCAATGCCGGTTCCGCCGCCGCGACCAATCGCGGCATTGCGCTGGCCTCCATGCCCTATGTCAAATTCGTCGACGCCGACGATCTGCTGCATGCGGATGCGACACAGATTCTTCTGGATGCGCTGCAGGGCGATGACCGGGCCTGTCTGGCCTTCGGCGGGTACAGCCTGTTCCGGGATCAGGCGGATCTCGACCTGGACGGGGCGCTGGGGCGCCCGGCGATGCGCCGCCATGTGCGCCCGCTGCGCGCCGCGATCTCCCGGTCGCTGTTCAATCCGACTCAGTTCCTGGCCCGTACCGATGCGCTGCGCGCCGTCGGGGGCTGCGACGAGCGGGTCGTGTTCAGTCAGGAATATGCCCTGACCATGCGCCTTGCCCGGCAATGGGACTTCCTTGAACTCGACGCCGTGATCGCCTATTGGCCGGAGGTCGTGGGGGCGCGGCTGTCGAACAATCAGGGACGCCAGTTGCAGCGGGTCACCCGGGCGGTTCAACTGTTCCTGGAAGATTATCCCGACACGCCCTGGTCCCTGCGTCAGTATATATCTCGGCGCATGGCCTATCGCGCCTGGAAGTATCATCGCCGGGCCAACCGGGCCTTCTGGCCGACCAGCCCGGTGTTCTGGCGTCAGGCAATGGCGTGGCTGCCGATCCTTGGTGGACATGCGGCCTTCGTCGAACGTTGCGGCAAGGTGTATGAATCGGCGGAGATCAGCGCCGTCACAAGCGGGAACGAGGGGCGGGTTCATGGGCAGTAGCGATTACAATCCGGGCTATGACCACGGCTTCTATGCCGATCTGGAAAATACCGCCCTGCCGTCGGCGCGCAAAATCGTACCCATGCTGCGCGACTGGTTCCCGATCCGAAGCGCTGTCGACGCCGGATGCGGCGACGGCTCCTGGCTGTCGGTCATTCTGGAAACCGGCGCGGATCGCGTTCTGGGGCTGGACGGTCCCTGGGTCGACGCCGCGCAGCTGAAAATTCCGCAGGACAGTTTCCGTCGCTGCCGGATCGACGAGAAGATCGAGGCCGATCCCGCCGACCGGTTCGACCTGGCGGTCAGCCTGGAAGTCGCCGAACACCTGCCGCCCGCCCGGGCCGCCGGTTTCGTGTCGGACCTCTGCGCTCTGGCGCCCGTTGTCCTGTTTTCCGCCGCGATTCCGGGGCAGGGCGGACACCACCACGTCAACGAACAATGGCCGGAATACTGGGCCGACCTGTTCGCCGCGCAAGGCTACCGGCCGGTCGACACCTTGCGCCTGTCGGTCTGGAACGATCCGTCGGTGTGCTGGTGGTACAAGCAGAACCTGATGCTGTTCGCGTCGGATGCGGCGCTGGCCGGCAATCCGAAACTGAAGGCGGAAGCGGACCGGACCCAGATTCCGCCGGTGCCGCTGGTTCATCCCGAAGTGTTCGGGCAGATGCGGCGCCTGGCCTTCCCGTCCTTCGGGCGCTGGTTGAAGCAGGGCCGCAAGGCCTTCGCGCGGTCCGCCGCGAAACGCAAAGCGAAGCGGGGGCGCTGACCGGATCATGTGCGGGATCGCCGGTTTCATCGATACGACACGCGGACGCGATGCCGACGCGCTTTCTGCCATCGCCAAGGCGATGTCGGACAGCATGCTGCATCGTGGTCCGGACGATGAGGGCGTCTGGTGCGAAGTTTCGACCGGGGCGGCGCTGGGCTTCCGACGGTTGGCGATCCAGGATCTCAGCGCCGACGGCGCGCAGCCGATGGCATCTCCCGACGGCCGCTTCATCATCGTCTTCAACGGCGAGATCTATAATTTCCTGGAGCTGCGGCGTGAGCTCGACAATGGCCGCAACTGGCGCGGCCATTCCGATACCGAAGTCATGCTGGCAGCCTTCGACGCCTGGGGGGTCGACGGGGCGCTGGCCCGGTTCGACGGTATGTTCGCTTTCGCGCTTTATGATGCCAAGGCGCGGACCGTCACCCTGGCCCGCGACCGGATGGGGGAGAAGCCGCTTTATTGCGGCTGGGCGGGCAAGAGCTTTGTCTTCGCCTCGGAACTGAAAGCCATTGCCGCCCATCCGGATTTCGAACCCGCCATCGACCGTCGCGCCGTGGCGGCGTTGATGCGCTATTCCTACATCCCCGCGCCGGTGTCGATCTATCGCGGGATCGAGAAACTGCCGCCGGGCGCGACGCTGACGGTCTCGCTGGATGGCGGCGCGGTCTCGCAGTCCCGGTATTGGGACCCGGTCGCGGAAATCGAGGCGGCCCCCGCCTTTGAGGGCGACGAGACCTCGGCGGTGCGGGAACTGGAGCGGCTGATGCTGCGGTCGATTTCGCGCCGCATGGTCGCAGACGTGCCGCTGGGTGCCTTCCTGTCCGGCGGGATCGACAGTGCGACCGTTGTTGCCCTGATGCAGACCCTGGCGGAAAAGCCGGTGCGAAGCTTCACCATCGGCTTCACCGACCGGCGCTTCGACGAGGCGCCGCAGGCCGCCGCCATCGCACAGCATCTGGGGACGGACCACAATTCGGTCACCGTCGCGCCGGAAGACACGCTGCAAATGGTGGCGCGCATGCCCTTCGTCTATGACGAACCTTTCGCGGATGTCAGCCAATTGCCGACGCTGTTGCTGTCGCATCTGGCCCGCGAACAGGTGACGACGGCGCTGACCGGCGACGGGGGTGACGAGTTGTTCGGCGGTTATCCGCGCTATGAGAAGACCGCTGCGCAATGGGACCGGGACCGGCCCTTTTCCCGAGGTCTGCTGAACCTGATCCCCTTCGGCCCGCTGAACGTGATTTCGTCGGGCGTCGGGAAGCCTGGGCGCTTCGGTGACAAGCTGTGGCGCAAACTCTCCGACCGGTCGAAACCGTCCATCGAGATGCTGTATGAGGGTCAGATGTCACGCTGGCGCGTTTTCGACCGGCCCATCGAGGATCCGATTGTCGGCTATTTCGTCGAAGGGACGCGCCGGCCGAAACTCGATGACGACCGGTTGCGTCTGATGTTCTGCGACGCGGTCAGTTATCTGCCCGACGATCTGCTGGTAAAGGTCGACCGGGCCAGCATGGCGGCGTCGCTGGAAACCCGCGCGCCGCTTTTGAACCATGATATCGTGCGCTTCGCCTGGGGCCTGCCCAGCCGGTTCAAGTTCCGCAACGGTCAGGGCAAGGACGTGCTGCGCAAGGTGTTGGACCGGCATGTGCCGCGCACGCTGATGGACCGGCCGAAACAGGGGTTCGAACCGCCGCTGGCCGAATGGCTTCGCGGCCCGCTGCGCGACTGGGCGCAGGCGCTGATCTCCTCCGACCGGTTGGAGGATGGGGGTTTCCTGGACCCCGAACCGGTCCGGGCGGTCTGGGAGGAACATCTGAAAGGGTATCGGAATTGGCATTTCGAACTCTGGAACGTGCTGATGCTGCAAAGCTGGCGCGAAGCTTGGAAACTTTGAGGGACGGGCGATGAGCGTACTGACCACGACCTACGATCCGCGATCCGAGGAAGCGGCCGCGAACCGCGCGGCCATGACGGCGCTGATGGACGACCTGAAGACGCGGCTGGCCGCAGTGAAGGTCGGCGGCGGCGAAAAGGCGCGCGAACGGCATCTGTCGCGCGGCAAGCTGTTGCCCCGCGAACGCGTGCGCACCCTGCTGGATCCCGGCGCGCCCTTCCTGGAACTGTCGCAGCTTGCCGCCTATGGCATGTATGACGACGAGGTGCCGTCCGCCGGCGTCATCACTGGCATCGGCCGCGTTGCCGGACAGGAATGCATGATCGTCGCCAACGACGCCACGGTGAAGGGCGGCACCTATTACCCGATGACGGTAAAGAAACATATCCGGGCCCAGGAAGTGGCCTGGCAGAACCGTCTGCCTTGCGTCTATCTGGTCGATTCCGGCGGGGCGAACCTGCCGAACCAGGACGAGGTCTTTCCCGACCGGGACCATTTCGGGCGCATCTTCTATCACCAGGCCAATATGTCGGCCGACGGCATCGCGCAGATCGCGGTCGTCATGGGGTCCTGCACGGCGGGCGGCGCCTATGTGCCGGCCATGTCGGATGAAAGCATCATCGTGCGGAACCAGGGCACGATCTTCCTGGGCGGCCCGCCGCTGGTGAAAGCCGCGACGGGGGAAGTTGTCTCAGCGGAGGATTTGGGCGGCGCCGATGTTCATTCCCGCATCTCCGGCGTGACCGACCATATGGCCGAGAACGACACCCATGCCCTGTCCATCGCGCGGCGCATCGTCGGCAATCTGAACCGGGTCAAGCCGTCCAGCCTGAAGATCCAGGACACGAAGGACCCGCTGCTGGACCCGGACGATCTCTACGGCGTCGTCCCGTCCGACCTGAAAAAACCCTATGACGTGCGCGAGGTCATCGGCCGCATCGTTGACGGATCCGAATTCGACGAGTTCAAGAAGCTTTACGGCACGACCCTGGTCTGCGGCTTCGCCCATATCTGGGGCTATCCGGTCGGAATCGTCGCGAATAACGGAATCCTGTTTTCGGAATCGGCGCAAAAGGGCGCGCATTTCGTCGAGCTGTGCTCTCAGCGCGGCATTCCGCTGATCTTCCTGCAGAACATCACCGGCTTCATGGTCGGATCGAAATACGAGTCCGGCGGTATTGCCAAGGATGGCGCGAAACTGGTCACCGCCGTCGCCACGACGTCCGTGCCGAAATTTACCGTCATCCTGGGCGGCAGTTTCGGGGCCGGCAATTACGGCATGTGCGGCCGCGCCTATTCGCCCCGCTTCCTTTGGATGTGGCCGAACGCCCGGATCTCCGTCATGGGCGGGGAGCAGGCGGCCAATGTCCTGGCGACCGTCAAGGAAGACAATATGGTCAAGGCGGGCCAGACCTGGGCGGCGGAAGAGAAGGAAGCCTTCATGGACCCGATCCGTCAGCAATACGAACATCAGGGGCATCCCTATTACGCCAGCGCGCGTCTGTGGGATGACGGGATCATCGACCCGAAGGATACGCGCATGGTGCTGGGCCTTGGCCTGTCCGCCGCGCTGAACGCCCCGATCGAACCGACCCGGTTCGGCGTCTTCCGGATGTGAGGTAGAGATGAGCAAAACCGTGAACCTGGAAATCCTGCGCGACGGCCCGATCGCCCGCGTGCGGATGACCAATCCCGAAAAGCACAACGCCTTCGACGACGGCCTGATCGTCGCCCTGACCGAGGCGTTCGACAGTCTGGACAAGGACGAGGCCATCCGCGCGGTGGTGCTGGAAGCGGAGGGCAAGAGCTTCTCCGCCGGGGCGGACCTCAACTGGATGAAGCGCGTCGCGGGCTATTCCTTCGACGAGAATGTGACCGACGCCCGCGCCCTCGCGCGCATGCTGAAGGTGCTGAACTTCCTGTCCAAGCCGGTCATCGCGCGGGTGCAGGGCGCGGCTTTCGGCGGCGGGGTCGGCCTGGTCGCCTGCTGCGATATCGCTATCGGAACGGAGCGGGCCAGCTTCTCCCTGTCCGAGGTCAAGCTGGGGATCATCCCCGCCGCGATCAGCCCCTATGTGGTCGATGCCATCGGCGCCCGCGCCGCCCGGCGCTATTTCCAGACCGGGGAGCGGTTTGACGCCGCGACGGCGCTGCGGCTCGGCCTGCTGCACGAGGTCGTGCCGGAAGCGAAACTGGATTCGGCCGTCGACGCGGTTCTGAACGCGATCCTGGGCGTCGGCCCCATCGCGGCGGCGGAGGCGAAGGATCTGGTCTTCGCGGTCGACCGTCCCGTCACCGACACGATCATCGAGGATACGGTACAGCGGATTGCCCGCCTGCGCGCGACCGACGAGGCGCAGGAAGGCATGACGGCATTTCTGGAGAAGCGGAGGGCGTCGTGGAACAAAGCCAAATAGAACGCGAGCGCGCGACGTTTCTGGCCCACGACCAACACTCGCTGGGCCTGCCCAGCCTGTTCTACGGATCGCTGCGCGCGCCGGAAGTCTTCGAACTGGTCGTCGGCCGTCCGATGGCGGATGTCCCGTGCGAGCCGGTGGTGCTGCATCGGCACGAATTGGCGCGGATCATCGCCGGCGACGATTTCCCCGGCATATTTCCCACCGAAGACAATGTCGACCTGCATTGCCTGCTGGTGCCCGGGCTGACCTATGAGGAACAGCTGCGCGTCGCCTGGTATGAATGGGACGAATACAAGCTGTCCCGGTTCGAGACCACGGACGGACGGCAGGCCCAGGCCTTTGTGCCGGATGTCGACGCGATCCACCGCCTGCATGGCGCGATCGATTTCAAACCCTGGTCCTTCGAGGAATGGCGCGAACGCAATCTAACCGCCGCCATTCCGAATGCCCGGACTTGGATGTCGAAGATGCCGGATATCAGCGCCAAGCTTTGCGCAGCGGAATAACCCTATCGGGAAGCAGACCATGTTCAAACGTATCCTGATCGCCAATAGAGGCGAGATCGCCTGCCGGGTCATAGAGACGGCGCGGCGCCTGGGCATCGAAACCGTCGCGGTCTATTCGGACGCGGACGCCAAGGCGATGCATGTCGATCTGGCCGATTACGCGGTGCGCCTCGGCCCGGCCCCGGCGCGCGAAAGCTATCTGCGCGGCGAATTGATTCTACAGGCCGCCAAGGACACCGGGGCGGAGGCGATCCATCCCGGCTATGGCTTCCTGTCGGAGAATGCCGACTTCGCCGATGCCTGCGACAAGGCGGGCATCGTCTTCATCGGACCGCCCGCCGATGCGATCCGCGCCATGGGATCGAAATCCGAAGCCAAGGCGCTGATGGGCAAGGCCGGCGTGCCGCTGACCCCCGGCTATCACGGTGCCGACCAGGATCCGGCCCATCTGAAAGCGGAGGCAGACCGGATCGGCTATCCGGTTCTGATCAAGGCGTCGGCCGGCGGCGGCGGCAAAGGCATGCGCCTGGTCGAGCGGACGGAGGATTTCGACGAGGCGCTGGCCTCCTGCCGCCGCGAGGCTTCGGCCAGTTTCGGCGACGACCGGGTCCTGGTGGAACGGTTCGTGACGCGCCCGCGCCATATCGAAATGCAGGTTTTTGCGGATTCGCACGGCAATGCGGTCCATCTGTTCGAACGCGATTGTTCGATCCAGCGGCGGCACCAGAAGGTGGTCGAGGAAGCGACCGCGCCCGGCATGCCGGAAGATTTGCGTCAGCGCATGGGCGAAGCGGCCGTCGCGGCCGCCAAGGCCGTCGGCTATCGCGGCGCGGGCACGGTTGAATTCATCGCCGAGACCAGGCCGGACGGCACGCCGGGCGACTTCTTCTTCATGGAGATGAATACCCGCCTGCAGGTCGAACATCCGGTGACGGAACTGGTCACCGGCCAGGATCTGGTCGAATGGCAATTGCGCGTCGCGGCGGGCGAAACCCTGCCGATGGACCAGTCGGAAATCTTCGCCTTCGGCCATGCCATGGAGGTCCGCCTCTATGCCGAGGATCCGGATGGCGGCTTCCTGCCGTCCATCGGCACGCTTAACCGGCTGCGGCTCCCGGATGGGAACGATATCCGCGTCGATACCGGCGTGCGGGAAGGGGACGAGGTCTCGCCCCATTACGATCCGATGATCGCCAAACTGATCGCTTTCGGCGACGACCGGAAAGAGGCGATCCGGAAACTGATCGCGGCGCTGCGCGCGACGGAGGCGGCGGGCATTACCACGAACCGCGATTTCCTGATCCGCGTTCTGGCCGACAAGGATTTCCAGGACGGCACGCTGGATACCGGCTTCATCGCGGCGCGTGAGGCGGCCCTTCTGCCCGGCCGGGCGCGGGCGGATGAGTCGGTCCTGATCGCCGCCGCGCTGGCGGTTCTGGACGGGGAAGCGCAATCGGCACGCCGCCGCGCGTCGGCTGCCGGCGACCCGCATTCGCCCTGGGCGATGGCAACGGGCTGGCGTCTCAACGATTCCGGGCCGGTCGATCTGCGCTTCCGGGATTTCGAAGGCGAACGGTCGGTTTCCGCCCGTTTCGACTCCGGTCATTGGCGCTGTCGGGTGGAGGGCGGCGATCCTATCGAGGCCCTGTTGCTCGGCTGGGATTCCGACGGGTTGCGGGTCCGCATCGGCGGGACGTTGATGCGCTTCGGCCTGGACCGGACGGGGGAACGCTTCACCCTGTTCAGCCCGTCGCATACCTATGTGCTGGACCGGGTCGACCCGCTGGCGGCGGCCACCGGCGCGGATCAGTCCGACCATGCGCTGACGGCCCCGATGCCGGGCAAGGTGACGGCGGTCTTTGTTAAAAAGGGCGACACGGTGAAGGCCGGGACCTCGCTGATGATTCTGGAAGCCATGAAAATGGAACACACGATCAAGGCCCCGGCCGACGGCGTGATTGAAACCCTGCCCTATGCCGAAGGCGACCAGGTCGGCGACGGGGCGGTGCTGGTAACCTTCGAAGGCGACGCATAGTTCAGGCGGGCACCGGTCCTCTTTTAGCCCCTTTTCGGCCCCGGTTAGGTCACGGGCCGGCCCAGACCCGGCCCGGTTTCAGGCGAACCCTGCCCCATCTTCAATCCCGGGTGGAGGGTTCCATGAAAAGCCGGATGTCCTATCTGAGTGCGGCGGCGCTGATCGCCGCCACTATTCTAGCCGCCTGCGGTCAGGCACAGCCCCAAATGGCGGGTGAGACGCGAACGGCGTCCGTCCCGCCGCCGACACCTTCGCCTGCGCCACTGGGCGTGGCTGGTGCGATCACCGGCCCGGCGCCGGTCCTGTTGCAACCGCCGTCTGCAATCGGCCAGCACCCGTCCTATGAAATAGGCGTGGTGAAATCCGTCGCGGAAGAGCCGTTTTCCACCTTCTCTCTCGAGGTGGACACCGCCTCCTATTCGGTGGTTCGCCGCTATCTGCGCAACGGCACATTGCCGCCGCCGGAAGCGGTCCGCGTGGAGGAGATGCTGAACTATTTCGACTACGACTATCCGGGTCCCGAAACCCGCGAGGAGGGGTTCCGTCCGACCGTGTCGCTCTATCCCGCGCCGTGGAAGCCGGACTGGGCCCTGCTGCGGGTCGGCGTGAAGGCATTCGTCCCGTCCCCGGAAGACCGGAAGTCGCTCAATCTGGTGCTGCTGGTCGACCGGTCCGGATCGATGCAGGGATCGGACCGGCTCAACCTCGTGCAAAAAGTCGTCGGTGACTTCCTGTCGACCTTGCGGGATGACGACCGTGTCGGCCTGATGACCTATGCCAATGGCGTCTCGGTCCATGCCGAGCCGACCACGGACCATAAATCGGTCGCGGCGGCCCTGCGCGGTCTCGATGCCGCTGGCGGCACGGCCGGCGGCGCGGCGCTGGAAAAGGCCTATGCGCTGGCACAATCGGTTTACGATCCGGCGGCGGAGAATCGGATCCTGCTGATCACCGATGGCGACTTCAATGTCGGGATCCGCAATTCGAAGGAACTGGAACGCTATGTCGACCGCAAGCGGCAGACCGGGTTCGGCCTGTCGGTGTTGGGCGTCGGGCAGGGCAATTTCAACGACAGCTTGGTCCAGGCCATTGTCCAGGCGGGCAATGGGGTTGCGGCCTATATGGATTCGCCGGTCGAAGGGGCCCGCCTCTTCGCCGACGGGGCGGCCGGCCTGCTGCATACCGTGGCCGCCGATGTGAAGGTGCAGGTCGAATTCAACCCGGCCCAGATCGCCGAGTATCGGCTGATCGGCTATGAGACCCGGGCGTTGGAAACGCGAGACTTCCTGGATTCCGGCAAGGATGCGGGTGAGGTCAATGCCGGCCGCAGTGTGACGGCGCTCTATGAAGTCCTTCCGGTCGCCGCCGCGTCCCGGACCCTGCCGGTGCCGCGCTATGATGGAAACCGGCCCGCGCCCTCGCCGGAAGCGGAGACGGCGTTGAACGCCGAATGGGCCGAGGTGAAGATCGCCTTCAAGCCGGACGGGCCGGACGGGGCGCAGACGGTTATTCGCCAGCCGGTCTCGCCGGACCTTCTGCGGGACCTGTCCGCGATCGGGCCGGATGACGCGCTGGCCGCTGCCATCGCGGGCTTTGCGGGCAAGCTCCGCCGCGATCCCGCCTTCGACGCTTATGACTATGACGCGATCAAGGATCTGATCGCCATTGCCCGTGCACGGGACGATGACGGCTGGCGCAGCGAATTGCTGCATCTCGTGTCGGCCGCGGAAAGTCTGGACGGCTAGGCGGCGGTACAGACCCCGACGGGCTGGACCTGTCGGGGGAAGCGACCCAATATGGATGAGCTCGGGCCGGGCGCTGGACGGAATCCGGCGTCCGGCTCCGATTATCAGGGATCAACTCCGTCAAAAGGAGACGCGCCATGCCGGACCAAGTGAAAATCGTCGAAGTCGGCCCCCGGGACGGTTTGCAGAACGAAAAGGCTGCGGTCACGACGGAACAGAAGGTTCGGCTGATCGCGCTGCTCGGCAAGGCAGGGCTGACCGCAATCGAGGCCGGCAGTTTCGTGTCCCCGAAATGGGTGCCCCAGATGGCCGATTCCGGTGAGGTCTTCGACCGAATGGAAAAACGCGCCGGTGTGGACTATCCGGTTCTGACTCCGAACATGAAGGGGCTGGAAGCCGCGCTCGCCCATGGCGCAAAGGAAGTGGCGATTTTCGGCGCCGCCTCGGAAAGCTTCTCGCAGCGGAATATCAACTGTTCGATCGCGGAATCGCTGGAACGCTTCGTTCCGGTTTGCGCCCGGGCCCTGGACGAA
>NZ_CBDDHE010000006.1:420000-625000 GCF_965228185.1 Pacificispira sp. | reverse complement strand
CAGCTAAGGTCCCCAAGTTACGGCTAAGTGGGAAAGGATGTGAGGAGGCCAAGACAACCAGGACGTTGGCTTAGAAGCAGCCATCGTTTAAAGAAAGCGTAATAGCTCACTGGTCTAAATAAGCCGCCTTGCGCCGAAGATGTACCGGGGCTCAAGCCGTACACCGAAGCTGCGGACTCCTTAATGGAGTGGTAGCGGAGCGTTCCGTAGGTCTGTGAAGGGATACCCGCGAGGGGTCCTGGAGATATCGGAAGTGCGAATGCTGACATGAGTAGCGATAAAGAGTGTGAGAAACACTCTCGCCGAAATCCCAAGGGTTCCTGCGCAAGGCTAATCCGCGCAGGGTGAGCCGGCCCCTAAGGCGAGGCCGAAAGGCGTAGTCGATGGGAACCAGGTTAATATTCCTGGGCCTCTCGGGAGTTGACGGATCGCGGCAATTGTTCGTCCTTATCGGATTGGGCGGGCGATGAAGCGGTCCCTGGAAATAGCCCCGAGAATAGACCGTACCCGAAACCGACACAGGTGGGATGGTAGAGTATACCAAGGCGCTTGAGAGAACCGCGTTGAAGGAACTCGGCAAAATACCCCCGTAACTTCGGGATAAGGGGGCCCTTGCATTGGGCAACCAGTGTGAGGGGGCACGGAAACGAGGGTGGCGACTGTTTACTAAAAACACAGGGCTCTGCGAAGTGGCTAACACGACGTATAGGGTCTGACGCCTGCCCGGTGCCGGAAGGTTAAGAGGAGATGTGAGAGCGTCGAATTGAAGCCCCGGTAAACGGCGGCCGTAACTATAACGGTCCTAAGGTAGCGAAATTCCTTGTCGGGTAAGTTCCGACCTGCACGAATGGCGTAACGACTGCCCTACTGTCTCCAACGCGGACTCAGCGAAATTGAACTCTCCGTGAAGATGCGGAGTTCCCGCGGTCAGACGGAAAGACCCCGTGAACCTTTACTATAGCTTCGCAGTGGCAACAGGACCGTCATGTGTAGGATAGGTGGGAGACGTTGAAACCAGGACGCCAGTCTTGGTGGAGTCATCCTTGAAATACCACCCTTGACGCTCTTGTTGTCTAACCGCGGCCCGTGAAACCGGGCCCGGGACCCTGCGTGGTGGGTAGTTTGACTGGGGCGGTCGCCTCCCAAAGAGTAACGGAGGCGCGCGAAGGTGAGCTCAGAGCGGTCGGAAATCGCTCGACGAGTGCAAGGGCATAAGCTCGCTTGACTGCGACATCGACGGATGGAGCAGAGACGAAAGTCGGTCCTAGTGATCCGGTGGTCCCGCGTGGAAGGGCCATCGCTCAACGGATAAAAGGTACTCCGGGGATAACAGGCTGATACCCCCCAAGAGTCCACATCGACGGGGGTGTTTGGCACCTCGATGTCGGCTCATCTCATCCTGGGGCTGGAGCAGGTCCCAAGGGTATGGCTGTTCGCCATTTAAAGAGGTACGTGAGCTGGGTTTAGAACGTCGTGAGACAGTTCGGTCCCTATCTGCCGTGGGTGTTCGAGACTTGAGAGGATCTGTCCCTAGTACGAGAGGACCGGGATGGACATACCTCTGGTGGAGCGGTTGTCACGCCAGTGGCACTGCCGCGTAGCTATGTATGGACGGGATAACCGCTGAAGGCATCTAAGCGGGAAACCCCCCTCAAAACCAGGTCTCGCCTGAGAGCCGTAGTAGACCACTACGTCGATAGGCCGGGTGTGGAAGCGCAGTAATGCGTGAAGCTTACCGGTACTAATTGCTCGAATGGCTTCCATCTCCCCTTCGCATGACGGTAAATCCCAAACAGGATCTACCCAAACGCTTAGGCGAGTGGGCACCAAACCAAATAGACAATCTCGCGAGAGACGCCGTCCAATCCATCGGATCCGGCTATCACGCAAAACATATCCCAACAGCTTCAATACTTCCTCTTGGTTCCCATCGACGACTTGGTGGCCATAGCGGAGGGCCCAGCACCCGATCCCATCCCGAACTCGGCCGTGAAACCCTCCTGCGCCAATGGTACTTCGGCTTAAGCCGCGGGAGAGTAGGTCGCCGCCAAGTCTTCCATGGGAACCAACACCATGCCAATACCCAACCCCAACGCGGGGTGGAGCAGCCCGGTAGCTCGTCAGGCTCATAACCTGAAGGTCGCAGGTTCAAATCCTGCCCCCGCAACCAAGCATCACCATATATTAGCCCCGTTCCTCCGAGCGGGGCTAAACGCGTTTTTGGCGAATAAGAGCGCTAGTGCACCCCAAAGACAGATGCGCGTCACACCGGCCTTCCAACAGCGGTAGCGCATTGGATACGAGAAACGAACCGACCGTTTTGGCCAGTTTCAGTTTGGCCTTACACCCATTTTAGTTCGTTTGTCTTTAGTGTTAAACAATTGGAGAGTGCCCCTTTCTCAGGCTTTCGCTCCTGGCGAGGGGATAGTTCATGGAAGCGGATTACATTGTTGTCGGTGCCGGATCCGCAGGTTGCGTATTGGCGGAACGGTTGAGTTCCGATCGGCAGAGCCGGGTCCTGGTCGTCGAAGCCGGCGGTGATGATACTTCCTTTTGGATTTCGACCCCGATCGGCTATGGGAAACTGTTCTTCGACAGGAGTGTGAACTGGGCCTATCGAACCGAGGCCGATCCCGGCGTCAATGGTCAGACCGCCTACTGGCCACGCGGCAAGGTGCTGGGCGGGTCCAGTTCGATCAATGCAATGGTCTGCATCCGTGGTCGGGCAGAGGATTATGAGGATTGGGTCCTGGCGACCAAGTCGAAGGAATGGGGCGCAGTCGCCATGGCCAGGGCCTTCCGATCCATTGACGATTGCGCCGAAGGTGAATCGGAATGGCGCGGTCAGGGCGGCGCCCTGCCGATAAGAAGCATGGCACGCGACGCCCATGCCTTGTCACGACGGTTCATCCAGGCCTGCGCCAAAATCGGCATTCCGCCCAATCCGGACTTCAATGGCGAACGGCAGGAAGGTGCCGGATTCTACCAGATCAACACCAGGCAGGGTAAAAGGGTGTCCGCTGCGACGGCCTTTCTCCGGCCGGCGATGCAACGACCGAATGTCACTGTCCTGAAGAAGGCGCTTGTCCAGGCGTTGCTGTTTGAAGGGCCCCGTTGCACGGGTGTGGTCATCGACCGGGACGGGCGCGAAGAACGCTACGTCGCGCGGCGGGAGGTCATTCTTGCCGCCGGCGCCATCGAGACGCCCAAACTGCTGCAGCTATCCGGGATTGGCGATGCGGACCAAAGCCGCGCATTTGGGATTCCTGTCCGAGTAGACAACCGGCATGTCGGCGCAAATCTGCAGGACCATTTCGGTCTGAACTATTTTTATCGTTCACGGCTACCCACTCTTAACCAAGAATTGTCCCCCTGGCACCGGCGTATTTGGAGCGGTATTCGATATCTCGCCACGCGGGGCGGGCCTTTGGCCATGTCGGTCAATCAGGCCGGCGCCTTCTTCCGCAGTTCCGCGCAACGGCCGTTGCCGAACATGCAATTGTATCTGCAACTGATTACGACGCTGGAGGCTCAGTCCGATCAGCGGCCGCTTCTGGCACCGGACCCTTACCCCGCCTTCGCGCTTGGCCTATCCAATGTGCGGCCGAAGAGCCGGGGGCGAATCATGCTGGCGGGGGCGGATCCGCGTGCGGCGCCAAAGATCTACCCCAACACCTATTCCGACGATGCGGATATGGAGGAGATGCTGGAGGCCGTGAAACTGCTCAGACGACTGGCAGATACGGCCCCATTGTCTGAAATCGTCGAACGGGAAGTACTGCCTGGTTCTTCGGTTCGGTCCGATTCCGAACTGGTTGCCGATATCCGCGCGCGGTCCCGAACGGTGTTTCATCCATGCGGCACCTGCGCCATGGGGGCCGATCCGGACAGCAGCGTTCTGACGCCCGATCTTCGGGTGCGCGGCGTCGACGGATTGCGGGTCGCGGACGCATCCGCCTTTCCGAATATCGTCAGCGGTAACCTCAATCTTCCGGTCATGATGTTTGCGGTGCGGGCCGCCGATATCATCCTTTCCGACCGAAACAAGGGTCGGGCCTAACCCTTTCGTTTCGTCTTCTCAATCTGACCCTCAAGCCACGTTTCGAAGATCAGCGCCTCCGGCTTCGCCGCCCGCTGCGTTTGCGGCGTGATAAGGTAGTGCGCTTCCTGAATCGGCAGGTCGAAGTCGAAGGGGGTCGAGATCGGCAAGGCCTTCTGCGCTTCGCGGACATGCGATCTGAGTACGATCGCCGCACCGGCGCCATAGGCCACCAAAGTTAGGGCAGCCAAGGAATTGTCCACCCGCACGGATCGGTTGACGGACGGCGCCTCAAGTCCGAGTTCGGCAAATGCTTTCGTCCAATGATCCTCATAGCCGACGACATGGATCAGCGGGCTTTCCTTGATTGCCGCACTGAGTGCCCCGGCATCGCCGCCGCATTTCTCGACCACGTCCCGCTGAACGACGACGACGGACTTGTCTTCCATCAGAAGCTTAGCCGAATAGCCGGGCCAGGTCCCGGGCCCGAACCGGATATCGAGATCGGTCGAATCATCCACCTTTGCGTCGAGCCAGACTAGGGAATAGAGCTGCACCGGTATCTGCGGATACTGAGCCTGAAAATCCGCCATGCGTGGGGCCAGGAAAAGCGAGACGAAGGACAAGGGTGCGCTGACGGTCAGGGGCGTGCCGCTGCTGAGGCCGAACAGTTTCATCGTGGTCGCCGACAACCGGTCCAGCGAATCCCGAACCCCCGGAAGATAAGCCGCACCCATCCCGGTCAATCGGACGCCGCGTGCCTGCCGTTCGAACAGGGCGTGCCCAATCTGCTGTTCCAGCGATCGGATCTGATGACTGATGGCCGTCGACGTCAGGTTCAGTTCCCGTGCGGCGGCGGCGAAACTGTTGTGGCGGGCACTGGCTTCGAATGCCCGGATCCAGTTCAAGGGCGGTAGGCGATAGGTCATGGCGAAGGCCCAATTTTTGTTATGCCTTAGAGGCATAAAACTTCACTTGTTTTGGCCAATCAAGTGGTAAATCCTTCTCCTCAAGAATGAACACCGCTCCAGCGTCCGACCAGTCGGGCAGTAAGGGGCACGGTTTGGGGAGTAGTTATGAAGATCCATCGGTTGGAAACGTTCTGTAACCGGTATGTCGGATTCCTGCGGGTCACCGATGAGGCCGGCAATGCAGGCTGGGGTCAGTTCTCGACCTACCATTCCGACATTACCGCGACGGTCTTCCACCGGCAGGTCGCCCCCTACGCCCTGGGGCGAGACACCGACGAGCTGGAACAATTGGTCGCCCTGATCCCCGAGAAGGAGCACAAATTCCCGGGGTCCTATCTGCAGCGTGCGATCGGCGGTCTGGATACCGCGATCTGGGACCTGCGGGGCCGGGTTGCGGGCGTGCCTGTTGCCGTATTGTTGGGCGGCACCGCCGGCCCGATCCGGGCTTATGCGTCTTCGATGCGCCGAGACATTTCGCCGGAACAGGAGGCGGAACGCTTCAGCCGGCTGCGCGACGAACACGGCTTCGATGCATTCAAGTTCCGGGTCGCCAATGAATGCGGCCACGATGTCGATGTCTATCCGGGACGCAGCGAAGCGATGGCGCCGACCATCCGCAAGGCTCTGGGCCCCGATGTTTCGCTTCTTGCGGACGGCAACAGCGGCCTTTCGCCGGCCCGCGCGATCGAACTGGGCCGCCAGCTTCAGGACAATGGCGTCGAGCACTTCGAAGAGCCCTGTCCCTATTGGGAGTTGGAGCAGACCCGTCAGGTTACCGAAGCGCTCGATCTGGACGTCACCGGCGGCGAGCAGGATTGCGAGTTCGTGGTTTGGAAGGAGATCATCGGACGCCGCATCGTGAATGTGGCTCAGCCCGATATCCTCTATCTCGGGGGCATCTGTCGTACTCTCCAGGTTTGCAAGATGGCGGAACAGGCGGGAATGCCGATTACGCCGCATGCCGCCAATCTGGGTCTTGTGACGCTGTTCACCATGCATCTTCTCCGCGCCATTCCGAATGCCGGGAAGTATTTGGAATTCTCGATCGAGGATGCCGGCTTTTACCCATGGCAATACGGCGTTCTGCGGAACGACCCGTACCGCATCGATGGGGGAATGGCGCGCGTCAGCGATGCGCCGGGCTGGGGGTTCGAAGTGGACCCGGAATGGCTGGCACGATCGGAATATGCCGTGAGTGAGGTGGCGGCATGACCATGTCGGCCGAAGCGCTAGCCGCAGATTATCTTGCGACCGGGACGGTTGCGGGAACTCCGTCGGGGCATTTCATCGACGGTCGTGAGCAGGATTCCTTGAGCGGGGAGAAGATGGACATCTTCGATCCGGGCTTGGGTCGGCCCTTTGCGGCCGTTGCCGCTGGTGACAGGGCGGATGCCGAACTTGCCGTTGCCTCCTCGGTAAAGGCATTCCCGGCCTGGCGACGGCTCGCCCCGGCGGAGCGGGGCCGCATTCTGAACCGCATGGCGGCGCTGATCCGGGAAAACGCCGATCAACTGGCCATGCTCGAAACGCTCGATGTCGGCAAGACGCTGGCGGAGTCCCGCGGCAATGCGCATAGCGCGGCGCGAACCTTCGAATACTATGCCGGGGTCTGCGACAAGCTGCAGGGCGACAGTCTGCCGGTCGGGTTTGGCCAGATCGGACTGACCTTGCTGGAGCCGGTCGGTGTGGTCGCGCAGATCATCCCCTGGAACTTTCCGATGACGACCTTCGCGCGCGGTATTGCCCCGGCCCTTGCCGCCGGCTGCTGTGTCGTCGCCAAGCCGGCCGAAACAACACCCCATACGGCGATTCTGCTGGCGCGACTGCTGTCGGATGCGGGACTTCCCCCCGGCGTGTGTAATGTCGTGCTGGGGGAAGGGGCGTCGGTCGGTGCCACGCTGTCCGCGCATCCTGATGTGGCGCATGTCACCTTTACAGGGTCGACGAAAACCGGCGTCCGAGTAATGCAGGCCGCCGCCGAACATTTCGCCAGCGTGACCATGGAACTGGGCGGCAAATCGCCGGTGATTGCTCTGGCCGATTGCGACATCGAGGCAGCGGCCCAGGGGGCGGCGGGTGCCATCTTTGAAAACGCCGGCCAAATCTGTTCCGCCGGATCGCGGCTGGTGGTGGATCGGGCCATCCATAGAAAACTTGTCGACCGCGTGGTCGAGATCGCGGGCGAAATTACGGTCGGTCACGGGCTGCGTGGAAACAAGATGGGGGCGATCAATTCCCGTCGGCAACTGGACACGATCCTGGGTTTTACGGACCGTGCCCGACGGGACGGCCGGGCGGTTCTGTGCGGCGGCAAGCAGCTTCAGGATGCCGATGGCGGTGAAGGGTGGTTCGTCGGACCGACGGTAATTGACGACCTGTCCGATGATGATCCCTGCATTCAGGAGGAGATCTTCGGCCCTGTCCTGTCGGTTCAGGTTGTCGATGGGCCGGAGGAGGCCCTGCGCGCCGCCAATGCAACCCGATATGGACTGATGGCCGGCATCTATACCGCAAACATATCCTCGGCCCTCGCAATCGCACGGGATCTCGAGAGCGGCTCTGTCACGATCAACGATTACTGGGGCGGCGGTGTCGAAGTGCCTTTCGGCGGGGTCGGCCATTCGGGGTTCGGCCGCGAGAAGGGCCTCGTCGCGGTGCAGGCCTATTGCCGCGTGAAGAGCGTCGTCGCGCAGGTGCCGACGACCCTATCCCAAGAAACACGGAACAATTGATATGGCGTCTATCGAGATTCAGAACGTAACCAAGCGGTTTGGCGAACTGACGGTCGTCGATGATGTCAGCATGACCATCCAGGACGGCGAGTTGATGGTCTTTGTCGGACCGTCCGGCTGCGGCAAGTCGACGACGCTTCGGATGGTGGCCGGTCTGGAAACGACAACCTCCGGGACGATCAAGATTGGCGACCGGGATGTCACGCGTCTGGACCCCAAGGACAGGAACATCGCCATGGTGTTCCAGAACTATGCGCTTTACGCCCATAAGAGCGTCTACGGCAATCTGGCCTTCGGGCTCAAGATGCGGGGGACGCCGAAACAGGATGTGGACAAGCGTGTCCGCGAAGCGGCGTCGATCCTTGGCATCGAAGACCTGCTGCAACGGAAGCCGAAGCAGCTTTCCGGCGGTCAGCGCCAGCGCGTTGCCCTGGGCCGGGCTCTGGTCCGGAACCCGGACGCCTTTCTGCTGGATGAACCGCTCAGCAACCTGGATGCCAAGCTGCGGGTGAGGATGCGCGAGGAAATCGGCGGTCTGCATTCCCGCATCGGCACCAGCATGATCTATGTCACCCACGACCAGGTGGAGGCGATGACTCTCGGCAGTCGGATTGCCGTCATGAAAGACGGCAAGCTGCAGCAGATCGGCGCCCCGCTGGAAGTCTATGACAACCCAGCCAACAGTTTCGTCGGTAGCTTCATCGGGTCGCCGGAAATGAACCAGATCCAGGCCAACATCGTTATTGGCACTGGCGGCGCGACGCTAACCGGCGACGGATTCGCGATCTCGCTATCCGACGAGCAAGCCGCCGGGCTCTCGCCGGGGGCCGTGACGCTGGGACTTCGGCCCGAACATCTGACCGTCCTGCCGGAGCCGTCCGATGATGCGGCAGAGTTCCGCCTTCGGGTCGACCTGGTCGAACCGATGGGTGCGCAAACCCTACTGCTTTGCCGGGAAGGGGCAACGGCGCTGAGGGTGCTGATTACCCGGAACGACAGCATTGTCCGGGGCGATCACGTTGCGCTGCGGCTGGGTCAGGGACGGTATCACCTATTCGACTCCTCGTCCGGGCGGACGCTGAAGTCGATCGACGCCAAGGACATCTGAACAACAACCCTTGGGCACATGGAGGAGGAAGACAATGGTGAAGAAGTATCCGATGAAAGGTCCGTTTCACGCCACCGATAAGGGGCTGTCGAGGCGTTCGGTCCTCAAGGCCGCGGGCGCGGCGGCAGCGGCGGCGCCCTTTGCGCTATCCGCCCCGAACGTCCTGGCGGCCGACAAGACGGTCCGGTTCCTGAATGCGGAGCCGAGTGTGGACAGCGTGCGGGCAATGCGCTTTGCCGCCGCGCAATATGAGAAGGAAACGGGCATACGCGTCCAGATGGACAGCGTTCCCGGCGGCAAAGCCTTCGAGAAGTTGCAGGCCTCGATCCAATCCGGGCGACCCTATGACATCGCGACTCTGAGTTTTGTCGGCGACGTTCTTCTGTTGGCGAACGAAAAGAAAATCGTGCCGCTGAACCAGGTCATCTCGAAATACGATTGGGGCCCGCGAATCCTGTTCCCGATGCAGGGCGACAATTACTGGTATCCGTACGACTACAACCTGTGCTGGGTGAACTACCGCAAGGACCTTTACGCCGCCAAGTCACTGCAGGAGCCCAAGGACTGGGATTCCATGCAAGGCAATCTGGCCGCCCTGACCGGCGATGGCGAGAACCAGCTGCGGCACGGGATCGTTCACCCGATCGGCAGCAATGGTGCGGCCAATTATACGGCGTTCGGGTATATGTGGGCCAATGGCGTCGAGCTGTTCGACGACAATTGGAATGTCGTGCTCGACTCCCCGGAAATCCTGCCTAAGGCGGCGGAGTATCTCGATTTCATGGCGGACATGACGCAATACATGCCGCCGTCGCCGATGCAGGCCGGATGGGCCAATCTGGTCGGTGATTTCCAAGGCGGAATCATTTCGCACACGCCGGGTACCGGGCGACTGATCGACCAGATGAACCTGACCATGCCGGACCAGGCACAGCAGGTCTCGTCCTTCCTGTTCCCGTCGAAAGACGGTCAGAAATTTGCCGTGAACCACGGCTATGACGGATGGGTCGTGCTCGATACGGCGATGACGGACGAGGCGTTGAAGTTCCTCGAATGGTTCTCCGACGAACATCTGATCAATTTCCTTCATTCCTCGCCGGTTCATTACCAGCCGACGCGCCTGGACATTTACGAGGACCCGCGTTGGCAGTCGCATCCGGCGTTCGAAACCTTTGGCGACATTCTGGCGATGCAGAAACGCGTGCTGGAGGACCCGAACGTCATCATCCGGTCGATCGACACCGAAGGGCCGGAACCCGACGTCCGGGCGGGCAAGGTATTCCGTTCCTACGCGCTGCCGGAAATGCTGCAGGACCGTATTCTGAACGGCACCTCGGCGACCGAGAGCGTGAAGGCCGCCGCCGAAAAAATCCGGAAGGTGATTGCCACGTAAGGTCGGGAAGACGGCCGGGGGAGTTTTCCTCCGGCCGTCGCCTACCAGGGGCCGGTAGTGGCCGCTGATTGAACCAGAACGGGATATCGTGCGGATGCCCAGCGATCGAATAATCTACATCATCTTTTTCCTGGCCCTTGGGCTGACCGGCGTTCTGGTCCTGTATCCGGCCTATTACGCGCTGGAACTGAGTTTCCAGCACCGGGAATCGCTGATTTCAGAGCCGGAATGGGTGTGGTTCGACAATTATGCCCGGGTGATGGCTCTGCCTGAATTCTGGGCGGCCCTGGGCCGCGGCGTGACCTTTGCCGGGTTGACGATTTTCCTGCAGATCGTGCTGGGGATCGGTTTTGCGCTGCTGCTGGCGCGCGAGTTTCCCGGCATGCCGGTCATTCGCGGGATCGCTGTCCTGCCCTATCTGCTGCCGACGGTCGTGGTTTCGCTGACCTTCCGCTGGATGCTGGACGGGTCCGTCGGCATTTTCAGCAAGGGGGCGCAACTGCTGGGCTACGATTATCTACCCTGGGGCGACGACCCCTATCTGGCGATGATCACGGTCATTCTGATCAGCGTTTGGATTTGGACACCTTTCGTTACCCTGACCTGTCTGGCCGGGCTGCAATCGATCCCTGAAGACATCTATGAAGCGGCCCGCATCGATGGTGCCGGCCCCTGGCAACGGTTCTGGCACATCACGTTGCCGCAGCTACGCTCGGTGCTGCTGGTCGTCCTGCTGCTGCGCGCGATCTGGATGTTCAACAAGTTCGATATCGTCTGGCTGATGACACAAGGCGGGCCGCAACAGGCGACAGAGACGCTGCCGATCTATTCCTACCGACAGGCGTTCGAAATGTATGACGTGGGGGCCGGTGCGGCGGTTTCGGCGATTTCCTTCGCGATCCTGTCGGTGCTGATCTTGATCTACTTCCGTCTGTTCCCTCTGGACCAGAAGGATTGAGGGCGATGCGAGACAAATTTCCCAAACTCGGTTACGGGACGCTTCTGGGGCTGACCATCCTCTATTCGGTTTTTCCGATCTATTGGATGATCAATACGAGCTTCCGCGACGCGTCGACGATTTACACAGATGTCGAGTTCTTCCCGTCCAACTTCACCTTGGAAAACTTCTCCGTTCTCCTCGAACTGACGGACTATCCGACATGGTTTGCCAATTCGGTCATTGTCGCCTTGGGGACGGTGGCGGTTACCATCGTCCTGTCCGTCCTGATCGCCTATGCGGTCACGCGGCTGCGGTTCCCCGGCAAGACGCTGGTCATCGGCACGATGCTCTATGCCTATATGTTTCCGCCCCTTTTGTTGGCGATTCCGCTGGCCACGCTTTTTGTTGAGATCGGACTGTCGGACACGCTGATCTCGCTTGTGATCTCTCACACGACGCTGGCCCTGCCGCTGGGTGTCTGGCTGCTTTGGGGGTTCTTCAAACAGATTCCCTATGATGTGGAAGAGGCCGCGATGGTGGACGGGTGCTCGCGTCTGCGCGCCTTTCTTCTGGTCGTCCTGCCGCTGACCCTGCCCGGCATCGTGACGGTGGCGATCTTCGCATTCTTGTTGTCCTGGACCGATTACGTCTTTGCACTGGTTATGGTCGGCAGCGACCTGAACAAGACACTGCCGGTCGGGCTCGACACGATGGTCGGCCTGTACGAGCTACGCTGGGGCGAACTGATGGCGGGGTCTACGCTGATCGCGCTGCCGCTATTCGTCATGTTCACTTTCTTGAGCCGCTTCTTCATTCGCGGTCTGGCAGCGGGGGCGGTCAAGGGATGATCCCGATCATTGGGTATGCCAACGACCTCGGCGCACGCCCGGGTGAGGCACTGGGATTCAAGGTCAGTTCGGCATTGGCTGAACCCTACGAGGTCCAATTGGTTCGCATCATTTCCGCAGATCCGAACCCGGACGGCCCCGGAGTCCGGCACATGGAAATCGATGCCGCCTGCAATGGCCGTTATCCTTCACGGTTCCAGGATTTCGTCCCCGGCTCCTACGCCACGGCCCCGTTGCCGGCGGGCACCGATCTGAGCAGGATCGAACTGGACGCTGCGGTAATGCCGATGCTGGCCGATCGGGACCGCCAGACCGTGCTTGCGGTTGGAGATCCGGCATGCGGCTTCGCGTTGGAACTTTCCGTCGACCGGGGTGGGTTGGGACTGACCTTGCGGACGGGCTCAGGGGAGGAACGGCTGGCGGTACCCGGACCGATGCGTACCAGGCGTTGGTATCGGGTGCGAGCACAGGTCGATCTTGGCGCCGGCCGGGCGGAGTTGTCCTTCGAGCCTTTGAAACAGGGCGAGGGATCCGGCCATGCCACGGCGCATTTCAAGGACAGTGCCAAGCTAACCGCGTCGGCAGAAGCGGGGATACGCATCGCCGCCGGCAATGTGGGCGGCAGACCGCGACGCCATTTCAACGGACGGATCGAGGCGCCAAGGATCGCCTTCGGTGAAGACGGGACGGCCGGCGGGATATCTTTGGCCTGGGATTTCTCGCAGGGCATCGACAGCGACAGGATCGTGGATGTCGGCGGCACCGCATCGCATGGGCGCCTGATTAACATGCCGACGCGCGGTGTGACCGGGACCGATTGGACCGGCCGCGAGATGTGCTGGCGTCACGCGCCGCAGGACTATGCAGCAATCCACTTTCACGAGGATGATTGCCACGATTGCGGTTGGGAAGACGATTTCGTTTTCGACATTCCGAAGGATTTCCGAAGCGGAAACTATGCGATGCGGCTTCGTTGCGGGACGGATGAGGATTTTATCCCGTTCTTCGTCGCCGCGCCGCTCGGCCGGCCGCAATCGCGGATTTGCGTCGTCATCCCGACCTTCACCTATGTGATGTACGGTGATAACGGGCGCTATGATTACGGCCCGGCCATCGAACAGCGAATGGCCGATTGGGGGGCTTACCCGTACAACCCCGACAAATACCGCCAGTTTGGACAATCCAGCTACAATCTGCATCCTGACGGTACCGGGATTTGCCTGTGCTCCTGGCGGCGGCCGTTGCTGAATCTGCGGTCGGGTTATCTGACCCTGCTGGCGCCGGGCTGCGGCTCCGGCCTGCGCCATTATCAGGCGGACAGTCACCTGTGGGCCTGGCTGGAGGCCAAAGGGTTCGAATTCGACGTCGTCACCGACCATCAATTGCACCAGGACGGGCCGGATGCGCTGAAACCCTATCGGACGGTCCTGACCTGTACCCATCCCGAATATCACACCGAGAACAGCCTCGACGCCTTCCAGGGCTATGTCGATGGCGGCGGACGCCTATGCTATCTGGGAGGCAACGGCTTCTATTGGCGTATCGCGGTGTCCGAGAGCATTCCCGGCATCGCCGAGGTTCGGCGCACCGAAGGGGGAATCCGGACCTGGGCGGCGGAGCCAGGCGAATATTATCATGCCTTGGACGGACAATATGGCGGCCTTTGGCGGCGGATCGGCCGGCCGCCGCAGGCCCTGACGGGCGTCGGGTTTTCGGCACAGGGTACCTTTCTGGGCTCCCATTATCGCCGCCTGGAAGCGTCATATGACCCGGAGATCCGCTGGATCTTCGAAGGCGTGGAGGGAGAAATCTTCGGCGATGAGGGACTGTCCGGATCCGGTGCCGCGGGCTATGAGCTGGATCGTTACGACGTTGCCCTGGGATCGCCGGAGAACGCGAGCGTCATCGCTCGGTCTGAAAATCATGCGCCCACCTATATCGTGACACCGGAGGAAATACTGACCCATGTCAGCACGACCTCCGGGATGGGCCAGGACCAAATGATCCATGCGGATATGATCTACTGCGACACCCCGTCGGGCGGTGCGATGTTCTCGGTCGGATCCATCACCTTTTGCGGCAGCCTGCCGGTGAACGACTTCGAGAATTCGACTTCGCGCCTACTAGAGAACATCGTAAGACGCTTCGTAACTTAGGGTCATTGGGCCTGGAATGGACCTGTCCACAAGAAGCGATCCAATCTTTGCCTATGGGACGGGCGGTGTGCCGGATTCATGACGGCGCTCGCCCGTTCGATCTGCCTGCGGCCCTAGGCCTAGAGCGACCTCTTCAAAACAGAACCCCGTTTCGGAGCGTGTCTGCGATCATACGTGGTTCGAAGGCCGTAATGGTTGCTTCAGCCAATCCGTCACGGCGAAACGGGTCGGATTCGACGATTGCCTCCAGATCCACCTTGCTGGCTGCCTTCGCCAATATGACGCCGCCGGTGCGCGGGGATTTCGGGCCCGACATCAGGAACCTTCCGGCATCGTACTGTCTATTGAGAAACGCGACATGCTCCGCCAGGGCACGATCAATCTCCTCCAGCGGAGCGGTGTAGGTCAGGTCGACGACGAAGAGCAGATCGGCATTCTCGGAAGACATTCCGTACTCCTTTCACAGGGATTATCTCCCGCCCTCCTTGAGAAGGAATAGGCGGTTCGCGGATTTGAGAAGTTCGTGACGTGCCGCCATGCGGGCCTCGGGCCCAAATCTGGCGATTGGGCCGGATATCGCTAGGCTGCCCCGCAGCATGCCGTCCGCCATGAAGACTGGGGCGGCGACAGCGGCGACGTGCGGGGACCGTTCCCCCACTGTCTCTATAGTGTCGTCCAGGGTCAGTTTCTGACTCCTACGGACACCTGGGTCCGCATAACGGTTCAGAACGTGGGCGGCCGCACCACGATCCAAGGGCAGGCGGGTTCCTTCATCGATGTGATAGCGCAGCAATTCCTTAGAGTTTTCCCGGTATAGGCAGACCCGCTCATTGTCCTCCCGGACATAATAGCTTGCGGTTTCCCCCGTAGCGGCGACGAGACTGCGGAGTTCGGGCCGAATCAGTTCTCCCAGATCGTAGGAACGACGATACAGGGAGCCTAGGCGCCAGAGACTCGGGCCCAGTTTGAACAATCCCCGCTCGTTGCGGGTCAAATACCCATAGCGCTCCAGCGAGGCTGCCAATCGCAGCAAGGTGCTCTTGTAGAGACCAGTCTCCCGAGACAGGTCCGCCAGCGACATCATCTGCCGCTCCGCACTGAACGCCTCGAGTATCGACAGAGCGCGTTCGACCGCCTCAACTCTTTGTTCCGTCATTCCAGATGTTCCATCTAACAGAATATAATCTTGATTCAGCCATGCGGCGGAACCGAATGTCAATACTGACATGCTGTGTGAGGGGTGTGTAAAATCCGTAAGTATCAGTAAATCATGTGAAATATCTATATACATTCAGTAGGTTATGAGCTTGGGGTTCTGGTTCTACCCAAAATGAGTGTTCTGTTAGATAGAACAAGTGCGAATTAAGTTTGACGGTTTCGATGAGGTGGCACTAGCGTTTTGAACGACGGCAGTCACCCATACCGGCCGGAAATCACGGGCCACGGAAGCGCAGACGAGAAGGGAAATCATGTCCGGCAAGGAAACAGATGCGGCGGCCTGGTGGCGGACCTCCATCATAGACATGGAGCCGGGCACAATCCGGATCCGCGGGCTGCCCATCCAAGGCCTGATCGGGGAACTTTCGTTCTGCGAGATGATATGGCTGATGACCCGGGGCACGCGTCCCACGGAAAGCCAGGCGCGCCTTCTGGAAGTTGCGATGGTTGCCGCCGTCGATCACGGGCCTCAGGCGCCTTCGATCGCGACGGCGCGTATGGCTGTGACCTGTGGTCTGGGACTGAACGGTGCCTTGGCGTCGGCGGTCAATCTGCTGGACGACGTGCATGGCGGTGCCGGCGAACAGGCCGTGGAACTGTACCAACGTGTCGCGTCAGAGATCGAGACCGGTGTATCCGCGACGCAGGCCGCGCCCCGTGTTGTTGCGTCCTGGAGAGCCGAGCGCTCTCGCCACATCCCCGGTTACGGTCACCGGTTTCACCGACCGGTGGACCCGCGCGCGCCGCGCATTCTCGAGCTAGTTCGAAAGGCGGCCGGCGAGGGAGTCGTTTCCGGCAAATATGCCGATATCGCGGAGGCGGTAGGCGATGCGGTGGAGGTCGAGATCGGACGGCGCTTGGCACTGAATATCGACGGTGCGACCGCGGTCGTTTACGCCGAACTTGGATTCCCGCCGCCACTGGCACGCGGATTGTTCTGCCTGTCTCGCTCGGTCGGCATCGTCGCCCATGCCTGGGAGCAGATCGGGCGCCAGGAAAGAAACAAGGGGCCGACGCCGCCGCATTATCGATGGCTCTATGACGGCCCGAATCCAATTCCGAAGAATTCAGAAACTGGAGTTCGATGTGAGTAACGAGACGATGGTGAAGTACGGGCTGTATATCGACGGCGAGATGGTCGCGCCGAGCACGGGGAAGTGGTTCGATACCACGGAACCGTTTTCCGGCACCGTCTGGGCCCGCATCGCGAAGGGCGCGGCCGAGGATGCGGATCGGGCTGTGGAAAGTGCCGATGCCGCCTTTCGGGCGCCCGAGTGGCGTGCACTGACCGCAACACAGCGCGGAGCCTTGCTGCGGCGTCTCGGCGATCTTGTGCGCGAGAACGCGGATTTCCTGGGCGCGGTTGAGCAGCGGGACAATGGCAAGCTGATCACGGAAGTGCGCGGGCAGGTTCTGAACGTCGCCGAATGGTTCTATTACTATGCCGGTCTTGCCGACAAGGTTGGCGGCCATGTGGTCCCGATCAACAAGCCCGGGGTTTTCAACTATGTAAAATACGAACCGCTGGGCGTTGTTGCGGCCATCACGCCTTGGAATTCGCCTCTGGCGCTCACGGCCTGGAAGCTCGCGCCGGCATTGGCCGCCGGAAACACCGTTGTTGTCAAACCGTCGGAATACACGTCGGCATCCCTGATCGAACTGGCAAAGCTCGCCACCCAGGCCGGTCTTCCGCCGGGCGTTTTCAACGTGGTCACCGGACCCGGTACGGAAGTCGGGTCGGCGCTGGTCGCCCATCCGAAAACCGCGAAGATCGCCTTTACGGGCGGTGACGCCGGCGGTCGGGCGGTCAGTCTGGCAGCCGCAGCCGATTTCAAGCCGGTGACCCTGGAGCTTGGCGGCAAATCGCCCAACATCGTTTTCGAAGATGCAGATCTCGACCAGGCTGTGCTGGGCGTGGTTTCGGGCATCTTCGGCGCCGCCGGTCAGACCTGCATGGCAGGATCCCGACTTCTGGTCCAGTCGTCGATCCATGACGAGGTTGTGGATCGTCTGATCGGGATCGTGAAATCGGCCAGGATCGGCGACCCGTCCAATCCGGAGACCCAGATCGGACCGATCGCGACCCGCGCCCAATGGCAAAGGATCTTAGACTATATCGAAATCGCGAAATCCGAAGGCGCACGGTGCGTTGCCGGCGGCCATGCGCTGTCCGGGCCAGGGCACGGCGCCGGACAGTTCATCGCGCCGACCATCCTGACCGGTGTTCGCAATGACATGCGGATTGCGCAGGAAGAGGTCTTCGGTCCCGTCCTGGCCGTCATTCCCTTCGATACCGAAGACGATGCCATCGCGATTGCCAACGATGTCCGGTTCGGCTTGGCGGCCGGCGTTTGGACGCGGGATCTGGCCCGGGCTCTGGACTGCGTGGACCGTATTCAGGCCGGAACCGTATGGGTGAACAACTATCGTTCCACCAGTTTCACAACTCCGTTCGGCGGCATGAAACATAGCGGCCTGGGGCGCGAAGGCGGCGTCGACGCGATCAAGGCCTATCTGCAGGAAAAAAGCGTCTGGATGACGCCGAATCCTAGCCGCGCCAACCCCTTTGTTCTGGGGTGAACGCCATGGTCGATGATATGCGCAAGCCGCCGTTGCACGGCATTACGGTTCTCGATTTTGGACACACGGTGATGGGGCCGTCCTGCGGCATGATCCTCGCGGATCTCGGGGCGGATGTGATCAAGGTGGAACCGGTCGGGGCGGGAGACCCGACCCGCTCCTTGAAAGGGTTTGGCACCGGCTACTTCGGCTACTTCAACCGAAACAAGCGAAGCATCTCCGTCGACCTAAAGACTGAAGGCGGTCTCAGGGTGGCAGAGGACCTCGTGCGCAAGGCGGATGTGGTCATCGAGAATTTCGCACCTGGAACAATGAGCCGGTTGGGTCTGGGATATGACAGCCTGGCCGCACTGAATTCCGGCCTGATATTCGCCAGTCTCAAGGGATTCCTGCCGGGCCCTTATGAGAACCGCCTGGCACTGGACGAGGTCGTCCAAATGATGGGCGGCCTCGCCTACATGACCGGGCCAACCGGGCGTCCGCTTCGGGCCGGTACGTCCGTCGTCGACATCGCCGGCGGCATGTTCGCGGTCATCGCGATCCTGGCGGCGCTGAGACAGCGGGAAGGTACAGGCCGGGGTCAATGCGTCCAGTCGGCGCTTTACGAATCGACGATTTTCCTGATGGGACAGCATCTCTGCTATGCCGCCCAGAGCGATGTGCCGGTTCCTCCCATGCCGGAGCGGGTATCCGCCTGGTGCATCTATGAGCCGTTCAAGAGCCGGGACGGAAAGCAGGTCTTTCTGGGCATTACGACGGACAGTCACTGGCAACGCTTCTGTAAGGCCGCCAATTGGCAAGATCTTGCGAACGATCCCGATCTCGATACCAACAACCAACGAATCGCCCAGCGTGCGCGACTTCTCGAACGGTTTGCACAGTTTGTCGGATGCAGAACCGCAGATGAGGTCTGCGCGGTCTGTGAGGAGGCCCGAATTCCGTTCGCCCCGATCCGGCGGCCGGAAGATTTGTTCGAGGACCCTCATCTGGCCGCAACAGGGGGGCTGATCGAAATCAAGCTTCCGGACGGTACCCCCGCCAGATTGCCCAAACTGCCGATCCAGATCGAAGCGCTGAACCGGGATCCCGTTCGAAACCCGCCCTCCGTCGGTCAGGACACGGTCGCTGTCCTTCGGCAACTCGGTTACGCAGCCGCTGAAATCGAAGCGTTGATCGACACGAAGGTCGTTCAGTGTGCGGTCCATGAAGAGACCGTGCGCGATTTAAAGATGGGGAGAGAACATGCCGGTTGAACATTTGGAAACCGATCTTGTCGTGGTCGGCTGCGGAATCGCGGGGCTGTCCGCCGCGGTCACAGCGCTGCAAGGCGGATTGAAGGTGATCGTTCTGGAACGATCCGCGGAAGAGGATTTCGGCGGCAATACCCGCTGGACCGAGGCCTATATGCGGATGAAGAACGATGCGGAGATCGCCGACGACTTTGAGGAACACTTCGCCCTCAACAGTGGCTTGAATCTCGATCCGAACGTATTGGCGCGGATCAATACCGGTTACGACGACTGGCCAGCCTGGGTGAAGGCCCATCCGTTCCCCGATCCGGAAGTGATTTCCACATTTGCGGAGAAGGTTCCGGCTACGATCGGCTGGCTTAAGGCTTTTGGCCTCAGCTTCGGACCGCAGCCCATCTACCTGCTGACACAGAATACCCACCGGATTGCGGCGAGCGGCGGCGGGTTGGCCCTGATCGAAAGACTCAACAAGGAAGTGGGCGTCCTGGGGGGGCGCATCCTGTATCGCACGACGGCAGAAGATCTTCTGCGTGACGACAGCGGGCGGATCGCGGGAGTCAGATGTACAGCCGACGATGGCGGTCGCATCGACATACGCGCCCGCAACACGGTTTTGGCCTCGGGCGGGTTCCAGGGCAATTCGGAGATGATGACGCGTTACATCGGACCGAAGGCGTCGCGAATCCGTCCGGTCGCGAGAGGTGGCTATTACAACAAGGGTGAGGGAATCCGAATGGCGTTGGATGCGGGCGCGGCGCCCGCAGGCGAGTTCGGATCCTATCATGCCGAACCGGTCGATCCGCGCTCTCTGGAGGCTGAAGCGGTCGTCTTCATCTATCCGTACGGCATTCTGGTCAATAAGGAGGGACGGCGATTCATCGACGAGGCGCCGGGTACGGTCGATGCCCATTACGACCGTATCGGTCGCAGCTTTGCGGACCAGCCGGACGGCATTGTGTATGTCATCTTCGATCAATCCGTAGAGGACATTCCGCGATGGCGGACCAGTATCCGAAGCGATGTTCCCCCGTTGGAATCGCCCACGATTGAGGGCTTAGCGAGTCAGATCGGCATCGATCCGGAGACGCTTGCCGAGACGGTTTCCGGCTTCAACGCGGCCTGTCCCGAGATGGATGACTTCACGCCGTTCGAGCTGGACAACGCCGCTACGGCGGGGTTGCTGCCGAACAAGTCCCACTGGTCGCGTCCGCTAACCAAGCCACCCTATATGGCCTATCCGATTATATCGGCCAACTGCTTTACCTTCGGCGGCCTGAAGGTCAACGCCAGCGCCCAGGTCGTCGACAAGGATGGCAGGGTCATGCCGGGCTTACTGGCGGCAGGCGAGACGGTCGGCCTCTATCACCAAGTCTACACCGGTTCTACGTCGGTTCTGCGGGGTGCCGTTTTCGGGCGGATCGCCGGCACGACCGCAGCGTCTCTTCCATAATCCAATAAAATCGGGAGGTAATGATGTTTGATACGATGAAGCGTTCCTTGGTTCTCGCCGTGACCGGTCTGATGCTGGCCGGGGCCGGATCGGCACAAGCCGAATACGACAACGTGAACCTGAAGGTGATCGGTACCTGGGGCTATCTGAACCAGTGGAAGGAAGTCGAGCAACCATACTGGACCGAGAGCCTCAAGGCGGCATCCGACGGCAGGGTTACGGTCGATGCGAAGCCGATGACGGATGTCGGCCTCAAAGGATTCGAAGTCATGCGAATGCTGGGGCTTGGCGTGTTCGACGTTGCCCACGGCATCATCTCCTATCTTGGGGAAGATCGTGTAGCCGAGGGTATCGACTTGGCGGGCGTCGTTCAGGATTGGAACGAGGCGCGCGACGTGGTCGCGTCCTTTAGGGAGGTCTTGGACCATCGTTTCGACCAGACTTACCAGGTCAAACTGCTGGGCATCTATCCGTTCCCGGCGCAATACATGTATTGCAACACAGATGTAAAAGGTCTCGGCGACCTGAAGGGCTTGAAGGTCCGGTCTTACTCCAAGTCCATGAGTGACTTGATCTCCGGGCTTGGTGCCACGCCGGTCACAATCGCGTTCGGTGAGGTCGTCCCGGCTCTGCAGTTGGGCACCGTGGATTGCGCTGTCACCGGGAACCTGCCGGCCTATGTTTCCGGCTGGGGCAAGGTCACGAAAAGCATGGTTCGCCTGAATACCGGTTATGCCTTCTCCTATGTGGCCGTCAGCAACAATACCTGGGCCAAGCTGAACGAAGAGACCCGAAATCTGATCCTCGCCGGCGTCTCCGAAATGGAGCGGAAGGCCTGGGAAGTTGCCGAACGGGACAGTGCGCTGGGGGTGGCTTGCCTTACCGGCGGGGAGTGTGCCTTGGGTGAAGCGGACAAGCTGACGGACGTTACCTTGTCAGCCTCCGACAACGACCTGCGCAAGTCAGTTCTCGAAAACGCGGTTCTCGCCTCCTACGCGGAACGATGCGACGAGGCCTGCATTGCCGATTGGAACCGTTCCGTCGGTCAGGCTGTCGGACTCGAAATTCGCGACTGACGCTTCCGGGGCTGGAGACGCGCGCGCTCCGGCCCCGCCCTTCTTTTTCACAATCTGGATTTAGGTCCGAAGGAGGCTGCGGTGAACGATCTGCTTCTTCGCTCGTGTCGCCCGTTGGTCTGGCTTTCCGGCGGCATTCTTCTGCTCATGGCCTTCTCGATCGCCATTGAGGTCGTGGTGCGCAAGGCATTCAACATCTCGCTCGGCGGTGTCGACGAACTGGCCGGATATGGCTTCGCCGCCTTCTGCAGTGTCGCCTTTTCCGTTGCTGCCGTGCAGAAGGCAAACATCCGGATCGAGGCGCTGTACCATGCTCTGCCAGACGGCTTTCGGATCGGCCTCGATCTGATGTCTTTGGTGTCGATGCTATTGTTGTCCGGCCTGCTGGCCTGGGGGGCGGTCGGTCTTGCTTGGGATTCCTATCTTTCGGACCGTACCGCGATTACACCGCTTGCCACCCCCTTGATCTATCCGCAGGCAGTGTGGGGCGCCGGCTTTTTACTTTTCGCTGTCGTGGTGCTGCTTGTCGCGGCAGATGCTCTTGTCGAATTGATTCGCGGTGACCGCGCCGCCTTCTTTCGGATCGCCGGACCCGTTTCGGAAGCGGATGCCGTTGACCGCGAAATAAACGAACTCGCCGAAAAGCGGGAAGGGGGTGGGTCGTGTTGCTGACAGCGGTCCTTGCCTTGCTTGTCCTTATCGGGTTGGGGCTGCCTGTCGCGGCGGCCCTGGCGATACTCGGCCTGTTGCTCGCCGTGATCTACTCTTCGGCACCGCTGCATCTTGCCCTGCCCGATATCGTCTGGGGAAATTCAACGGAGTTTCTGCTGGTTGCCATTCCCATGTTCGTTTTCATGGGCGAGATCCTTCTGCGAGCCGGCGTGGCGAGGCGGATGTATGAATCCCTCACCCGATGGATCGGCTGGTTGCCGGGTGGCTTGATGCATTCGAATATCGGTGCCTGCGCCCTCTTCGCCGCGACTTCCGGCTCCAGCGTTGCGACGGCGGCAACAGTCGGCACCGTGGCCGTACCTGAGATAGAAAAGCGCGGCTATAATGAGCGGCTGTTCCTAGGCACGCTTACCTCGGGCGGGACACTCGGTATTCTTATTCCCCCGTCGATCAATCTGATCATTTTCGGATTGCTGACCAACACATCGGTATCGGCGCTCTACCTGGCCGGATTCCTGCCCGGCCTGTTGTTGGCTGGGATTTTCTCGCTGACTGTGATCGCATTGTGCGTCCTGCGACCGTCATGGGGCGGGCAGCCGGTGCGGTACAGTTGGCGCGACAGGCTGGACAGCCTGGCCGGACTGCTGCCGCCGCTGCTCATTTTCCTGGTCGTTGTCGGATCGATCTATGCCGGCCTTGCGACGCCCACGGAAGCGGCGGCTCTGGGCGTGGTCATCTCACTTTTGCTGGCCACCGCTACTCGACAATTGAATGTGGAAATGTTGAGGCAGGCCGTGGAGGGGACCATGCGCACGACCGCGATGGTGATGCTTATTATTGTTGCGGCGATGTTTCTCAACTTCGTACTAGGCATCATCGGTCTCACGCAGACATTAACGACCTTCATCGCTGATTTGGGGTGGACACCGCTTCAAACCTTGGCGGCCATTATCGTGTTCTACCTGGTTCTCGGCTGCTTTCTTGAAACCCTCTCGATGTTGATCACCACAACTCCCCTGATCGCGCCAATCGTCGTGGCGCTGGGCTACGATCCGGTCTGGTTCGGCATTGTTCTGATGGTATTGCTTGAGATGGCCCTCCTCACTCCGCCGATCGGGATCAACCTCTATGTCGTCCAATCGGTCAGGGGAGCCGGCCGGTTGAAGGACGTCGTCTATGGAACGATGCCGTTCCTGGCGACCATGCTGGTAATGGTCGTCGTCCTGATAGCGTGGCCCGAAATCGCGCTTTGGCTGCCCGGACAGTTCGATTGATGGACAGGTCGCCCATTTGGGCGACGCACCCATCGGATGGTCTGAGCTTGTATTGGCGTTCGGTTGCTGAAGATCGATCCGGCGCGGGGTCATATTATTGCGCTCGCATGATTGCGCCTGCGGCCATGGAATGGGACGATGGGGCATAGTGTCCCGCAATGCTGCGGGTCATCACGCTTTGGGAGTGAGACCGCTGAGTTCTTCGGCCATCGCAAAAATGCTCCGATGTCTGATGGCGCTCATTCTCGGTGCAGCGCTCCTGACGGCCTGCGACGATCCGGCGCCGATTGCCATTGGCTTTATCGGGGGGCTTTCCGGTCGGTCGGCGGATATCAGCCGGGAATCCCTGAATGCTCTGGACATGGCCGTTGCGGAAGTGAACGCAACCGGAGGCTTGAATGGGAGGAAGCTGGACCTCCTGGTGCGGGACAATCAGGGCGACCCGGCGCTCGCCGCGGACCAGGTGCGCGATCTAAAGAATGCCGGCGCCGTTGCGATTATCGGCCCCAATGTCAGCGCGGTCGCCCAGGGCATGCTGCCGGTCATAATTCAATCCGATCTGGTTACGCTCTCCCCCACGGTATCCTCGCTGGCTTTCGCGGGGTTGGACGATCCGTTCTTCCGCATGAATTCGACTACCCGCCAGAATGCCGGCGCCTATGCAACCCATCTCTACGAAACCGGCCTGCGTCGGATTTCCGCTGCCTTCGATATGCAGAACAAGGTTTTCAGTGAAAGTTGGCTCTATGAGTTTCGCGGCGCGTTCGAACGGTTGGGCGGCGAGATCCTCATTGCGGACGGTTTCGATTCCGGCGCGACGGAGGAATACGGAAAGCTGGTTGGCAGGCTACTGGCGACACAGCCGGAATCGCTGCTGCTGATCGCCAACGGCGTCGATACCGCACAATTGGCCCTCCACATCCGTGGAATGAACCGGACCGTCGGGATCGTGGCGGTGGAATGGGCCGCGTCTGAACAGCTGATCGACCTGGGCGGCGCGGCGGTCGAGGGGATTACGATCCTTCAAACCTATGACCGGGACGACCTGTCGCCGCGCTATGTCGCCTTCCGTGAGGCGTATCAGGCGCGGTTTGAAACCAGCCCCGGATTCGCCAGCATCGCCGCCTATGACGCCTCCATCGTGCTGTTCGCCGCGTTGCGGAAACAAAAGGACGGAGAAAGTCTGAAACATATCCTGTTGTCCCAAGGCCCGCTGGAAGGGTTGCAGCAGGACTTGAGTTTCGACGCATTCGGCGACGGGACCAGACGGCAGTTTTTCGTCACCATTCGGGACGGCAAATTCGTTCCGCGCTAGCGACGGCGGCTGCCGATTACTCTTCGGCCGCCTTGCGGCAGGAATAGTACATGTAGAGTGCGTCACTGGTTTCGGACCGTTCGGTCAGGACCGCCTTGCGTTCGGTCTTGGCGCAGTGCCGTGCGGCGGCGGCGGCGACCTGCTGCCCAACCGGCGCGATCCCGGACCCGTCCGCCGTGACGCGGAAAGCAATGGAGGCGGGCCCCTCCTCGATCACGTCATAGGAACGCGCGAGGGTGACACAGCCCGCCGCCAGTAGGCAGCCGGCCAATAGCGTGGCGGCGTGGCAAGCAAATCGGGAGGCGAGAGCCATGATATCGTCCTGTCTCGGTCGAGTGGGCCGCAGGCTATCTGCTGAGCTGGGAGGGAACAAGGCGAGCTATTCGGGATAGGCCAAACAAGGATCGAGAACGATCCCGTCGGGACCGGCCCGGCTGTAACCGCCGCCGAAAACGACTTCGTCCCCGACCTGCATGCCGTTGGTCTGGTAGGCGATGCAGAGTATCTGAACGCCATCCTTCGGACACATCACCAGATAGGCCAACGCATCGTCCCGTCCGACATAGGACAACACTCCAGATATGGTCAGATTGATTCGTTCCGGCCCGTCGGGCGCTCGGTCGATCCAGGCGCCGATCGTTTCGCAGGTCGCCGGATGGCGGGCGGAGGTTTCCGCCGTGCTGAAGGGCCCCAAAGGGTCGCAGCATGCCGTGTCCTCCGCCGACAGGGGGGTGGTCCAGGCCAGGGCCAGTATCCAAAGGGCGAGTATCGTGCCAATGGCCGATACTTCGGTTCTGAAATGCTGCGGGGCGAGATGGGCTTGGGAATCGCGCAATGCATCCTCCAATCGAATCTTATGCGCTTTCTATATCGGTAGCCGAGTGTTGGCGGTCAAATCATTCCTCTGCCTTCGGGGCGGGCGAAAGCCTTTGGTTCCAGGTTGCGCGAACGATGGTTTGGGGAACCGAAAAATATTTTTGTCGGGTGGACCCCAGGCGCCCTTGCGAGACGAGGGCGGTCTTCCCAATTCTTCGCGCGGGGCAGGATGGGTCCTGCCCGCGGCGCCGCGTTCTGCGGCGCCGGCCTTTGTAAAAGTGGAGATTTGCGGCAATGAAACGTGTCGCATCCGCGCTCGCTCTCGCGGCGCTTCTGACTTCGTCTCTGGCCCATGCCGACGAAGCGGCCTTCCTATCTGCGGATGTCAACGGCGATGGCATGCTGAGTGCCGAAGAAGCTGGTGAAGCCTTCCCGTCGATCAGCGCCGACTCTTTCGCCGACGCCGACCTGGACAAGGACGGATCGGTGAATGCTGAAGAGTTCGCCAGCGCCCTCGCGGCCGGTACGATCGCGCTGCAGTAACGCGCGACCCGGCAAGTCCGACAATGCAGATACTGGCCCCCGCCCTCGGGCGGGGGCTTTTTTGATGCGTGGCCGCCGAGCTTCCGTTAGAAAGCGAAATTGTTATAGCGCTTTCCCGGTTTTAGCCGGAGGAGGCCGCACCTCGTACTCAGTACCTGCCCCAAGAGCCCGGAATGACCCATCCCGCCCCAGTTGATTCGTCGCCACAACGCTCTGCCGGAACGACGGAACCGGCGCCAAGGCACCGATGTTCCGTGCTGGTGATCGGTGGCGGGCCCGCCGGGTCGACGGTATCGGCATTGCTGGCGGCGCGGGGCATCGACGTGCTGCTGGTGGAGAAGGACCGGCATCCGCGCTTCCATATCGGCGAATCTCTGTTGCCGAGGAATATCCCCATCCTGCGGCGGCTGGGTTTGGAAGACCGGCTGGCGTCGATCGGCGTCCTGAAACGCGGGGCCGACTTTTCCGTGCCGGATGGCAGCCGGCACATCGTCTTCAATTTCAGTGACGCGATGCGGCCGGACGAGCCGACCGCCTTTCAGGTGCGGCGCTCCGAATTCGACCACATGCTGATCGACAATGCCGAGAAATCCGGGGTGCGGGTCTTTCAGGAAACGCGGTTGGACGATCTCGAGATCCACGATGACGGCGTGACGGCGCAGGTCACGGGGCCGGACGGCACGGCATCGGTCGTCGCGGCGGACTGGGTTGTGGACGCAACCGGCCGCGACAGTTTCCTGAGCCGCAAGCTGGCCCTGAAGCGGCGCGATCCGCGCCATGCCAGCGCCGCGGTTTTCGGCCATTTCGATGGGGTGGAGCGCCGACTGGGCGACGAGGCCGGCAATATCAGCATCTATTGGTTCGATCAGGGGTGGTTCTGGGTCATTCCGCTGCGCGACGGCTGCACCAGTGTCGGCATGGTCTGCTATCCCCGCTATCTCAAGGACCGGCGCGGCGGCCTGGAAGACCTGTTCCGGGAAACGGTGGTACGGACGCCGGGACTGGCAGAGCGAATGCGGAATGCGACCGCGCGCGACGGTGTCCAGGGCACCGGAAACTTTTCCTATCGATCGACGCAGATGACCGGCAACCGGTTCTTCCTGGTCGGCGATGCCTATGCCTTCATCGATCCGGTTTTTTCCAGCGGCGTCTATCTGGCGATGCAGGGCGCGGAATATGCGGCGGAAGCGATTGAGGCCTGTTTGGCCGATCCCAAGTCAGCCCCCCGCTATCAGCGGCGCTATGAACGCCGCGTCAAACGGGGATTGCGGGTCTTTTCCTGGTTCATCTACCGGTTCACCAGCCCGGCCTTCCGGTCGCTTTTCACCCAGCCGACGAACAAGTTCTCGTTGCGCGCGGCGGTGATATCGGTGCTCTCCGGGGATGTTTACGGCCGGACGCCGCTTTGGTCGCGGCTGATGCTGTTCCGGGCGATCTACTGGTTCACCAGTCTGGTTCTGTGGCGGCGGGGCGGTGCCTATCGCGGGCGCCTGGCGGAGCACGAGGCGCGGTTCAACTGACCCGGGACAGCATGGATTCGTGCCGCAGCAGCCGGGCCAGCGTCTTGCCGACGACATACCAATGAATGAAGAAGGCCTCCAGAAGCAGGCGGCGAACCATACCGGGCGTCATCGTCAGTCGCTCTTCCGCCGCGCATAGGAGGGGATCCATCCCCAAGCCGCGTGCCAGAAGGCCGAGCCGCGCCAAGTGATAGCGGTTGGAAACGATTACCGGATCGCTCCCCGTTCGGACAAAACGGCGGCGCGCGGCGCGGAGATTTTCCAGGGTGTTGCGGGACGTTTCCTCGCACTGTACCTGCTCGGCGGCCACGCCGTTCGCGATCAGCCATTGCCGACCGGCCGCGGCTTCGCTGATCGCGACGCCGGCCCGGGTCGCACCGCCCAAAATCACGATATCGGCCTTTTCGAACCGCATCGCGCGGGTTAGGCGCATAATGAAATCAGGGTCGGGGCGTCCGTTCGGCTGCAGGCAAACGCCGGGAACAAGCACCGGCCCGGCCCCCGCAACCGGCGGGGCGGCAGCCCGGCGGGCAACCGCGAATACGTGATAGAAGCAGACGAGAAGACTGATGCCTGCCGTTGCGATGATGCCGGTGGAGGACGCGATCAACATCACCAGACCGTCCCCGCCCATGCTGCGCAGACGCCCCAGGCGCGATGACCCGGATTTCGGGGGTTCCGTTACGGTCCCGGACGGTTCGACCATGACCTTACGGGGTATGTCGCCCGCCCCCTTCTCACTTGCCCCTATCCGTGCTTTGTCATATCTAACGCCGAAGCTATTAGCAGGGGCGCTGGCCCGAAATTTCAACAAGAATTTCGATCTGCGTTACGCTCCCATTCTCAGGGTTTTGTGCGCGACGCGTAAAAGAGGTGCAGAGTAAGTGTCGGAAAAGTCGCCTTTTCAGGTAGAGATCGCGGAGTTGATCGTCGAGGCCCTTCATTTGGAGGATATGTCCGCATCGGAAATCGATCCGGACGAACCGCTGTTCGGCGAAGGCCTGGGGTTGGATTCCATCGATGCGTTGGAACTTTCCCTGGAAATCTCGCAACGCTATAACTACACCATCCGATCGGACGATCCTGAAATCCACAAGATATTCGGGTCGTTGCGCACGCTGACGGAGGCGATCGAGGCCAATCGCGGGGGATGAGGGGCAATGGTGTTGCAGAGCCTGCGACTGCTGATTCCCCTCCTCACCATTGGCGGTGTCCATCTCTGCATCGTTTACGGCTTCGGCCTTTACGCGATTAGCTGTCTTGCGGCGGCTGTCGGCATGAATGCTGTCTTGGCCGCCCTGACCGGGCAGGCCCGGGCTGTGGTCTGGACGTTGACCGGCATTGCCGTCGGGCTTGCCGCGCTGCAGATCGGCGCCGTTTTGATCGTCCCCGACATGGCGCGTATCGTGGCGCTGCCGCCGGTTCTGATCCATGGCTGGGTCGCCTGGATGTTCGGGCGGACGCTGCTGCCCGGACAGGAACCGCTGATCCGGCGGTTCAGCCGCCTGCACCGCGACCCGTTCCCGCCCGAATTGGAAGGCTATACGCGCAGGTTGACCGTGATCTGGACCATCCTGTTGAGTGGCCTGACGCTGACGTCGGCGGGGTTGGGTGTCTTCGCCGCGCCGGAAACCTGGTCCTGGGCCGTCAATATCGTGATGCCGCTGATCTGTATCAGCCTCTTTCTGGGGGAACATGCCTATCGCGGCATCGTCTTCCGCCATATCGGCGGCCATTCGCCGTTGGTGACGATGCGGACATTGATGAGTCCGAAGACCTGGATTGCCTCGTGACCGCCGCGCCATTGATCCTGCGGGACGGCCGGCCGGTCGCCCGCCAAACCGTGTTCTCCGCCGCCGCCGCATTGGCGAAGCGGCTGTCGGCATCCGCGCCCGGCCCGATCATGCCGCTCTGCGGCCGCCGGCGCGATCTGCTGGTATCGGTCATTGCCGGGCAACAGGCGGGGCGGGAAATCATTCTGCCCCCGGACGATGCCCGCAGCGCCATCCGCTCCGTTCTGGGTCAATTCGGGTCGGCTCTGGTCCTCTTGTCGGAGGACGATCCGGCCGTGACCGGCGTGACGGTGCTCCGAGTGCCTCAGACGATTTTCGAAGCAGAAGAACCCGTCGGAACCGCCATGACCTGGCACGCCGAACGCGGCGTTACGCTGTATACGTCCGGATCGACCGGCGTGCCGGTCGGTCACCGGCATGGCCCGGATTTCTTCGAAGCCGGGGCGTCGGCCTGGGCCCGGATCCTGGAGGCCGATAAAGGCCCGGTCGGCATGGTGGTCACGGTGCCGGGGCAACATATGTTCGGGTTCGAATCCAGTGTCCTGCTGCCGCTTGGCGCAGACTCTGTGACTGTGTTGGACGAGCGTCCTTTTTTCGCGGCGGACATCGTCAAGGCGCTGCACGCGGTGCCCGGCCGACGGGTCCTGATTCTGACGCCGCTGCATCTTCGGGCCCTGGTCGAGACCGGCGAGCGCCCGCCGCCCATCGACCGGGCCGTCATCGCCACGGCGCCCTTGGACAGGGAACTCGCGGCCCGCGGGGAGGATCTTCTGGGCGGTCCGATTATCGAGGTCTACGGCAGCACGGAAACCGGAATGCTGGCGACGCGGCGGACCGCGCTGGGGGAGGATTTCCGGACGCGGGACGATGTCAGCCTGACCATCGACGCGGATGGCCGCGCGACCGCCTTTGGAAAATTCCTGGGGGACGGGTTGGTACTGAACGACCGGTTGGAACCGGCGGAAGGCGGTTTCCGCCTGATCGCGCGCGACAAGGATCTGCTGAAGGTCGCCGGTAAGCGGGCGTCCTTGGCCGGCTTGACCGCGGCGCTGAACGACCTGCCCATGGTGAAGGACGGGGTGGTCCTGCCGCCTGCCGAAACGCCGGAAGGCACGGCCGCGCGGCCTGTCGCCGCCGTGGTCGCCGAACCGGGAACTTCAGCCGAAGACATTCGGCGCGGCATGCGTCAGCGCGTGCCGTCCGTCTTCGTGCCCAGGCGGGTCGCCTTCCTGGACGACCTGCCCCGGACGGCGGTGGGCAAGGTACAAGTGGAGACGATCCGAACCCTCATCGCGGCGGACGAGACGGGCTCCGATCCTGCGCCCAAACCTAGTTTCACCATCGCGGCGGATCATACCTCATTGCCAGGCCACTTTCCCGGCGATCCCATCGTGCCGGGGGCGGTGATCCTGGACCATGCCCTGGCCGCGGCGGGGATCGCTTCGGTGGGCCGACTGATGTCCGTCCGGTTTCTCGGGATTCTGAAGGCTGGGGAGGCCTGTTCCGTGACGGCGCGCACCGATGATGCGGCCGGCACCGTGGCGTTGGATTGCGTCGCCGGCGAGCGCCGGATCCTGAGCGCGAAACTGTCATTGCGCCGGGGGAATGTGTGACCGGCCCCGCGAAGAAGGCAAGCGAATGGGCCGGGCGCGCCGAACGCGGCAGCCCGCTTCTGATCCGGTTCATCGTCTGGGTCGCCCGCACGATCGGGCGGGGGACCGCGCGGCTGCTGCTGCATCCGATCAGCCTTTATTTCCTGATCATGGCACCGAACGCGCGCCGACACTCCCGGGACTATCTGCGCCGGATCGACGGCGATAAGGCGGGTTTCGCCGCGATTTACGGCCATATCCATTGTTTTGCGGCCACTATCCTGGACCGCGTCTTTTTCCTGACCGACCGGTTCGACGTTTTCGATCTGACATTCGACGGGCTGGAGGCGATCGACCGTGCTGCCGCCGAAGGGCGCGGCGCCATTCTTCTGGGCGCGCATTTCGGCAGTTTCGATGCGATGCGCGCGCTGGCACGCAAACGTCCCGATTTGCGTTTGAAGGTTCTGATGCATGAAGGTCCGGACGGCCGCGTTGCAGCGGCGTTGAACCGGATCAACCCGGAGCTGGCCGATACGGTGATTCCGCTGGGACGGCCGGAAAGCATGTTGCGGGTCGGGGAATGGCTGCGCGACGGCGGGGCGATCGGCATTCTGGGGGACCGGGTGCCGGCCGGGGACAAGACGGTCCGTCTGCCGTTCCTGGGGGAGGGGGCCGGTTTTCCTATCTCGCCCTGGATCCTGGCGTCCGTCACTGGCGCGCCGGTGGTCATGTTCGCCGGCGTGTATCAAGGCGGCAACCGATATATGATACGCTTCCGCTATCTAGCGGAGCGTGTCCGGCGGGTGCGGGGCGGCGATCCGGCTGCCGTCGCGACGGACCTGACGCGCTATGTCGAAACGCTTGAAGCCTGGGTGCGGGATCATCCGAAGAACTGGTTCAATTTCTATGATTTCTGGCATTAGGGCCGCGCTGCTGGCCGCCTTGCTGAGTTGGTCCGGCGCCGCGGTCGCGGATGATTGGGGATTGGACGAACTGGGACAGGCTCTGGCCGACGCCCCGGACGGGCGCATCGCCTTCCGCGAGGAACGCAGCATCGCCTTTCTGGCCGCGCCGATAATCGTAACGGGTTATGTCGCCCGGCAGGACGGCCGGATCGAGAAACATGTCGTCGCGCCGAAACGCGAGAGCGTGATCCTGGACGGTTCGCATATGGAGGTGGAATCCGAGGAGGGCTGGCAGAGCTATGATATCGACGATCACCCGGCGCTGCGTGGCCTTGCCACCGCCTTGCAGGCGGGACTGACCGGTCGGTTCGGACCGGCGGAAGATCTGTTCGACATCGATGTGACCGGGGACCGCGCCGCCTGGTCGGTGATCTTGTTGCCGAAGCCCGGCCCGATTGCGGAGGCTATCAAGGCAATTGCGTTGACCGGGGCGGCTGCGCGCATCGATACGATCGAAATCCGCGAGGCCGATGGGGATCGCAGCCTGATGACACTGCGGCGCGGGTCGGAATGAAATCCCTGGCTGCCGCCTGGGCCGTTACGTTGGCCGCAATGACCCTTTTGGCCGTTCTGGTCGCCGGGCGGGCGGAGATCGCGACGGACCTGTCCTTTTTCCTCCCCGAGGGCCGCGATGTTGAAAGCCGGGCCCTGGCCGCTGGGTACGATCGGCCCGGCACCCTGTTGATGGTCCGGTTGAGTGGCGGCGCGGATGAACGGGATATGGCGCGGATCAGCGACCGGGTGACGGCGGATCTGCGCGCGGAATCGGCTGTGGCGCTGGTCCGCAATGGGCGCCCGCATATCGACGCCGCTCTACAAAAATTTATCCTGGATAATCGATATCTGCTGGGCCCGTCGATCGCGTCCGACCATTTTTCCGCACCAGCCCTTGAGAGTGCTATTGCCGGGGAACTGGCTGGGTTGGCCGGGACCAGCGGCTGGGTGATGCGGGATTTGTTTCCCAGGGACCCCGTCGGTCGTTATCGCGCGGTGATCGCGTCTGGCGCCCTTTCCGACGGCCCGACCAGGCGTCATGGCGTTTGGATGGACGATGATGACCGGGCGCTGCTGCTGATCTATCTGACCGCCGCGTCGGGGGACGTGGCCGCACAGGCGCAGGCCATGGCCGATTTCAATCGGGTGATCGAAGCGGCGCGCATCGACTGGCCCGATATCGCAGCGGAGGTCAGCGGTCCCGGCATCTTCGCCCTGCGGGCCAGTGAGAAGATCCGGGGAGATATGACCCGGCTGACCGCGATTGCCGTCGGTGCCGTGGCGCTGTTTTTACTCGCGCTTTATCGCAGTATCGCGCTGCTGCTGCTGGCGGGGGTGCCGGTGACGCTGGGGCTGATGACTGGCATGCTGGCAACGCAGGGGATTTTCGGGTCTGTCCATGGTGTCGCGATTACCTTCGGGGCGGTGCTGGCCGGGGTCGCGGTGGACTATCCCATCCATCTGTTCGGTCACCGTCGGGTGGGGGAGAAGGCGGCGGAGGCGGCAAGACGGATCGCCCGCCCCATGGCGGTCGGCGCTGCAACAACCTTTGTCGGCCTGCTGGCCCTGACGCAATCCAGCTTTCCGGGCTTGGCGCAGATTGGGGTGATGTCCGCCACCGGGGTGGCAACGGCGCTGATTGTCAGCCGTTGGTGGTTGCCTCGACTGATGTCCGGCGCGGGTCCGGTCGGTGCCGGGCGTAGGGTAGCGGCATTCTGGACGGTTCTGCGAAATTCGCCGCGCGGAAGACGCGCCGTTGCGGCGCTGGGGCTTCTGGCCTTTGTGGCATTGGCACTATCGGCGGCGTTACGGCCGAGCCCTGTCTGGGAGACCGATTTGACGCGGATCAGCCTTGCCGATACGGACGAGAAAGTCCTCGATCAAGAGCTTCGAGCGGCGCTGCGCCTGCCGGATGTGCGCCGTGCGCTGATCGTCGAAGGTGCGGATGCGCAGGATGTGCTGACCAAATGGCCCGAGGTGCTGGATCGCCTCGACGCGGCGGTTTCCGCGGGGCGCTTGGGAGGTTACCCACCACTGACGGGCTTGCTGCCGTCGCGCGCGGATCAGGAATCGCGGCAGGATGCGATGCCCGAAGCGGCGGTGCTACAGGAGGCACTGAAACGGGCCGTGGTCTCCTTGCCGCTCGATGTGGCGGTTTTGGCACCCTACGTGGCGGATGTCCGGCGGCAGAAACAGGCGGAACCGATCTTGCCGGAAGACCTGGCTGCAGGCCCATTGGGCATTCTCTATCCGGCGCCCTGGCTGATGGATGACGGCGCAGCGGCGATGATCCCCCTGGTGCCGCCGATCGACCTGACGTCCGAAGATTTACCCTCCGGGGATGGGGCCGCGCGTCTCGTCGATCTGGCGCAGATCGCCCAGGAGATTGTCGGCGGCTATCGGCGCGAAGCACTTACTCTTCTGCTGATCGGGCTCGCATTGGGCGGCGCGGTTCTGGCATGGGGCGCACGCCGTCGCATCTGGCGGGTGGCGCTGCCGCCGGTCGCGGCGGTGGCATTGACAGCGGCCGTTCTGCTGACGGCCGGGATCGCCCTGAACCTGTTCCATTTGCTGGCGCTGCTATTGGTCGCCAGTATCGGGGTTGACTACGCATTGTTCTTTCCCGATTACTCAAAGTCGGATCAGGACGGAACCCTTGGATTCCGGTCGGTCACCGCCTGTTGCACGACCACGACGGTCGTGTTCGCGGTCCTCGCAACCTCTTCCATTCCGGTTTTGGGCGCGATTGGAACGACCGTCGCCATCGGCGCCGTGCTGAGCTTTGTTCTCACCCTCTGTCTTGCAGGCGGAGCCCGATCGCAATGACCTTTTCTCCCCCTATCACCGCCTATACCTGTGTGTGCGCGGTGGGACGCGGGCGAGACGCGCTGCGTGCCGCGCTGACCGGGATGGTGGGGGGATTGACGCGTTTCGACGATCCGGTCGGGGTGTTGGATACCTTTGTCGGACGTGTCGACGGGTTGGATGCGGTCGAGCTGCCGACGGATCTGACGGATTACGATTGCCGCAACAATCGACTGGCGGAACTGACCTTGCGGCAGGACGGGTTCGAGGACCAAGTCCGGGCGGTGCGCGACCGCTATGGCGCGGCACGGATCGGTGTCGTCCTGGGGACCAGCACATCCGGCATCGCCAGCGGCGAGGACGCATTTCTGGCCTGGTCCGGCGAAGGCCCCTTGCAGCCCGATTTTGTCTTCGAACACTCGCAGGACCTCTATTCCCTGTCGGACTTCGTGCGCCGCCGGTTGGCGCTGGGGGGGCCGTCCTACACGATTTCTGCGGCCTGCGCGTCCAGCACGAAAACCTTCATCGACGGCGCACAATTGATCGCGGCGGGCCTGTGCGACGCCGTTGTCGTCGGCGGGGTCGATACGCTGTGCGAGACCTCGCTGCGCGGGTTCAATGCGCTGCAATTGCTGTCGCCGGTGCCCTGTCGGCCCAATGACGCGGACCGCCAAGGGATTAGCATCGGCGAAGCCGGCGGATTCGCGTTGCTGGAACGCGACGAAGGCGGCTCAGGCACCTCGCTGCGCATGATTGGGTATGGCGAGAGTTCGGACGCGCATCACATGTCCTCGCCCCATCCGGAAGGGTTGGGCGCCCGGTTGGCGATGGCCGATGCATTGGAGATGTCGGGGCTGCGCGGCGGACAGATCGACTATGTGAACATGCATGGGACCGGCAGCCATCTGAACGACCGGGTCGAGGACCGCGCCATCGCCGACGTGCTCGGCCCGGACGTGAAATGCAGTTCCACCAAAGGCTGGATGGGTCATACATTGGGCGCGGCCGGCGCGGTGGAGGCTGCCATCGTTCTGACCGCGCTGGAGGCCCAGATCGCGCCGGGCAACCTCAATTTGAACCGACCCGATCCCGAAGCGCGCTGTCGTCCACTCATGGAGACTGTTCCGGCCGCGCTGCGCCACGCGATGACCAACAATTTCGGCTTTGGCGGCAACAATTGCTGTCTGGTGTTCAGCCGGGACGATGCGCGATGAGGCTACGGGTCGCGGGCATTTCGGTCATCGGTTCGGGCATGGCCGATTGGGGGCAGGCGCAACGGATATTGCGCGGGGCGGAGAGCTGGGACGCGGACGCCTTGACGGTCCCGACCCCCACGATCCTGTCGGCCAATGAAAGGCGCCGCGTCAGCAAGCTGGTTCGATTGGCGCTCGGTGCGGCGGAAGCGGCTTGCGATTCCGCCGGTTTGGCGCGAGGCACGATGGATTGCGTCTTCACCAGTGCGCTGGGCGACGGCGCGGTCACACAAGCCGTGATGTCGGCACTGCGCCAGCCTGGCCGGGCGGTTTCGCCGACCCATTTTCACAACTCTGTCCACAATGCGATGGCGGGGTACTGGAGCATTGGGTCGCAGAATCACCAGGCATCGACCAGTCTGGCAGGCGGCCAGGGCAGTTTCGGGGCGGCGATTCTGAAGGCTGCGCTGTCTCTCTCCCAATCGGGTCGTCCGGTGTTGCTGGTCGCCGCCGATCATCCGTTCCAGCCGCCCTTGAGCGGGACACGTCCGTCGGACGGCGCATTTGCGGTGGGGGCGGTCCTGACATCGGATATGGAGGGCGCGACCGGTCCCCTTCTGGATATCGAAGGGGGCGTTAACGGCCCCGCGAGCGAGATCGGTACCAAAGCTTTGCATGGCTTGTGGCAAACATGTCCGGCGGCGCGCGCGATACCGCTTCTGGAGGCGCTGTTGCACCCGAGAACGGTGATTCTGGAGGCGGGCATCGGTTACTTCCTGTCGGCCACGGTGTCGCCATGACCAGCGCCCCTTGTATTGCCGAAATGGTGCCGCATGCCGGCGCCATGGTCTTGTTGGACAAAGTCGTCGCATGGGATGCGAACGATATCCTGTGCCGCACGTCCAGCCATCTGCGCCCGGACAATCCCCTGCGCAGGGATGGCGTGCTATCCGCGACTGCGTCCTGCGAGTATGCAGCGCAGGCGGCGGCGGTACATGGTGCGTTGAATGAGGGCGTGGTGTCGCGCGGATTCCTCGCGGCGTTGAAGGATTTCCAGCTTTTTGTCGACGATCTGGCGGAAATCCGCACGCCGATCCTGGTTTCGGCGACGCGGCTGATGGCTGACCCGGCCGCGCTGATCTATGGCTTCCGGCTGTACGGGGACGCGCCCGACGGGGCGGAGATCGCTGCGGGCCGATTGACGGTCAAACTGTTGGAGCCAGAGGTGCCATGAAAGGGGATACGGCATGACGACAGCGAAGCGGGCGCTGGTCACGGGTGGCGCCGGCGCGATCGGATCGGCCATTTGCCGGCATCTGGCAGCCGATGGTTGCCACGTTACGATTCACTACAACAGCAGCCGGGACCCGGCGGAGGCCCTGCGGCAGGAAATCGAAGCGGATGGAGGGACGGCGGACACACTGGCCTTCGACGTGAGGGATCCGGTCGCGGCGCAGGCGGCGCTGGACGGCGCGCTGCGGGACGGTCCCTATCAGATCCTGGTCAGCAATGCCGGCGTCACCGCCGACGCGCCCTTCCCGGGCATGACTTTGGATGATTGGCATGCCCCGATCGATGTCTCCCTGAATGGGTTTTTCCATGTCGCGCGGCCCTTGATCATGCCGATGATGCGCACGCGCTGGGGCCGCATCGTGGCGGTGACCTCGCTGTCGGGCATAATGGGGAACCGCGGGCAGGCGTCCTATGCGGCGGCGAAGGCGGGGCTGCATGGTGCGGTGAAGACCCTGGCGCTGGAAGTGGCGACGCGGGGCCTGACCGTGAACGCGGTCGCGCCGGGCGTGATCGACACGCCGGATGTCCGCGCGGCTTTTCCGCCGGACCGGATCAAGGCCCTGGTGCCCATGCAGCGCGCCGGCCGACCCGACGAAGTCGCGGAAGTTGTCGGTTTTCTCTGCTCCCCCGGAGCGTCCTATGTCACCGGCCAGATCGTATCGGTCAATGGCGGGGTACTCTGATACCGGGAAACCTGCGGATTTCCTCTGTTCCCAGGCGACTCCCGTCTTGAAGTGAACGGACGCTTGAGGCACTGTCCCTTGAGGGGATTTGGGGAGAGAAGTTCTATGCAAAATGCCGAGTTCTCGGACGCCGCGCGGGAGCGCGGGTCGCTCGCCGTTATCATTCCGGCCTATAACGAAGAGCGGACCATTCGCGCGATCGCCGACGGCGCGTTGAAGGCGACGCCGCATGTCATCGTCATCGATGACGGATCCACCGACGACACGCTGATCCAATTGGCCGGCCTGCCGGTCCGGGTGGTGCGCCTATCGCAGAATATGGGCAAGGCCGCGGCCCTGCGGCGCGGTTTCAAGGAAGCGCTGGCGCTGGGCGTCGACGGGGTGGTCACCCTGGACGGCGACGGGCAGCACCGGCCGGAGGATATCGGCTCCCTGGTATCGGTTGGCGAGACGTCCGGCGACCGCGTCGTTATCGGCAGTCGGCTGCATGACGGTGCAAAGTTTCCGCGCGCCCGCCTGATCGCGAACCGTATTGCCAATTTCTGGATATCCTGGGCCGCGGGGCACCGGATTTCGGATTCGCAAAGCGGCTTCCGCTATTATCCCAGCAGCCTGCTGCGTGCGCTCGACTTGTCGTCGCTCAGCCATGGCGGTTTCGTTTTCGAAAGCGAAATCCTGATCCGGGCGGCCCAGCGCGGCTATCTCAGCACGTCGGTGCATATCCCGGCGCTCTATGACGCTGTTGCCTTCCGGGCCAGTCACTTCCGGCCGGGCCGCGATATCACGCGCATCGTGCTGATGGTGGCCTGGTCGCTGATCCGGCGCGGGATGTATCCGATGGGCCTCTATCGGTCGCTTTTCGCGTAAATTTCTCCCTGGGCGGTATGCCAATACCGGCTTGTCCCAGTGGATCAAATCAAACACTCTAGCCGCAGCCCAAGTTTGTAAAAGGAGAAGGTACATGTACCGCAACGTGGCACGGATTTTCTTTGTTCTACTGATCGCCGGTGGACTGGCCGCGTGCCGCACCGCCCCGGTCTACAATGTCGAGAATGCCCTGTTCAGCAAGGAAGCGCCGAGCGTTCAAACCGCCGGCGACATGATCAAGGCAGCCGGCGCCAGCCTGGGTTGGCAGATGGCGGATGATGGTCCCGGCCATATCGTCGGCCGCTTGCCGATCCGCACGCATCTGGCCGTCATCGACATCACCTTCGACACGACGCGCTACAGCATCATGTACAAGGACAGCAACAATCTGAAGTATGACGGATCCCAGATTCATTCGAACTACAATGGCTGGATCCAGAATCTTCAGAATGCGATCACGGCGCGTAGCTCGGTCTACTGATCCGGTCATTTGCGCGAAAGATTTCGGGGGCGGCCGTTGGCCGCCCCCGTTTCTTTTGTGCTTCCGAGTTTCCTCAGCAACCGGTCTTGCAGGCCCCGTCGCCATCAAATTCCATGGTCTTGCCGCTGAGCGGCAGAAAGGTCGGCACGGTGACCGCCTTCATGAAGGCGTCGGTCTTCGTTCCGGCGATCGGCTTGCCGCCTTCGGTCGCGACCTCATTGGCATGTGACGGGATGACTGCCGCGGGGCGGATCAGATCGTTGATCACATAGGCCGCTTCGGTCGGGCCGGTGGTGAAGGTGTCCCCGATATTGATGACCGCCAGTTCGGCGCCATACTGGTCGCCGACGACCACTTTCTGTTCGGCGGTGACGCCGGTGTCGCCGGACAGATAGACGACCAGCCCGTTGCTGAAGGTCAGCACATAGCCGGTCGGCGGACCCGCATAGGCCGTCAGGCCGGCATGTTCCAGCATGTGGCCCAGATCGCCGCCGATCATGTCGCCGGAAATGCCGTTGGAATGCACCGCGGGGACGGTCGTGATCGTGACCCCGCCCACCTTGCGGGACGCGCCGAAGCGGACCAGTTGGGATTTCTTCGGATCGCCGCCCAGGGCCTTTAGCTTGCCGGCGAAGAATTTCGGCATTTCGCTGCCGGTCACGATCGCCGCTTCCTTGGCCAGGGCGATGTTGACGGAATTCGTGTTGGGCAGGTCCACGACCGACACGTCCGGGCTATCGCAGGTCCCCGCGTTGACGGCGGAGATGTGACGATCGCCGACATGATCGCCATGCATATGGCTGACCAGGACAGCATCGACATCGCCCAGGCGCGGATCGTCGGCGCCTGCGACGGTCCGTCCGGCGTCATAGAGAATGCGCGTCCCGTCCGGATCGACCAGAAGCATGGCGCGGTCGAACTTGCAGAATTCGCCATCATGGCTTCCCAGTGGGGTTACGGCGACATTCTGTGCCTGGGCCATGCCCGCGGATAGTGCCATCGACACACCAAGGGCCGCACCGGCCAAGACAGGTCCAAATCGGTTCCCAATCGTCATATCGTTACCTCCCAAGCGTTGTGGAGCACCATTGACTGCCATCGAAATGGCACGGCAACAGACTTCGGCAAGGGGAACGGACCGATCCATGCCGCAAACGGGACATCCTGCGGCGAAAACCGGGCCGATGATCGACGGTCGGTGTGGCAATTGGAACGGTGCGGCGATGGAGACCATCCCCCTTCATGAGGATTTCGGTGTCGAGGTACGGGGCGTCGACTTGCGGGAGGGGGCGCTGGACGATCTCTATCCCATGATCCGACGATTGTTCGACCGTCATTCCCTGCTGCTGTTCCGGGATCAGACCTTCACCGATACGGCGCATATGGCGCTGGCGCGGCTGTTCGGCCCGGTCGAGGACCGGCAGGACCGTCCGGAACCGAAAATCAGCCCCGTCACCAACCTGATGGACGACGGCGAGGTCGTCTCCGGCGCGCGGGATCACCGGCTGTTGAACCTGCAGGCCAATTTCCTGTGGCATACCGACAGCACCTTCCTGCCGGCGCCGGCCCTGGCCAACATCCTGGTCGCCCGCGTTCTGCCAAGCCAAGGCGGCAATACCGAATTCGTATCGACCCGTGCCGGATTTCAGCGCCTGTCTGAGGAAGACAGGGGGCGCCTGCGCGGCACGTATTTCCGGCATCGCTATGCCCATTCCCGGGCCAAGATCGACCCGGAACTGGCAAAGGGGGCATTGTTCACGAAATGGCAGGACCAGACCTGGCGGGCGGTCTGGACCAACCCGGAAACCGGGGCGGAATCACTCTACATTGCCTCGCATGCCTTCGAGGTTGTCGGCATGGAGGCGTCGGCCGGTCTGGCCTGGATCGACGCCTTGCTGGAGGCGATGACGCCGGCCCGGGCGGTCTATTCCCATGCCTGGCGGCCCGGCGATGTCCTGATCTGGGACGAGCGCGCGACCCTGCACCGGGGCACGCCCTGGCGCTATGAGGAACCCCGGAAGCTGGACAGCCTGTGCGTTACCGCGCGCGATGTCGACGGCTTGGACAAGGTCCGGCCCGCCGCCTAGATCGCATACGGCCTAGCCGAATCGGCAGACGACCTTGCCGTAATGTCCGCCCTGCAGCAGCCGTTCCAGGGCGCCGGGCAGGTCTTCGAAGTCGAACCGCGTGTCGTCCAGGACCGGCCGCGTCTTGTGCAGGGTCATGGCCGCCGCCATGTCCTCGAACATGCGCAGACTGCCGCAGGTGACCCCCTGAAGACGGACATTCTGGGTCACGACCCTGCCCAGGGGCACGGACGGTACCGCGCCGCCCAGCACGCCGATCAGGCTGATCGTTCCGCTGGCCCGGATGGCGGCGATGGACTTTTCCAAGGTGCCGCCGCCACCGATATCGACGATATGGTCCAATCCGCGCCCGCCGGTCAGGTCGCGTGCCGCCTTGTGCCAGTCGGGATTGGTCGAATAGTTGATGACATGGTCGGCGCCCAATGGCCGGGCACGCGCCAGCTTCTCGTCGCTGGACGAAATCAGCACGACCTCCGCCCCCTGCATCTTGGCGAATTGCAGGGCGAAGAGGGAGACGCCGCCCGTCCCCTGGATCAGGACGATGTCGCCCGCCTTGACGTGGCCCTGTTCAACCACGGCGTTCCAGGCGGTGACCGCCGCACAGGGCAGGGTCGCCGCCTCTTCGGGGGTCATATGCGGCGGGGCCTTTACGGCGGCATTTGTCGGAACGGCCATCAACTCGCACATCGTCCCGTCCAGCGGCCCGCCATGGGCGCCGTCCATTGACCGCGACCCGATCTGACCTTCCTGCCAGGTTCGGCTGAAATTCGGACAGACCCGGTCGCCGATCGCGAAACCTTTGGCGTGCGAACCCAGGGCGACGACGGTGCCGGCCCCGTCGCAAAGCGGGATGATCGGCGGGTTGCCCCCCTTTCGGCCATAGCCACCGCGCATCAGGATCGTATCGCGCGGATTGATGGCGACCGCTTCCATCCGGATCAGGATTTCGTCCGGTCCCGGTTCCGGATCGGGCAGATCGACCAGGCGAATATTCTCCAGTCCCCAATCTTCCTCCAGGCGCATCGCTTTCACGGTCGGTCTCCTTGTTTATCGTCCTGACCCATCTCGACATTTCGGCGGCCGCACTTCAAGCTGCGGCACCAAAAAACAGTGAGGTTCAGGGGAGATGGAGTTCGATTACGTTGTCGTCGGGGGCGGGTCCGCCGGCTGTGTACTGGCCAATCGCCTGACCGAGGACGGCCGTTCCACGGTCTGTCTGATCGAGGCCGGGGGCGAAGACAGCAATCCCTGGATCCATATGCCGGCCGGCTATATCCGAACCATGGTCGATCCGGCCCTCAATTGGCTGTTCGAAACCGCCCCGCATGCGGCGACGGGAAACCGGCCGCTGCCGGTACCGCGCGGCAAGGTGCTGGGCGGATCCAGTGCGATCAACGCCATGCTGTATGTCAGGGGTCAGGCGCGGGATTACGACACCTGGGCGCAATCCGGCTGTCGGGGCTGGAGCTACGACGACGTTCTGCCCTATTTCAAGCGCGCCGAACACCGTGAGCAGGGGGCGGATACCTGGCACGGCACCGGCGGTCCGCTGAACGTCACCTATCCGACCGAACGCTATCCGATTCTGGATCGGGTCATCGATGCGGGTGGGGAATTGGGATATCCGACCCATCACGATTACAACGCCGCGCAGCAGGCAGGCTTCGCCTATTTTCAGGTCACCCAGAAGAACGGCCGGCGCTGGAGCGTGAAGAAGGCCTATCTGGACCCGGCCCGCAACCGACCGAATCTGACGGTCGAAACCCGCGCGATGGCCCGCCGCGTCCTGTTCGACGGCAAGAAGGCGACCGGACTGGAGTATCGCAAGGGCGGCACGGACCGGATCGTCCATGCCCGCAAGGAAGTCATTCTGAGCGCGGGCGGCGTGCAGTCGCCGCAGCTTCTGGAACTATCCGGCATCGGCGGCGGACAATTGCTGCAATCGCTGGGCATTCCGGTGGTCCACGACCTGCCGGCGGTGGGGGAGAATCTGCAGGACCATTACGTGTCGCGCCTGTCCTGGCGGCTGAAGAACGCGGACAGTCTGAACCGGCTGACGCGGGGGCTGCCGTTGATGGGGGAACTGGTTAAATACCTGTTCCAGAACCGGGGCGCGCTGACCATGCCGGCCGGAATCGTCGTTGGTTTCGCGAAAAGCCGTCCCGATCTGGACGAGCCGGATATCCAGTATCACATCGCGCACGCGACCTTCGCCGACCCGAAGAAGCGCCAGTTCCACAAGTTTCCGGGCCTGACCGTCGGACCCTGTCAGTTGCGCCCGGAAAGCCGGGGGCATGTGCATGCCGTGTCGCCGGACCCGGACGCGCCGCCGGAAATTCAACCGAACTTCCTGGCCGACCCGCTGGATGGCGAAATTCATGTCGCCGGCATGCGGCTGGCGCGCGAGATGGCCGGAACCGATGCCCTGTCGCCCTATATCGACAGCGAACTGACACCCGGTCCGGACATCCGGGACGACGCGGCCCTGTTGGATTTCGCGCGTGCGACCGGCGCGACCTTGTACCACCCGACCTGTACCTGCCGGATGGGCGGAGACGCGGAGTCGGTTGTCGACCCGACCCTGAAAGTGCGTGGGGTCGACGGGTTGCGGGTGGTCGATGCGTCGATCATGCCCCGCCTGATCAGCGGGAACACCAATGCGCCGACCATCATGATCGCTGAGAAGGCGTCGGACATGATACGGGGGATCAACCCATGAAACGGGCGACAGGCAAGACCGCGCTGCGCGTTCAGGCCGTCCTGGGGGACGGATTCGAAGTGTTGGAATTTGAAACCAGTACCGCGACGTCCGATCAGGCCGCGGCCGCTATCGGCTGCGATGTGGCGCAGATCGCGAAATCCTTGGTCTTCCAGGGGAAGGGCAGCGCGGCGGCGGTGATGGTCATCGCCAGCGGGGTCAACCGGGTCGATGAAAAGAAGCTGCGCGATTTGATCGGCGAGAAGGTTCTTCGGCCGGATGCCGATTTCGTGCGTCAGGCAACGGGCTACGCCATCGGCGGCGTGTCTCCGGTCGGACATGCGACCGAGATGCGAATATTCCTGGACGAGGATCTGAAGTCCTACCCGGAAATCTGGGCTGCGGCCGGGGCGCCCAACGCGGTCTTCCGCCTGACCCCGGATGATCTGGAGCGTTTGACCGGCGGCAGCTACGCCGATCTGGCCAAGCGCTAACCGACGACCGGCGTTCCCAGAAGGTCGGCGATGCGCGGCACTTGCTCCAGGGCCCAGCGCAGTTCCTGGCGGTCGAATTCCGTCAGTTCCGACGGCGCGACCGCGTTGGACAGTGGCAGACCCGCCGCGACGTCCCGCAACTGCTGTCTCAGGATCAGATTCAGCAGGATGCGGTGGGCTTCGATCAGGTTGTCGGCCGACCGTTCGGTCGCCGTGCCTTCCTGCCGGACCGCCCGAAGCCGTTCCGGCGTGGACCGATGCGGCAGACCGCGTTCCAGTGCCGCGACCCTGGCGGCGGAGAAGATCGGCAGGATGCCGTTCATCTTCAGATCGACCCGCCCGGCGGTCAGCCGATACCGGCCGAACCATCCGACCGGCGATTCGAAGCGGCTGGCGGTGAGCGCCAATGCCCGCAGGAAAGGGCGTGCGGTCTTCGCGTCGCCGATCGCATCCTGGCGCAGGGTATCGGCCAGGTCGGCCTCGCCATGGACCGGGCGTGCATCGAAGAAGATGTCGCAATTCATAATGTTCTCGGGGCGGGGCCGGGCGATCCAGTCCCTTACCGTCTCCCGCCACCGGCCGACCGGCATGCGCCATTCGGCGTTGGCCGCCATGATGCCGCCCTTGCAATAGGCGACGCCGGCGTCGTTCAGGATGTCCGACACCGTTTTGCCGAGTTCGGCATACCAGTCATCCGCCTGCGGCGGCGCACCGTCGGCATAGACGATTGCATTGTCCTGATCCATGGCAAGAAGGCTTTCGCCGCGCCCGCCGGAACCGAGCACCATCATCGCATAGGGGGCGGGCGGGCCGCCCCGCCCCGCTTCGCGCATTTGCGCCTCCGCCAGGCGGCAGGCCTTTTCGGTCAGGGCGCGGAGTTCCCGCGAAATCAGGGACGCGACCATGCGCGCGTCGACGCCTTCGATCGTCAGGGCTCGGGCGACCGTCGTCAGGTCGGACCAGACCCGGTTCAGATCCTCCGCGGTCTCCGCCCGTTCGATCCCGTCGCCGAGGGACATTGCCTCGTCCGCCCGCTGCCGCAGGAGGTCGCGCGCGCTGAGCACGCCGACCACGGTGCCGTCTGATCCGGTCACCGCCAGATGCCGAAACCCCTTACTATTCATGCGGGCGAGCGCCCGATAGACGAATTCCTCCCCCTCGATCGTGACCAGCGGATAGCTACCGATCGTCGAGACAGGCTGATCCAGCATCGCCGCATCGCCGCGTTCCAGGGCGCGCAAGATATCGCGCTCGGTCACGATGCCTGGCTTCGCCGCCGGGTTTGCCGGGTCGAGCACCAACGCACTGACCCGGGATTCGACCATCGCACTCATCGCCTCTCTCAGCGGTATCGCATCGGGTCGGCGCACCGGGGGGCTGGTCATCAGGTCGGCGACGCGGTGGCGGTATGGGAAACTGTCGATCCGGGCCAGTTCGGGGACGGATTGTGCGCCGGCCGTGTCGTATGCGGGCAGGTCCCATCCTGCCCGTGCTTCCCCGTCCAGTCTTGCGGTCAGGGACCGGCAGGCGCGTTCCGCCTGGGCCAGGGTCAGAATGCCGCTGGCTCGCAATCGTGGCAGAAGGGCGCGGAAAATCTGTCCTGTGACGAGTGCGTCGCCAAGCGCGCGATGGCGGTTGGAAACATCGATTCCCAGCCAGCCGGCGGCGGTCTCTATCGACGGGTTCGGCAGGTTGGGGGCCAGAATGTGAACCAGATGGGCGACATCCAGGCTGCGCGGCGCGCGCCAGATCATGCCATGCCGCACATGCTCCGCCTTCAGGACGGCGATATCGAAGCCGATCGAATACCCGATCACGATCCGCGCACCGGTCCAGGCAGCGATGTCCGCCATGGCGAGCGGAAAGGCCGGGGCGTCGGCGACATCCTTGTCGGACAGGCCGTGAATGGCGGTTGAGGCCGCGGGGATCGAGATGCCGGGATTGACCAGGGTCGCAATGACATCGTCATCCGTGACCGGTTGCCCGGGGACCGGGCGGACCGCGCCGATTTCTATGACCCGGTCGCGCGCGGCGTCCAGTCCCGTCGTTTCCGTGTCCAGCACGACCATGGGAAGCGCGGCGAGCGGCATCGCGGAACATTCATGCGGGACCGATTCGAAGCTCATCTTGTCCCTCCGTCGCGCAGGCCGGCGATTCTATCCCTTGCCGTCCCGCATCTGGCGCCAGTCACCGGCGACTTCGGCGCCTCTCAGCCGTTTACGCATCTGGTCCCGAACGTCGTGCCAGCGGAACCGGATCGAGTTGGCGACGATCTCGCCGTCCAGATCCTTGAACTGGTCGGAAACCGGCGCGACGCGGATCAAGTCGGCCTCGCTGCCGCGAAAGGCTTCCGGCCCGTCGGGAATGTCGGCCCAGTGCACGGCGTTCAGGCGATTCGCGAATGCCGCCTCGGCATTCTCCGGCCGCCGTTCGGGCGGTACCTCCGCCAGTGCCGCCCGATGCGCGCGATCGTGGCAATGGCGCGCCAGGGCGTTCAGTTCCGCATCGTTCAAGACCCCGGCACGGGCCACCATTGCGACCGCATAAAGCGTCAAATCGGACAGACAGGACAGGAATAGCTTCACGGAGGCCTTGTGGATCTCCGCGGAGAACGTTTCGTCTTCGAAAAGGACTCTGAACTTAATGCCCATTCGGGTTTTAAGGTACCCGAAAAGCGATGTCTGGGCGATGTAGGCGGCGCGTGTATGCACGAAGTCGGCCAAGGATTCGGCGGTGATTATTGGCTCGCGATTAAGTCTGACACGGAACAAATTCCGCACCGCAGCAAAATTGTCCATTAACCATTTAGGAATATAAGATCGCGACACAGTTTTCGACAATTCCATTGAGATTTTTAGTTTCTTGACAGGTTGAGGCGTATCTCTGTAGCGTTTTCGATTGGTTTCTTTCGCGTAGCGTTATCGGTTAGCGTAGAAAAGCTCGTCAACGATACTGTAGTGGGGGAAGCAATGTCACAAGACAAAACAGAAGCGCGCGCCCGCCACTGGATGAGAACGAAGAACCTGACGATCGTGGTCTTGATCCTATGGTTCATCTTCTCCTTCGTGGTTCATTGGTTCGCGAATGAGTTGAATGCCGCCTCGTTCTTGGGATTCCCGCTCGGCTACTACATGGCCGTGCAGGGGTCGCTGATCGTGTTCGTCGTGTTGATTTTCGTGCAGAACGTGCTGCAGGACAAAATCGACGACGAAGCCGGTTTTAGCGAAGAATAAGGGGACGGGACGATGCTCAAAGGTAATTTCATCGACAACCTGCCCAAGATCTACGGCCTGTATACCGGCGGCTTCATCGCATTCATTTTGCTGATGGCGGTCCTGGAGCAAATGGGTCTTGGCGCCGACACGATCGGCATCCTGTTCGTGGCCTTCACGATCTTCATCTACGCCGCGATCGGTTGGTTGTCGCGTACCATGCAGGTCGAGGCCTATTACGTAGCCGGGCGCGAAGTGCCGCCGGTGTTCAACGGCATGGCGACGGCGGCGGACTGGATGTCCGGCGCGTCTTTCGTGGCGCTGGCGGGCGGTGTGTATTTCGGCGGTCACGGTTATCTCGCCTTCGTCGTCGGCTGGACCGGTGGTTATGTGCTGGTCAACTCGCTGATGGCGCCGTACCTGCGTAAGTTCGGCTGTTACACGGTGCCCGATTTCATCGGAACCCGGTTCGGCGGGAATTTCGCGCGTCTTGTCGCGGTCATCATCCTTGTCGTGGCGTCCTTCACCTATGTGACGGCGCAGATCAACGCGACGGGCACGATCGCGGCGCGGGCGCTTCAGATCCCGTTCGAAGTCGGTGTCTGGTTCGGCCTTCTCGGTATTCTGCTGTGCTCCATGCTCGGTGGCATGCGGGCGGTGACCTGGACCCAGGTGGCGCAGTACATCGTGCTGATCATCGCCTATCTGGCCCCGGTTATCTGGATGTCGAACAAGCAGGGCTTCGGGATCATTCCGCACTTCTCCTACGGCGATGCCGTGGTTCGGGTCGCGGAGCTGGAGGCGCTGGTCGGCGTCGGTACGCCGGCCGCCGAAAAGATCGCCGGGGTTTCGGTGCTGACCGGATTGCATAACGCACCGGGCGACAACATGGCGGCTTGGAAGTTCGTCACGTTGGCCTTGTGTATGATGGCCGGTACGGCATCGCTGCCGCACATTCTGATGCGCTACTTCACCACGCCGACCGTCCGGGCGGCGCGCAAGTCGGTGTCCTGGTCGCTGCTGTTCATCTTCCTGCTGTACTTCACGGCGCCCGCGCTCGCGACGCTGACGAAGCTGCAGCTTCTCGATCCGACCCTCGCGACCAGCATCATCGGCAAGGCAGTCGCCGATGTGAACGCGTTGGAATGGATCCAGAAATGGTCGTCGGTCGGCATGTTGGCGATCTCGGACAGCAATGGTGACGGTATTTTGCAGATCAACGAGTTCTTCATGCGGCCCGACATCGTCGTGTTGGCCACGCCTGAAATCGCGGGTCTGCCCTATGTCGTTTCCGGCCTGGTTGCGGCCGGCGGTATGGCGGCGGCCATGTCCACGGCGGACGGTCTGCTGCTTGCCATCGCCAACGCACTCAGCCACGACCTGTACTACAAGATCATCGATCCGAAGGCGGATACCCGCCATCGCCTGATCGTCGCGCGTGTCCTCCTGATCATCATCGGGGCGGCCGGTGCGGCGGTGGCCAGCTTGAAGCTGACCGGGATCCTCGGGGCAGTCGCCTGGGCGTTCTGCTTCGCGTGTTCCGGGTTGTTCTTCCCGCTGGTCCTCGGGGTCTGGTGGAAACGGGCCAACCGGGCCGGCGCGATCGCCGGGATGGTTGCCGGTTTCCTGGCCGGATCGATCTATCTGTACTGGACCTATACGACCGGGAATACCTGGCTTGGCATCGACCATCTGCGGTTCGGGATTATCGGCATGCCGGTAAGCCTGGTCGCCATGGTGGTTGTCAGCCTGATGACGCCGGAGCCGGATGCGGAAATCCAGGCCATGGTGGACGAAACCAGGGATCCCAGCGGCAAGACAGTGCTGGATATGGCGCACTGATCCCAACGCGGGTTCGAAACTTTCGGGGGCGGAACTCTGTTCCGCCCCCAATTTTCGTTTAAACTCCATACAATGGATCACCGCAGGCCCGACAGAGGGGCAATGACGGTGGCTTTAAAGGCTCGCATCGGGGGGTTGGGCAGGCATGTTGGAACAGTTTCCAGTCTGGGTGATCATCCTGGATTACGCGTTGGGCGTGGTCATGTGGACGCTGATCGGACGCACGGCGATGAACATTTTCCTGCCCGTCGATTCGTCCTTCTTCTTCATGCGGGTCTTTGTGAAGGCGACCGATCCGATTCTCCGGGTGTTCAAACCGATCACACCCGGCTTCCTGCTGGAGCCGATCGTACCGCTCTATGTTGCGTGGTTCTTCTTCCTGTTTCGCTTTTACGCCATGCCCGCCATGCTGGGCTATGACGTGATGGGCATGTTGTCCTTCCCGTTGGAAAGCGACATCTCCCGCATGCTCTACGCGACCTTCGGCAACTGACGCGCATTCGTCGCTTGGGACCGTCGCGGCTCACTCGGCCGCGGCGCGTTCCTTACAGGGCAGGCTGATCTTGAACCGTGCGCCGGTTCCGTCCTCCTGGGGCAGCAATTCCAAATCCCCGCGCAGGCGCTGCATGATCTGCCAGCTGATCGCCAGGCCCAGTCCCGTGCCCGACCGGCCGTCCTTGGACTGCCGCCAGCCGCGGGAGAACTTCTGGAATATCCGTTCCCGGTCGTCGGCCCGGATGCCTGCGCCATTGTCTTCGACAGAGACGCAATAGCGGCCGTTCTCGATGGCGCTCAGCACCGTGACCTTGGGCTCCGGCGACGAATTGTACTTGATCGCGTTGGTGATCAGATTGAGGAAGACCTGCCGCAGCCGGTCGTCATCCGCTTCGATGATCGTGCCCTTCGCCTCGTCCCGGAATTCCAGGGTGACATTGCTCTGTGCCGCCAGGCCCTGACAGGTTGCGATCGCCCGTTTCAGTGCTTCGGACGCGTCGATCTCATGCAGTTCCCAATCGATCTGCTCGCCTTCCAGGCGCGCCAGATCCAGGATCTCGTCCAGCAGCCGGGTCAGGCGCTGGCTTTCCTCCAGAATGATGCCGGTGAACCGCTTGGTTTCCTTCTCGTCCATATCCGGCGTGTCCAGCAGGATCTGGGCGAAGGAGCGGATGGACGTCATGGGCGTGCGCAACTCGTGGCTGACCTGGCTCAGGAAATCGTCTTTCTGGACGTCCAGTTGCTTCAGACGCTCGTTTGCCTCGCGCAATTGCCGTGCGGTCTGCTGCAGCTGGTGGGATTTGACCTCCAATTGACGGCTGTAGTCGATGACCTGCTGCGTCTCGTCGACGATCTTCATCAACTCGTCCAGGCTGATCGTCTCGCCCTTGACCACCTGCAGGATCATCGCGCGGGCGGTCGCCGCGCCCACGCTGCCCGCCAGTTCGCGTTCCAGATGGCCGATGAATTCGTCGTCGGCGCGGGGCAGGTGCCCGGCAACGCCCTGGTTCTGGGCGAATTCGCTGAACACGCGATAGGCAGATTCGGTTCCCAGGATGCGTTGGGCGACGACGAAAAGGTCGTTGCTGGCCGCGTAACGCCGGATGAACCGCGCTTCATTGTCGGCGGGCGTGCGGAAGACGTCGATGAACAGCGCGCCCTGCAATCGCTCCAACGGTTTCGGATCGAAGATCAGCGAGACGATCACGAAGATTAGCGTGTTCAGACACAGACTCCAGAACAACGCGTGGACCAACGGATCCATGCCTTCCAACCCGAACAGGGCCTCGGGCCGCAGGAAGGAAATACCCCAGGGACCGTTTTCGATGACGGAAAGCGGGATGAGGAACGCACCCTCGAAACTGGGCAGGAACAGCGTGTAGAGCCAAATCAGGAAGCCCGCCAGGAGGCCGGCGAAGGCGCCCTTGGCGGAGGCCTGGCGCCAGTACAGGCCGCCGATCAGGCTGGGCAGGAACTGGGCGACGCCGACGAAGGCGATCAGGCCGATCGCTGCCAACGCATCGGATTTGGCGCTGAGCCGGAAGTAAACGAAGCCCAGCAGCAGGACCAGACAGATGCTGGTCCGGCGGCTGATCAGCAGCAGGCGCCGCACATCGCCGCTGGCTTTCATTTCGACCCAGGGCAGGCGCAGCGCCAACGGCATCACGACATGGTTCGAAACCATGGTCGACAGTGCAATACAGGCGACGATAACCATGGAGGTCGCGGAGGAGAACCCGCCCAGAAAGGCGATCAGCGCCAGCAGATCTTGGTTCATCGCCATGGGCAGGGTCAGCACGAACATGTCCGGATTGGCCGTTTCCGGCAGGAATGTAAGGCCGCCGATGGCGATGGGCAGGACGAACAGGCTGATTAACAGCAGATACAGCGGGAACATCCAGGACGCGGTGTAGAGATGCCGTTCGTCGGCATTTTCCACCACCGTCACCTGAAACTGGCGCGGCAGGCAGATGACGGCCGTCGCCGCCAGGAAGGTCAGGGTAATCCAGCGCGGTCCGAACACTTCCTCGGTGTTCAGCAGACCCGGCGGAGCCATGGAGAAGATCTCCGACGGGCCGTCCGCCAGATAGAAGACGACGAACAGCCCGACCGCGATCAGGGCGAACAGTTTGACCAGGGCCTCCAGGGCGATGGCCGCGACCACGCCGTGATGGCGTTCGTTGGCGTCGATGTTGCGGGTGCCGAAGACGATGGTGAAGACGGCCATCCCGGCGGCGATCCAAAAAGCCATCGTATAGTCCGGGTCGGCGAAAACCGGCTGGTCCGGGTCGGCGAACCCGCCGCCGCTGATCACCTGGAAACTGGTCGTCACCGCCTTGAGCTGCAGCGCGATATAGGGGGTCGATCCGACGATGGCGATCAGGGTGACCAGCACCGCCAGGCTTTCCCCCTTGCCATAGCGGGAGGAGATGAGGTCGGCGATCGAGGTGATGCGGTGGACCCGCCCGATCCGCACCAGCTTGCGCAGCAGAAACCAGAAGCCGATGAAGACGATGGTCGGACCGGTATAGATGGTGATGAACTCCATCCCGCTGCGCACGGCGGAACCGACGGCGCCATAGAAGGTCCAGGAGGTACAATAGACCGAAATCGACAGCGTGTAGATCAGCGGCGATTGGAACAGGCCCAACTGACCGGCGCGGGCCCGCTTATCGCCCAGATAGGCAACGAAGAACAGCAGGGCCACATAGCCCAGCGAGACGGCGAAGACGAGATTGGCGGAAAGCATCGCGCGAACCGGACAGCCGCCGTCAGGGCGGCGCGTCCTTGCTGTCGATCCGGAAGGCGTCGTCCTGTTCCGGGGCGTCGAGGCGGCGGGAGTTCCAGGCCGTCAGGGCGACGGCGGCCCCCCAGATCCCGAAAAGATAGATCACGACCGTGGGAATGCCGAACAGACTGCCGGCGTCGGACGCGATATGGATCAGCGGTGGCATGAACAGGAAGGTGCAGACGACCGGGATTACGACGGCGACGTCGCGCGCCTTCCGAATGGCGGAAGCCGATCGCATGCTGCGCCTCATCCGCCGGTCAGCCCCTTCACCGTGTCGATGATGTGTTGATTGGAAAACGGCTTGGTGACAAAGGCGTCGGCGCCGATCTCCTCCGCCATGCGGCGGTCTTGGCTCTGACCCTTGGCGGTCAGAATGATGATGGGAATCGTCTTCAATTCGGCGTCGGACCGAACTGTCTTCAGGACTTCGAACCCGTTCATCTTCGGCAGCATCACGTCCAGGATCACCACATCGGGGCGATCACCGCGGATCGAATTCAGTGCCGATTCCCCATCAGGTGCAGACGCGACATCACAGCCGGAACGGCTCAAGATGAAGCTCAGCGACTCGACGATGTTCGGTTCGTCCTCCGCGATCAGCACACGCGTCGGCACGGCCGGTTCCTCCCAAACGTTCATCGCGCGTCGATTGGCTCGACTTGTTGATTTGACCGTACCGTCGGGTCGGATAATGCGCAACGGTTACGATGGCGTTACAGCCCCGGCCACCTCGTGGATCGGCGCTTCTTCCCGATAGATGCAGGCGCGCCGGGCGCATAGGCGGCAGCTTGGGCCGACGGGTACGGCCAGGCCGGGTGCGGACAGGTCCAGCCCGTCGGCATAGATCGTCCGGTCGGCGTACAGCGCGTCGCAGGCGACCATGACGCTGACCAGATGGCGCGGCGCGTTGAACCGATGCTGCACCTTCCCCTGAGCCCGAGCGACGAACAGGAAACGTTCGCCATTGGGAAAATCGGCGATCTGGCGGCAGATTGCGCCCGGTGTCTGAAAGGCGTTGTAGACGGCCCACAAGGGGCAGGCATTGCCGTAGCGCGGCAACGGCAGACGCGGCAGCGGCATCCGCTTGGTGACGAAGCCGGCCGGGTCCGTGCGCATGAAGGCGAAGGGCACGCCTTCCGATCCCGGACGTTTCAGGGAAACCAGACGATGACAGATCTGTTCGAAACTGGCGCCGTATTTCCGGGCCAGGAACTCGATGTCATAGCGCGCATCCTCCGCCGCCGCCCGGAACGCGTCATAGGGCATCAGAAGACAGGCCGCCGCATAGGACGCCATGGCGCCCGACGCGCGCTCCCGAGCTTCCGCGCTGCGCAGCAGGGGCGATGCATTGGCCAGCCTGCGGATGGGATCGCCCAAACGCAACCGGCAGATCAGCCGTGCCAGTTGAAACCGGTAGCTGGATCCGGCGGCGCTTTCCAAAATGCTGAACGTCCGTGTTTCCGGTTCGAAATGCACTTGGTTCCACAGTTTTCCGGCCTCCATCGCCGAATCGCGAACGAACCGGACCGTCACGCCCAGCCGGCGCTCCAGGAATTCTGTCATCCGCGAGTCTGACGGCGCGCCGAACGGATCGACCTCAGCGCGCAACGCACCCGCGACCTCCTCGAGTTCCTCGATGTAATTGTCTCGCGCGACGATGAAATCGTCCACTTCCTCCGCCGGGGTCATTGCCGCCGTGTCGGTATCCGCCGTATCGAAGAACTGGGCGATCCCTTCCGCAATGCCCGACAGATTGGTGCTTTCCTTAAACAGGACGGATTGAAACCGTGTGCGTTCAGGCTCGTCCAGGTCTGGTACGGTCTCCAGGATTTCCGCGGCTGACCGGATGGCGGTGATCTTGGTCAGCATGGTGTGCACTGCGTCGCCCAGATAGGGGTCCTGGTTCAATCGGTCGGACAGGGCTGCGACCGCCTGACTTCGGTTCATATAGGCGCGATACAGCGTGACCAGCGCCCGCGCCCATTCCGGGGAGCGCGCAACCAGATCGGACGCGCTGGAATCCAGGTCGAAATTGCGCAGGATCGGGTCACCCGCCAACTCGCGCAATTCCTGCGCCAGACGGCGTTCCGACTCACCGTCCAGCCATTCGACGTCGACACGCAGATGCTGCGCCAATCCCGGCATCAGGCGCGCCGCGATGTTTCGTTTGTTGCGTTCGATCAGGTTCAGATAGGAGGGAGATATGCCCAGCCGCTCGGCCAGTTCCGTCTGGGATATGCCCAGCTTGGCGCGGCGCTCGCGGATCTTCAAACCGATCGCGGCTTGCCCGCCCAGGGGAGAATTTTCCGCCGGCCGGGTGGCTGTGCGGCGAAGGCTGCGTGGGCCGGGTGACGGCACGGTACGATTTCGGGTGTTTTCGTTCATTGCGCGGAAAGCCTCTAACCCGTTCGAAAATTTCGGTTTTGTGCGCTGCAACGTAAAATTTTGACATACCTTGTCTGGAATTATGTTTAGTTTTGACAGAAAAATCGTTACATGTCAATGAGTTATTGAGTTTTTTACAAAGTTAATTTACAAATGCCGCTGCGCCTCGGTTGCATGCCCTGCTCTTATGGGCGGCCAGGCGCTAAGCCGCTCTCGGACTCGCCCGCTCACGGCAGCTCCAACGGGGGGCGGGTAAGCGAACGAGACATGAAAATTTTAGGAGGAAACGAATATGGGTGGCTTCAAGTCCAAGATTGACCGCCGGACTCTGCTGAAGGGGACGGCAGCGATGGGTGCGGCGGCTTTCGCGTCGCCGTACTTCTTCACCAAAGGTGCCAGTGCTTATGTGAACGAACCGACGGGCAGCTCCGTCACGTTCGGTTTCAACGTGCCGCAGACCGGTGCCTATGCCGATGAAGGCGCCGACGAACTGCGGGCCTATCAGCTCGCCGTCGAGCACCTGAACGGCGAAGGCGACGGCGGTTTGCTGAACACGTTCTCGTCCAAGGAGCTGAAAGGAAGCGGCGTCCTGGGCAAGAAGGTAGAGTTCACCACCGGTGACACCCAGACCAAATCGGACGCGGCGCGCGCCTCGGCCAAGCGCATGATCGAAAAAGACGGCGCCATCATGATCACGGGCGGCTCGTCCTCGGGCGTGGCCATCGCGGTGCAGTCGCTGTGCCAGGAAGCGGGCGTGATCTTCATGGCCGGCCTGACGCACTCCAACGACACGACCGGCAAGGACCGCCGCCGCAACGGCTTCCGCCACTTCTTCAACACCGAAATGTCCGGCGCCGCGCTGGGCCCGGTGATGGAAGCCAACTACGGTAACGATCGTAAGGCCTACCACCTGACCGCCGACTACACCTGGGGCTGGTCGCAGGAAGGCTCGATCAAGAAGTATTCCGAAGCGATCGGCTGGGAAACGGTCAACGCCGTTCGCACGCCGCTCGGCGCGGGCGACTTCTCGCAGTACATCACGCCGGTTCTGAACTCCGGTGCCGACGTGCTGATCCTGAACCACTACGGCAAGGACATGGTGAACTCGCTGACTCAGGCGGTTCAGTTCGGTCTGCGCGACAAGCAGGTTAACGGCAAGAACTTCGAAATCGTCGTTCCGCTGTATTCCCGCCTGATGGCTCAGGGTGCCGGCGAAAACGTGAAGGGCATCTTCGGTTCCACCAACTGGCACTGGTCGCTGCAGGACGAGGCCTCGCAGGCTTTCGTGAAGTCCTTCGGCGCCAAGTATGGCTTCCCGCCGTCGCAGGCCGCCCATACCTGCTATGTCCAGGCGCTGCTGTACGCCGATGCGGCCCAGCGTGCCGGGTCGTTCAACCCCTGCGCCATCGTCGAAGCCCTGGAAGGCTTCGAATTCGACGGCATGGGCAACGGTCCGACGCTGTATCGCGCCGACGACCACCAGTGCTTCAAGAAGGTTCTGGTCGTGAAGGGTAACGAAAACCCGACCTCTCAGTTCGACCTTCTGGAAGTCGTTCAGGAAGTCCCGGCCGAGAAGGTCACCTACGACCCGACCGGCGACGAGTTCGCTGGCGACCTCGGGGCCTGCAACGCGGGTTAAGGGGTTCCCAGACTAACGGAACCGGCGGTCGTCCCGATATCGGGGCGGCCGCCGATCCGGCTCGCGGGGATGTGGTAAACAACAATCGCGGTTGGTTCATAATCGTCGCTATTAGGGGAGGGCTGTCGCCATGGACGCGATACTCCTACAGGTGCTCAACGGCCTCGACAAAGGGGCGGCCTACGCGCTGATCGCGCTGGGCCTGACGCTGATTTTCGGGACGCTGGGCGTCGTGAACTTCGCGCATGGGGCGCTTTTCATGCTGGGCGCGTTCTGCGCCGTTACGATCAATAGGGCCCTGACCCTGGAAAAAGTGGCGTTGTCCGAGACTGAAACGACGGCCTGGGGCACGCCGTTGGAAATCCGGACGCCTTACGCCCAGGAATGGTTCGGCGATTTCGGCCTGACCATCATCGACTACTCGGTGCCACTCTCCATTCTGATCGCCATTCCATTCATGCTGCTGGTCGGCATCGCGATGGAACGCGGTCTGGTGCGCTTCTTCTATAAGCGCCCACACGCGGAACAGATTCTTGTTACCTTCGGCCTGGCCATCGTGCTGCAGGAAATCGTGAAGGCGATCTATGGCGCCAACCCGATCCAGCAGGACGCGCCGTCCATCGTTCAGGGGGCGGCCGATATCGGCGCGCTGTTCGGGGATCCGGGCGCACTGGTCTATCCCTGGTGGCGCATCGTCTATCTGATCTTCTCGGGCTTCGTCATCGCCGCGGTCTTCGCCTTCCTGCAGTTCACCACATTCGGCATGGTCGTCCGGGCCGGCATGGCGGACAGGGAAACGGTCGGGCTATTGGGGATCAATATCGACAGGCGTTTCACCATCGTCTTCGGCATTGCCGCCGTGGTCGCCGGTCTGGCGGGCGTCATGTACACGCCGATCCTGCCGCCGGATTATCACATCGGCATGGACTTCCTGGTCCTGTCCTTCGTCGTCGTCGTCGTCGGCGGCATGGGCAGCCTGCCGGGGGCCGTCGCGGCAGGGTTCCTGCTGGGTGTGCTTCAGTCCTTCGCCTCGATGACCGCGGTCCGCGATATCCTGTCCAAGGTCGGCATCGTCGGCCTGGACCAGATCATCATCTACCTTGTTGCCATCGTCGTGCTGCTGGTTCGTCCGCGCGGCCTGATGGGACGCAAGGGTGTGATGGAGTAAGGCGCCATGATGAAATTCTTCAGCCAATCCTCCGAAAAGGGCGATCTCGTTCTGATCGCGCTCTTCGCCGTCGCCGTCTTCACCATGCCGATCTGGCTGGCGCCGTTCGGGGCCAACTATCCCGACCTGATGCAGCGTTTCGCGATCTTCGGGATCTTCGCCACCGGCTTCAACATCCTGTTCGGCCTGACCGGCTATCTGTCCTTCGGCCATGCGGCCTTCCTGGGCGTCGGGTCCTACACGGCGGTCTGGACGTTCAAGCTTCTGGGCATGAACCCGATCCCGGCGGTCATCGCCTCGGTCGTCGTGGCGGGCGTCTTCGCCCTGGTCATCGGGTTCATCAGCCTGCGCCGGTCGGGGATCTACTTCTCGATCCTGACGCTGGCCTTTGCCCAGATGTGCTACAATCTGGCCTATTCGGTCCTGACGCCGATCACCAATGGCGAAACCGGCCTGCGCGTCCTGCATGAGGATCCCCGGATCTTCGACGACAAGACGGTCGAGACCACCGGGCCGCTGATCTCGCAGATCTTCGGCTATCAGATGCAGGGCATGACCGGATTTTACTTCTGCGGCATCCTGCTGGTGATCACGGTCTTCATCGCGATGCGGATCTTCCGCTCGCCCTTCGGCATGATGCTGAAGGCGGTGAAGACGAACCAGAACCGCCTGAACTATACCGGCGTCAACACGCGTCCCTATACGCTGGCGGCCTTCGTCATCTCCGGTATGTATGCCGGTCTTGCCGGCGCGCTGATGTGCATCATCGACCCGCTGGCGGGCGCGGAGCGCATGCAGTGGACGGCGTCCGGCGAGGTCGTGCTGATGACCATCCTGGGCGGGGTCGGAACCATCATCGGTCCGATCATCGGTGCCGGGCTGATCAAGTATTTCGAGAACATCTTCTCGGCGTTCAACGATCAGACTCTCGCCAATATCTACAGCTTCCTGCCGGATGGGCTGTCGGAAGTCCTGGTTTCCGTCACCTCGCTGTTCGTCGGCGAAGGCTGGCACCTGAGCCTGGGCATTCTGTTCATGCTGATCGTGATCTTCCTGCCGGGCGGCGTGACCGAAGGTCTGTCCCGGATCGGCAAGCTGATCGCCCGGCGTACGGGTAAGGCGCAGAAGAACGAAAACGAAGGCGGGCGTCGCTCCTCGCCGATGCCGGGAGAATAACCATGGGCATCTTGGAAGTCAGAGACGTCAATAAGAACTTCGGCGGTCTCAAGGCGCTGAACAACGTCAATCTCGATGTCGAGGAAGGCTCCGTTCACGCCATCATCGGCCCCAATGGGGCAGGCAAGTCGACGCTGCTGAACTGCTTCGTCGGCCGCCTGGACCCGGATACCGGCACGGTAATGTTCAACGGCAAGTCGCTGTTGGGGTTGAAGCCGCACGAGATCAACCAGACCGGCGTGGTCCGGGTGTTCCAGACGCCGGAGATCTTCACCGATCTGTCGCTGCTGGAAAACGTCATGATCCCGGCCTTCGCCCGCCGCGACGGATCGTTCAAGCTGAACCCGTTCCGCGATGTGGAGCGGGAAGGCGAGGTCCGCGAGAAGGCCATGAACATCCTCGAAGAGGTCGGGCTGCAGGAAGACCGCAACAAGATCGCGTCCAGCATGTCGCGCGGCGACAAGCGGCGGCTGGAACTGGCCATGTGCCTGGTTCAGGACCCGGTCCTACTGCTGCTGGACGAGCCGACGGCGGGGATGAGCCGCGCCGACACCAACGCGACGATCGACCTTCTGAAACGGATCGGCGAGCGCGGCATCACCAAGATCGTGATTGAGCACGACATGCATGTCGTCTTCTCCCTGGCCGACCGGATTTCGGTCCTGGCCCAGGGCACGGTCATCGCCGAGGACGTGCCGGCGAATATCAAGGGCAATCCGAAAGTCCAGGAAGCCTATCTCGGAGGGGCGCATCTATGACCGACACGATGGAAAAAACCGGCGAAAAGCAGACCGCGCCCGGCGTTCCGGGAGTCCGCGGCCAGGGCGGCAACCACGCCTATTTCTCCTGCTGGGACCTGCACGCCTATTACGGCGAAAGCTATATCGTCCAGGGCGTCAGCTTCGATGTCCGCGAGGGCGAGATTCTGGCGCTGCTGGGCCGCAACGGTGCCGGCAAGACCTCGACCCTCAGGGCCATCGCCCGGGTCGACGATCCGGAACTGCGCCATGGCGAGATCTGGCTGGACCATCAGCCGCTGCACGAGATGCGCGCCTTCCAGGCGGCCCGCAACGGCATCGGTCTGGTCCCGGAAGACCGGCGTATCATCCAGGGGCTGACGGTGCATGAGAACCTGCAGCTGGCCCAGATCGCGGAGCCGCATGGCTGGTCGATCGAGCGGCTGTACGATCTGTTCCCGCGCCTGGGCGAGCGGCGCAGTCAGGAAGGGGTGACCCTGTCCGGCGGTGAACAGCAGATGCTGGCCGTCGCCCGCGCCCTGGCCCGCGACGTCAAGCTGCTGCTGCTGGACGAGCCCTATGAAGGGCTGGCCCCGGTCATCGTGCAGGAAATCGAACGCACGCTGCAGGAGATCAAGAGCCACGGCATGACGACCATCATCGTCGAACAGAATGCCATCGCCGCCCTGCATCTGGCGGACCGGGCGATCATCCTGGACATGGGCCAGGTCGTGTTCGACGGCACCGCGCAGGAGGTTCTGGACAACGCCGAGCTGCGGCAGGAATACCTCGCCATCTAGGCGGGGCGCGTTATGGGAGGGGGGGCGATCTCGCGGTCGCGCCCTATGTGCCCAGCCGGCGGTTCTGGGGGGGACCGCCGGCGCCTCACAAACTCTTTGGCGACCCGGGACGGCATTTCGTTCCGGGTTTCTTTTGTCCGGTTCGACTGTCGAACGATATGTTCGGATACCGGTATTCCATGACCGGGAACAGGTCTTGAGCGATAGAACGATTTGAGCGCGGGCCGCTGGCTGAGATACTCTGGCGTATGTCCGAGACCGAAAAACAAACTCGCCGGTATGTTTCCGGCATGAAAGTGCGGCGCTCCGTTCTGGGCGACGCGCATGTCGACCGTGCCGAGGCGGCAAAGACCGATTTCGACGAGGCCTTCCAATCCTTCATCACCGAAGGTGCCTGGGGCACCGTCTGGGCCGGCGATCATTTCACCAAGCGCGAGCGCAGCATCGTCACCCTGGCGCTGCTGGCTGCGCTGGGTCACGACGAGGAAGTGGCGATGCATGTCCGCGCCACGCGCAATACCGGGGCGACCCCGGAAGATCTGCGCGAGGCGCTGATGCATGTCGCCGTCTATGCCGGGGTTCCCGCCGCCAACAAGGCGATCAAAATCGTCAAGCGGGAGCTGGCGGCCATGGCAGAAGAGGAAACGCCGTAACATGTCAGACAGCCTGAGCCCGCGCGATTGGGCCAGCCATCCGGCCTATCGCGATCCCGGATACAAATCGACCGGCCTGCGCGGCCCGACCCAGCCGCTGGTGACCCTGCCGGCCGGGATCGGCGAATTGTCCGGCCCGCGCTTCGGCAAGGATTTCGTCTTCGGCGACGATGCCGACCTGACCCGCAACGGCCGCGTCAACGGCGAGCCGCAGGGCGAGCGCATCATCGTCACCGGCCGCGTGATGGACGAAAACGGCCGCGCCGTCCCGGACACGCTGGTCGAGGTCTGGCAGGCCAATGCCGCCGGCCGCTATGTCCACAGCCGCGACCGGCACGACGCACCGCTGGACCCGAACTTCCTGGGCGCGGGGCGCTGCGCCACGGATGCCGACGGCGTCTACCGCTTCCTGACCGTGAAGCCCGGCGCCTATCCCTGGCCCAATCATTTCAACGCCTGGCGCCCGAACCACATCCACCTGTCGCTGTTCGGGCCCGGCTTCGGCACGCGGCTGGTGACGCAGATGTATTTCCCGGGCGATCCGCTGCTGGATCTCGATCCGATCTTCAAGGCGACGCCGGAGCCGGTGCGCACCCGTCTGGTCGCCGATTTCGACATCGAGGTGACCCAGGAAGCCTATGCCCTGGGCTACCGCTTCGACATCGTCCTGCGCGGCAGCGCCGCGACACCGATGGAGGGCTGAGCCATGACCTCCAGAGGACAGACCCCGTCCCAGACCGTCGGCCCCTATTTCGCCTATGGCCTGACGCCGGAACAATACGGCTATCGCCTGAAAAGCATCGCCCATCCCACGGTCGGCGGGCTGGAAGCCGGCGGCGGGCCGCGAATCCTGGTCGAAGGCCGCGTGCTGGACGGCAACGGCGATCCGATCGACGACGCCATGATCGAAATCTGGCAGGCCGATGCGCAAGGCCGCTATCCCGGCACCGACAAGGCGGCCAACAGCGCCTTCAACGGTTTTGCCCGCTGCGGCACCGGGACCGACAAGGACAAGCGCTTCGTCTTCGAGACCGTGAAGCCGGGCGCGGCCGATGAAGGCCAGGCGCCGCATATCAATGTCATCGTCTTCGCGCGCGGGCTTTTGTCCCACGCCTATACGCGGCTCTATTTCGCGGACGAGGAGGAGGCGAACGCCGCCGACCCGGTCCTGGCCCGCGTGCCGGAGGCCCGGCGCGGCACCCTGATCGCGGCGCGGCACGAGACCGATCGCGGCGTGGTCTACCGTTTCGACATTCACCTGCAGGGCGCGTCGGAAACCGTCTTCTTCGACGTCTGACCCCCGCATACAAAATCGCCCGACTACCTGAGGAACCTTCCCATGAGCAGCACGCCGTGCATCATCACCGTCGCCATCACCGGCTCCGTCCCGAAGAAGGAAGACAATCCCGCCGTGCCGATCTCGGTCGCGGAGCAGATCGACTCCACCCAGGAGGCCTTCGAGGCCGGCGCCACCCTGGTCCATGTCCATATGCGCAACGAGGAGGATCAGTCCGTCTCCTCCGACCCGGCGAAATTCGACGCCTATCTGAAGGGCGTGCGCAAACACTGCCCCGGCATGATCGTGCAATTCTCGACCGGTGGGCGCGGCCGCGACCCGTCCTCACGTGGCAGCATGATCCATCTGAAGCCGGACATGGCCTCGCTCGCCACCGGCTCGGTCAATTTCCCATCCATGGTCTATGAGAACCACCCCGACCTGGTCCGCGACCTGGCCGCCGCGATGAAGCAGAACGGCGTGAAGCCGGAGATCGAAATCTTCGACCTCGCCATGCTCTACGCCGCCAAGGACATGGTCGACCGCGGCGAGATCGTCGGTCCCGCCCATGTCCAGTTCGTCTCCGGCCTGAAAAACGCCCTGCCGGTCCGCCGCGAGGTGCTGGAATTCGAATTGAAGGAACTGCGCGAACTGATGCCCGACGCCACCTGGACCGCCGCCGCCATCGGCCGCCACCAGCTCCAGATGAACCACTGGGCCCTGGAACTCGGCGGCCATTGCCGCACCGGCCTGGAAGACAACATCAAATTCGACAAGGACCGCCTCGCCGCCAGCAACGCCGAACTCGTCGCCCGTGTCGCGGACCTCTGCGGCAAGTACGACCGCCACCCGGCGAGCGTCGCGGAGGCGCGGGGGATTTTGGGGCTTTAAAGACTAAAAACTTGCGTCTGGGATAGTCTAACCAAACAAATCGGGCCTATCGCTCTTTGAGTTTTCAGGCCCAATTGGTCGTAACTGTTCTACTATCAATGGTGAGCTTGACTGTCGGCACTCGTGCTTGAATGCTGATGTGAGCGTCTCCGATCGGCAATATTGTAAAGCCGGTTCTCCGGAGCACGACTCGGAATCATCTGCTTACACCAAGGGGGCGATCATGCTGGCGGAAGAAATCGAACAAGCAGGTCGAAGGGTTCGGACTGACGCATATCAGATGTCGATTGGTGAAATCGTCAGTATGTATGATGATGAAGAGATTATTATCGATCCTGAGTTTCAGAGGCTTTTTCGGTGGGATGTAGGCCAAAAGTCAAAGCTAATTGAATCACTGTTGTTGGGTATCCCGCTACCTTCGGTGTTTGTGTTTGAGAAAGATGATGGCCGTTGGGAACTGATTGATGGGCTTCAGCGCATATCCACAATCTTGGAATTCATGGGAAAATTGCGAAGCCCTGACGATGGTTTCCAGGTTCCGTCGGTTCTAGAAGCAACGAAGTATCTACCTTCTCTATATAATGCTGTTTGGGAACGGTCAGATCTAATTGGAGGGGTGGGGTACAACGAACAACAACCACTTGATAAATCGCAACAACTTTCAATTCGCCGCGCACGGCTAGGGGTTGAGATTCTCAAGCGACCCAGTGACGACTTGACCAAGTTTGACCTTTTCCAGAGACTTAATGCTGGAGGCACGCAAGCTAACCCTCAAGAGCTACGCAACTGCATTATACTTATGATAAATCGCGAGTTCTTTCTTGCGATTAAGGATGTTGCTGATTTCCAAGCTTTTCGGAACGTGATGTCAATTACCGAAGAGCAAGCTGAGAGACAACGTCATATGGAAATGGCGACTCGATTTCTAGTTCATGCAAATATCCCCTATGATGGTCGGTTGGATGTCGAAGAGTACATAGATGAGGGGATTGTCCAGCTAGCCAAAACTATGGACCAAGGTGAGGCTTCGAACCAGATCAGGCGTACTTTCAATTTGTTGAGCGAGGCTCATGGGAGCAACGCGCTTCGCCGATTCCAAGACGGTCGTCATATTGGCAAAGTTGGGTTGGTTGGTCTTGAAGGTATTGCTGTCGGGGTAGCGAAAAACCTCAATCATATAGAAGCTCTTGGTATGGATCGGGCCGTTGCATTCGTGAGTGAGAAGATTGAAGGGTTCTGGAGGCAGCCAGACACAGATAACTTCACGTCTCCTGGTTTGCGTGGGACAACTCGAATTCAAAGGACCGTTCCCTTTGGAGAAAGGTGGTTCTGCCCATGAGTAAGCCAATTTCTGCCGAAGATTTTTCTAACCAGATAACCAATGATCGAACTTGGCGTATCAAAGAAATATCTGACTTGAAGGCGGAAATATTAAGATCTGACAAGAACCTGCAGCGCGTATTGTTGCGTGCAATCGTGGCCGTTTGTTATGCGCATTGGGAGGGGTTTGTGAGATTTTCAGCCCGAAAGTACCTTGAGCATATCGCATTGCGACGATTGCAATACTCTGAGCTCTCGCCTCAGTTTCTAAAGAATTATTTTCTGCCGAAACTTGCGGCACTATCAAAAACAAAATCAAGTATAACTCAAAGATGTGATTTGTTGGATGATATTTTTAGTTCTTCAGGTCGAAGATTCTCCAAATTAAACGAAGATTTGATTAATACTAAATCAAATCTAAATTACGATGTTTTGTGTGATATATGCCTCGTGTGTGACGTGGATTGTGACGTTTTTGAGAGATTCCATACTTTTATTGATGTTGTGTTGCTGAAGCGTCGGAATGCCATAGCTCATGGTGAAGACACCATGGTAGGACTGGAAGACTTGTCTGAGGTGGCCGACAATACAATTGCGATCATGAGGATGTTCGGGGACGCGCTTGAGAACGATGTGGTGCTAAAGAACTATGTAGCCGCGTAAGTTTTTGTTTTCTAGGTTGTGTTTGACAAGGTTTTTTCTTTTAATGGGGTGAAGGTGCTCCTGCCGCATCGCCTCGCCCCCCCCCTAAAACGGCAGCCCCACGTAGTTCTCCGCCAGGCTCGTTTGCGCGGCCTTTGACGCCAGCAGGTATTCGATTTCCGCCAGTTGCATGCGGTTTTCGAAGGCGCGGGTGTCGGGGAAGGTGTGGAGGAGGCTGGTCATCCACCAGGAGAAACGCTCGGCCTTCCAGATGCGGGCCAGGGCGGTTTGGGAATAGCTGTCCAGGCCGCTGTCGTCGCCGTGCTTGTAATGGGCGATCAGGGCGCGGTGCAGATAGTGGATGTCGGAGGCTGCGAGGTTCAGCCCCTTGGCGCCGGTGGGCGGGACGATATGGGCGGCATCGCCGGCCAGGAACAGGCGGCCGTGGCGCAGTGGTTCGGCGACGAAGCTGCGCATCGGCACGACGCTCTTTTCCAGCACTTCGCCCTCGTTGACCAGGCTGCCGTCGCTGTCGCCGACCCGCAGGCGCAGCTCGTCCCAGACCCGGGCGTCGGGCCATTCGGTCAGATCCTCGTCCGGGCGGCATTGCAGGTAGTTCCGCGAGATGGTGGCGGAGCGCATGCTGAACAGCGCGAAGCCGTTTTCGTGATGGGCATAGATTAGTTCGTCCGAGGCGGGCGGGGCCTTGGCCAGGACACCGAGCCAGCCGAAGGGATAGACCCGCTCCAGGGTCTGGATCGCGCCTTCGGGCAGGCTGGCGCGGCACACGCCGTGGAACCCGTCGCAGCCGGCAATGAAATCGCAGGCCAGCTCGACTGTCTCGCCGTTCTTGCGATAGGTCAGGCGCGGCCGATCGGTGTCGTAATCCAGCGGTTGGACATCCTCCGCCTCGAAGACGATCTCGCCGCACGCCGCCAGCCGCGCGGCGATCAGATCCTTTGTGACCTCGGTCTGGCCATAGATCGTCACCACCTTGCCGCCGGTCAGGTCGGTCAGCGGGATGCGGATGCGCTCGCCGGCCCCGGCGATCTCGATCCCGCCATGGATCAGGCCCTCGCGCTCCAGCCGGCCGGCGACCCCGGCGGCGCGCAGCAGGTCGACCGTGCCCTGCTCCAGGACGCCGGCGCGGATGCGGCCCTCGACATAGGCGCGGTCCCGGCGCTCCAGGATCACGGACTCGATGCCGTTCACATGCAGCAATTGCGACAGCAGCAGCCCCGCCGGGCCGCAGCCGACAATGCCGACCTGAATGCGCCGTGATGTGCCCATCTGTCCGATCCCCGATGCCTTGAAATGGTAGGACCGATTATAGGCCCGCGCGGAGGCGGTCCCTAGAAACGGACCCCCTTTGCAGGCAAAGATTTTTGCGTCATACTGATTATCGAACACACGTTCGTATATCGAACAAACTTACCAGCCGGGAGATGTTTGGCGATGATCAGCGAGGAAATGAACCGGACCCTGACCCGCACCGGGCCGGGAACGGAGGCCGGGGCGGTGCTGCGCCGCTATTGGCAGCCGGTGGCGCTGACGGTGGAATTCGACGGTCCGCGCCCGGTGCGCCCGGTCACCATTCTGGGCGAGCGTCTGGTCGCCTTCCGCAACGAGGACGGCAGCTACGGCCTGATCGACCGGCATTGCCCGCATCGCGGCGCCGATCTGTGCTATGGGCGGCTGGAAGACGGCGGGCTGCGCTGTCCCTTCCATGGCTGGAAGTTCGGGACGGACGGCCAGTGTCAGGAAACCCCGGCGGAACCGGAAGAAAGCACGCTGGCCCAGCGGATCCGCACGACCGCCTATCCCTGCGTCGAGCGCAACGGCATCGTCTTCGCCTATCTGGGCGAGGGGGAGGCCCCTTCCCTGCCGGAGATCGACTGCCTGACCGCGCCGGAAAGCCACACCTTCGCCTTCAAGGGGCTGATCGAAAGCAACTGGCTGCAGGCGCTGGAAGTCGGGATCGACCCGGCGCATGCGTCCTTCCTGCACCGCTATCTGGAAGACGACGATCCGGCGGACGGCTATGGCAAGCAGTTCCGCGACTATGTCGGCGGCACGGATATTCCGATGACCCGGGTGCTGCGCGATTTCCCGCGCCCGAAGATCGAGGTCGAGACGACGGATTACGGGCTGCGCATCACCGCGTTGCGCGACCTGAACGGCGAGGCGATGCATGTCCGGGTGACCAACCAGATCTTCCCCCAGGCCATCGCCATCCCGATGTCGAACGAGATGACCATCACCCAATGGCATGTCCCGGTCGATGACGAGACCTGCTACTGGTATGCGATCTTCACCAGTTTCGGGCAGCCGGTGGACCACGCGAAGATGCGCGAACAGCGGCTGCAGCTCTATGAACTGCCGGACTATATCCCGAAGGTCGGGAAGCGGAACGGCTATGGCTACGACCCGGTCGAACAGAAGATGCGGACCTATACCGGCATGGGCGACGACATCAATGTCCATGACCAATGGGCGGTGGAATCGCCGGGCCCGATCCAGGACCGGACCAAGGAACATCTGGGCCAGACCGATGTCGCCATCGCCGCCTATCGCCGGATGCTGCTGCGCGCGATCAAGACCGTGCGCAAGGGTGAGGGTGTGCTGCCGATCCTCGATACCGAGGGCGGACCGGAGGCGATCCGGGGGCCGGTGGCGGTCGATACGGTGGCGGCGCCGGATGCCTGGTCCGACGCCTGGCTTGCCTGCGACCGCGCGCGGCGCGATGCTGCCCCCTGGTCGCCGAAACCGGCCGCCGCGGCAGAGTAGGGAAGCGTTGGGGGCGTTGATCCGATGACGTTGCAATTCGAAGTACCGGACCCGGAGGCCCGGCGCGACCGCGTGGAGCAGGTTCTGGCCCGCGCGGCCGAGGCGGGGATCGAGACGGTACGGCTGTCCTTCGCCGATCAGCACGGGCTGCTGCGCGGCAAGACCCTGCCGGTCGACGGGCTGCGCGCGGCGCTGGACGGCGGCTGTCCCATGACCTCGACCCTGCTGCTGAAGGATACTTCGCACCGCACGGTCTTCCCGGTCTGGACCAAGGATGGCGGATACGATCTGCCGGGTCTGAAAGGGGCGGGCGATATCGTCATGCTGCCCGATCCGGCGACGTTCCAGGTGCTGCCCTGGGCGCCGACGACCGGCTGGCTGCTCTGCGATCTCTATCTGAAGGACGGGACGCCGCTGCCCTTCTGCACCCGCAGCCTGCTGCGCCGGGTGCTGGCCGATATGGCGGCGGCGGGTTTCACCTACCGCACCGGGCTGGAACTGGAATTCACGGTCCTGAAGCTGGACGACCCGAAGCTGACCCATGCCGATGCGGGCCATCCGCCCGCGCCCTTCGGCACGTCGCTGACCACGCGCGGCTATCAGTATCTGACCGAAAGCCGCGCCGACGAGCTGGACCCGGTCTTCGAGATCGTCCGCAAGACCTGCGCCGGGCTGAACCTGCCGCTGCGCAGCCTGGAGGTCGAATTCGGACCCAGCCAGGTGGAGGCGACCTTCCATCCTCAGGACGGCATGGCGACCGCCGACGCGACGGTCCTGTTCCGCAGCGCGGTCAAACAGGCGCTGCGGCGCGAGGGCTATCACGCGACCTTCATGTGCCGCCCGGCCCTGCCGGAAATCTTCTCCAACGGCTGGCATGTGCATCAGTCGCTGATCGCGGCAGACGGGTCGAACGCCTTTGCCGTCCCGGACGCGCCGCTGTCGCCCGCGGGCTATGGTTTCGTGGCCGGGCTGTTGGAACGGGCGGCGGAAAGCTGCCTGATGACCACGCCGACGATCAACGGCTACAAGCGCTACCGTCCCTTCGTCCTGGCACCCGACCGCATTCTGTGGGGGCTGGACAACAAGGGCGCGATGCTGCGCGTCGTCGGCGGGGCCGGGGATGCCGCGACGCGGATCGAAAACCGCGCGCCGGAACCGGCGGCCAACCCCTATCTCTGTCTCGCCGCCCAGGCGGCCTCGGGCCTCGACGGCATCCGGCGCGGGGCCGTGCCGCCGCCGCCGACGGAAGAACCCTATGCCGCGGGCGATCTGTTGCCGCGCACCATCCTGCAGGCGATTGACGCTTTCGCCGCCAGCGATTTTTATCGCAGGACATTCGGCGATGCCTTCGTCGACTATCTGACGGTGATCAAGAAGGCGGAAGTGTCCCGCTTCTTTGCCGAGGTGACGGATTGGGAACAGCGTGAATATTTCGAAATCTACTGACAGCGCGGTGCCGTCCCTGCCGGATGGAAACGATGGCGAGATCGTCCAGACCCTGGCCAAGGGCCTGACCCTGATCGCCGCCTTCGGCCCCGACACGCCCAGCATGACCATCGCAGAGGCCGCCGTGCAGACCGGGTTCAGCCGCGCCGGCGCGCGCCGCATCCTGCGCACGCTGGAGGCGATGGGCTATGCCGAACAGGCGCGGGGCCGCTACAGCCTGACGCCGAAAATCCTGACGCTCGGCTTTTCCTTCCTGCGGTCCAGCGAGATCGGGGAACGGGTCAATCCGATCCTGCGCCGGGCCAGCGATACCCTGCGGGAAACCTGTTCCCTGGGCCTGCCGAGCGGGCCGGATATGGTCTATGTCGCCCATGCGATCTGCGAGGACCGGCTGTTTTCCACCCGCTTCACCATCGGCGCGCGCCTGCCCATGGCGGCGACGGCGATCGGCCGGGCCTATCTGGCCCATGTCGCGCCGAATGAGCGCGAACAATTGCTGACCGTCATCGCGCCGCGTTCGGAAACGCAGTACACCGTGATCGACCGCGGGGCGCTGAAGGTCATCCTGGGCCGCACCGCCGACCGCGGATATGCGGTGACGGAGGAGGAGTACGAGCTGGGCGCGCTGTCCGTTGCCGTCCCGGTGCCGGGCGCCGCCGGTCATGCCATCGGCGCACTGAATGTCGTGGTCAACAAGGGTCGCGTGTCGGTGAAGACCATGATCGATCAATATGTCCCGATCCTGAAAGAGGCGGCGCGGGATGCCGGCATGGCGCTCGGCTGACTTTCCCGACGGAATCCCGTTCGATATACTGGAATCAGACACAGTGTGACGGAGGATTCCGGTGAGGGACGGCCTGCCGCCGCCGCCGAGGCTCGGCGACTTTATCCGCAAGGCGCGCAAGGCGCACCGGCTGACCCTGGAACAGGTCGCGGAACGCAGCGGCGTGTCCAAATCCATGCTGAGCCAGATCGAGCGGGGCTCGGTCAACCCGACCTTTGCCGTGGTCTGGAACCTGATGCAGGCGCTGGGCCTCGACATGGCCGACCTGATGGTCGGCGCGCCGCCGGAAGCGCCGGTCATCGAACATGTCCACGCCTATTCCATGCCGACCAGCAAGAGCCGGGACGGTCTCGTCACCTTGCACATGCTCAGCCCGTTCCGCACCGTTCTGCCGGTCGAATGGTACGAGATGCGGATGGAGAAGGGCGGCGCGCTGATCTCGGACGCCCATGCGCCGGGAACCTATGAGCATCTGACCTGCCTCGACGGGTCGGTCGCGGTGGAGGTCGGCGACATGCGCGTCGAAGGCCGCGCGGGCGACACGTTGCGCTACCACGCCGACCGCCCGCACAGCATCCTCAACACCGCCCCCGGCCCCTCCCGCGCCATGCTGCTGGTCGCCCTGCCGCAGCAATTCGACGCCGGGCCGGTATAGGTACCTCCGGTTATTCCCTCTCCCTAGTTGTCTAATCGTCACCCCCGCGAAGGCGGGGGGCCAGGGGAATGCGTCCAGATCGTGCCTGTATCCCTGGATTCCCGCCTGCGCGGGAATGACGGGGGAAGGGAAAGCCCTGCCGAAGCGAGGAAGGTTCCTGCTTTCGCAGGAACACGACGGGACACCGTAAATAAAGAACGCGGAGGACGCGGAGACCCTCATTGTCTCTCGGCGTCCTCCGCGAAACCTTCGGGCTCTCCGCGTTTGAGACGAACGCCCGTGGTCAGGCGGCCGTTGCAGGAGCGTGGCCAGCGCCGCCGTCACCCCGTGAAGGCGAGGGCTGGGAATATGGGTGGGAAACGCGCCAATGCCCCTGGATCTCCGTTTTCGCGAGAATGACGGGGGAAGGGGAAGCCGTGCCGGTATAGGTAGCCCTAGATACCGCCCCTCCCTCATGAGCCCTGTTCGTCACCCCCGCGAAGGCGGGGGTCCAGGGGAATGGGTTCAGATCGTGCCTGTATCCCTGGATTCCCGCCTGCGCGGGAATGACGGGGGAAGGGAAAGCCCTGCCGAAGCGAGGAAGGTTCCTGCTTTGGCAGGAACACGACGGGACACCGTAAATAAAGAACGCGGAGGACGCGGAGGACGCTGAGACCCTCATTGTCTCTCGGCGTCCTCCGCGAAACCTCGGCGCTCTCCGCGTTCGAGACGAACGTCCGTGGTCAGGCGCTGCGATACAGTTTCGTCATCACGAACTCGCGGTGCTTCAACGCCTCCGCCGCGGTCAGGCGGCCGTTGCAGGTGCGGATGGTGATGTCGATCAGGGCATCGCCCGCCTCGTCCAGGGTCATCTCCCCGCGCAGGATGCCGGAACAGTCCAGATCGACATGTTCGCCCATTTCGCGCGCGGTCTTCGGGTTGGCGGTCAGCTTGATCACCGGTTCGATCGGGTTGCCGATGATGTTGCCCTGCCCGGTGGGGAACAGGTGCACGGCAAAGCCCGCCGCCGCCTGCAAGGTGACGCATTCCGCCGCAGCCGAGGACGTGTCCATGAAGTAGAGGCCGGGGCCCTTGGCCGGGGCTTCCGCCGGTTCCAGAACGTCGATGAATTTCGTCGTCCGGCCGATCTTCTGCAGGTTGCCGAAGGCCTTTTCCTCGATGGTCGTCAGGCCGCCCGCGATATTGCCCGCGGTCGGCTGGCTTTCGGACAGGTCGGATGTCTTATGCGGTTCGATGACCTCATCCATATAGGCCTGCCAGGTCTTCATGAATTTCTCGCCGGCTTCCGGCGTCGCGGCGCGCTGGGCGCAGATTTCCTCGGCGCCGGTCAGTTCCGACGTCTCGCCGAAACAGGTGTAGCAGCCCAGCGGATCGACCTTGTCGATGAAATTGCCGACGGTCGGGTTGGAGGCCAGACCGGAGGTCGTGTCGGATTCTCCACATTTTGTGGAAACCCAGAGTTCTCCGAGGTCACAGGGTTCGCGCTGAAGCTCCGTCGCCCATTGCACGAATTCCTTGGCTTTGCGCGATGCGGCGGCGACACAGTTGATTTCGCCCTGGCCCTCGATCGCGAAGCCTTCGACCGGTTTGCCGGTCTTGGCGATGCCGTCGACGATGCGGCCGGTCCATTTCGGTTCGATGCCGATGACGATCACGGCGGCGACGTTCGGATTGCTGCCGGTCCCGATCATGGTGCGGAAATGCAGGTCCAGATCCGCGCCGAACTGCAGCCGGCCGTAATGGTGCGGCAGGGCCAGACAGCCGTCGATATTGTTCGCCACCTTTTCGCAGGCGGCGTTCGACAGATCGTCCAGCGGCAGGATCACGACGTGATTGCGGATTCCGACCCGGCCATTTTCGCGGCGGTATCCGTTGAAGCTGCGGGAAGCCATCGTTACCACCTCTTCGTTTTCAGGTTCTGGGTATGGACGTGGCCGCCCTTCTTCACGGCGGCGACGATCTTGCCGATGTCGTGCCCGTATTTCAGGACGGTATCCCCGACCGACAAATCGCCCAGCGCGATCTTATGGCCTAGCGGGATGGGGTCCAACGACGTGACGGTCAGGCTCTCGCCGGTTTCCATCACCAATCCGGTCAGGGGTTTTCCGGCCTCCGCCGTTTCAACCACGACAACGCCGACGGTATCCGCCGCGTCGTGGACCAGGAAATCCGGTCCCGCCATCGATGCATCTCCTCCTGTTGTTTGGGCCCTTCAGGGCTTTCTCACAGGTATCGTAACAAAACCGGTATAGACAGCGAGAAAATCTGCATCGATTCGGAAGAAAGGCTTCAGACGGAGGTCTGCGCCCGTTCCGTCAAGGAGTCTGCCGGTTTGCGTTCCCGCGCGGCGATCTCCAGTTCCTGGGTCAGCAATTCCAGCGGCCGGGCCTTCATGCTGTCCCGGCGGCAGATCAGTCCAATCGCTCGGGGCCGCGCCGTCGGGCCCAGCGGCAGACGGCGAATTCCGACGGAAATCGGTTCCGGCACGCAATGCTCGGGGATGATGGAGACACCCAGTCCGTGATGAACCATCATCGCGATGGCTTCGGGGCGGTCCAGTTCCATGATCTCGCGCACACGGATGCCCCGTGCCTGCAGCCAATCGTCGATATCGCGCCCGGTCCAGGCGCGCCGGGTGAAGCGGATGAACGGATGGGACGCGAGAACCGCCTCCGGATCGTCGCCTTCCACGTCCTTCGGCAGCAACAGGACCAGCGGCTCAAGGGCGACGGCATGAAAGGTCAGGTTCGCAGGCAGGCGCACCGGTTCCGAAATGATCGCCCCGTCCAGCGCGCCGCGGTCGACCTGGTTCATCAGCTCCGCCGACAGATCGGGTGAAACCCGGAAATGCAGCAGGGGGTAGGCCTCGCGCATACGTTTCAGGACGCGCGGCACCAGTTCGGTCAACGTGGTCGGGATGGCGCCCAGGACCAATTCGCCGGACGGCGCGTCCTGGTCCTGCGCCAGGCGGATCAGCGCATCATAGGCGGCGACGATCTCCTTCGCTTTGGGCACCAGGGCATAACCGTCGCGGTTCAGTTCCGGCGGGCGCTTGCGGCGGTCGAAGATCTCGGTGCGCAGTTCCTCCTCCAGCTTCGCCATCTGCTGGCTGACGGCGGAGGGGGAAATCAGCATCACGTCCGCCGCCGCCGCGAAGGAACCGCGCTCGGCGACGGCGATCAGGATGCGAAGGCGGCGGATCGACATGAAGGCGGGCACCTTGCGTAAGAAAAGGTGCCGAACGTTAGCGTCGCTGCCGCGCTAGGCAAACTATTTCTAACCCGCCCACCGACTAGAAATCGGTCTTCGCGCCGCCTTCTTCCTTGCGCTTGGCCATGAAGGCCTGCAGTTCCTCGCGAATCGCCTCGTCGATCGGCGGGGCCTCGTAGTCGCGCAGGATCTGCTTGTAGAGGTGATGTGCCCGCTCATGCGACGACTGTGCGCCGGCCTCGACCCAGGCCTCGAAATTCCGCCAGTCGGACAGGAAGGGATTGTAGAAGGCGTCGCGGTAGCGGTCTTGGGTATGCTGACAGCCGAAGAAGTGACCGTTCGGCCCGACCTCGCGGATCGCATCGACGGCCAGTTCGCCCTCATCAACTTTTACAGGTCGATTGTAGTACATCCATTGTTGGATCATCTCGCAGTCGATGACGACCTTTTCGAAGCTGGCGCTCAACCCGCCTTCGACCCAGCCGGCGGCGTGGAAGATGACGTTGCAATGGCCGCTGAGCACGCTGAACAGCGAATTCTGACTTTCCCAAACTGCCTGGCCGTCCGGCGCGTTGGATGCATTCGCGTTCGATCCGCGCCACGGCAGGCCATAGAACCGCGCCATCTGACCGGAAATCTGCATTGCGCGCATGTATTCCGGCGTGCCGAAGGCGGGGGAGCCGGACTTCATGTCGACATTGGAGGTGAAGGCCCCCATGACGACCGGGACGCCCGGCCGGATTTCCTGCAACAGGGCCACGGCGGCCAGGGCCTCCGCGATCTGCTGCACGACGGAGCCGACGATGGTCACCGGCGCCATGGCGCCCGCCAGCGTGAAGGGCGCAATGATGACCGGCTGATTGCGCCGGGCAAGGCGCATTGCGCCGTCCAGCATCGGCCAGTCGTGCTTCAGCGGCGAGGAGGAGTTGATGTTGGTGAACATCCGGGGCTTGGCCTCGAATTCCTCATGCGTCAGGCCGGCGCCGATCCGCACCATTTCCATCGCGTCCTCGACCCGCTCCGGGCCCAGGGAATAGGCATGCAGTACCTTGTCGGTCAGGGTCAGCAGATCATAGATCGCGTCCAGATGCCGGATCGACGCGTGGATGTCGATCGGTTCGACCGGATAGCCGCCGTTGAAATTGATGCAGTTGAAGCTCTGCGACAGGCGCAGCAGGTCCTGGTAATCCTTGCGGTTGCCGACCCGCCGGCCGCCGACCAGATCCATGGAATTGGGCGGGCTGGCGACCATGCCGAAGGCCGCCTTGCCGTTGCCCCATTCGATCTCGCGCGCCGGGTTGCGCGGGGTGATGGTGAAACTGGACGGCGCCTTGGCGGTTTGCGCCATGATCCAGTCGCGGTCGAAGCGGATGTTCTGGCCGTTCGACCCCACCGTGCAGCCCGCCTTGCGCAGAATCTCGACCGCCTCGTCGTTCAGGAACTCGATCCCGATATCCTCCAGGACGCGCATCGCCGCGTCGTGAACCTTCTGCACCCCTTCCTCGTCCAGCGGATCGATCGGACGGTCGACATAGGTCAATTGACCCCAGGGCAGTTGGTGCAGCCCGGCCGCCTCTGCGGCGGCCTGTTCGCGGTTCTGACGGCGGTTTGTGCGTCCGGGGCGGGTTCGGGCCATACAATGTCCTTTCGGTGCGCAGGCTCTGCGACGGTCTGTTTCGTTATGCGGCGAGATCCAGGACGACCTTGCAGGCCCGGCCGGAATTCAGGGCCGCGAAACCGTCCTCGAATTTTTCGAACGGCAGACGATGCGTGATGACCGGGGTTACGTCCAGGCCGGTTTGCAGCATGGACACCATCTTGTACCAGGTCTCGAACATCTCCCGGCCATAGACGCCCTTGAACTGCAGGCCCTTGAAGATGGCCGCGGTCATGTCGATTTCGACCGGCTTCGAGAACAGGCCCAGAAGCGCGATCTTGCCGCCATGATTCATCGCGTTGATCATGTCGGTCATCGCAGGGGCGGCACCGGACATCTCCAAACCGACATCGAAGCCTTCGGTCATGCCCAATTCGCGCATGACGTCCTTCAGCGGTTCCTTGTCGGCGCGCACCCCGCGCGTCGCGCCCATGCTTTCGGCCAGGCGCAGGCGGTCGTCGGACAGATCGGTGACCACGACATGGCGCGCGCCGACATGACGGCAGACGGCGGCGGCCATCAGGCCGATCGGTCCGGCTCCGGTGATCAGCACATCCTCGCCGACCAGATCGTAGGACAGCGCCGTGTGCACGGCGTTACCCAGCGGATCCAGGATCGCGACGACATCGTCGGGGATATCCTCCGGCACGGCGAAGACATTGTGTTCCGGAATGGTCAGCAGATCCGCGAAGGCGCCCTGACGGTTGACGCCGACCCCGACCGTGTTGATGCACAGATGTTCGCGCCCGCCCCGGCAGTTGCGGCAATGGCCGCAGACCAGATGCCCTTCGCCGGACACGCGCTGGCCGACCTTGACCAGGGTGACTTCCTCGCCCACCGCTTCGACGATACCGCAATATTCGTGACCGACGATCATCGGCACGGGGATCGTCTTCTGGGCCCAGGAATCCCAGTTATAGATATGCAGGTCGGTGCCGCAGATCGCCGCGCGCTGGACGCGGATCAGAACGTCGCGCGGACCGGGTTTCGGTGCGTCGGCGCTGCCCATCCAAAGACCGGTTTCGCGCTTGGACTTATAGATCGCACGCATGGGGGGGTCCTTTCGATCGTCAGGAAACGAGGCCGAGCGACCGGCCGACTTTTGTGAAAGCCGCGACGGCCCGGGCCAACTGGTCCGTATCGTGCGCGGCCGACATTTGCGTCCGGATCCGGGCCTGCCCCTTGGGCACCACCGGATAGGAGAATGCGGTCACATAGATTCCTTCCTCCATAAGGCCGGCGGCAAGTTTCGTCGCCAAAACGGCGTCGCCGGTCATCACCGGGATGATTGGGTGTTCGCCGGGTACCAGGTCGAAACCCGCCGCCGCCATCCCGGCGCGGAAGCGCTTCGCATTGGCGCGCAGGCGGTCGCGCAGTTCCGCGCCGCCTTCCAACAGGTCCAGCGCGGTCAGCGTCGCGGCGCAGATTGCCGGTGCCAGGGCGTTGGAAAACAGATAGGGCCGGGCCCGCTGGCGCAGCAGATCGACGACAGGTTTCGGTCCGGCGATATAGCCGCCCGACGCGCCGCCCAGGGCTTTCCCGAAAGTGCCGCTGAGAATCTGCACGCGGTCGGTGACGCCGTGATGGTCGGGTGTGCCCGCGCCACGCCGGCCCATGAAACCGACGGCGTGGCTGTCGTCGACCATGACGGTGGCGCCGTATTTTTCGGCCAGATCGCAGACCGTCGGCAGATTGGCGATGATCCCGTCCATGGAGAAGACGCCATCCGTCACGATCAGGCGCAGCTTCGCATCCTGGGCTTCCTTCAGGCGCGCTTCCAGCTCCGCCATGTCGTTATTGGCGTAGCGCAGCCGCCGCGCCTTGCACAGGCGGACCCCATCGATGATCGACGCGTGGTTCAGCGCGTCGGAGATGATCGCGTCGTCGGGCCCCAGCAGGACCTCGAAAATCCCCGCATTGGCGTCGAAGCAGGACGAGAACAGGATCGCGTCTTCGGTCCGCAGGAATTCCGCCAGCCGCGCTTCCAAGGTCCGGTGCAGATCCTGGGTGCCGCAGATGAAGCGGACGGAGGCCATGCCGAAACCGTGGCTGTCCAGGGCCGCCTTCGCGGCCGCGATCAGGCGCGGATCGTCGGCCAGTCCCAGATAATTGTTGGCACACAGATTGACGACATGGCGCGCCTTGCCGTGGTCCAGCGTGTCGATTTCGCTGGATTGCGGGCCGGTGATGGTGCGCTCGTGCTTGGTCAGGCCCTCCGCCTCGATCGCGTCCAGCGCGGCCTGCGCCGCCGCCGCCAGCGACCGGTCGATCTGAGAATGGGTCATGAGGGATCCTCCCGATTTTTAATATCCAGGATTTGGTACAAGATAACGGAATATGGTGTCAACGACGAAGGCGGCCGTTGCCACGGCGGGACTCTATCATGGAATCGGGCAGGCTCCGATCAGCCCTATCGGCCGATTAGCCCCAGGGATCAGTCCCGGCGACCGAAAGGTGCGTCTGGGCCGGATTCGCCGTAATATCCCTTGACGCGGTCGTCTTCGATCCGCTCCGCCGCGCGTTTCGCGGGATCGCCATAGCCGCCGCCGCCCGGTGTGCGGACGTCGATCACGTCGCCGGGCAGAACGGTGATGTCCTGTTCCTTCGACAAATGGGCCGGAACATGGACCCGGCCGTCGGCGAATTCGAACCGGACCTGGTTCGCACCGCCATCGCCGCCGCCCAGCACGCCTTGCGGGCCGGTGCGTCCGTGATCCATGACCATGGAGGCGCGGGCCTCGCCGCGCCGCACCCGGACGCGGTAATTGATGCCGAACCCGCCGCGATGTTCGCCCGCGCCGCCGGAGCCTTCGGCCAGGGCGTAGCGTTCGAACAGGACGGGATAGTATTGCTCCAGAACCTCGATCGGCTGGGATTTGGAGATGCCGATGGTCGAACAGCCGTTTGTCAGCCCGTCGCCCCCGGGATGACCGCCATAGCCGCCGCCGGAAATCACATACATGACATAGGACCGGCCCTTGTCCGGATCGTAGCCGCCCAGGGCGAAATTGCCGCTGGACCCGGCCGGGGCGGCAAACAGCCGGTCCGGAATGGCCTTGGTCAGGGCGGCGAAGACGGCTTCGGCGATGCGTTGGCTGACTTCCGCCGCGCAGCCGGAAACCGGGCGCGGATATTCGGCATAAAGGAAGGTGCCTTTCGGATCGACGATCTTCAGCGGTTCATAGGTTCCGGCATTCAGCGGCACATTGGGGAAGACATGCTTGATCGCGAGATAGATCGACGAGCGGGTCGTCGCGATGACGCTGTTCATCGGGCCGCGGCAGGGCGGGGAGGAGCCCGCCATGTCGAAAGTCATCTCGTCGCCGTCGACGGTGATCGTCATGGCGATCTTCAGCGGCTCGTCGACGACCCCGTCGGAATCGACGAAGGCCTCGCCGTAATAGGTGCCGTCCGGAACCTCGGCGATGGTGGCGCGCATCAGCCGGGCCGCCCTTTCGCGCAGCTCCTTGATCGCCTGGGCGACGGTATCCTTGCCATAGCGATCCAGCAGGGCGGCCAGGCGCTTGTCGCCGATCTTCAGCGCCGCCGCCTGGGCCTTGATGTCGCCGATGCGCTGGTCGGCGATGCGGATGTTGGATTGGATGATCGCCAGGATCTCCGGATCCAGCTCGCCGCGCTTGAACAGTTTCACCGGCGGGATGCGCAGGCCTTCCTGTTCGACCTCGGTCGCGCGGGCCGAAAAGCCGCCCGGGACCATGCCGCCGGTATCCGGCCAATGCCCGGTATTCGCCAGCCAGCAGAACAATTCGCCGTCATAGAAGAAGGGGCGATAGAAGCGCACATCCATCAAATGCGTCCCGCCCAGATAGGGATCGTTGCAGATGATGACGTCGTCCGGCTGCGGGTCGGCGACGCGCTCGATCACTGCCTGGGTGCCGTATTGCATGGTGCCGACAAAGACCGGCAGGCCCAAATCGCCCTGCGCGATCAGCGCGCCGTCCTCGGCCGCATAGATGCCGTCGGACCGATCCATTGCCTCCGCAATGACGGGCGAGAAGGCGGCCCGGCAGAAGGCCAGATCCATCTCGTTGCAGACCTGCTGCAGCCCGTTCTGAATGACGCCCAGCGTGACCGGATCCAATGCCGTGGTCATGCGCCTTCTCCCGTTCCGACATGGACGATCAGATTGCCGATCGCATCCGCCTCTGCCCGCATGCCCGGGGACAGGACGATGGTGGTATCCAATTGTTCGACGATGGCGGGGCCGTCCAACACCGACCCCGGCGGCAGGCTTGCCCGCGGCACGATGGGCGTCTCCGTCCAGCCCGTCTCGGCGAACCAGACCGGCCGCGTCTCGTCGCCTCGGGGCGCCGGCGCGTCCAGCAGCAATCCCAGATCCAGATCCGGGCGCGGTCCGATGACGGCGGTGTTCAGGTTGACCAGATTGGCCTTGATCTGGGGCAGCGCGACCTCGAACCGGTCCCAGTAGACCGCCTCGAACGCGGCCTGCAATTCCTCACGCGTCACGTCGGGGGACGGAACCGGCACCGACAGAAGATGGCTCTGTCCAATGAACTGCATGTCGGCGGTATGGAGGGTGCGGACCTCGCCCGTGCCGGCACCGTCCTGGGCCAGGCGAGCCTTCCCTTCCGCGACCTGATCCGTCAGCGTCCGGCGCACCAGATCCATGTCGACGCTGTCCAGCGGCCGGTTGACCGTGTTCACAAAGTCATGGCGCAGATCGGCGACGGCGCAGCCCAGGGCGTTGGTGATGCCGGGCCGGGCGGGAACAAGAAGGGTGGGAATGCCCAACTCGCGCGCAATGGCCCCGGCATGCAGCGGCCCGGCCCCGCCGAAGGCGAACAGCGAAAAATCGCGCGGGTCGTGACCGCGGCTGAGGGAGACCATGCGCACCGCGCCCGCCATCCGGTCGTCGGCAATGCGCAGAATGGCGGCGGCGGCGTCTTCCCAGGTCAGCCCCAGCGGCGCGCCGATGACCTCGCCGATGCGTGCGCGGATGGCCTCGATATCCGGCGCGCCCTCGACCGCCAGCAACCGGCCGGGATTGAGGCGGCCCAGGGCCAGGTTGGCGTCGGTGATCGTCGGCTGTGTGCCGCCCCGGCCATAGCAGATCGGTCCCGGTGTCGCGCCGGCGCTTTCCGGGCCGACACGCAGCATCCCGCCGGCGTCGATCCGCGCGATGGACCCGCCGCCCGCGCCGATCGTATGGACATCCACCATCGGGACATGCACCGGCATGGCATATTCGATTTCCAGCTCGTTGGAGACCTGGGGCGTGCCGTCCTTGATCAGCCCGACATCGCAGGACGTGCCGCCCATGTCGAAGGTGATCAGCGACGGCCTTCCCGCCGCGGCGCCGGTGCGCGCCGCCGCCATGACACCCGACGCCGGGCCGGACATGACGGTGTTCACGGCCATGCGGCATATCGCCTCGGAAGATACCGTGCCGCCATTGCCTTGCATGACCAAAAGGTCGCGCCGGTAACCGCGGCCGCGCAGCCCGTCCAGCAGGCGCGCCAGATAGCGTTCCAGGATCGGTTGGACCGATGCGTTGACCGCGGCCGTGACGCCGCGTTCGTATTCGCGGAACTCGGACAGGATTTCGTGACCGGCGGTCACGTATTGGTTCGGCCACACGCTAAGGGCGATTTCCTTGGCTCGTCGCTCATGCGCCGGATCGCGGTAGGCGTGCAGGAAATGGATCAGCAGGGATTCGCAGCCCAGATCGCGCAGCCGTTCCGCCGCCGCTCGCACAGCCTCTTCGTCCAGGGGCGTGACGACCGCACCGTCGACATCCAGCCGCTCCGGCACTTCCAGGCGCAGCTCCCGTGGGATCAGCGGCGCGAAGGCGCCGGTCAGACCATAGGCGCTGGGTCGCGTCCGGCGGCCCAGTTCGAGTATGTCGCGGAACCCGGCCGTCGTGATCAGCCCGGTTTTCGCCAGTTTGCGTTCCAGCAGCGCATTGGTGGTTGCGGTTGTACCATGAACGATTCCGTCGATCGCGCGGATATCCGCCTGGGCCTTGTCCAGCGCGGCAAGGACGCCTTCGGATTGGTTGGCAACCGTCGTCGGGACCTTTGCGATCCGCGCGCTATTGGATTCTTCGTCCAACAGAATCAAGTCGGTGAAAGTGCCCCCGACATCGCATCCCACGATCCTGACCATCGCCCATTCCGTTCCGTCTTCTTGGTTCCGGAAACCCTGACACCGCGTCAGGTTACGGTCAATTCATTCGTATACAAACAAACTACCTCGTTTAACTTTTTTGTAATTTCTGCATCCTTTATATGAGGGAGTTTAAGAAGGTCGAATAGGAGACCGATAAAAATGTTGAATGGTAAGGTTGAGGAAACGCAGGACCGTAGAGAAGAAAAAGACAGGTTGCTGGAGGTGGAGCGACTGTCCTTTTGGCAGAGACGCGAACTTCTGACGCTCGCCGACGCGCTTCAGGGCGAAGTCGACGGAACCACGGTCGAAATTGAAAAACAGTCGGACGAGCTGGTCTCCGTCTCCGGAGACATCGCGGCGACTTTGGTCCGAATCGAATCCCTGACGCAGCGCCTGTCGGGCGACGCGACATCGGCGTCGAACAACGTGAACGCCGTGGCTGCCGCGACCGAAGAATTGGCGGCCTCCGCCTCGGTGATCGAGGATCAGGTCGGGCGCACCAGGGACCAGTCGCGCAAGGCGGTCGGGGAGACCCAGAACGCCCGCGACATCATTCAGACCCTGTCGGAAGCGTCGACCAAGATCGGCGATGTCGTGAAGTTGATTCAGAATATCGCCAGCCAGACGAACCTGCTGGCCCTGAACGCGACAATCGAGGCCGCGCGTGCGGGCGAAGCCGGCAAGGGATTTGCCGTCGTCGCCAATGAGGTCAAGACCCTGGCCGGTCAAACCGCCGACGCGACGAAAGACATCTCCGAACAGGTTGAGGAGATTCAGGAAGTCAGCGAATCCGTGGTGAAAGCCATCGCCCGGATCGCCGAAGCGATCGGCGCGGTCGAGGAATATTCTGAAGAATCCACCAATGCCGTATCGCAACAGCAATTGGCGATCTCGGAGATCGGGCGCAACGCGCAGGAGGCCGCGGTCGGCACCGCATCGTTGAGCGAGGCCGTTCTGGACGTCACCTCGGAGGTCGAAAACGCGGCGGGACAGGCCGAGGCCCAAAAGGACCTGGCGCAAAAAGTCCATGCGCGGCTGGAAGATCTGCGCGGTCGGCTGCGGACCGCAATCGCGGACACGAAGGAACGCAAGGCGACCCAATTGCATCGCGTCCCCGTCGACCTGTTTGGAACGCTGTCCCTGAACGACCGGGATTACAGTGTGACGATCCGGAATTTGCGTCGCGAAACGGCGCAGATCATGACGTCGGACGGCGCCGCATTGCCGGCCGGTGCGGAAGGAAATCTGTCGCTGCCCGCTTTGGGGCGGATCGGCGTGCGGATATCGGACGGCACGAAGGCAACCTTCAAATCCAGCGAGGCCGAACGGGTCGGACAGTTCATCGAGAGCTATATCGCGATGGACCAGCCGTTTGTCGACATCTGCACGCGCACCGCGGCCGCCATCAGCGCCCGGTTCGAGAAGGCCGTTCAATCGAACGAAATTTCGATGGACGACCTCTTCGACCGGAACTACCGAGAAGTCGCCGGGTCGAACCCGCTACAGCACGCCACGGCCTATAACGCCTTTACCGACCGCATCCTGCCGGAGTTTCAGGAGCCTGTCCTGGATTTCGACGAACGTATTGCCTTCTGTGCGGCGGTGGATGAGAACGGTTATCTGCCGACCCACAACAACAAGTATTCCAAGCCCCAGAAGCCGGACGATCCGGTCTGGAATGCGGCGAATTGCCGGAACCGGCGCATTTTTACGGACCGGACGGGGCGGGCGGCCGGCGCCAACCGAGAGGAGTATCTGCTGCAAAGCTATCTGCGCGATATGGGGGGCGGGACCTTCGTTTTGATGAAGGACCTGACCGTTCCGATCCGGGTGCGGGGCCGGCAGTGGGGTAATCTGCGCCTGGGCTATAAGCCATAATGGAGTGATTGGTACGTTTTAGGACACAATGATTTTCTTTTGGCCCGCTTTGTTCCCTCAGTGGTCAGCGATATCTATACGCCGTCGATGAGCGAGAGGCTCATCCAAACGGATCGACCACTGAGAAACAAACTGGGAATGACCGCTATGTCCGATATCACTACCGATACCAAACGGGTCATCCCGTTTGCCAAACCGATCACCGATATTCTGTCGCCGTATATGGAGCCGCTGTTGCGGGTCACGACCGGCCTGCTGCTGGTCCCGCATGGCTACGGCAAGCTGTTCGGCGGCGGCCTGGAAGGCACCGCCCAATTCTTCGAAAGCGTCGGCTTCGCGCCGGGCTATCCCTTCGCGCTGTTCGTCGCGCTGGTGGAATTCTTCGGCGGCCTGGCGCTGGCCGCAGGCTTCCTGACCCGTCCGGTCGCCGTCCTGATCGTCGGCTTCATGGCCCAGGCAACGCTATTCCACGCAGCCAACGGCTTCATGTGGTCGAACGGCGGGTTCGAATACCCGCTGCTGTGGACCGTGGCGGCGCTGGTCTTCCTGGTGCGCGGCGGCGGCAAGCTGTCCGTCGACCGGGCGATCGGCCGCGAGTTCTGATCGGCGAAGTTCCGGTTCCGGTTATCGCGCGGCGGAAGGGGCGACCTTTCCGCCGCGCAGTTCTTTCAGGCACCACAGCGCGGCGCAGAAACTGATCGCCGCGCCGGCCTGATGCAGCACCGCCAGCGGCAGCCAGACGACGCTGAGCAGCGTCAGGATACCCAGGCAGATCTGAAAGAAGACGGCGACGGTCAGGATATTGACCGACAGCCGCACCCGCACCGGCAAGTCGATCTTCCAGGACCAGATCCACAGGCCGAACACGGTCAGCGCCGTCAGATAGGCCAGCAGGCGGTGATTGAACTGCACCGCCTCCAGGGTTTCGAACAGGCTGGCCCAGCCGAAGCGGTCGTCCCAATAGCCGTCCGGGACCCATTGCCCGCCCATGGTCGGCCAGTCGTTATAGATGAAGCCTGCATTCTGTCCGGCGACCAGGGCACCATAGATAATCGTGAAAAACATCACGGCATGGGCATAGGCACCCAAGCGCCGGAAACCGCGCGGGACCGGCTTGCGGTCCGGCTCGATCGGGCACAGCAATCCGTGGATCAGCCAGATCGTGTAGCCCAGGATGAAGAAGGCCATGCCCAGGTGGATCGCCAACCGGTACTGGCTGACCTCTACCCGGTCGACGAAACCGCTCTGAACCATCCACATGCCGATCACGCCCTGCAGCCCGCCCAGAACCAGCAAGGCCCAGAGATGCGGCTTGTAGCCCGCCGGGATCTGCCGGCGGAACAAGAACCAGAAGAAGGGCAGGGCATAGACCAGCCCGATCAGCCGGCCCCACAGCCGATGGAACCATTCCCAGAAGAAGATGTCCTTGAACTCCGCCAGGGTCATCTTCGAATTCATCAGCGCGTATTGCGAGGTCTGCTTGTACAGCGCGAAGACCCGTTCCCATTCCGCATCGTTCAACGGCGGCAGGGCGCCGATCAGCGGCCGCCATTCGACCATGCTGAGCCCGCTTTCGGTCAGGCGTGTGATCGCACCGATGATCATCATCGCAAAGACCATGAAAGCGGTGGCGCATAGCCACAGGCCGACGGCGCGGGGACGGGCGGAGTTTTCGACTGTGTTCATGATAGGCTAATTACCGCGCGGCACACGGTTCGGAAAGCGCGACCGGGCGTCGCGCCCAGAGCGCTTGAGATATGGTATCGTTTCGGCGTGGGGGTGAATCGAAGGAGGGTGAGGGCGTACAATGCGAAGCACGATGCTGGGACGCGGGGCGATCGGTCCGGGGCTTGTCATTCTGGCTTCCCTTTTTCTGTTGGTTTCGTGCCAGACCGCCAGTCTCGAAAACGCTGCCAGCCATAGTTCGAGTAACGGAATCCTCGCATTCCGTTTCGTGTCGAACGGGCCGGGCCCGATCGCTTTCCAGGACCCTTGGGACTTTGCGACTATTGAAGAAATCACGTCCGGCGAGACATTCACGCTGACAGACGTGACCGATGGCCTGTCCCGATCCGCCCTCTATGTCGGATCGGTGCCGCCCGGGGAGTACCGATTGTCGTCCTTCGAAGGCACCATTTCCAATGCCACGGGCACACCGAACGAGTCGTTCGGGCGGTTCGATGTTCGGGCTGGCCGGATTACCTATCTTGGATCGATCGTGGAGGTCGTGACCGGGCCGCGTATCGCAGTTCTCGCCACTCATCGGACAAGTTACCTCACCTACGACCCGACGCCGGTTGCGGAGGGCCTGCCCGAGGTGCTGAACGCCCTTTACCCCGGCCTTTCAGGCGTTGCGCTTCAGCCGGACAGTTATCTTGGCTGGCGTGAGGAGCATGTGCCGACCGTCATTTCGCAAGGTTTCTACGGCCAAGTTCGTGACGGCAGTCTGGGGCTGCTGGCGCCGACGGAACTGTCCGACGGTCGCATTGCTTTCGGCACGCTGCTGGGCCAAATCCGATTCTGGCATCCGGATCAGGGGTGGAGCCGCGCCGATATCGGTGTGAACCGGGCCGTCGAGGCGATCGTTGAGATCGTTCCGGGCGCGTTACTGGTCGGCGGTGAGATGGGTATGCTCCGGATTTCGCCGGATATGGGGAAAGCTTGGGCCCAGATTAAGGCACCGATTCCCTATGGCGTCGTTCGCGATATTCACAAGATGCCGGATGGTGGGGTTTATCTGACGCATTATCGCGGCACACAGTTCACCTTGCTTCGATCCGACGTGAATCTGGGCGACTGGCAGACTGTTCAGTCCTTCCAGTTCGCCGCCCCCGGCCGGTTCTATGGCAGTACACCGCAGCGACTGCGCACGCATCGCGTCGGTTCCCTGTTGCTGACCACGCTGCCGCAGTCCCGTCTTGCGGTGTACGATACGTCTACCGGTGCCTCGGAAATCCGGGACATGCCCGGTCCGGTCAGCCGGGCGCGGGCGTCTCGGGACGGCAAACTGCGTGGCACTTTCGAACGCTTCATCGTTTGGAACCCGTATTTCAGTAGCGACGGCGGCGCGACCTGGGAAACCGACACGATCAGCAGATCGTCCCATATGCCGGCCTTTCGCGGTGCTACCCACGGTGCGGCGCTGGAAATGGAATCCGGACTGACAGAGGGGCGTGTCTTCCTGATTCGTACCAAGGATGGCGGCAGGACGTGGCAACGAGGCCCTCAAATGCCCAATCCCTTTCTGAACTGGATCGACTATGCCGACGATGGAAATTTGATCTACATGAGTGACCAATTGGGAGACTTCTACTACAGCCGTGACGGCGGGGAGACCTGGAAACACAATCCGGTTCCATCACTTCTGATCGATCTAATCGGCTACTGAGGCCGGATAAGGCATCAGGGGGCGTGTCACGGATTGAATTCCCGGCAAGGGCGGCCTTTGATTGTCGGGAACCCTTCCCCGAAACGGAGCCTCAAATGACCCTGCAGCTGCGCACGGCGCGTCTGGAAGACCGGGAAAACCTGATGGAATTGCAGCGCCGTGCCTCACTGGCCAATCCCGAAGACCGGGAGGCCATTCTGGCGCATCCGGACGCGATCGACATTCCCCCGGGGCAGTTCGAGGCGGGCAATGTGCTGGTCGCCGAACTGGACGGCGCGACGGTCGGCTTTGCCGCTCTGTTCATTCGGCCGGACCGGCAGGTCGAGCTGGACGGGCTGTTCGTCGAGCCGACACATTGGAAGACCGGAATTGGCCGAACGCTCGTGCGCGCGGCCGAAGAGCGGGCGCGGGAACATGGCGCGGACAGCCTTCATGTGATCGGCAATCCGAACGCCAATGGCTTTTACAGCCATGTCGGCTTCGCCGCGCTGGGCGAAATCCCGACCCGCTTCGGACCCGGCCGCCGCTTCGTCCGGGATCTGACACGGGGGTAGCCCCGGGAGGGTACTGAAGGGAGGACCAGAAACGACGTCGGGCCTCAGCCTTCGATCTCTCCGATGGTGCGGGTGTTGGCGGAATCCAGAACCGTCTGACACATTTCCAGATGCAGTCGACCGCCGGTTTTGTAGGGATGGGCAGCGATGACGGCGTCGTTTAATTCCAGCCCCAATCCCGGTTCCGTCGGCGCGGGTATGTATCCCGCTTCCCAGGCCAAAGGCTTCTGGACCACGGCGGCGTGGAAATCGGTCAGGATCGATTCCAGGATCAGGAAGTTCGGTGTGGCAAAGGCCAGATGCGCGGCCGCCGCATGGGCGACCGGGCCGCAATAGATATGCGGCGCGATCTGGGCGTTGAACGCCTCCGCCAGCACGGCGATCTTCTTGGTCTCCCAGATGCCGCCGCTGCGGCCGATATCCGGCTGAAGGATCGACACGCCGGCCTTCAAGGCCTGATGGAATTCGATCTTCGTGGTCAGGCGCTCGCCGGTCGAAACCGGGATGGATGTCGCCGCCGCAACCTTGCCGATGCCGTCCATCTGATCCGGCGGGCAGGGCTCCTCGAACCACAGCGGGTCATAGGGTTCCAACCGCTTCGCCAGCCGGATCGCGGAAGACGTCGTCATCTGGCCATGGGTCCCGAACAGGATGTCGGCCCGGTCGCCGACCGCCTCGCGGATCGCCTTCACATTGGCTTCGCTGCGGCTCAATTCCGTCAGGGACAATTCGCGGCCGCCTTGGAAACTGTAGGGTCCGGCCGGGTCCTGCTTGATCGCGGTGAATCCGAAATCGACATAGTTCAGGGCCGCCTCAGCGGCCGCGTCGGGATCGTGATAGCAATCGCCCGCGCCGCTGCCCTTCCAGTCCATGCCGGGGGGCGACAGGTGTTTCGGGTAGAGATAGCTGTAAGTCCGGATCCGGTCGTGGAAGCGCCCGCCGATCAGATTGTGGACCGGCTGCTCATGCGCCTTGCCCAGAATGTCCCAGACGGCGATTTCCAGCCCGCTGAACACCCCCATCATGGTGACGTCAGGGCGCTGGGTGAAGCCGGCGGAATAGACGCGGCGGAACAGCGTTTCCACCCGGTGGGGATCTTCGCCGGCGAAGAAGCGCTCGAACGTATCCTCCACCATGCGGCAGGCGATATCGGCGGAAACGGGGATGCCGTAACATTCGCCGATCCCCTGGATGCCGTTGTCGGTGGTCAGGCGCACGAAAACCCAGAACGATCCGCCGATCCCGGTCGGCGGCACGGTGACGAAGGTTTCGATATCCTTGAGTTTCATGGCGCGTGGACTCCCTTGCCGGCCGTGTCTGCGCGCACGGTATCAGACCCGATACCGGCGGCAAGACGGGAATGGCGACTCAATGGAATTTGGTTGGTTCAGCCCTTACCCGTTTCAGAAACTTGAATGGAAGCGATATGGATATCAAACGGTTGATCGGCGGGTGTTCGGTCGAACAAGCGGGCGCAGTCAGGCCCAGAATCGCTACCCAGAATAGATGTTCAGGTATGGTTCGGACTGTTAACGGAAACTAAAGGTCAGTCTGTGAGGTTGCGGAGCAGGGAAAATGCATTATTGATGAAAGTACTTGGCTGACGAGAGGAAATCGAACGATGAAACTTAAACATCTTCTAATTCTCATTTTCGTTCTGATTACCTCAATTCCATTGTTCGTTGGGCTGCAATATCTCAATCAGACGGCCGGTGCCCAGTATCGCATGCTCTTCGAAGAGCACCTTTCTTCGCTATCGCTGATTGCCAAGAAGCGTGTGTTGGCGACGGTCGATCGGGTTCGGGACAATACCGCATTGGTTTCCAGCCGAACGCAGATGCGGATCAGTCTCGAAAAGTGGAACCAGGACGGCGATCCGGCACATCTCGTCCGGATCCGAAAAATCTTGAACGACGCGAAACATGGCCTGTCGCGCATCAGGGACATTGATGTATTCGACCCGCAGGGCGTTCTGGTCGCGTCGAGCAACGCCGGGCCTGGGCGGGACGCCCCACTCGATATCGAACGGGCTAAGAGGAAATCGATCTCCTTGGAGGAGCGCACGTCGGAAGTGTTGCTGGTGAGCACTGCACCGCTGCTTTTGAACCATGAAACGGTGGGTTACATCCGGATGGAGTTCTATTCGGATTTTCTGACAGACATGGTGCGCGACCGGTCGGGGTTGGGTGAGACCGGCGAGTGGCTGGTGGCAGTCCGCGACGACAATGGTGACGCGCTCTTTGCCGTGCCGTTGAAGTATGATCACTCGGCGGCGTTTATGCGTGTCGTCCCCAAGGAACGGGAGGATGTGCCGATAACCCAGGCCTTGCTGGGCAACGAACGGGTGATGGGATATGCGCCCGATTATCTGGAAGTGCCGGTGATGGCGTCGACCCGCTACATCCCCGAACTGGATTGGGGATTGGTCGCGAAGGTAAGCGAAGCGGAGGTCAATCGGCTGGTCAGCCGCAACGACACGCTGATCTATCTGGCGGAACTGGTGATCATTGTCGTGTCGATTCTGGTCGGGGTTGGGTTGTCGATGTTCGTTTCCGGTCCCATCGAGAAACTGCAGGCGCATACTTCGAAGGTTGCCAAGGGCGATCTGCAACCGCCGCCCGAACTTGGCGGCTGGCGCGAGGTCAAGGATCTGGCGGCGCATTTCGCCGTCATGGTGCAGGCGTTGAAGGAGATGAACGAGTCGCTGCAGACCAAGGTCGAAGCGCGCACGAAGGAACTGAACGACGCCAATGAGAAGCTCGAAAGACTGGCAACGGAGGACCCGCTGACCGGGCTGAACAACCGCCGCGTCTTCGAGGAAAGATACGGACAGGAATTCGGCCGCGCGAAGCGGCACGGTCACGATCTGACACTGGTCATGCTGGACATCGATCATTTCAAAGCAGTCAACGACACCTATGGCCACCTGATCGGCGACGAGGTTCTGAAGCGGATTGCCGCGCATCTGAAGGCGACGGCACGGGCCTCCGATATTCTGGCGCGTGTTGGCGGCGAGGAATTCTGTATGGTCCTCCCGGAAAGTCCTGAAAATTCCTGTGTGACCTTCCTGGAACGGCTGAGAAGCGATATCGCCGAAATGGAGTTCGACGCCGACGGCCGGTCGTTCCGAGTGACCTGCAGCTTCGGCGTCGCAGGCCTGAATGCCGAAGTAGAGGGGCGGGACGTTCTGATGGAAAAAGCGGATGCGGCCCTTTATCACGCGAAACAGACGGGTCGGAACCGCGTGATACGCCATGCCGATCTAGCCGAAGTTTCGCGCTGATCCGGCGCGATACCACCCTCTTGTGCAATCCGGACGCGCGAACAGATTCCGCGCCTCCGGGGCCGCAAACGCCCCCACTGTCACAAGGATTGCCAGTTGCGGTCGCCGGCCCTATTTTGCGCGCCATTCCGGGCGCGCGATGAGGCCGCCCCAGTTGGACCGAATTCCTGACATGACCGATCAAAGCCGTATTCGCAACTTCTCCATCGTCGCCCATATCGACCACGGGAAATCCACCCTGGCCGACCGGCTGATTCAGCTGTGCGGCGGGCTGACCGATCGGGAGATGAAGGCGCAGGTGCTCGATTCCATGGATATCGAGCGCGAGCGCGGCATTACCATCAAGGCGCAGACGGTCCGCCTGCTCTACACCGCCCAGGACGGCGTGCAATACACGCTGAACCTGATGGACACGCCCGGCCATGTCGACTTCTCCTATGAGGTCAGCCGGTCGCTGGCAGCCTGCGAGGGCGCGTTGCTGGTGGTCGACGCGTCCCAGGGTGTCGAGGCGCAGACCCTGGCCAACGTCTATCTGGCGCTGGACAACGATCTGGAAATCCTGCCGGTCCTGAACAAGATCGACCTGCCGGCGGCCGAACCGGAGCGGATCAAGCGCCAGGTCGAGGACGTGATCGGGCTGGATTGTTCCGAGGCGCTGGAGATTTCCGCGAAAAGCGGCCTGGGCGTGAACGCCCTGCTGGAAGCCATCGTCAAGCGCCTGCCGCCGCCGCCGCAGGAAGACGCCGCCGCCCCGCTTCGCGCCATGCTGGTCGACAGCTGGTACGACGCCTATCTGGGCATCGTGACCATGATCCGGGTTGTCGAAGGCACGATCAAGAAGGGGCAGAAGATCCGTCTGCTCGCCACCGGCGCGGCCTATGAGGTCGACCGGGTCGGCGTCTTCACGCCCAAGGGCCTGGTCGTCGACAGCCTCGGCCCGGGCGAGATGGGCTTCATCACCGCCGGCATCAAGGCGGTCGCCGATTGTAAGATCGGGGATACGATCACCGAGGACAAGCGCCCGACCGACCGACCGCTGCCGGGCTTCAAGCCGACCGTGCCGGTCGTGTTCTGCGGCCTGTTCCCGGTCGACGCGTCGGATTTCGAGGCGCTGCGTGACGCCATGTCGAAACTGGCGCTGAACGATTCCAGCTTCCATTCGGAAATGGAAACCTCGGCGGCGCTGGGTTTCGGCTTCCGCTGCGGTTTCCTCGGTCTGCTGCATCTGGAAATCATCCAGGAGCGCCTGAACCGCGAATACGATCTGGACCTGATCTCCACGGCGCCCTCCGTCGTCTATAAGATCACGCTCAACAACGGCCAGGAAATCGATCTCCACAATCCGGCGGACTTTCCGGATGTGACCTATATCGACACGATCGAAGAGCCGTGGATCAAGGCGACGATCCTGGTGCCGGACGATTTCCTCGGCCCGGTCCTGACCCTGTGCACCGAAAAGCGCGGCGAACAGCGGGAACTGACCTATGTCGGCAACCGCGCCATGGTGGTCTATGACCTGCCGCTGAACGAGGTCGTGTTCGATTTCTACGACCGCCTGAAATCGGTCAGCCGGGGCTATGCCAGCTTCGATTATGAAATGACCGGCTATCGCGAGGGCGATCTGGTCAAGGTGTCGATCCTGATCAACGGCGATCCGGTCGACGCGCTGGCCATGATCGTGCACCGCAGCCAGGCCGAATACCGCGGCCGCCATATCTGTTCGCGCCTGAAGGATCTGATCCCGCGCCAACTGTTCAAGGTCGCGCTGCAGGCGGCGATCGGCGGCAAGGTCATCGCCCGCGAAACTCTCGGCGCCCTGCGCAAGGACGTCACCGCTAAATGCTATGGCGGCGATATTACCCGGAAGCGGAAACTGCTGGAAAAGCAGAAGGAAGGAAAGAAGCGCATGCGGCAGTTCGGCAAGGTCGAAATCCCGCAATCCGCCTTCCTGGAAGCCCTGAAAATGGGCGACAACTGACGCGTCCTGGGCGCGGCACCGGCCCGCACCGTCTTCCGCCCCTTCTCCGGACCCGCCATGCGTCATGATCGGGACGTGGAGCGGGCCGGACCCGAGTTCGGAAAGACCCCTAGTTGTTGAAGCCGCCGCTGCGCCGGCGCCGCCCGCGTCCCAGGAAGATCAGGACGCCGCCCGCGATCAGCAGGGCGATGACGGCCCACAGGATCGCCTCCCAGGCCGGGCGCTGCAGATAGGGCAGCACGCTGTCGAACCAGAATTTGTCCAGGCCCAGATGGCGCTGGATGATGACCTGGGAATAGTTCAGCGTGAACTGGCTCATCTCGAACCAGACCTGGCCCGCCTTGTCGGTCGCGCGCCCGTCGAGCCAGATATAGATGCCCAGTCCCAGCAGGAACAGAGCGAGAAGCGTGAACAGCCGGCCGATAAAGCGAAGGACGGCCATACGGCGCCTCCCGTCATAAGGTCTTGATTCGGCGAGGACCGTATCATGATTTTCCGGCCAAACCAAAGACCCGGATTTCATCCGCGGACCGCCCGCACAGCGCGGCGACTTTTCGCCATTCCGCCTCTTGCCCGCCGGGGAAGCATTGGGTATGTTCCGCCGCCTTCAAAAAAGGCACCCGCATCCCGCCCGCCGGGATGACGATCCGGAGAGATGGCCGAGCGGTTTAAGGCGCACGACTGGAAATCGTGTTGGGGCGGAAGCCCCTCGGGGGTTCGAATCCCCCTCTCTCCGCCAGTGCCCCCGTCATTGAATCCCGATTTCTGTGATTTCCCATTTAACTTGGCACTGACCAGTTAAGAATGGCACTGGCGATTCTTGATTTCTTTGAAATCAACGCGCTAGCTGTTATCCGCTCTTGGACGCACTAAGGCTGTCGTCTCGATGTTCGTGCAAGATATCTGAGCCAAAATGCCGCTTAATCTTGGCACTGAAGATTTTGTACCCGAAATTCCCCACATACGGACAGCCGAGCGTACCACCCTTGTAAAATGACACATGACCTTGGACAGAACGGGTTCGAAACCCTGCGATGCGTGACGCATAAGTTTGGACCGTTTTGACAGATTTCCTTAGGATCGTATGCCACGTGTAAACGCTCGGGCTCTTATCCGTGGAAGTCCGATCCTGATCACTCAGAGGACATATAGGGCGCAGGACAGAGCCGGCCGGGACTAGCCAAATTCAGTCATTTCAGTGTAATGCGTCACTGCGGGTTTTGCGCATTTTTGGGCGGATGATTGTCGGCTAAACACTTTGAATGGTCGGCCAGGACCTCAATGATCCGGCATTCCGCGACCTTTCCGCCGACGCATTCACGGATCATTAGCTTCAGTTCGCGCTCCATGGATTGCAGGCGTGCGAGCCGCTCCTGCACATCTCCCAAGTGTTTCCGTGCAATTGCATCCACTCGCCCACAGGGTTGGTCAGGGTGGTCGGAAAACGAAAGCAATTGCCGAATAGCGTCCAGACTGAACCCAAGTTCTCGGCTGTGACGGATAAAGATTAGTCGCGACGCCTGATCTTCCGAATAGACCCGCCGATTGCCCCTGGTCCGTCGTGGTTCGGGCAGAAGCCTGATTTTTTCGTAATGCCGAATGATCTGAACGGTGCATCCGGCCCGCTCGGCAAGTTCGCCGATGGGGAGGTTTTCTACGGCCATGGATTTGCCCTCTTGCTCCTACAACGATTGTAGATTGTAGTATCTGAGGGTCGAAGAATACAGAATGGGGTCCAGGCTCCAATACTGGTCGTATAGAACAAAAGGACAAGGACATGAGCGGCAGTTGTTGCGGGCAGGACGCGCAATTCGATGGTACCTCAGAGGCGTTCAAGAGAGCGCTGTGGACCGTCATCGCCATCAACGGCGGAATGTTCTTCGTCGAAATGACAGCAGGTGCTTTCGCTGGCTCGAAAGCCCTACAGGCCGATGCGTTAGACTTCCTGGGTGACACGGCGACCTATGCGATCAGCCTTTTCGTCATCGGCATGTCTCTCAGGGTCCGAGCGACGGCGGCAATTGCAAAGGGGCTCAGCCTTGGTGCCATGGGGCTTTGGGTGTTCGGCTCGACGGCCTATCAAGTCCTGGTTTTGGGCGTTCCGTCAGCGACGGTCATGGGCGGGGTCGGGTTTCTGGCGCTCATGGCAAACCTCGCCAGCGTCGTCCTTCTGATGCGGTTTAAAGACGGCGACGCGAATGTCCGCTCTGTCTGGCTCTGCAGCCGAAATGATGCCATCGGCAACGTGGCCGTCATGCTGGCGGCAGCAGGTGTTTGGTTCACGGGGACGGCCTGGCCCGACTTGACCGTCGCGGCGATCATGGCGGGGCTCTTCCTTTGGTCCGCCACGCAGATCGTTTTGCAGGCTCAATCTGAATTGTCGGCGGAACGGCAGACGAGTTAGATGGAGATATCGAAAGAAGAAGGGCAGTCGGGACCGGGAGGGACCAGCACCGGGCCGAAAAGTATGGCGATTCGCGCCGTGCGTACATTCGGCTGGGGCATCATTGGTCTGCTTGCCGCCTTTCTATTCAACAATTTCCTGACCAATTGGCTCGGTTGGCCCGGCGTGGTCCGTTTGGCTGACGGGGCAGTTGGCGGGCCCGATCCCCGCGGCTGGTTGCAGGCGGCTGTCTACGCTGGCTCCGTGCTGGCTGCCGCTGCCTATGTGGCGCGCACCGGGGAACACAGTCTGCGAACCGATCACGAGCGGGCTTTCGCGCTCAACGCCGTTCTGATCCGCGCCGGTTTTTGGGCCGTTCTCCTGATCGGCTTGGTTGATTTCACCCTTGCCTTTTTGAAGGGCGAGGAATTCCTGATTGCTCTGGTCGGCGCGCCGCTGGCCGATACTTTGGGCCGCGCAGAATTGCGCGGTGCCTACTTGCATATGCCGCTGGTTGCTGTCGGTGTCGTAATCGCGCTCCGCACACGCGCCTTGGCGCTGCCCTGGCTGGCTCTGATGATCGTCGTCGCCGAACTGCTGATCGTGTTGTTCCGGTTCGAGTTTTCCTACGAACAGGTCTACATGGGCGATCTGGTCCGTTTCTGGTATGCTACCCTATTCATGCTGGGTTGCGCCTATACCCTCCATGAGGACGGCCATGTGCGGATTGACCTGTTGTATGCGGAAGCAAGCCCGCGCCGACGCGGGTTGGTCAACACTGTTGGCGCTTTGGTGCTCGGTATGCCGTTCTGCTGGCTGATCTTGATTGTCGGCACGGCAGGTCGCACCGGCATCCTCAACAGCGCACTGCGGACGTTTGAGATCGAGGGTGTCGGCGACGGTATGTATATCCTCTACCTGATGACCGTCCTGGTCGGCGCTTTCGCCGTCACCCTCATCATCCAATTCGTCAGCATGATGTTCTGCGGTATGGCCGACGCGCTGGGCGAGCCCGCACTGACTGGCAGCGCTGAAGGGAGCTGAGGATGGAATTCTTCTTTCTCGCCCTGCTGATCGTGCTGCTGGCTGTCTCCCTCGGCTCGGGCTTCCCTGTCGCCTTCGCCATTCCGGGCTCGGCGATCGTCGCCGTTGGCCTGGCCGCGCTCTCAGGCCTGATCGTTTCTGGAAATCCGGATGCCTTCTTTACCCACGGTGGGGGGCCTGGGGAATGGCTGTTCGCGGGAGCCATGAACATCCGGGGAATCTATAACAACGTCGGCACGGATGTGTTGATCGCCGTACCGTTGTTCATCTTCATGGGCTTGATGCTGGAGAAGTCGCGCGTCGCTGAGGACCTTCTCGTTGCCATGGCGCGTTTGTTCGGCACGCTGCGCGGCGGGCTCGGAATTTCTGTCGTCCTGGTCGGTGCCTTGTTGGCAGCAACGACCAGCGTGATCGGCGCCACGGTGATCGCCATGGGCATGATCTCGCTGCCGACCATGTTGCGGAACCGATATTCCAAACCCATGGCAACCGGCATAGTCGCGGCCACGGGGACGCTCGGCCAGATCGTCCCGCCGTCCATCGTGTTGCTGATCCTGGTCCATCAACTCACCACCGCCGTCAACGAAGCCAATGCCGCCCGACGGGCCCTATACAAGACCGTGACGGGCGAGTTGCTGATGCCGAGCCAGTTCGACGTACCGTCGGTCAGCGCCGGGGAGATGTTCATGGGCGCGATGGTGCCAAGCCTGGTCCTCGTCGCTCTCTATGTCCTCTACATCCTCGCCGCGGCCCATCTGCGCCCGGACCTGGCGCCGGTGCACCAGCGTACGGAGACCACAAGCAAGAATGCTGTTGCGGCGCTGTTTGTCGCCCTAGCCCCTCCCATGACCCTTATTCTCTTGGTGCTTGGTTCGATCATCGCCGGTGTCACCACGGTCAATCAGGCCGGTGCCGTGGGTGCCGCTGGCGCAACCATGATGGCCGGGTACCGCCTGCGCGAGGGCCAACGCGGCGCCTTCTGGCCGACCCTGATCGCCATCGTCGCTCTGGTTGCGCTCGGCGTCATCAACGCCGTTTTTCACGTCAATCTGCGCAAGATCGAAGGCACGGCGGACATTATAGGCATCGGGCTCGCCGCATTTGCCTCAAGCGCTCTCGCCGTCGCCCTCGGCTGGAGCCTGTGGCGCACGTGGGCGACCGGCGACACCTTAAAGCGGGTCCTTGAAGACACGACGAAGACGACCTCCCTGGTGTTCGCAATCCTGATTGGCGCCGTCATGCTGACGGCGGCGTTCCGGGGGTTCGGCGGCGAAGACATGGTGCGTGACTTCATGCGCGGTCTGTCGGGTGGTTTCTGGGGCCAGTTCGCGGTCGCCATGGCAATCATTTTCGTGCTCGGCTTTTTCCTCGACTTCCTGGAAATCACCGTCGTCGTCGTGCCGATCATCGCGCCGATCTTGCTGACCGATCCCGCCGCGAACGTCACCGCTGTCTGGTTCGGCGTCATGATCGCGTTGAACATCCAGACTTCGTTTCTGACTCCGCCCTTCGGTTTTGCTCTCTTCTACCTGCGCGGTGTCGCGCCGAAAGAGGTGCGCACGCTCGACATCTACAAGGGGGTAATCCCCTTCATCGCGGTTCAGTTGCTGGTCTTGGGTGTGGTCGCGGCCTTTCCGACCCTGGTGACCTATCTTCCGACCCGGATTTTGCTTGGGGCAGAAGCCTCGCCGCCGCCGACTAATCCCCGCCTTCAGTATTGTATCGAGGAGTTCGTAGATGATGAATTTCGAGCAAATAGGGTGGCCATTCGGCGGGCCATAGGCAGAGCGAGAAAAATTGACCTAGCGGTCCTTCCTCCGCCCCTTCGGGCTGAACTGACACGCAGCTTTGAACAGGCGGAAAACGCCTTTCCGGCGATGGAGGAGATCACCCGAACCGCTGAGATGATAAGTGAGGCCGCGCCAACCTATCGTCCGGTCCACGACAAGGTGCGGCGGATCGAGCGCGATATCCGACGGATCGACAAGATGATCGAGAAAAACCGGACCATCATTTCTTGGGCCAGCGGGTCCGCTTCGCCGGAGGACGGCATACGGGCGGAAGAACGGATTAAGACCCTGACGAACGAACGCGCCCAGCTAATGGCCCAAATTCCGTCAGGCTGGAAAGGCCTGCGGTCAGATATGGCGGCCAAGCTGAAGGCCCATCATGACGCACGCAATCGTTATCGGCAGACTGTTGATGCGGCTTATAATCCGGTGGCCGAAGTAATCCAGGTTATCAAAGACCGGGATCAACTGGGTGCTCTTGAGGAGGCATTGAGAACCCTGAGCGCTGAATTGAATGTGATGTCCTTGGGTGGTCTGACAGATCGCTTGAAAGCAATTTACAGCCAGGCTGCCGTGATCCGCCGTTCTGAGGAAGTCAGAAATGCCCTAACTCAAGCCCGCCGGACGTTGCATGCCGACCAAGCGGACCGCGCAGCGATTGCAGACAAGATTCAGGGCGCGCTTGTGGTTGTCGCCAAGGAACGCGCGTGGCGGGTTAAGGCTGCTCAAAAAATCCTAGGCGACCTGGAAGTCTTTGAGGCAGCCATCGCAGATACCATCGGCATCCGGGGGCGCTCGCGGCTTTCGGATCGCGTGGCATCGGAAATTTCCAACTGCGTTGCGACGCCGAGGGACATCAATCTGAATTTTTGAGATAGCTGGATCACGCCACTCCGATGGACAGACTAAGATGGTCACTTGATCCCGATTTGGGTTCTGCTATGGGTCAGCTGTGACCCTGGTTCCGACCCTCCTTCGCCGACGGCCGGTAGCCATAAACGGACGTCCGATCGAACAGACGAATCCACACTCTGTGCCCATTTAGCGGACCTTCGCTCGAATTCATACGAAGGGGCATCCGAATAGAAAATCTACCATCCGGAACGGCGTCATCCATTACATTTCGATCCAAAGATGGTCGATCAGGATTGGATTGAGGCCGGAACTACGTCGATGTATCGACTGCAAGGAAGCAACCCGGCTCGTGCTATCGTGGGTCTCTAAAGTCAGCTTGTCGTCCGTTGACCAACCTTGAATCGTGTTGGCGACCAGTTCATCGATCCATGTGTCGAGCTGCGCGCGCCAAAAGGGGATGTCTCGATCCTGAACGTACGCAATCATGGCAGCTCGCGCATGTGCTGCAGCATGATGACCTGCTTTGAATCGCTGAATCCCGCCAGTTGAACTGAACTGGCTGATAACATACTCCCTTTCGTCCCGGTTCTTGCCTGGAGGGGTCGGCAACCGCTTGCACTCTATAGGCAGGAGAGTCCGATACTCGCTGTATTCGCGTCCGGCCATCCATATACGGGCGCCACTCGGAGCAACAACGAGATCAATCGAACGTCCGGCGCGAATATCGTCGGGCTCCTCGCGACGGAATTGCAGAAAATCCCATCCAGGCGAGAGACGGCTGATACTGTTCAGTCGCGCGCAAAGCTGTGCCGTCAATCCAGTTTCGCCGGTCCGAGTCGGACGTGTCGAATCGTCGCGCCAGCTGGACAAGGCTGCGGCTATAAAGCCAACCAAAGACGAATGCCATTCTCCCGGAAGGTGGATGTCGGCGCTGAGCGCTCCGGCCTGAACCGTGTTTTCGACTTCGTCCGCCAGCACAGCTAGAATCCCTGTGCTCGAAGATCCGCGAGAACGTCATCGGCATCGCGCAACGCGATCGACCGCGTCCAGAACCGGTGGCGATCAGGCTTCAGAAGAAAGACGAACCCCTGATCATATAGTCGCGTAACACGCGTTATCGTCAGACTGGAGCTACGGTACTCCTGCAACAATACATCCAACTTTGCCTGCAACTCACCGGCCCCAGACCAGTCTACGACCCCATCCCCGAAAGCATACGCTCCGCATATGGCGCCGGTCCAATGGGCGCGATCCACAGCGCGTAGCGGCTTGCGTGGGTAGACGGCGCTAATCTGTGCAGTGAAGGTCGCGTCAAATTTAGCGAGTGCATCTTCTGGTGCGACGCGCATCAGTGCTGACCCCGTGCCTCGCCGGATGAACTCGCGTTGATAGTCGACGATATCTTGAGCGACGATGCGCTCATTCTCGCTGAGGTCGAGATCTTCGTTTTCAGGGTACGGAAGCGCCAGGATATCCGCTTGCAGAATGGCCGTGGCGCGCTGCACGAAGAGGCTGGCACTTATTCCCGCGATATAGGCCCTGAGGACGGTTTGCTCTTTCCGCAACCAAGCCTCGATCGCCTGCAACCGGGCAAGGTCATTGTGCTTTGCGGCAAAGCCCATGATACGATGCTTGTAGGTGAGATAGGAGCCTTGCCAGAGCCCGTGATGAAGGTCCTCGTTTTCCTTAATAAGTAGGTACGGAGGTGTGAATCGCTTAGCCGTCTTGGTATCCTTGATCGGCTGATCGGGCACCGTCTGCAAGACGCTAGCATCGATGCCGGCTTCGGACAGCGCCTCCGTCGGCAACAGCGGTTTGCCGATCAAGTGCCCCGCTGGTCGAGAGATGCCCTTCCGCCCGGCGATATAGCCTTCACCGAAGTCCCACTCGTGGCGTGTGGCAATGTCCCGGAGTGTTGGATACTGTCGGAGGTGTCCAATAAGGTCGCGCACCCGGTTGCCGCCGAGGAGGTTTGATCTCCAGACGTCAGAAGACTCTCCGGCCTCGCCATTCCGCACCCAGTGCAGATCGTAGTAGTCGATATCGAAACCTTGCTCGGCGGTAGCGCGCCCACTTCGACGAAACACGGCGTGCAGGATGCGTCCATCGGGAACAGGCTCAACCGCCTCCGCGAGCACGACGACGATTTTTGGGTCAGCCTCGCCCTTTTTGAAAAGACCTCGAACGGAAACGAAGTCCAGAATCTCGCGTACACACCAACGAGTGAAGATACCGGCGCGGAATGGAGCGACATTCTGGTTGTAGAGAAAACCGGCCGGTGCGACTAATGCCAGTATCCCATTTGGAGTGAGAAGGTCCATCGTCTCATGCAAGAAGAGGTATGCAAGCTGCATGTCGGCAAGCAGACCATGGGTCCTGGTGTAGGCCGCATAGCTTCGCTTGGCGCCGTCTGTCGTGAGCGTCGACTCGAAGGGAGGGTTGCCGACCACTGCTGCGACTGGCACCTTCAGTAGCCCTTGTTCCTTGGCTTTGAAGAAGCAGCTGCGGTGCAGAGTCACATTGGCCAGAGGTGGGAAGAGTCCCGCGCTAGCGCGGATTTCCTCCGGCTGAAGGGCGTCGCAGAGGCTGAGGCACAGACTGAACGCGGCAAGTTCAATAGCTCCTTCCTCGACGTCCACTCCGTGGACACGCTGAAGTAGCGGGCGCAAGTCATCGACACCGGGGCGACTCCATCCGTTGTTTAGTCGCCAATGCAGAACTAGCCGTTTGTATGCTTCCACGAGGAAAACGCCCGAACCGCACGCGGGATCGAGGATTACGCCGTCACCGGCCATCATCGTATCCAGACGCTCCCAACTAAGAGTTTCCTCGAGCATCAAGCGAACCAACGCGGGCGGTGTGTAGATTGAACTTGCGACGTCATTCACGAAAAGCTGGTAGATGTTACTGATCAACTCCACCGGCAGGTCACGAAACGAATAGAGCCGCCACAGGCTAAGCTGGCCCGACGCCTCTTCGCGACCCTCGACCAGCCGCGCATATCGTGCGAGCTCTTTGCTCGCAAGCAACGCTGAGCGCTCCTCATCTGTCAGGCGAAACACATGCCCGTTGAAACGCCGCTCCAGAACTTCGAGCAGTTTTACCAATGCGGCGCCATCGCCAAGAACCTCAAAGAAGCGCTTCGCGCCTTTGCGCGCGCGGGCGAAATCCGTTGGCAGGAGGACCAAACGCTCTTCGAGATATGCTATAAGCAATGAAAGAATGAGAAGTCGACGGCGCAGCCGTGGCTCGAGCAGACGACTATCGGTTAGCTGCTTGGCGAGAGCGCGCACTTCATCAACGAGCGTACGGTGCGCAGATTTCTGCGCCGAGAGCATAAGGCCACATGCAACCGGATCATCCCAAATTGTGCCATTCCGAAGCCGCGCTGCATTCCACCATGCATCCTCGGCAGCGATTTCCGCTCCGAGGATTAGGCTTCGGATAGGCCGGCAAACGGGTACATTATCAGGACCGACAAAATCCGGTTCGTGCGCGCAGCGGAATAGCTGGATGCGGCCAGCGGAGGCACGATAGACAAGCGGCACGCCGCCCCAACTCCAAAGCCGCTTGTGCAGTTTGGCAAACTCTCCGTCATCAGCCCCTACACTTGCGTCGAACACAAAGGCTTGCGCTACCGGAGCGCGCCCATGCCGAGCGGCCTCGAAAAACACGGCACTCGCCCCATAGTCGCGTGCCTTCTCCATGACTGAAACTTCCTCAGGCGGGCGACCTGACGGTTCATAAGCATCTACCGCCAGCAAGCCATCGACGTCGGGGCAACCACGACCTTCGCCAATGGCAAACAGCCAATCAGCCTCAGATCCAGGACTTGCTAATACGTCCAGTGTCATAGGTGCCACCCAAGCGGCGTGTGTGGACAAAGAGCGCGGACACGCAACTCAAGTCGAACCTTCATTTCTGCCGCTTATTCTTTGAGAGGACGAAGCCCTCTTTGAGGAGATGGGTCATACTGATCCCCTCCGACACCGCGAAACCTTTGAACTCTTTCTTAAATTCGGGGCTGACCTTGAAGTTGAGCGATTCTTTTTCGCTTTCTAGTGGACTGCTTCCGCTACTGTCCTCGTTGCGCCTGCCAGCCATAGTTATCCCTTCTTGGCGCGGTAAACACCGACGCAGTCAATTGATCCCCTACGCCAGGATACCGATTTCTGCTTTTCTTGCAATCCAGAAAGCCAGAAATCTGGATCGGAACGCTCACCTATGCATAGCCCGTCGTCGACGATCCGTGCTCGCGAAACCCCACCGAATGACGAAACAGCTTGGGCGCTCATATGGACGTTGCCACCATTCGGCATCTCGTACATCCCGGCTGGGCAGAGCAATGACCGCCTTTGGATGTGATTGAGATGTCCTCGAAGACCGCCATTCGGCGCAAAGCAGTCATTCGGCAGGCTTAATCGGAACGTCTGAACCGGGTCACGAACGGCCGTTCCGGGACGCGCGGTTAGTTGTCAGGTCACGAACTGTAAGCGGACAGGACGCGGATCGACAGGTGCTCCACGATCGAACTCTAGGCGACCGTGCGTCCAGCACTATGCGTCTGCAATTCCAAGGATGCCTGCCAGAAATCCGGCGTTATCTGTTATTCCACAGCCCTAATCAAATCTGCGCGCGTTTTCCTGGGTTAATAGCATCCTTGGTGCCGTAGCCAGCCGTTCGCTTCTGCTCTAGCATTTCATACCGCTTCATTCCGGGACATGAGAAATGCACACGACTGGACCCTGGCCGCGGCGCCCTGCGCCGTTCGGGGATGAGTCTTTTTTGTCTTGGTTCACGCGCGTGGCGCTCGCGAATTGCGTCACGGCATCGGAGCTGTATCGTCTCGCGCTGCCGGGCGGACATATGTACTTCGCCGACTTGGATCGGCACTACTCTCCTCAGCTCTTGGCGGGCCTGGAGGAAGGCACCAAGGTTCCCTCGGTCGACATTCTATCGATGACCTTCCATCGGTGGATTGGAACCCTGATTGGCGACGACGATGGCCGGGGCGCGTTGAATTGGCTGCCGCCCGTTGGGAACCGCCGACGGATTAGATCGTACGGACAGCAGGTATGTCCACAGTGTCTCGCGGAAGATGAGGTGCCGTATCTGCGGGCCGCATGGCGGACCGCGTTCAACACAGTTTGTCCCGCGCATGGGTGCCTGCTGAGCGACCGATGTTCAGACTGCGGCGCCGTGATCTATCCCCCGAATCTCGGAGGACCAGAAAAGCGGATTTCGATGTGCTGGAATTGTGGTTTCGATCTTCGACGCGCGGCGGCCGATGCCCCAACCGTTCTGTCGATCGATTCGAACAATCAGACGCTCGCTATTGCCCTGGAGTACGGATGGACCGAGCTACGCCCTGGAGAACCCATCCACGCCTTGCTCTACTTTCGGCTTCTGTGGCTCGTCTACCGGCTCTTGGCGTCTGGCCGCCGCGCTTACCCCCTTCGAGACCATGTCTGCGAGGCCCATGGCCTAAACATCCAGGGCCGCGCAATCCCAGCCCTCCGCGAAACGGACAAGCTCAACCCGAGACAGCGTCATGCCCTGATGCGAATGACGCTGGCGCTGCTCGAGGATTGGCCTCGCCGCTTCGTCACAGCCTGCGAGGAACTTGGCATCCGAAGTCGCCATATCTTTAAGGACCGGCGAGACGAGCCGTTCGCAATCGTCGAACCAGTCGACGCCATTCCTTACGGCACTCCCGCCAAGGCGAACCGGCTGCATTTGGAGGAGATTAAGAAGCACCTGGCCGGTCGGAACGTGCAACCGACACAGCGTGCGATACGGGCTCTGTCCGGACGAAAACCCAGGTTGCTGCCTCATGTCGCTGAACCGGCACTCGAACACGTCCCCTATGGCCAAAGCCGGTACTGGAAACTCGACGGGGTTTCTCCTCGGGTACGACGTCTGGCCAAGGAAGCGGCCAAGCGGGAAGGCGAGAAAATCGCGGCGTGGGTCGAGAAAACCATCATGGAAGCAATTGCTGGTGACGAAGATCGAATCGCTACATCCATAAAGTGCAATCCCGAGAAGATTAAGAGCTGACTTATGCCAGTCCGCAAAATCCCGCCGAAGCAAATCAGCCTTTCCGGAATCCATGCCGGAACGGGTGGGCGCGGGACGGCGTTCGAGTCCTCTTTAGAGCGCGATTTCATCACGCTGATGGTGTTCGACGAGGGGTTCATCGATATCGAGGAGCAGCCCGTTGAGATCCCGGTTCCAGGAAAGACTGGCCGGGCCGCCACCTATGTTCCGGACTTCCTGGTGCATCGGCGCAATCGTCCAACGACTCTGGTGGAGGTAAAGCCCGCCGAGGTCCTTGAGACGGAAGCTGAGAAGTTCACCGACCGATTCGAAGCGGCCCGCCGCTACGCGAACGACCGCGATTGGGAGTTCTCGATCTGGACCGAGGACGACATCCGCGTCCCCCGCCTCGAGAACGGCAAGTTCCTGCTGCCCTTCCGCGATCAGGATATCGATCCGTCGATTGCTCGCGGTGTTGAGGCCCGTCTGTCCGAGAACCCGGATGGGGAGAGCGTCGAGCGGCTGTCGCGATGTAACGGGACCTCCTTCACGCTCGTTGGAAGCACGATCCATACGATTTGGTGCCTTCTCGCGACCGGTATCCTGAAAGCCGACCTGAACGAGGAACTGTCGATGGGCTCGACCGTCTGGCTGCCGAGGATCGGAGTCCCCGTATGAGCACCCTGAAGCGGTTCACGCTCGGAACGAAAGCGATCTACCTTAACCGACCATGCGAGATCGTCAGGGTTATCGGCGTGGCGGAAGTCTTGGTACTGCTAAAGGACACGGGCGAGACCAAATCCGTCTTGGTTTCCGATCTCAAGGATCCCGCGAGCGAAGCGCGGCCCGCCCGGGCGCCTCACCCGGACTCTCTGTCCCCTAAGAAAATGGCCGTCGCGGAGAAGCGGTATGAGATCATTCGTCCGCTGTTGACCGGCCCAGTGAGCAAAGCGCAGGTCGCAGAACGCGCCAAAGAGTGCGGCACGTCCACTAGATCGATTTATCGATGGATCTCTGATTATCGAGCGGTTGAAGCCCAATCGGCGCTTGCTCCAAAGCATGAGAAAACCCGAAAGAAGCGACTGAGCGACGAGATCGAAGAGATCATCCGTATCGCAATCGAAGAACACTATCTCGAGTCGCAGCGCCTTTCCCAAGGGAAGGTCGTGGCGGCCGTCCAACGCAAGTGCCGGTTGGCTGGCCTCAAGCCACCGAACCATAAGACGATTCGCCGCCGTATTAAGGATGTTCCCAGCAAGAAAGCCGTCCGGGCTCGGCGTGGAAAGAGCGCGGAGCGCGATCGGTTTGAACCAACGCCTAGTGAGTTCCCAGGCGCGTCCTATCCCCTGGCTGTCGTCCAGATCGACCATCACTATCTAGACATTGAGCTGGTTGACGACGTTACCCGGAACCCGATCGGAAGAGCCTGGCTGACCCTCGCGATCGATGTCTATAGCCGAATGGTCGTCGGATATTACCTTTCGTTGGAGGCGCCAAGCGCGAACTCGGTCGGGCTCTGCATGCAAAACGCAATTCTTCCCAAGGACCATGAACTCGCGGATCTGGGTATCTCCAACCGTTGGGACGTGTGGGGACGGATGGCGACACTCCACGCGGACAACGGAACCGACTTCCGATGCAAATCTGTAACGGACTCCTGTGTCGAGCACGGCATATCCATCGAATGGCGTCCAGTGGGAAAACCAAATTGGGGAGGTCGTATCGAGCGATTGTTTGGAACTATCGCGAAGGAATTCCACGCATTGCCGGGCACCACGTTCTCGAACATTCGGGATCGAGAAGGATATGACTCGGCCGCGAAATCCGCGTTGACGCTGAAGGAAGCTCAAAAGTGGCTGCTGCTATGGATAACCGGTGTTTACCACGAACGGGTCCATTCCCAACTCGGCATGTCTCCGCGCGCGATGTGGGAGCGGGGCATCCTTGGGGACGGGAAGAAACAACGCGGGATCGGTATCCCACCAAAGCACCAGGATCCGGAGCGACTGCGGCTGGACTTTCTGCCCTGCGAGGAGCGCACGGTACAGCGAAGCGGCATAACGATAGACCACGTCAACTACTACAGCGATGAGATACGTGTATGGATCGGTGAGAAGCTTGGCGGCCTAACCCCGAAGTTCAAGGTGCGCCGCGACCCTTTCGACATCAGCAAGGTCTTCTTCCTGGACCCAACACGGGGCGATTACATCGAAGTTCCCTACGCCGATATCAGACTGCCGAGCATCACGATATGGGAACTCAAGGCGGGTATTCGGGAACTGAAACGACGCGGTGCAACCGAAGTCAACGAGGCACTTATCTTCCGAACGTTGGAGGAAATGGAAGCGCTCGCAGATAAGGCAAAGTCCGATACGCGGAAGGCGCGGCGGTCCAAGCAACGAAAGTCGATGGCCGAGCAACACCGAGACAAGAACAGCAAACGAGAACGGCCGCCCGTCGAACCAAAGAACCGACCGGCGCCGGCACCGAAGGATCTCCATGTCGTTGTTGACAACGATGCACCGACCCCCGCCGACGAAGACGCTGGTGAGGAGTTTTATGAATTCACCGACGAGGAATTGGATTCCGGATGGCACAAGTTGAACTAGCCACGCCCGCTGACGGGACAACATCCAAGAGCGAGCGCATAAAGGCCATCCAGGAGCAAACCTGGATAGACTACGAAGCGGGAGAAACGATCCTTTCCCGCCTGCAATGGATGTTTGAGCACCCACTGACCTTTAGACCGCCCTGCGCCCTGATCGTAGGCGAATCGAACTCCGGCAAGACGAGGCTGGCCCGGGAGTTCCAGCGGTGTCATCGGCCACCGGAATCGGAGGCCGACGAAACGGAAGAAACATACCCCGTTGTCTTCGTGGAAACGCCACCAGGCCCCTACGTGCCAGATTTCTACGGCGGCCTTCTTCGAGCGGTGAATGCCGCTTTCCAACCGACCTGGAGCCGGCAGCGGAAGGAAACCCAAATTTTAGACCTCTTCCCACGGGTCGGCGTCCGCATGATCATCGTTGACGAGATCCACAACATCCTGCCCGGCAGTCGTGATCAGCGTACGATCTTCTTGAATTCGCTGAAGTTCCTAACGAACAGCCTGCGCATTCCGATTGTCGCGATCGGTACGAAATCGGCCGTCACCGCATTCCAAACAGACCAACAGTTCGGTAACCGCTTCGAACCGCTGCAGGTACCGAATTGGGAGCCTAACCAAGACTACGCCCGTTTCATCTTCAGATACGTTCGAGCGGCCGGCTTCGAAATGGAGAAGGCGTTCACGGCGAAACGAGTTACTGATGATATCCATGCGAAAACGAAGGGGCTGACGGGCGAGACGGTAAAGCTCCTACGCGGCGCTATGTATGCGTCGGCGCGCATGGGTGTTGAGAAGCTTCATCCTTCGATTCTCGAAGGGCTGAACTTTGTATCAGTTCGGCAAAGACGAAAGAAGGCATCTAGCCAGGCTGAGATGCTATGAGCCGGTTCTTTGGAAGCCTGATACCAATCGTTGGGCAGTCGCTATCGAAGGCTCATGCATCAACACGCCTAGGCCCTGTTTCGTGTTATCGAGGAATCGTTGATCGGCGCTAGCGGTACCGAACAAGGAGCTCCTAACAAAGGGCACCGACGAAAGACATGATATACCTCCCGCCCGACCAGAAGGTCGAGGAACTGGGTAGATACGTAGACACGCGAGCGACCATCTTGAGACGCCTAAACATCCCTGAATCGCCCCCGCTTCAACGCATCACAGTGAAACAGGTGAACGAACGAATGCGGCGGTTTATGGCGAGGCTGATTGCGCGCGCCAGCCGCTCCGATCCGTCGATCTTCGAAACGGCAAGGGAGGAGATCGCCGAACGAATTTCCGATCTTGAAAAAGAACACGAACCTGTCCGAGTTGTGGACTTAGCCTGGTCGGAAGTCCTATCTTGGACAGACGAAGAGATTCGCCGAGAGATCATAAGGGTCAGCCGGTTTCACGACCGATTGAGAACAGATTCCCCGGTCCCAGCTCCAGAACTCGATACTGAAACGCGCCGAAAAAATTGGCGCAAATGCCGGCGCGGCTTGCGAATTGATTGATGGTTCTCCCGAAACTGATTTCGGCGATTGCGAGGGAACAGCGATGAGAAGATCTCGTCCGGCAAGAAATCAGGTCAGCGCGGCCGCAGTATGTCTGTAAATCGCTAAAACAATGGTAGCTATCGGTTCTCAGAAACGCTGTCCATTGCGCTTACGTGATATCAATCACTTAGAGAAATCCGTCTCACTTGGAATCTCCGCAATTCTCATAAACTCTGTCTTTTTCGAACAGGCATAACGACAGGCGAGAACAAAACACGATCTCACCACGTTGTGACGTTGCCGCCGATTTGAGGTGCGAGATTCCCCCGGCGACGGATATCGCCGGGGGAATGACCTCAGAACAGGACGCGGACACCGACAACACCGAAAATGGCGTCATCGTCCTTTCCTTCGGACGTGGCGATATCCGCCGTTTCGCCGAAGACGCGTTCGTAGTGAACACCGACGTAAGGCGACAGAAGGCGGTCGACCACGTCGTAGCTAAGACGGGCGCCGAGTTCGAGCTTCGGCCCGAAGGCGCCGACCTCCCTGTCGGTATCGTCGTTGAGCGGTACGTCGAGTTCCACGCTCGGAGTCAGGGTTACCTGATTGGTGATCAGCCCCTCATACTCGACCTCGAACCGGGCCGCCGGGTGTTCGGCGAGGAACAGGTCCGCATCGAACTCGAACCATTGCTTCGCCAGACCGTGCAGACCTAGGACGCCGTACACGCGGTCCTGACCCTTCGGCGTGTCGATCCGAACTCCGGCGACGGCGTCGAAGAAGTCCGTCACAGGCACCTGGATGCGCGCTTGGTTTTCCAACGATTCGAATATTTCCGCGTTGGTTTCGTACTCCGCTTCGGAACGCCAGACGAATTTGAGCTCGTCCGTGCCGACCAGGGCGTCGAAGTCCCAGGCGAGAACGTTGTCTGGTCCCTCGCCGAGCCGATACTCCAACTGTTCGGCCTGGATGCCCCAGAACACCGTTTCGGCGGACGCACTCGAGACGTGGAGGGCGGAGGCGCCAATAAGCGCCGCCGAGAGAATCAACTTTTTCATGCCGATCACCCTCCGACACTGGTGTCGAGCGACGCGGCTTCTTCGGTGGGGCCGCCTTCGACGATCACCTTCCGGAACATGCCGCTATCCGCGTGATAGGAAAGATGGCAGTGGAACGCCCACTCACCAGGCGCATCGACTTCCGTCTCCATATAGACGGTCGTCCCTGGGGCGACGCTGACGACGTGTTTGATCGGGTCCCATTTGCCCTGTCCGTTGTCGAGGATCGACCACATGCCGTGCAGATGCATCGGATGGGTCATCATGGTCTCATTGACGAACTTAAAGCGAACCCGTTCCCCGTACTGCAGCCGGATCGGATCGGCGTCGCTATACTTCACGCCGTTGATCGACCACATGTAGCGTTCCATGTTGCCGGTCAGCCGAAGCTCGATCTCCCGCGTCGCCTCGCGATCCTCGTAGAGCGGCGACTGGGCTTTCAGATCCGCATAAGACAGGAACTTGCCGCCATCGGCCGCGACCGGCGCGAGACCACTTCCAGGCGCGTAATACGGATCGGCTGATGCCATCGCGCCGTGCCCCGAATGGTCTATCCCACCATGGCCTTCATGGCTGGCGCCGTCCATGACGGTGCCGTCGGCCATCGTATGGGTGGAGCCGCCATGGCTGTCATGGCTCATACCCTGCATGACCGTGCCGTCCGCCATGGTATGGCTCATATCGGACATGCCGCCATGGTCCATACCGGACATGCTGCCGTGGTCCATACCAGACATGTTGCCGTGATCCATGCCAGCCATGTCACCATGACCCGCGTGCTCTCCATGCGCCATGCCCATATCGGCCATGGTCAGCAGGGACGGTTCCCGCAGTTCCGGCACCTCGGCTTCCATCCCGTCTCGCGGCGCCAGGGTGGCGCGGGCATAGCCCGTCCGGCCCATGCTTTCGGCGAAGATGGTATATGCCTTATCGTCCCGGGGACGGACAATGACGTCGTAGGTCTCCGCCACGGCGATGCGAAACTCGTCGACCTTGACCGGCTGAACGTTGTTTCCGTCAGCCTGGACGACGACCATTTCGAGACCGGGGATCCGGATATCGAAATAGGTCATGGCCGAGGAGTTAATGAAGCGAAGCCGCACTCGCTCGCCCGGCTCGAACAAGCCGGTCCAATTCTGCTCGGCACTCTTGCCGTTAATCAACGCGGTGAAGCCCTGCAGATCCTCAATGTCGGTCGGCATCATTCTCATATCGCCCCAGGCTTCACGATCCGCCATCGCAGCGTCGAAACCTTTCTCCTCGGCGTCCCGAAGGAAATCGAGGAAGGTACGCTGTTGCCGATTGTAGTAGTCCGGCATCAATTTCAGGTTTCGCATGATCCGGTCGCCGCTATGCGGATGCGCGTCGGTCAGTTGGATCACGTATTCCCGATCGTATCGGAAAGGCTCGCGGCCCTTCGGTTCGATAACGATCGCTCCGTAGGCGCCGTCTGGTTCCTGAAAACCGGTATGGCTATGGAACCAGTAGGTCCCGGACTGAACGATCGGAAAGCGATAGGTGAAGGTCTCGCCTGGCGCGATGCCGTCGTAACTGATCCCAGGCACCCCATCCTGCTGAAAGGGCAGAATCAGCCCGTGCCAATGGATCGAGGTCGGTTCGGACAGGTTGTTCGTCACATTGATGACAACGTCCTCGCCTTCCTTGAACCGCAGGACCGGACCGGGGGACGCCCCGTTGTAGCCGATCCCGGTCCTGGTGAAGGCCCCGGTGTCGATCGTCACCTCGTCGACGGTGAGATTGTACGTTTCCGCCCAGGCGGCACTGGCCGACGCGACCGCTATGGCAAGCCCGAACGCCGAGGCGCGGGCTAGGTTCGTAAATGTCATGTCTCTTGCCCCCAAGCTCAATGCGTCAGCTTGATGCTGCCAGCCATGCCCAATGCGTAGTGACCGGGCATGCTGCAGCCGAATTCCAGATCGGCATGCTGCGGGAAGGTCCAGACGAGTTCGGCGGTTTGACCGGGTTCAAGCAAAACGGCATAGGGCCGTTCGGTCATGCCATGCCCCATGGATTTCTTCATCGCTTCCGCGGCTTCCATATCGACGCTGTCAGATTTGATGACCCCATGATCGACCATCATCTGCATCTCCGACTCGTGCGCCTCATGCATCTCGCCGGTCGCGATCGCGAATTCATGCACGGTCGAGCCGTTGTTCGTGATCACGAAACGAACGGTTTCGCCCTCTTTTACCTCGATCTCTTCGGGTTCGTAGTAGTTGTCGTAGATCTGGATTTCCACCGTCGTGGTGGCGTCGGCGGCCATGCCGGGAGAGCCATTCTCACCCATCATGTCACCGTGACCGTGGCCGCCGGAGGCCAGAGCAGCGGCGGGAGCGAGGGCGAGGGCAAACGCGGCCGCGGCGATGCGGCTGTTCATCGAAATAGACATTCGGATTTCCTTCTTTGATCGATCATTAAACGTCCGGCCAAGATCGGCGGACGCGAAGCAGTTCTGAGATGATCAAATAAGGAAAATAGGAGGCGGGTCTTCCGGTGGATGCGATCGACCGTCTCTAACATCTTTCCGAGCGTGCCAATCAGCGACGCCATTGGAAAACACTGAAACCGGAACGGAGGCAGGCTCGAAATACGCGATACCGCAATGGCTGACAGCCATAGGGCACCCTGCCATATCCATTCGATCGCACGGTTCACTATCGGACGACGGATCGGCCATCTGAGCATGCATCGAGCCGACCGAATGCTCAGACATGGTCTCGGCGCCCAAGGGGCCAATGCCCAGCGACGCGAGAAACATTCCGAGTATCATGGTCAATGTCACAAGCTTCATGGCAGTGAAGATAGTCACTTGTTTTCTCCCGTCAATCCGGATCGGACGACTGGCTCAACGCGGCTTGAAGCCGTGTCAGTTTCTTGCCGTATCGAGGTCTTTGGGTTCTCCCAGCAGATAAACAGCCATCGCTTCCAGGTCAGACTGGCTCAGGAACCGCGTTCCATATGCGACCACTTCCCCCATACTGCCGCCGAAGGCGTCGCCCGACGGGGTAACTCCAGTGCGCAGCGCATAAGCCAGCTTCGAGACGGTCCACCCTTCCGTCACTAGGTCGGACGCCAATATCGACGGCGCCTTATTGTTGTCCGGCAATTCGTCGTTACCGGCGAAAGCACTGGTGCTGACGCGTGCGCCGGCAAAGTTCCTCGGCGTGTGGCAGGCTCCGCAATGCGCGGCCCCTTCGACCAGCCATCGCCCACGATTCCACCGATCGGTTTTTCCCTCGACGGGTTCCGTACTGGGGTCCGTCAGAAAGGCCGCCCGCCAGGCTTTCATGCCCCAGCGTTGGCTGAAGGGAAATGAAACGGCGTGGTCGGGCGCGCTTTCGGGCACCGGCGGCACGGTTTGAAAGGCCGCCCAGAGGTCGGCGATATCCTGATCGGAAAAGTCGGAATAGAAGGGATATGGGAAGGTCGGAAAGTATGGCTGACCGTCCCTGTCGATCCCCTGGCGCACCGCCTTCGCGAAATCGTCCACCGTCCAGGCGCCGATCCCATGATCGAGATCCGTCGTTATGTTGGGCGGATAATAGTCCCCGAAGGCCGTCTTCAAAGGCGCTCCGCCGGCAAGCGGCGCACCGCCACCGGCGAAGTCGGTGTGACAGGCGATACAGCCGCTGGCCCGCGCCAGATATGCACCGCGCTCCACGTCACCAGAGAGCTCAATCTCCTCCGTCGCGAAACCGATCGGCCAAACGACAAGGGTGCCGACGGCCACAGCGCCAAGCGCTGCAGCCGCCAGCCCAACCAGAATGGGCTTCTTCATGGATTACTTGTCCTCGGCGCGGAACCGAGTGTGACAGGCCGAACAGACTTGGCTCGTCATCGCGAAGGCGCCGTCGACCGGCATGGTGCCGATGTCTTCGGCGGACAGGTTTCCATGCATCTGATCGCCGCCCATCATACCGGAACCCGAGCCCATCATGCCGCTATCGGATCCCATCATGTTGGAACCGGCCCCCATCATTCCGCCGGATCCCATTCCGCCCTGATCCGCCATCATGCCGTTATCCGCAGCCAGCGCCAGGCCGTCCGCATAGACCGCCAAGCGGCCTGCCAAATCACTGAATTCGTCCCATTTGGACCAGATTTCAGGCTTCGCCTCGGACGGGTGGCCGGTGCTTCCTTCGGGGAAGAGTTCCGTCATCGCGTCGCCGGAATGCTGCTTGATCAATGCGGCGGCCTCGCGCACGGCGTCGGCGTCGTAGGCCACCTCACCGCGCATCATCGCGGCAACGGCCTTCATCGATTTCCCCATGGACATCATCGCGTCCATGCGTTCCTTAACGACACCGGTGGCGCCGCTGTGGGCAAACGCAGTTCCACCTGCCAAACCGGTTGCCACAACAGCGGCCAAAACGATTTTTTTCATTTCGCTATCCTCACACTAGGTTTCTGCCAATTTTCTGGAAGGAATGGCTCAAACTCTGGGAGGAGGGTAGTCAGGAGAGGGTGTTTGGCCCTCATAAAGCTGAGGAATAACGAAGAACCGATATGCCGTCATAGAAGGTTCCATCGCGGCGGTCGGCGACGCCAGTTGGATCATCAGCATCGCACATCCTGCCGTGGGATGGCATTAGACGCCTCTCGCACGCTCGGCCTGTTGCGTCTCGGCATCGGCACTCTGCATCTGCTGACCGTTAAGGGCAGTCGCCGCGCTCTCGACATGGGCTGCAGCACTTCCCGCGAACACCGTCGCCGCAAGAAATCCGAGCAGAGCCGCGACAGAGAGACTTCTGATAAACCCAAGAAACTGGCTCTGGATCATTTCGAAAAACCTGACCTCGGTTCCCAAGCCCCAAACGCTCTCAGCGTCCAATGTCGTCATTCGGCACCAATATCGCTAGCCGCCCGGCAACGGTCGAGACACATTATGCTGCATGTTCCGGTCTCCGATAGCGTCCAATGCCTTTAGTGGCCGATACCGTTCGCGACCTGAAGTTCTCGAATATACGCAATAATTCGGGTCACTTCCGGCGGGCTGACCTGCGGCTGTGCCGGCATGTCGCCGAAACGCCAGTGATGTTGCCTCGAGCCCATCGCCACCGCGCGGTAGAACGCTTCGTCCGAATGGTGTCCTGGTTCGTAGATTTTATGTATCAGCGGAGGACCATTTTCGGACCCATTCGCGCTGCTGCCATGACATGCCGAACAATTCTTGTTGAAAATCTGCTGCCCGGCGACGGCGACTTCCGAGAATTCCGGGATACTCAAGCCCGCATCCGCGTCCATGGAGGCCTTGTCCTGCTGCCACCACAGATAACCTCCTGCGGCCAGCAGCCCTACGCCTACAATGAATGCCGCCGGTCTAAGTCCGATCTTTGTCATTCGGTCCTCCGCTTTCTATCTCTTGCTCATTCCTCAGGCTTCGTCGCCTCTTCGTTCTGAAGCTTAGAAACACCCCTCCCAGCGCAAGCACGCCAAGCCCCGCCAGCCCAACGAGGACGTCGACCGCGCCGCCTTGACTGGCGCGAAGTCCGGCGCCGGTATGAGACAGCAGGAACGTAGCGGGCACCATACCCGATACCGTCGCAATGGCGAACCAGCGCCGGCGCAACTCGGTCAACCCGGCAGCATAACTCACGACGTCGAACGATACCGCGGGAACCAGCCGCGCCACGAATACGGCGGTCGATAAACCGATCTGAGATGTAAGAACTGCCGGAACAGATCGATCACCGACCCACCGTGCGACGCTCTCGCGCCCGAGCCGCCGGGCGATCTCGAACGCGATCAGCGCGCCAATCTCCGCCCCGATGAGGGCGTAGACCGTACCCCAGAGATGCCCATACACCGCGCCGGCCGCCAAGGTGATCGGCGCACTCGGGATCGGACTGATGACCACAGCTCCTGCCATTAGCAGGATAAGAAGAACCGGTCCCAGAACCGGAAAGCCGGACAACAGTTCCGACACTGTCCCCACCGATGCTAAGTCAAAATGCTCGACAACGAGATAGAGCCCTGCAGAGACTGCAAGCACACCGATGATAGCGGTAAGCACAATCGCGGTTCTTTGCGGGAATGGTCGCGTTTCAGGCATGATGAAGCCCGCCGAAACAGTGCCGCGACATTCCGCGCCACAACCCGGCGGCACTCTGATTTGCGCATCCGCAGAGGCGTCGATGCGCTGCCCAATCCAACGATCTCTCTCGGGCCGCCCAACCGGTAGAGGACGCGACAATCATTGCGGTGCCTCGTCCCGGACCTGTCCCATCCAATGCGACAGGTAGAAACGTTCAAACACGAAAACCCCCACGATGGCCGCAGCCGCATAGGTGACAATGAGCGGGTCGGTCCGAAGCTTCATCACGGTAAACATGACAAGAACCAAACCATCGAACACGAATGCGCCGAGGACCACAAAACCAACCGCGCCAATCTCACGGCGGCGGAAGCGCCAAACACCCCAATGTACGGTCATGTCCATAACCAGATAGAAGAACGCTCCGAGCGACGCGATCCGACTGAGATCAAAGAACACTGCCAGGGCAGAAGCGATCACGACCGTGTAGACGAGCGTATGCCGCTGGATCGGACCGGACATGCCGAAATGGCTATGCGGGATCATCTTCATATCGGTCAGCATTGCCAGCATCCGCGAAACGGCGAAGACACTGGCCAGGACAGCCGACGCCGTGGCGACGACCGCCAGAACGACGGTCAGAAGGAACCCGATTTCGCCCAGCGCCGGTTCAGCGGCCTCGGCGAGCGAATAGTCCCGGGCGGCGATGATCTCGTCGATGGACAGGCTGGCCCCGACACCGTATGCCACGAGCAGATAAATCACGACACAGATCATGATCGAAATCGTAATCGCGCGGCCGACGTTGCGATGCGGCTCGGTAATCTCGGCACCGCTGTTCGTGATCGTGGTGAACCCTTTAAATGCCAGGATCGCCAAAGCGACGGAAGCGGCGAAACCCGACAGTCCAAAGTCTTCGCCCGTACCGGATGCTGACGCGAAGTCGACACCGCTCGACCAAAGCGCCGCGATCCCGAACAGCGCGATGCCGCCAATCTTGATGACGGCCATAACCATCGAAAAGAGGCCGATAGACCGATTTCCCGCGACGTTGATCAGAAAGGCGAAGACGATCACGGCCACGGCGAGAATTGATACCAATACCCCGCCAGCAATGTCGAAGGGACGAAGCAGATAGGTGGCAAAGGTTCGTGCGACGAGACTTTCTGCGATGACCATGCTGAGTGCCATTAGCAGCGCCGCCCCCGCCGCGATGGCGCCGGGGCCATAGCACTTCTGCAAAATCATCGCGATTCCGCCAGCCGAAGGCCACGCGTTCGACATCTTGATATAACTGTATGCGCTGAAACCGGTGATCACTGCACCTGCGATGAAGGCGAGCGGAAAAAACGGCCCCGCGAGTTCGGCGATTTGGCCGGTCAACGCAAAGATACCGGCCCCGATCATGACACCGGTGCCCATCGCGACAGCGCCGCCGAGGGTTATCGAACCCGGTTTGTATCCGTTGTCGGCGTGGTCATGATGCATGTTCTGTCCCACATCATAAGAAGTTGGCGTAGTTAACCTGACAGACCTCACACTTGGGAAACTCCGTCAGGCCGCGACGTCATGCATCGCTAACCCGCGTTCCGATACGCGGTATGAATCGCGGAACGAGGTCCGCATACAGATCATAGTCGGCTCCAAACCGCGCCCGTGTATCGACTTCCTCAGACTTTGCGAGACGCGAGTACATCCAGACTAAGACCGGGAACATGGCCAGCGTGAGCAGAGTCGGCCATTGCACCAAAAAGCCCGCCATAACGAGCACAAACCCAGCGTATTGCGGATGCCTCACTCGGGCATAGGGGCCGGTCGTTGCAAGCCGCCCCGCTCTCTGAGCAGACCAAAGATGATGCCACGCGACCGAGATCAGCCAAAAGCCAGCGCCGATCAACGCGAAGCTCACCAAATGAAACGGACCAAAATGGGGGTTTTCGCCCCATCCCAGGATCATTTCCGGCAGATGTCCGCTGTCATGTGCGAACCAGTCGATACCCGGCCAGTTCGATTGCAGCCACCCAGACAGTACGAAAATCGTCAGCGGAAAGCCGTACATCTCGGTAAACAACGCGATGATAAAGGCGCTAAACGCCCCGAAACTTCGCCAGTCGCGCGACGTCTTCGGCTTGAAAAAGCTTAACCCGAACATGATGAAGACGGCCGAGTTGATGATCACCATCAGCCACAAGCCGTAGGCGCTTCCGAGATCGCTCATCACTTGTCTCCGTCGGACCCATGCCCGCCATGCCCGCCATGCATGAAGAAATGCATGGCGACGCAGACGAGAAGCGGCAACCAGATGATCCAATCGCTCCCAAGGATGTGAATTCGGTGTTCGTAAACCAACAGCAATCCACCGAGAGCAATCGCTACAATGAGGGCTACCCCGGTTCGAGATTTCCAGAAGGATGGTGGGGTTGTGGCTTCACTAGGACGATCATCGTTATGTGAATTGGACGACATTTTCATATAGCCTCTCCTCAACCTAAATCCGCGCGTTCCGGAGTCTCAGCGAGTTCAAAACAACCGAGACCGACGACGCGCTCATCGCGAAGGCGGCGAACATCGGGCTTATGAGAATGCCGAAGAACGGGAACAGAATTCCCGCTGCTACCGGCACACCTGCCGCATTGTAGATCAGCGCGAAGAACAGGTTCTGGCGGATGTTGCGCATCGTCGATTGGGCCAGACGACGGGCCCGAACGATGCCGTCCAGGTTGCCTTTCACCAAGGTGATGCCGGCGCTTTCGATCGCGACGTCCGCGCCGGTTCCCATCGCGATTCCGACATCCGCCTGGGCGAGCGCCGGCGCATCGTTGACGCCGTCCCCCGCCATCGCGACCTTGCGGCCTTCGGACTGCAGATCGCGAATGATACGCGCCTTGTCTTCGGGCAGGACGTCGGCCCGGATCTCGTCGATGCCGAGTTTCGACGCTACCGCCGACGCGGTCCTCTCATTATCTCCGGTTGCCATGATGATCCGGAACCCGAGATCATGGAGCGCCCGCAAGGCATCCGGCGTCGTCTCCTTCACCGGATCCGCGACACTGATCATGCCGCCGATCGCGCCGTCGACGATGACGAACATCACGGTCTCGCCTTCGTCGCGGCGGGCATTGGCGGTTTCGGCGACAGTACCGCCGTCGATCTTCAGGTCCTGAAGCATCTTCGCGTTCCCGAGCGCCACCGAGCGGCCGGTAACCGTTCCTTTGACGCCCTTCCCGGTGACAGCCTCGAATTCCGTGGCGTCTTCGAGAGAAACGCCCCGCTCCTCGGCCCCGCGGAGGATGGCCTCTGCAAGCGGGTGTTCCGATCCCTTCTCCAAGGTCGCGGCGACACGAAGAATATCCGTCTCGTCGAACCCGTCTTGCGGCATGACGGCGACAAGCCGGGGCTTCCCTTCCGTCAACGTCCCGGTCTTGTCGACGATGAGAGTATCGACCTTTTCGAACCGCTCGAGCGCTTCCGCGTTCTTGATCAGCACACCGAGCTGCGCACCGCGCCCCGTAGCGGTCATGATCGACATGGGCGTCGCGAGACCCAACGCGCACGGACATGCGATGATCAGCACCGCAACCGCCGAGATCAGCGCATAGGACAGCGCCGGGGCGGGACCCCAGATCGCCCACCCAATGAAGGCGACGACAGCGACGCCGATGACGGCCGGCACGAAATAGCCAGCCACCATGTCCGCGTATTTTTGGATCGGTGCGCGGGACCGCTGAGCCTGAGAAACCATCTCGACGATTTGAGACAGCATCGTATCGGATCCGACCCGCGTGGCTTCCATGATGAAACTCCCCGTTCCATTGATCGTCGCGCCGGTCACCGTGTCGCCAGCCGTTTTTTCGACCGGAACGGGTTCGCCTGTAATCATGCTTTCGTCGATGGAAGAGCGCCCTTCCAGGACCGTCCCGTCGACAGGAATCTTCTCGCCCGGGCGGACACGAATACGCGCACCGATTTGCACGTCCTCCAGCGGGACTTCCGCTTCCGTGCCGTCGGCACCGATGACACGGGCGGTCTTCGCGGCGAGGTCTAGAAGCGCGCGAATGGCCTTCCCCGTGCCTTCTCTTGCCCGCAGTTCCATAACCTGACCGAGCAGCACGAGCGTGACGATGACGGCCGCCGCCTCGAAATACACGCCGACATGCCCATCGGCACTGCGAAAGCCGTCCGGAAAGATATCCGGCGCCAATACCGCCACGACACTGAATATCCAGGCCGAAGACACACCCATCGCGATGAGCGAGAACATGTTGAGGTTCATAGAGCGGAACGAATTGTAACCCCGCACCAAAAACGGCCAGCCGCACCAAAGCACGACCGGCGTTCCCAACGCCAATTCGATCCAAAGTGTGGCACGTTCCCCGAATATCTCGCGAACGCCGGAGAGACCCAGCAACGGGCCCATCGTCAGGACGAGAAGCGGCGCGGTCAGGGCCGCCCCGATCCAAAACCGTCGCGAAAAGTCCACGAGTTCCGGGTTAGGCCCCTCATCGGCCATCCCGGCGCTTTCCAGTTCCAGTCCCATGCCGCAGATCGGGCACGACCCGGGTGTCGGCTGCCGAACTTCAGGGTGCATCGGGCAGATGTAGACCGGCCCGACATGTCCCGCTGGAACGAGATTGTAGCGACCATCGTCGGCCCCAGCCGGGTGTGCGTGGCAAGAATGATGGCCGTGCCCGTGTCCATGGGACTGGGCAGGACCGGCCTGCCCCTCGGGCACGAGATGCATGCCGCATGTCGGACAGTCGCCCGGCCCGTCCTGACGGACCTCCGGGTGCATGGGGCAGACATAGGTTTCAGCGCTGTTGTCCAGTGTGTTTCGATCGGAACCATGGGTCATTGTCGTAATCCTTCGCATCGGGATGCAGTGTCATCGTACAAGCTTCCAGCGCTGGAAGGTCAAACACAGACAGCGCCGACAAGGTTCGCATTCGAACCCGCTTGCAGCCCGTAGACGACGTTCCCGGCCAGGCGTTACAGAAAAACTTTGAGAACGGTTGAGCCGTGAAGGCGGCAGCCCGGCGGTCAGCGCGTGTGTGATCCGCAGACCGCCTCGTGTTTCGCGCAACCGCAGTCGTCGAAACCGTGCCGGCAGCATCCGCCGCAGTGACGCATCAGCCGGTCGCGCAATGCGATCCGCGCACGGTGAAGGCGAATACGCAACGCGCCCTGATTGATGCCCAAACTCTTGGCCACGCCGGCCCGGTCTTCGTCCCCGAGGTCCAACTGCCGGATCAGATCGGCATCCGCTTCCCTTAGGTCCGTCAGCAGCTCACCGACGCAGGTACAGATTTCTCCAAACAGTTCCGCGTCATTCTCGACCGTAGGGAACTGCACAGGGTCGCGCGACAATGCGTCTTCCATCCGTTGTCGGCGAGAAAGCTTCCGATAGTGGTCGTTCAGAACGGATCTGAGAACCGCGAACAGCCAGGCGTCCAGCCGATCCGGCATTTGCGGATGCGACTTGCGGGACAGCACGCGCAGGCAAAACTCCTGCAGCACGTCCTCCGCTTCCGCGCGGGAGGCTAGGCGCTTGGTAAGGAAACCCAGAAACAAACCGCGTTTGCTCTGCAGTTCGGAGAGCACAGCCCGACCCGTATCCGCTTCTCGCTCCGCCAGAGAAGGAACGCGAGCAGGATCGAGATCGTCTTCGGGAATGACGCGTGCGCCAAGCTCGTCTTGTTTCATGGTCTCGGATCAGTTCATGCCGACCGCCTCATCGGTCGGATCGGTGTATCCCCTCAGGACAGCATAACGCCGAATTTGCTGTTTCGTTAGGAACTTTACCGTTTCCAGATGCGCCGAAAGATGGACGAACCGGAGCCGGGCCCGTGTCACCGCGATCTCGTCCAAAAGATTCTTCAGCCGTACCGGCGTCATGGATCCGCCTCGGAAGCCCTGTTCCAATTCGACCTCGAGCGCTATCAGTTCCTCGCCGAGCTGGATAGCATGGTGGCGCATCGTTTCGACCAATTCCGCAGCGCGCGCCGCCTGCGCCTCGGACAGCGGAATCTCGTCCTTGAGCTCGAGGAGATGCGCCGGCCCCGGCACACCGTTGAGCTCCGCCGGCCGCGCAAGCCCCCAGCCGCCGCCCCTTCGCAGTTCCGCAACATCCGCCCCCGACAGGCTTCGCACATCGGACAGGTCGGCGGTTCGCGGCGCCGCTCCGTGCCGATGATCCTGAGCGTTCGCGGAAACCGGTATCGCGAAAAGCGACAGTACAATCAGGAAATGTTTCATATCTCGTGGCCTTCGACGTTGCTGCCTAGTTGCGAGGCACCTTGCCGCCTGAAGGATTTCTGCGACATGATAGCGATCATGCTGGGAGCGCTTCAGAAAATTTTCTTATCCGACGACGGAGTTCGCCACGCGGCGCCCGGGGGGACGGCCGTCTTTCATCGAGGCGACCCGGTCGACCGAGTATTCTGGGTCGAAAGCGGCCTCGTCGAGTTGGTCCGCTTCCAGGAAAACGGCGATCCCTTGATCCTCCAATCCGCCGGAGACGGATCCTTGCTGGCCGAGGCATCGCTGTACTCCGACGTCTATCATTGCGACGCCATCGTCCGGCAGTCCGCCGCGGTTCTCAGTGTGTCAAAGATAACTCTCAGACATCGGCTTGAAGTCGACCGCACGCTCGCCGCATCGTGGTGCGCCTACCTGGCCAAGGAGGTCCAACACGGCAGAAGCCGCGCCGAAATTCTCTCGCGGAAGACGGTCTCGAAGAGACTGGACGGATGGCTTACCCTGACCGGCAGATCCCTGCCGCCAAAGGGCGAATGGCGATCCGTCGCCGATCAGATCGCCGTAAGCCCAGAAGCCCTCTACAGGGAACTCGCAAAACGCCGAGCCGCGTATGACCAGAATTGAACCGTGCCAAGCTTCACGACAGAAGCCTCACCGAATTCCACTATGCGCGTTATCGTGGAAAATTTGTTAGTTCTCATAAGCGCTGCCTTTTTTGACAGCCCCACATCGCGCCCTAAAATTGAGGAATCTATTGATCGTTAAACCAATCATAACTGGAACAAATATCCATAAAGGCCGAGTTCATGTTGTTCGTGCGCAATAACGATGAGATTCGATAACGGATGCGATGAATGACCGGCAGATCAAGGTGCTGAACCGGTTGCTGGACGGTTTTGAAGGAAAACTCACGACATCGAAATGGGCCAAGCTCGCGAAATGCTCCCAGGACACGGCCTACCGAGATATCCTCGACCTTATCGACCGCGGACTTATGAGGAAGCGCGCCGGCGGCGGCCGGAGCACTGCCTATGATTTGATCCTGGAGTGAGCATCTCTTTCGATTGAAACCCGTCATACGCTGAGGCCGGATGTTTTTCGTCGCCAACTCTAAGAACCTGTCCTTGCAGCTTTGCGAAATGTTAAGCTATTGATATTGCACTTTCTCAAGTGAATACGGTGCCACCCTTAACCGGCATATCGCAATGTGGTGCCAAAGTTAACTGGCATGGAGTGCCAAGTTTAAGCGGTATCTGCGTTAACTCGGTGATCGTGGTGCCATTCTCAATAGGTACTTAACAATTTCTATCCGGACACGATCGCGTCGGGCTCCCCGGACATATCCTGGGGCGCCTTGCCCGGTGCTATTCGGCGGCCTCGGAGCGGGATGGCGGGGTGTAGTTCAGGACTGGGCCGAGCCAGCGTTCTACTGCGGTGACATCCATCTTCTTTCGGTCGGCGTAATCTTCGACCTGGTCGCGTTCGACCTTTGCGACGCCGAAATAGTAGGCGTCGGGATGTGACAGGTAGAGGCCCGAGACGGAGGATCCGGGCCACATGGCCATGCTTTCCGTCAGGCGGACGCCCGTCTGCTTCTCCGCGTCCAACAATTGGAACAGCGTTACCTTTTCGGTGTGGTCCGGTTGCGCCGGATAGCCGGGTGCGGGCCGGATGCCCTGATAGGGTTCGCCGATCAGCTCGTCGGGCGCCAGCGCCTCGTCCGGCGCATAGCCCCAATATTCCTTGCGCACCGCCTCGTGCAGCCGTTCGGCGAAGGCTTCCGCGATGCGGTCGGCCAGCGCCTTGACCAGGATGGCATTGTAATCGTCATTGGCCCGTTCGAAACGCGCGGCGATTTCGGCCTCCGCCGCGCCGGCGGTGACGACGAAACCGCCGATGTAATCCGCCTTGCCGGAGTCGAGGGGCGCGACGAAGTCCGACAGCGCCACATTCGCCCGGCCGTCGCGTTTCGATAGCTGCTGGCGCAGGGTGTAGAATGTCGCCAGTGCCTCGGTTCGGTCCGCATCGGCAAAAAGGCGGATGTCGTCCCCGACCGCCGAGGCGGGCCAGAATCCGATGACCGCGCTGGGCGCGAACCATTTCTCGTCGATGATGCGTTTCAGCATCGCCTGGGCGTCGTCGAAAAGCTGACGCGCGGCCGGGCCCTGTTTCTCGTCGTCCAGGATCTTCGGATAGCGGCCCTTCAGCTCCCAGGTCTGGAAGAACGGCGTCCAGTCGATATACCGGGCGAGATCGGCCAAATCCCAGCTCTCGAAGGTCTTGGTGCCCAGGAAGCCGGGCTTCGGCGGCGCGTAATCCGACCAGTCGATCTTGAACGCATTCTCGCGCGCCTTGGCCAGCGGCACGCGCTGCTTGTCGCGCTCGGATCGCTCATGCTTCTCCCGGACGGTCTGATACTCCGCGCGCAGATTACCGATGTAACCGGGCTTGAGATCGTCGGAGAGCAGGTTGCCGACGACACCCACCGCGCGGCTGGCGTCGGTCACATAGATCGCCTGCCCGCGCGCGTATTTCGGATGGATCTTGACGGCGGTATGGACGCGGCTTGTGGTCGCGCCGCCGATCAGCAGCGGGATGTCGAAGCCCTCGCGCTCCAACTCGGCGGCCATGTGGACCATCTCGTCGAGCGACGGGGTGATCAGGCCCGAAAGACCGATAATGTCGACCTTCTCCTGGCGCGCGGTCTCGATGATCTTGGCGGCCGGGACCATCACACCCAGATCGATGATCTCGTAATTGTTGCAGGCCAGAACGACGCCGACGATGTTCTTGCCGATATCGTGAACGTCGCCTTTCACCGTCGCCATCAGGATCTTGCCCGCGCTGGATCGGCCTTCCCCGCCTTGCGCCAGTTTCTCCTGTTCCATGTAGGGGAGGAGGACCGCGACAGCCTGTTTCATGACGCGGGCCGATTTGACCACCTGCGGCAGGAACATCTTCCCGGCGCCGAACAGATCGCCGACGACATTCATACCCGCCATCAGCGGCCCTTCGATCACGTGCAGGGGGCGTTCTGCGTCGCGCCGGGCCTCCTCGGTATCGGCCTCGATGAATTCGGTGATGCCGTTGACCAGGGCGTGTTCCAGCCGTTTCTCGACCGGCCATTCGCGCCAGGCTGTATCCTTTTCCCGGGCCTCTCGGCCACCGGAATCCCGGAAATTCGCGGCCAGATCCAGCAGGCGTTCGGTCGCCGAGCCACCCGCCTTGGGCGTGCGGTTGAGCACCACATCCTCACAGGCCTCGCGCAGATCCGGATCGATGGATTCGTAAACGGCGAGCTGCCCGGCATTGACGATGCCCATGTCCATCCCGGCCTGGATGGCATGGTACAGGAACACGGCATGCATCGCCTCGCGTACCGGCTCGTTGCCGCGAAAACTGAAGGAAAGGTTTGAGACCCCACCGGAGACATGGGCATGAGGCAGGTTCTGCCGGATCCAGCGCGTCGCCTCGATGAAGTCGACGCCGTAATTGTCGTGCTCCTCGATGCCGGTGGCCACGGCGAAGATATTGGGATCGAAGATGATGTCTTCGGGTGGGAAGCCGACTTCGTCGACCAGAATGCGATAGGCGCGCGCGCAGATCTCGGTCTTGCGCGCGAAAGTATCGGCCTGCCCCTTCTCGTCGAAGGCCATGACCACGACCGCGGCCCCATAGGCGAGACACAGGCCCGCAGAGTGCCGGAACGCGTCTTCGCCCTCTTTCAGGCTGATCGAGTTGACGACGGACTTGCCCTGCACGCATTGCAGGCCGGCCTCGATCACCTCCCATTTGGAGCTGTCGATCATCACCGGCACGCGGGCGATGTCGGGTTCGGAGGCGACGAGGTTCAGGAACTCGACCATGGCGGCCTTGGAGTCGATCAACCCCTCGTCCATGTTGACGTCGATGATCTGTGCGCCGTTTTCCACCTGATCGCGCGCGACCTCGAGGGCGGCGGCATAGTCGCGGTTGACGATCAGCTTTCGGAAGCGGGCGGAGCCGGTGACATTTGTCCGCTCGCCGACATTCACAAAGGGGATGTCCGGCGTCAGGACGAAGGGTTCGAGACCCGAAAGGCGCAGATACCGGGTCATTGCGGTACCTCCCGAGGGGGGAAGGGTGCAACTGCATCGGCGATGGCGCGGATATGATCGGGCGTCGTGCCGCAGCAGCCGCCGATGACATTGACCAGGCCTTCCCGCGCATAATCGGCGGCTTGCGCGGCGGTTTCCTCGGGCGTCTCGTCATACTGGCCGAAGGCGTTTGGCAATCCGGCATTCGGATAGGCGCAGGTGTGCACGGGGGCGACACCGGCGATCTCGGCCATATGGGGCCGCATGGCTTCGGCCCCCAAGGCGCAGTTGAGCCCTACCGTGAAGGGTCGGGCATGGGCCACCGAATGCCAGAAGGCCGTCGGTGTCTGACCCGACAGCGTGCGGCCGGAGGCATCGGTGATGGTGCCCGAGATCATCAGCGGCAATTGCCGTCCGGTGTCACGGAAGGCCTCGAAACAGGCAAAGATCGCGGCCTTGGCGTTCAGCGTGTCGAAGATGGTTTCGATCAGGATCAGATCCGCGCCCCCTTCGATCAGGCCTTTGACCTGTTGACCATAGGCGATCCGGAGGTCGTCGAAGGTCACGGCCCGGAAGCCGGGGTCGTTCACATCGGGGCTGAGGCTCGCCGTACGGTTGGTGGGGCCGAGGGCGCCAGCGACGAAACGGGGCCGCCCGTCTTCAGCCTGGGCGCGGTCCGCGGCCCGGCGCGCAATGCGGGCGCCAGCCACATTCAGGTCATGCACCGCGTCTTCCATGCCGTAATCGGCCTGCGCGATGGTGGTGGACGAGAAGGTGTTGGTCTCGAGAATATCCGCGCCTGCCTTGGCATAACGATAGTGGATTTCCTCAATGGCCTGCGGTTGGGTCAGGACCAGAAGGTCGTTATTGCCCTGCTGCGGCTCATCCGAATGATGGTGATGCGCGCAGGCGCCATGCCCGTGGCCGGCGTAATCGTCCTCGCCCAGGCCCAGGGCCTGAATCTGCGTCCCCATCGCCCCGTCGAGGACCAATATGCGCTCGCGCGCCGCCGCCCGTAAGGTTTCCAGCGTCCCGGAAATGGTGCGGTTATCGCCGGTCGGCCGCGAAGGGCGGTGAAGTTCGGACATAGGCTCCTCTGGGATCCAATCGCGTGGAAGACGTCATGAAGAGCATAGTACTTACAACATCGAAGAGGGGGCTTTCAACCAAACCACACAAATTTTATGGCATTTTCGTCAGCCGCCAACTTGTGTCAGTCGTCGTCTTCCGTCAGGGCGCGGTCGCGTTGGAGTTCGAGCCACATTGCGTTCATTACGGCGAAGATCGCGGCGAGGGAGAGGCCGAGGATCCAGGCGAAGTACCACATGGTCGGGGCTCCTTTCTCAATAGACCGTGTCGGAACCGGATTCGACGTCGGTTTCGGTGACCTTGCCCCAGAGGACCAGATAGACCCAGGCGGTATAGGCGAGGATCAGGGGCATGAAGAGCGCGGTCGCGACCAGCATCACGAACAGAGTTTCGTGAGAGGAAGACGAATCCCAGACCGTCAGCGAGCTGTCCGGCGCGATGGATGACGGCAGGATGAAGGGGAACATGGTCAGGCCGACGGAAGATATGCCGCCGAGAATCCCCAGTTTCGACCAGAGCAGCGTTGTCACTTCTCCCCGGCCTTCCTCTCTCTTCCGACGCAGACCGCGGACGGTCAGGATCATGCCCAGGAAGCCAATCACGGGCGCAACCGCGATCCAGGGCCGGTCGGCATAGGCGGCAAGCCAGCTTCCGGTGCGTGTCACTTCGGAATAGAGCGGGTTCGACGGGCCGTCGGTAACCGGTGTGCCGACGAAGGCGTATCCGCCGATTCCGAAGGCGAGCCACAACCCGGCCCCGGCATAGCCCGCGATGGTCACCAGCCCGGTGACGCCGCCGATGGCCCGCGCCCGCGCCGCGACCGCCCCGTCCGATTTCAGGACCAGCCAGGCCGCCCCATGGGTTACCAGCATGCACAGCGAGACGACCCCGCAAAGCAGGGCGAACGGGTTCAACAGGCCCAGGAACTTGCCGTAGAACGTGCCCTCGTAGAGCGGGAACAGATCCTCGGTCAGTTGGAAGGGCACGCCCTGCAACACATTGCCGACGGCGACGCCGAAGATGACGGGCGGCACCGCCCCGGCGGAGAACAGCGCCCAGTCCCAGCCCCGGCGCCAGGCGGGCGAGGGGCGCTTGGAGCGGTATTTGAACGCGACGGGCCGGACGATCAGGGTTGCCAGCACCGCGAACATCGCCAGATAGAAGCCGCTGAAACTGACGGCGTAGAGCGGCGGCCAGGCCGCGAAAATCGCACCGCCGCCCAGGATGAACCAAACCTGATTGCCTTCCCAGACCGGGCCGACCGTGTTGATCGCAACCCGCCGTTCCGTATCGGTCCTGGCGACGAAGGGCAGCAGTGCGCCGACGCCCATATCGAACCCGTCGGTCATGGCGAAACCGATCAGCAGCACGCCGAGCAGCCCCCACCAGATGACCCGCAAGACTTCATAGTCGATCAATTCGTGCAGGATCATGATCGTTACTCCGCCGGATTGGGCGCGAAGGGCCCTTTGCCGTCATGGGTTCGAAGCCGGTGTTCGTGGCGCGCCTCCCAGGCCTCGGTTTCCTCGACATCCATAAAGGGTCCCTTGCGGATGTATTTCAGCATCAGGCCCATCTCGATCACGAACAGAACCGAATAGAACGCGACGAACCCGGCCAGGGTGATCAGCAGGTCCGCGACGGACAGATGGCTGACCGACATGGCGGTCGGCAGGACACCGTCGACGGTCCAGGGCTGACGGCCGAATTCCGCGACGAACCAGCCCATCTCGGCGGCGATCCAGGGGGCCGGGATGATGAAGACCGCCCCCCAGAGCGCCCAGCGCGGATAGGTCTGGCCCCGGAAACTGCTGCGCCAGAAGAAATAGGCCATTGTCGCGACGAAGAGGAATCCCAGCCCGACCATGATGCGGAAGGCCCAGAACAGGGGCCAGACGGTCGGGACCGTATCCTCGGCCGCCTGCAGGATCTGTTCCTCCGTCGCGGTGCGAGGATCGTCCGTATAGCGCTTCAGCAACAGGGCATAGCCCAGGTCTCCGCCGTGATCCTCGAACCGGTCGCGCACGTCCTGCGGAACGGCGCCGCGTTCGGCGCGGATCTGCATAAGCGCGTCATAGGCGATGATCCCCGACCGGATACGGTCCTCGGAAATCGCCTCCAACTCGTTGATCCCCGGAATCTCGGTGTTCAGCGACCGTGTGCCGATCAACCCCATGACCCAGGGGATTTCGACCGCATAATGGGTTTCGCGCGCTTCCTGGTCGGGAAAACCGATCGCGGTGAAGGGCGCCGGCGCGTCATGGGTTTCCCACATCGCCTCTATCGCCGCGAGCTTCATCTTCTGGGTATGGGTCGCCGAATATCCCGACTCGTCGCCCAGGACCACGACGGACAGCGCGGAGGCGAGGCCGAAAGCCGACGCGACGGTGATGGAGCGTTTGGCCAGGCCGATATGGCGGCCCTTGATCAGATACCAGGCCGACACACCCAGCACGAAAACGGCGGCGGTGACATAGCCGGCGGAGACAGTGTGGACGAACTTCGCCTGTGCGACCTCGTTGAACATCACCTCGAAGAAGGAGGTCATCTCCATACGCATCGTGTCCGGATTGAATACCGCGCCCACCGGATTCTGCATCCAGCCATTCGCGATCAGAATCCACAAAGCGGAGAAGTTCGATCCGATGGCCACCAGCCAGGCGACGAGCAGATGCTGGACGCGGGAAAGCTTGTCCCAGCCGAAGAAGAACAGGCCGACGAAGGTCGCCTCCAGGAAAAAGGCCATCAGGCCTTCAATGGCCAGCGGGGCCCCAAAGACATCGCCGACATAGTGACTGTAATAGGACCAGTTCATGCCGAACTGGAATTCCATCGTGATGCCGGTGGCGACCCCCAGGACGAAATTGATCCCGAACAGCGTGCCCCAGAACTTCGTCATCTGGCGCCAGATCGGCCGGCCCGTCATGACATAGACGGTCTCCATGATCGCGACCAGGACGGACAGGCCGAGCGTCAGCGGCACGAACAGGAAGTGATACATCGCGGTCATCGCGAATTGCAGGCGTGAGAGGGTTACGACGTCGATTTCCATCACGGTACCTCGTCTTACCTAGACCGGGTCCAATGTAATGGATCCGGCGGGTCTGGGACCAATGGCCCCGCGTTTCCCGGACGCCGCAGAGTAACGCGTTCCGCCCTTCTGCGCAGCGTCAATGTCACTGATGGTAGAGTATCCTGTCGAAGACGAAATGCTCCTGATTGCGGTGCATCGCCGCACAAAGGGCGGTGCCCGGCAGAAAGTCCCGGATTGCCGTAAGAAGCCGGTGCGACGCGATCTCATCCAGCCCCTCGGTCGGTTCGTCGAGCAAAAGCAGGGCCGGGCGGGTCATCAGGGCGCGGGCCAGGCACAACCGCCGCGCCTCGCCGCCCGACAGACCGGCGCCGCCTTCGCCCAGGATCAGATCCAGCCCGCCGCGCGGGGCCAGGGCACCGGTCAGACCGACACATTTCAGCACCGCGCGCAGGTCCTCGTCCCCCACCGGCGCGGCGAGGGTCAGGTTATCCCGCACCGACCCGGCCATCAGGGCGCTGCGCTGCGGCAGCAGAACGACTTGGCGGCGCAACGCGTCCTCCGGCCAATCGGCGATGTCGATGCCCTGGATGCGAATACGCGTCGGCCCCGCGGGCATCAGACCCGCGATCTGCATCAACAGCGTGGTTTTTCCCGAGCCGCTGGGCCCGATCAGCGCCAAACCTTGGCCCGAAGACAGAACCGTCTCGGTCCCCTCTTTTTCGATCCGCAGCACCGGGCCGTCTGGATCGAGCCGAGGGGACATGGCCGTGTGCGCGGTCGCGGGGGCCGGCGACGGACCGCTCTCGTCCGCCACGACATTGCGGGCGGCGATCAGCGTTCGCCCCAGTTCCGCCGCGCCGCGCCGGATACCGGACAGGATTTCCGCCAAAGCCAGGCTGACGAAGACAGCGATGGCCGCCTGCGGTGCGTCGATCCGGCCGTCGGCGATCAGCGCGCCGCAGAGAAGGATCATGCCTGCAACGCACAGGCTGGTCAGGGTCGATAGTCCGAAGACGGTCCCCCGTTCGGCGCGGTCGAGTTTCCGTGCGGCGGCGCGCAGCCCGTGGTCCAGCGCGATCAGGCGCGACGCCGCCTGCCTTAAGCGTCCACCGACGATCAGTGCGTCCCGGTCCCGCAGCAGGTCGATCAGCCGCCGCCGCAGGGTCTGCTGCCGGGCCTCATGGACCGCCGACGGTCGGACGGAACGCAGGCCCAGCCGATGAAGAATGACAGCGCCGAAAAGGCCATAAATCGCGGCAAGGAGAACGGCGCAGCTCCAATGGACCAACAGCCAAAGCGCCAGGCAGGCCAGGGCCAGGGTCAACACCCCCGCCGCTATCGGCGCCCAGAGACGCAGGACGACCCCGTCCAGTGCCTCGACATCCGCAACGATCCGGGTCAGCGCCGCTTCGCCCCGCAGGCCGCTGAGCGCGCGGTAGCCGCGCCGGGACAGGCCGTGCAGCAGATCGACCCTCAGGGCGGCCAGCGCCTTCAATGTCGCTTCATGCGTAACCAGACGCTCGCCATATCGCGCGGCGGTGCGGCCAAGCGCCAGGAACCGGACGCCCGCCGAGGGGCGGAAGAAATCGAAGCCGATGCCGATCCCCGCGATGCCTGCGACCCCGGCCGCCGTGATGAACCAGCCGGACAAGCCCAGCAGCGCCGCCGCCATGACCAGAACCAGAACGGACAGCGCCAGCCCGGCCGCCCAGACTCGGGGCGAGGCGGCGATCAGCAGGCGCGTCGCGGAAATCAGGGATTTCATGACCCCACCTCAATCCGTTGCGCCATGGCCTGGGCCAGGTCCGGATCATGGGTCGCAACCAGGACCGTGACCCCGCGTCGGTTCAGGTTGCGCAGTGTCTCGATCACCAGACCGGCGTTGTGCCGATCAAGATCCGCCGTCGGTTCGTCCGCCAGGATCACGTCCCGGCCCTCGAAGATCGCGCGTGCCAGCATCAGCCGCCGGAACTCACCGCCCGACAGGCCGCCTCCCGTCTCGCCCAAACGCGTCTGCAATCCGTCGGGCAGGGCGCGAACGAACCCGTCCGCATGGGCGGCGACCAGTGCGGGCCAGGGGTCGCGACCCGTCCGGTCGGGATCCAGATAGACGCAAATCCGTGTCGCCGGGAAATGCGGCGTCTGCGCCACCAGCGAGATCCGGCGCCGCCAGGCATCCGCCGTCCGTGCGTCCAGATCCCGGCCGCAAACCGTGACGATTCCGCCAGACAGGGGCAGCAGCCCGGCGACGGCATGCAGAATCGTCGTCTTTCCCGATCCGCTAGGGCCGACCAGCGCCGCGCTGCCGCCTGCTTCCAGCGTCAGATCGGGGAGGGGTCGGACAGTGTCGCCCAAGCGGACGGACGCGGCCCGCAAGGACAGGGCTGCCGACCCTGGCAGCGGATCGGCGAGGTTCGCTTTGCCGACGAATGGAAGCCGGGGGCTGGCCACGATCTCCGTCACCGCGCCGAGCACCGCGCGGCCCGCCGCCCGGTCGTGCCAGGCGGCGGCCAGTTCGCGCATCGGCTGGAAAAATTCTGGGGCCAGCAGCAGCAGAAAGACGCCCTGCCAGACGGTCAGGCTGCCGCCCCAGGCCCCGAAGGTCACTTCGCCCAGCAAGGAGAACCCGACATAGACCGCCACCATCGCGACGCCGAGCGCCGAGAACAGCTCCAGCACGGCCGAGGACAGGAAGGCGATTTTCAGGACCGCCATGGTCTGACGCCGCAGCGTGTCCGCCCGTTCCGCGAAGTCCGTCAGGACGCGGCCGACCGCGCCGAGCGCCCGGGCATCCAGCAGCGCGCCAAGCCGATCCTGCAGCATCGTGTTGATCGTGCCGATTTCGCGCAGATGCTTGCGCGATGCGTCTTCGGCCGCCATGCCGACCAGCGCCATGAAGATCGGAATCAAAGGCCCCGCCGCCGCCAAGATCAGTGCCACCGCCCAGGAATGATAAAGAGCGAGCGCCAGGATCACCGCCGGAACGATCATCGTTCGGGTCATGGCGGCGCGGTACCGCGTGATCCAGGGATGCAGCATGGGCAGGGTCTGAACCGCCGTGGCGGCGATGGCCGCCGAGCTGACCTCCGACCGGCTCCTTGTCTCACGCCGGATCAAGCGACCGCGCTCTCGTGCCACGATCACGTCGGCGGCCCCGAACAACCGGCCGCCCGCGCGATGGTCGATGGCGGCGCGGATCAGTCCGAGGATCAGGAAGGTGCCCGCCAGAGCGGCGGTCTCGGTCAAATCCACCGGTCCGGATACCCAGCCGTCGAGCACTGTTGCCAGGATCGCCGCCTGGGCCGGCCAGATCAGTGCGGCGGCCGCGGTCAGGGCACCGGCGGTACGTAACCGACCGGCAACCGGCCGCAGCAGGCTCCGTTCCGGCTTGTTCCGATCTTTCCTGGGCTGCACCACCTGCGTCCCTTCTACATAGCCGTCCATAATGTCCGACCGGGTCATCTATAGAGGGCATGCGTCCCGGTGCAACTCGGGCGGATCGTCGCCCCGGTTCGTTGCCCGGCGGCGGCCGGTCCGCTTCGGTAGCGACAATTTGCTTGCGGCCGGTGGAACGGGGTCGACAATGGCGATACCATATTGAGGATCGATATCGTGCGCCGCATTCGCGTATCGGAGGATTTCGTGAGCCAGTATCCCATCGACATTTCCGTCCGACCGGACGTCAAAGCCTTCTTCGATCCCGCGACAAATACGATCAGCTATGTCGTCAAGGATCCGGCGTCGAATGCCTGTGCGATCGTCGACAGTGTCCTGGATATCGATTACGCCGCCGGGCGTATTTCCCATGACAGCGCGGACCGGATTCTGGAATTTCTGGAAAGCCGGGGTCTGGACCTTCAATGGATCATCGAAACCCATGTGCATGCCGATCACCTGTCGGCGGCAACATATATCCAGGACCGAGCCGGGGGGAAGATCGGGGTCGGCGAGAAGATCACGCTGATTCAGGAAACCTTCGGCAAGATCTTCAATGAAGGAACCGAGTTTCAGCGGGACGGGTCGCAGTTCGACGCCCTGTTCCGGGACGGCGATTCCTACCGGATCGGGGAATTGCGGTGTTTCGCGATGGAGACACCCGGCCATACGCCTGCCTGCATGGTTCATGTCATGGGCGACGCCGCCTTTGTCGGGGATACGATCTTCATGCCGGATGGCGGGTCCGCGCGCGCCGACTTTCCGGGCGGCGATGCGGCGACCTTGTACGATTCCATTCAGAAGGTTCTGTCCCTGCCGGACGAGACCCGCCTTTTCATGTGCCACGATTATGGCCCGAATGGCCGCGAGATACGCTGGGAAACCACGGTGGCGGAGGAGAAGGCCGACAACATTCATGTCGGCGGCGGCAAGACACGGGACGAATTCGTCGCCTTCCGGACCAAGCGCGATGCGGAACTGAACATGCCCGCGCTTATCCTGCCCTCTCTGCAGGTCAATATGCGTGCCGGGACGATCCCCGAGGATTCCGGCGGGCGGCCGATGCTGAAGGTGCCGGTCAACGGGCTTTGATCGCGCAGGGCGGCGCCTGGAGGCGGGAAACGGCCTTTCTTTTCCGCGGATGAACCCCAGATACGGTCGGTACTCGCGCCAGCCATGGACCGATTGAGGGGATGCAATGACCGACAAGACGCGCAGGGAAACAGATTCGTTCGGGGCGCTGGATGTGCCTGGGGAAATGTATTACGGCGCGCAGACAGCGCGGTCGCTGATGAATTTTCCGATCGGCGGCGAGACCATGCCGCGTCCGCTGATCCATGCGCTGGGCGTCATCAAACAGGCGGCGGCACGGGTCAACGCGGCGCAGGGGCAATTGGATGCAGAGCGCGCCGCGGCCATCGAACAGGCGGCCTCGGAAGTGGCCGGGGGCCGGTTCGATGCGCATTTCCCCCTGGTTGTCTGGCAGACCGGGTCCGGCACTCAAACCAATATGAATGCGAATGAGGTGATCGCGAACCGGGCGATTGAAATCCTGGGTGGCGTGGTCGGATCCAAGGACCCCGTGCATCCGAACGACCATTGCAATATGAGCCAATCGTCAAACGACACTTTCCCCACCGCCATGCATATCGCGGCGGCGGTGCAGATCCGGCATTCCCTGCTGCCGGCGCTTGAGCATCTTCGCGCGGCGCTGGCTGCGAAAGCCGAGGAATGGGCGCATATCGTCAAGATCGGTCGAACCCATACTCAGGACGCGACGCCCCTGACCCTTGGGCAGGAATTCGGCGGCTATGCCGCGCAGCTCGGCCTTGGGATCGGGCGGGTCGAAGCGGCGCTGGACGGGCTCTACGACCTCGCCCAGGGCGGTACGGCGGTCGGCACCGGGCTGAACGCGAAAAAGGGGTTTGCTGACGCTTTTGCCACCGAGGTCGCGGCGATCACGGGACTGCCCTTCCGCACGGCCCCGAACAAGTTCGAGGCACTGGCGGCCAATGACGCCTATGTCTTTGCCCATGGTGCCCTGAACACGGTCGCCGTATCGCTGTTCAAGATCGCGAACGACATCCGCTTCCTGGGTTCCGGTCCGCGTTCCGGCTTGGGTGAGTTGTCCCTGCCGGAAAACGAACCCGGCTCCTCCATCATGCCGGGCAAGGTCAATCCGACCCAATGCGAGGCCATGACCATGGTCTGCGCGCAGGTGCACGGCAATCAGGCGACAATCTCCTTCGCTGGAAGCCAGGGCCATTTCGAATTGAATGTGTTCAAGCCGGTCATGGCCCATGCCATGCTGCAATCGATCAAGCTGTTGTCCGACGCGGCGGTCAGCTTTGCCGATCGCTGTGTTGCGGGCATCGAACCGAATGAAACGAATATTACCCAGTTGATGGAAAGATCCTTGATGCTGGTCACCGCCCTGGCGCCCGCCATCGGGTATGACCGGGCGACCGAGATTGCGAAATCCGCCCATAAGCACGGAACGTCGCTGCGCGAGGAGGCGCTGCGCCTCGGTTATGTGACGGAGGCGCAGTTCGACGAGCTGGTCCGGCCTGATCGCATGATCGGTCCGTCGGATTGATCTTGCACGTCGGAACCGTGCGGATCCTCAACCTACGTAACAATGCAGGTCACGCATACCCGACCCATCCCCGCCAGGTGAAGGCGGCATAGAAAAGCGTTACGCCGCTGAATCCTGCGGCACGCAGGATCGCCGTATCGTCTTCGGGCGACAGGACGTCCAGGCTGCGGCCCACCGTGTCCCGGGCATTGATCGCCATCTTGGGGTCGGCACCGGAGGCGATGGCGAAGTCCGCATACCGGTTCAGCCAGACCGCGCGTTCCGCCGTGGCTTGCGGAAAGCTGGAATGCGCTGCCACAAATGGCGCAGCGGGTCGTAAGCGGCGGTGAATTTCCGCTGCCGTACGGCGACGCTCTTCGGAAGCAAGAAAGTGCAGCGTCAGAAGGCAGATCGCGCCATCGAACGGGCCTTCCGGCGCTTGATCGATATAGCCTTCCACAAACGCCGCCCGGCTGGCATGTGGCCCCAGGGTGCGCTGGGCCAAGCCAATCATTTGTCCGGCCGGATCTACGCCGGTGAATCGCCAAGAAGGATAGGCATCTGCCAGGACGCGCATTTCCATCCCTCCGCCAGCGCCGAGAACGAGGATATGAGCGTCCTCCGGGACCCGTTCCGCCAACAGAATGCCCGCCATGCGATGCATGTCGGTCAATCCCGGAACAAACCGCCGGACGCCGTCAGCATAAGACGCAACGGTTTCCGGCCGCGAAAAGTGTTCTTGGAACTCGTTGCCTTCACTCCGCATCCGATTTCTCCAGACCGCAAACCTGTTTCCGGACGGACAAGCGTGCCCGGAATTCGGCGTTCAATTGCGCCAGGGTGACATTTTCCAGATGCGCCAAGAGCGTGGCCTCCGCCTCCCGAAATGCGCTGTCGAGAGAGGCATTTACGGCCTGTTCCACCAGGCATTCCGGCGCGTCACTTCGATTGCCCATGGCCAACATGACCGGCTGGCCCAACGCCCGGTACACATCCAACAAGGTGATTTCGGGCAGCTTGCGTACCAGCCGCCAACCGCCGCCATGTCCTTTCTCGGACGCGACCAAACCGGCACGGCGCAAGCCAGCCATCAGGCGGCGTACCACGACAGGGTTGGTCCGCATGGCACGGGCCAGGGAGTCGGACGGAATGGGATCGGCCTGTTCCGCCAAGTGGAGAAGCAGATGAAGGGTTGCCGAAAGGCGACTATCTCGTATCATGTAACTTTATAAGCTACATGATACGATCGACGTCAAGCCCCGCGGGACAGAGCGGTTCGCGCCAATCGAGATTAAGACATCCGGCGATTGCGGGCATTTTGCGAAAATCCTGTGGAATTGCGACGGTTCTTTAACGATTGCTCAATGGGTTTGCGTCAAGTTCCGCCTTCCCATTCTTGTTCGTGAGTTGTCGATGAATCCCACCCTCGAATCCGTCGTCTTCGCATCGCCCAGCGTCGCCTTGAAGGTCAATCAATTGTCGCGAGACCTGGCCAAGGAAAATCAACTGTTCGAGAATCAGACCCTCAATACGACGATCATTTTCAAGTATCCCAACTTCGATGCGGCCCAGGCGCCCAGTGAGGATATCATTCCCGGTCTGGAGGATTTTCTGGCCGACAAGACGGAAAAGAAGCCTATCCGTACGGCGATTTTCGTTCCAAAGGACGCGAAGGATGTGCGGCTGGGCGGGTTCGGAATTTTCATGGATGACGACAAATTTCCCGAACTGTCCGAACGGTATCTGGGGTTCAAGATCGACAAGACAATCCGACAGCCGGATGCGGAAAAACTGGCGATTCTGGAGAACTGCCCTTCCTTCGACCCGTTCCTGGTGAAAGAGGCCTTTGATCTTGCTGGCACCCCGATCGACCAAAGCTATGTGACGATTTCCGAAGAGGAGGCGCAGCAGGTACGGGGGCTGATCCAGGCCAAGCTGAAGCCGATCGTCGCCAAGGCGCTGAACCTGTCCCATGAAGGCAAGATCGAGAATTCGTCGCGCCAGTTCCTGGAAACGATCTGGGACCCGCAGGCGGAAACCGGCGCCCATTTCATAGCCGCCTTCGGAATCGGGATCGGCGATGCGCCGAAGGTGTTCTCCGCCTGGAAAGGGGTCGCCTATTTCGACAATGAATTCAATCAGCGGCAGTCCGAGTCCCGCCAATTGGTGGCCTGGTTGAAGAGCGACGCCTCGTCGCCCAGTGACTATGCAAAACTGTCGACCCAGGAGAAGCAGCAGATCGACATGTTCCGGAAATCGGTCACGTCAAAAATCCTGAATGTTAGTAACAATATTTCTCTGATTTTGAACCGTTACCAGCAAAGCTACCGGGCCTTCATCGACCATGACCGGCCTAAGGAATTTCAAAAATTCCTGATGGGGGCTGAAAAGTACTATTGGACGTTGGGGGGCTGTAACGGCGTGCTGGCGCAGGTGATCGGTACCTGGAAACGTTATATGAAGGCGGCAACCGGCACGCGGCTGAACTATGAGGTCAACGAGCGGATGCTGAAAGTCTGCGACGCCATTCTGCGCGCCCGCGGCGAGGATAAGCAGATCGCATTGTGATGCGCCATTTCCGCATTCATTCTTTATAAACCAAATGGTCCGATCCTTATCGGACGATCCGTTATGAACCGCTGGTAAACGGGCGGGCCGGATCGGAGCCGCTGCGGAAGTCTAGCCTGCACGGTTTCGCGCCGGGGCGGAATTTGAAACGCTTCCATGGGTGGAGCCGCATGCCCGAAAAGGCTACGCCGATAACCGATGCCGTCAACGCGGCGCTGCATCTACGCGATGCAACAATTCTGCGTGAATCCATCCAGGAGTTTCCGGGCCCCGTCGCCGTTTATGACGCGGATGACCGCCTGATTGCCTGCAACGACCTTTACCGCTGGGTCCATGGAGACGCATTCCGCCGACTTGAGGCGGCGTCGTCGGACGGTCGAATCGACTATGCCGATCTCATCCGTGAATCGGCCAGACAGATTTTCGACCCCGAGGAAATGGAGGCCCATGTCGCCGACCGGGTCCGGGCCCAGCGCGAAGCGAATGGGGAACCGATGGACCGATACTATCCGGAACGCGGCTGGTTCCGGATCGTCAAGGTTCGAACGCCCAGCGGGGCGGTTGTAGGGTTCGCGACGGACATCACCGAATTAAAGGAAACCTCACTGGCGCTGGAACAGGCCCGCGCCGCCGCCGAGGCTGCGAACATCGCCAAGTCGGCCTTTTTGGCAAATATGAGCCATGAACTGCGTACCCCGCTGAACGCAATCATCGGTCTGTCGGAAGCTCTGGAACTGGGTGTGTTCGGTCCGATAGAGGACGAAAGACACCTCCGGTATCTGGGCGACATTCGCCAATCGGGGCACCATCTGCTGGCGCTGATTTCGGACATTCTCGACCTTGCCAAAGTCGAGGCCGGCGCGTTGGACATCAATTACGAGGTATTCGCCCTCAGTGAATTGATCGAGGAATGCCTGCATATGATGCAAACCATATCGGAACGTCAGGGGGTGGCGCTGCGCCTCGACGGGCCGGTTGTGCCCGTTCAGGTCAGCGCGGATCGCAGAAAAATCCTTCAGGCTCTGATCAATATCCTGTCGAACGCCGTAAAATACTCCCCAGGAGGCGGCACGGTCAGCCTGTCGGCCTTACTGGACGAGGATGGATTGCATTTGTCCGTAAGGGACCAGGGAATTGGTATCGAGGAGTCTCAGATTACCCGGATTTTTCAGCCCTTCGGACGCCTGAATCAGGCCCTGTCTTCCGCCGTAGAGGGGGCGGGTTTGGGCCTGCCGATCGCGCAACGCTTTATCGACCTGCACGGCGGCACCATTCGGGTGTCGAGCCGCGTCGGCGCCGGGACGCGCGTGACGATCGATCTACCGTTGAACCTGGTCCGCAGCGACTAAATCCGCCGACAACATTCTGCCCGCCGCCGTTCTTCTTGCGTCCGGACCGTCATGCCGTCCCGTTAGTCCGATTGCGGGGGCACGACCGGTCCGCCGGCCTCCGCCCAACCCTTGAACCCGTCCTTGATGTGGGCCACTCGCTCCATCCCCATTTCCTGCAAGGTCGAGACCGTCAGAGCGGACCGCCAGCCGGAGGCGCAATGGAACAGGAAGGTCTTGTCCTGGCCGAACTCCGGCTTGAAATAGGGACTGTCGGGATCGACCCAGAACTCCGCCATGCCCCGGGGACAGTGAAAGCTGTTCGGGATATAGCCCATGCGTTGGCGTTCCCGAACATCGCGCAGGTCGACGATCAGGACATCGTCCCGCTCCGCCATGGCGATGGCGTCCGTGCTTGCCACTTCCTCGATCTTTGCCCGCGCGGCGGCGACCAGTTCCGCCGCGCTCGTCTTCAGTTTCTTCGTCATTGGGGTTCCTCCTGGGGACACAATCCTTCGAACAGATCTTTCACGCCGCGAAACTCTTTGTGCAGGAACTCCGATAGCGCACGCACCTTGGCGACTTTGCGCAATTCGGGCCGCGTCAGGAACCACAGCGTGCTGGCCAGTTCTTCCATCGGCGGTGACACGCGGCGGAGCCGGGGGTCCGGATCGGCAAGGTAACAGGGCAGGATGCCGAGGCCAAACCCGCCCGCCACACCCTCGCAAACCGCCAGCAGACTGTCCGCCTTCAAAGCCGCCCGCGTATAGTGGCCTTGCGCGCGCAGCCAGCGGGCGGAGGCGAGATGGGACAATTGCTCGTCCGGGACGACCCAATCGGCCTGTGCCGCATCCTGCAGGGAGATAGGTTCGGACAGGCTGGGTCGATAGATGGCGACCGCGATGCCGCAAAGCTTCCGGCCGACCAGATCTTCGGGCGGCGTGCCGCCGGCACGGATCGCGACATCCACTTCCCGCTGGGCGATGTCGGCCATTGCGACGTCTATCAGCATGTCGATTTCGATTGCGGGCATGGCGTCTCGAAAGGCGCGCAGGACCCCGATCAGCGGGCTGCGCAGCAGGGTGTCGACTGTTGCCACCCGAAGTTCGCCCTCCGCCGCGATGTCCTGGTCGACGAAATGGCGTTCCAAGTCCTGGGCCTCGCGATCCAGCGTTTCGGCAACGTCGCGGATGGCCGCGCCGGCCGCTGTCAGCGTGATGCCGGCCCGGTCGCGATAGAAGAGCTGCGTGCCGAAGCGTTCCTCCAGCGCGCGTGCCTTTCGGAAGACGGTGGGATGGCTCATGCCCAGGCATTTCGCCGCCCCGGTCAGCGATCCCGCACGCGCGATCGCCAGAACCAAGGCGAAATCGCCGAGATCGAGCCGGTGTTCGATTTTGAAATCCGACATTGCAGACCTGGTACTGTCGCGCGGAACCAACCCTGCATACCATCGCGCCGTGCAACCGGGAAGGCGATGGAAAAATGAAATGTACGATCTTGGATTGGAGCGACCGGCCCCAACCCCTATCCAGCGAAATGCAGGGCGCGGCGTATGGAACCCGCACATCGTTGATTTTCAACCATCTGCAAGACGATGGGGACGGCGCTGCGCTGCACCGGCATCCCTATGCGGAAACCTTCGTCATTCGGCGTGGTCAGGTGATGTTCACCGACGGACAGACAAACACTGTCGCCCGCGCCGGTCAGATTGTGATCGTCGCACCCCATGTGCCGCACGCCTTCCGCGCCATCGGTGGCGAACCTGTCGAGATGCTGGATATCCACGACAATGGCCGCTTCGTCACCGAATGGCTGTCGTCTCCCCCAAACCCGTTCCATGAAAAGGACCAGTAGCATGACGAAAATGGTGTTTGTGAATTTGCCCGTTGCCGACCTGGGGGTCTCTATCCGCTTCTACGAGGCATTGGGCTTCGTGCGGAATGAACAGTTCAGCAATGAAGAGGCGGCGGTGATGAATTGGTCCGATGCGATCTCGGTGAACTTGATGACGCATGGTGCCTTCGCCGGTTACACGCCGAGACCCGTTGCCGATGCAAGACAGGCCACCGAAGTGCTGATCGCCTTGTCACGGGACAGCCGCGCGGAAGTGGACGCCATGGCCGAGGCGGCCGCCCGGTCGGGCGGGGCCGCGGATGTCCGGGAACCGCAGGATCTCGGCTTCATGTATGTCCGGGCGATCGAAGATCCGGACGGCCATATGCTGGAACCGGCCTGGATGGACATGTCCGCCATCGCCGCCGCGTCCTGATACGATTTTCGGGGCAGGAAGTCCGGCCGATGTTCGGGCGGTGCGGTTGGTTCGATCAGTCGAACAACTTCGCCGTCCGAACCTCCGGGTCGTGATAGGGGGTCGGCACATTGCCGACCAGGAACTTGGTGATCGTTCCCGATCCGTCATGCAGGGGCAGGACGACGCGATGCCAGGTCGCGATGGTCAGGTTCGGCGGCGGATTATGTTCCGTATAGATCGGTGTGCGTTTCTGAAGCACGGCTTCATAGACCGTGCTGAAGAACGCTTTCATCAGCGGATGCGCCTTGGTTTCCGATATGCGCAGGCCCGTCGAATCGAATTTGGCAATCTCCGCAATTTTCGATCCGAAAAGGCGGTATCGGAAATCCTGTCCGCCTTCCAGGATATCCAGAAGAATGATGTATCCCAAGGCGGGAACAAGGTCATAGGGGGCAAGGTCCGACGCCCGCATACCGACTTCGCCCTCCGGCACGCGGGCCTTCCAGTAATCGTACAGGAAGATGATCGGCTCGGTGACAAGGTCGGTGCGTTCGGGATTCCAGACAATCACGGGCTGGCTGATATCTGTACTGCTGAACCAAGCATCCACGGTGGAGGTGTCCCCCGTCGCCAGACGTGTCGCTTCAGACTGGATGTCCGTGAAACTTATCGAATTATACGGGATCGCCATGCCCACCCACGATAACCCTACATACTGTCGCGTTAATAGTGATAGCGAGGGTGCGATGCGGATTGCAAGAAGAATGGCCACGCATGCGTGTATCGGATAACGATCCAGGTGCGTTCATGCACCAGGAAACAGGATGCTGAGACAATAAGCGGCCAGGTCCCCCGATGAGCGAAACGCGGATCCGTCCCAGTCCGTGAAGGCGCGGGGGCGATGACTTTCGAACCAGACCGTCGCCGGCGTCGTACCGAATACGAATTGCAGAACCCATCGGTCGCGGTTTGCGGGAGGGCACCCTCGGTGCAATCCCTGGGTGTCCGCTATGAACCGCTTTCCCGCCGGTCCGGTGATGGCGTCCGGCGCGGTTCCGAACCATTTTACGACGTCCGCTTCCGATTTGCGGACGGTTTCGAAATACCATTGATCGAATGCCGCCTGATCGGGATTTCCGTCGGGTGGCCGTTTCGCCGAGATCGTTTCCAATCTATGGGTCGTCGGTACGAAAATGTGCGGCCCGGACTCACTGTCGACATCCGTCAGATAGATGAAAAGTTTACAGAACCGGTAGTTATCCAAGTCGAAATGGAACAGTTGCGCATCTCTCGCGTCCTTCGGCCCGGCCTCGCCGGCGAAGGATTTCCAAGCGGAGATGTCGGTCAAGATCGGCGGGGCGCCCAGATACCGGCGGATCAGGTTCAAATGCGCCGGCTCCACCGCAATCGGCAACAGACCCGGCATCCGCAGCAGTCGGGACCGCGGCACATAGGCCAAATTCCAATCCCGGCGCAGGATGTTTGCGTCGGTCGGCGTAGTCTCTCTCTCAGGACGACGGAGCGCGTCGGACGGCACCAGCGGCGATGCGTCCAAATAGGCCCGCATCGCCTCGGTCCGCTCGGCCGACAGGGGCGCGAGATCGGCATAGCCCCGGTCGCGAAGGGCATCGAGCGTGGGCGCGCGGTCGGCATCGGATTGCGCCGACGGGGGCAATCGTGCGAAGGCGTCGACGACGTTGGAAAATCCATTCGCCAGGTTAGGGTCGCGCAATCGATGGAAGAACCCGACTGCCTTGGTGTGAAGGCGGACGAGGTCCGCCCCCGGCAAATCCATCACCGCCGCGCCGCCGTAAAGGTCGGCGATGGGCTTCAGCCCCGGCTCCGACAGGACGAAACGGTGAAAGGCGCGGTACCATTCGATTGACCGGTGCATCGGGGTGGGGCCGGCAACTTGTCCCAGTTTCAGACCGGGCGTGTCATCCGCGTCGACGACGACCTTCATCCACTCAATCCAGCGTCCGTTCCGGGGGGAAATCCAGGTCCATCCGCGTGCCTATGCCGATCGTGCTGTGAACGGACAACCGCCCGCCATGCTCGCCGACCAAGCCGTTCACGATCGACAGGCCCAGGCCTGTCCCTTCCTGATTGGCCCGGCCTGTCCGGACCTGTGTGAACGGTTCCAGAATCTTGGCGACATCCTCCTTCGCGATACCGGGGCCGGTATCCGAAACGGAGATCGTGACGCCGCCCTTCTTGCGCCGGCGGGTAGAAATCCGGATCGTCCCGCCTTCGGGCGTGAATTTAACGGCGTTCGACAGCAGGTTCAGCAACATCTGATGAACACGCCGCGCATTGGCCTGAAGGCGTCCGGAATAGTCGGACAGATCCGATTCCAGCGACTGCGATTTCGATCCGGCCCTTTCCGCGACGGTCACCAAGGCGGCCCGCACGGCTTCCTCCAGATCCACCGGCTCGTCCGTGATAGCCGCTTTGCCGGATTCCATGCGCGCCATCTCCAGGATGTCATTGATCAGTTCCAGCAAATGGCTTCCCGACCAATGAATGGAATCCATGTACTCGCGATAGCGCTCATTCGCGATGGGTCCGAACATTTCCTGCCGGACCACGTCGGAATAGCCGATGATGGAATTTAGCGGCGTCCGCAATTCATGGCTCATCTGCGCCAGGAAACTGGATTTTGCCCGGTTGGCCCGTTCTGCGCGGTCCTTGGCTTCCGTCAGCTCACGCGTGCGCTCGGTGACACGGGTTTCCAGTTCGGCATTCGCCTCGCGCAGCAGGGCTTCCGCGCGCTTCTGCTCCGTCACATCGGTATAGGTCGTCACGAAACCGCCCGGAACCGGATGTCCGACGATTTCGATTTGTGAGCCGTCCGGCCGCGCGCGCACGAAGGCGTGAGGTTCGAACCGCCTTGCCGCCGCGATGCGGTCTCGCACTTGCTGTTCCGGATCGCCGGGGCCGTACTCGCCACGTAGGGCGTTGTACATAAGGATTTCTTCGAAAGGTATGCCCGGCGTCCCGAACCGTTTGGGGAGATCCAGCATCTCCAACAACCGGTCATTGGCGAGAACGACCTTCAGGTCGTTGTCGACCATGGTAATGCCGTTCGTCACGCTGTGCAGGACCGTTTCCAGGGTCGCGGTCTTCTCGCGAAGTTGGCGTTCGCGCTCGACCAGTTCGTCGCTGCGCGCGCGGACTCGGTTATCCAGGGTCTCGTTTGCCCGTTTCAGAGCTTCCTCTGAATTTCTCAGGGCGGTAATGTCGGTATAGGTCGTGACGAATCCACCGCCTTGGACGGGATTGCCTTCGATTAGAAGGACCAGCCCATCCGGTCTTCGGCGTTCGAATCGGTGGGGTTCGAATTGGCGGACCAGTTCCAATCGTTCTTGGACCAGGGTTTCAATATCGCCGGGCCCATACTCGCCGCGTTTAGCGTTGTATCTCAGGAAATCTTCTGCGGTCGTGCCTGGCCGGCCCATCCAGTCCGGAAATTCGAGTAGGGTCAGATACTGACGATTGCAGCAGATCAGCCGCAAATCCCGATCGAAATAGCTGAGGCCCTGATGCAGATGTTCGATGACATCCCGCAGCACCGGGCCGGCTGGGTCCGGCGCGCCTGTGATTTCCACATTCCTGCCCGCACACATACTCATTCACCTCGACCGCACCGAATGGGGCGATAGGGGGCGTTCGCTCCCGATTCCGGTCCTATCCTTGGAACTTAGACCGAACAGCCCAAACAAAACGTTAACGAATACGCAGGCCAAACGACAAACGAAAAAGGGGCGGTCCAACGGACCGCCCCTTTTGCAACACGTATTGTGTGAGGATCAGCCCAGTTCGGCCTCCAGGGCCGGAACCGCCTCGAACAGATCCGCCACCAGGCCGTAATCGGCGACCTGGAAGATCGGGGCTTCGTCGTCCTTGTTGATGGCGACGATGACCTTCGAATCCTTCATGCCGGCCAGGTGCTGAATGGCGCCCGAAATACCGACGGCGATATAGAGATCCGGTGCGACGACCTTGCCGGTCTGGCCGACCTGATAGTCGTTCGGGACGAACCCGGCATCGACCGCGGCACGCGAGGCACCGACCGCGGCGCCCAGCTTGTCCGCAACGCGTTCCAGCATGGCGAAATTGTCGCCCGACTGCATGCCGCGCCCGCCGGAGATCACGATCTTGGCCGACGTCAGTTCCGGACGATCGCTTTCGGTGACCGATTGGCCGACATAGCTGGACAGATCCTGCCCGCCCGTGCCGCCGACTTCCTCAATCGCCGCGCTGCCGCCTTCGGCCGCGACGGCGTCGAACGAGGTCATGCGGACGGTCAGCACATCGACCTTCTCGGCCGATTTGACGGTTGCGATGGCGTTGCCGGCATAGATCGGGCGCTCATAGGTCTTGTCGCCCAGGACGGCCGAGACTTCCGAAATCTGCTGCACGTCCATCAGCGCGGCAACGCGCGGCATGACGTTCTTGCCGAAAGTGTTGGCCGGGGCCATGACGGCGTCATAGCCATCGGCCATCTTCACGATCGCCGGGGCGACCGCTTCGGCCATTTGGTTGTCGTACTCTGCGCTGTCGGCGACCAGAACCTTCGACACGCCCGCGATCTTGGCGGCGGCGTCGGCGGCGGCCTTGCAGCCGGATCCGATAACCGCAACGGTGATGTCGCCACCGGCGGCCTGCGCCGCGGCAACGGTGTTCAGGGTGTGCGGTTTGACTTCCGCACCGTCATGTTCCGCGATGACCAGAATGCCCATCTGCTTTCTCCTTTTCGGTGCGGCTTAGCCGATGACTTTGGCTTCGTTGCGAAGCTTCGCGACCAGTTCGGCCACGTCGGCGACCTTGACGCCGGCTTGGCGCGGCGGCGGCTCGACGACTTTGACCGTCTGCAGGCGCGGGGTCGGGTCGACGCCCAGATCCGCCGGGGTCTTGGTGTCGATCGGCTTTTTCTTCGCCTTCATGATGTTCGGCAGCGAGGCATAGCGCGGCTCGTTCAGGCGCAGGTCGACCGAGCAGACGGCCGGCAGCTTGACCTTGATCGTCTCCAGGCCGCCATCGACTTCGCGGGTCGCCGTGGCTTCGCCGTCGCCGATTTCCAGCTTCGACACGAAGGTCGCCTGCGGCCAGCCCAGCAGGGCGGACAGCATCTGCGCCGTCTGGTTGGCGTCGTCGTCGATCGCCTGCTTGCCGCACAGGACGACGCCCGGGCCTTCGGCTTCGGCGACGGCCTTCAGGATCTTCGCGACGGCCAGCGGTTCCACTTCGCCGTCATGCTGAACCAGGATGCCGCGATCGGCGCCCATGGCCAGCGCGGTGCGGATGGTTTCCTGGCTTTGCTGCGGGCCGATGGAAACGGCGATGACTTCCTCGGCCTGTCCGGCCTCTTTCATCCGAACGGCCTGTTCGACGGCGATTTCGTCGAACGGGTTCATCGACATTTTCACATTGGCGGTCTCGACCCCCGTCTGATCCGCTTTGACGCGGATTTTGACGTTGTAGTCGACGACGCGCTTAACCGGCACCAAGACCTTCATTGCGGCGCGCTCCCTCTTCGTTTGAACGCTCGGGCATTAGCCCCTCAAATCGGAAGCTCCCGCCGCTTTGGGTGGGAGCTCCCATAGGATCAACGCGGATGTTTAGGAGGCCACACTAAAGCGGTCAAGCGTTGTAGGGCCGATTTTGCGCCGCTTTGCGACATCGGGGCGCAATTCGTCAAAGCACCCAAATGCCGACCTGGGTCTCGATTGTACTCCCATCGTGCCGCTCCCCCTTTGGCGCGATCGGCCAGTGCCAGGAAACCTTAGGGGCGGGAAGCAGCGCCTGTGCCGCCAGATTTTCATCGTCCACGACCGCACCTTTCCGGTCGCGGGTGATGCGTCGGGCGTCCGCGATCAGGATGGATTTGGCGGCCAGAGACTTCAGGTCTCGCACGTGATCCCGTATGATCTGTCCGGACAGGCCGTGTTCGAAGATCGGCGTCGACAGGCTGCGCCGGGCGATGGTGCGCAGCGGCAGGATCGGCAATTGCGATAGAAGATTGACCGACACGACATAGTCGGCCTCGTCAAATTCCCTCAACGGGTTGTCCGGCCGTACCCACAGGGATGTGCCGAGATACAGTTTCTCCGCCACGCCATGGACATCCATCAGCCGGTAGTCGGCGTTCTCCGGCAGATGCAATCCGCGCAGCCTCACGGCGTCGACCAGAATGACCCGTTTGCAACGCGCCGCGAGGTCCGGCAGCGGGACGTCCAGGCATTGGCCCGCCCCCAGGATTACGGCTGTCCCACAGTCTTTGGGCACATGATCGAGGATCGCCGCCTTGGTGTGGCGTTGATGGTCCGCCCAGGCACCGGCGCAGCGGCGTGCGCGGTGGCGAATTGCGATGGCTTCCGAAAGATACCCCAGCCGCCGCGCCCAAGGCGGGCAGGGCGTCGTCAGATATTCCAGGGCTTCAAGGATCATGGCCGCCCTATTGCGGCGGTCCGGGTGACAGGAATTCGATCGCGGCGATATACAGGAAGAAAATGGTCAGCATCACATACATGACGCGCTTCTGGAGCTCGATGAAGACCAGCCCCTCTTCGGTGTAGTATTCCGCCTTCTTCTTGAACAGGGAATCCTTGTGGCCGAATCTCGGGATGCCCGGCTTCAGATGCCGCCAGGCGAAGAATTGCAGGGCGATGCCGGCGAAGCAGCACAGGGCCAGAAGCCCCCAGGCCACGATATGCAGGATTTCGAGCAGCGACCCGTCCATGATCAGCGATTGGCCCCTGGGACCCAGAGAATATCGGCCTTGCCGCCGTCATTCACATGGCGTCCGAGTACGAAGAACAGATCGGACAGACGGTTCAGGTATTTGACCGATTCCGGATTGACCGGTTCCGCCTCCGCCAGGGCGACGACCAGGCGTTCCGCGCGGCGGGTCACCGTCCGTGCCAGGTGCAGATAGGCCGCGGCCGGCGTGCCGCCCGGCAGGATGAAGCTTTTCAACGGTTCCAGCGACGCATTGTAGCGATCGATCTCGTCTTCCAGGGTCTTTACCTGACTGGCTTCGACCCGCAGGGCGCTGGACCGTCGTTCGGTTCCTTCCGGAGTACACAGATCGGCGCCCAGATCGAACAGATCGTTCTGGATTCGGGACAGCAGCGCGTCGATCTCGCCCGTCGTGTGCTGACGCACCAGGCCGATCGCGGCATTGGCCTCGTCGACCGTGCCATAGGCCTCGACCCGCAGGTCGTGCTTGGCGCGCCGGGACCCGTCGCCCAGCGACGTCTGCCCCGCGTCACCGCCGCGGGTATAGATCTTCGACAGCGTGACCAAGGTCAGCCCCCGCTGCGCAACAGGCCGAGGGCGATCGCGAACAACACCAGGGCGGCCAGTTGCGCCAGGATGCGGTAGCGCATCAGGCGGTTGCCCCATTTGTTGTTGAACTCGCCGCCGCGCGCCATGGCGATGATCCCGGTGAACAGGATCCCCACCGTTGCCAGCATGGCGATGACCATCAGGATGATTGCAAATATCGTCATACCGAAACACTTAGCGTGACGCCGGGCCTTCGGAAAGGCCTAGTTCGGGCCGCGACACCCCGCCGCTGTACCGCCTACCACCACCGGATACGCGCGTCGGTCAGCTTTTCGATACCGTCCTCCGTGACGACCACGGTTTCCTCGAAATCGCCCAGATAGCCGTCTCGGGTCAGGGTCTTCTCGAAATTCAGAACCATGCCGGGCTGAATCTCCGTCTCGTCCCCAGGGGCGATCCAGGGCGAATCCCATCCCATGCCGATCCCGTGACCCAGGCCGGAGAAGACGCCGGTCAGCGGGAAGCCCAGTTCCTGCTGCTTCGCCTTGCCGGCGGCGGCCAGATCGGACGCCTTGGCGCCGGGCCGGATGGCCGCGATCCCCGCTTCGACCACATCGATCGCGGCTTCGAAGGCGGCGATCTGCGCATTGGTGGCATTGCCGATGGCGCGCGACCGGGAGACGTCGAAGACATAGCCGTCGACCACGCCGGATATGCCGAGCCGCAGCCAATGCCCTTCCGCCAGCGGGCGTGTCGAACCCCAGGTCGGGAAGTTCGACTTGATCAGAACCGGTTCGGGGCCGCCGGTGCCGGAGGCCATGAAGGAATTGTACAGGGCGCCGCCCGCCGCGTTCAGCACCGCCTGGCCGGCGGCGACGACTTCGCCATGGGTCGCGCCCGGTTTGGCCGCTTCCATCATGGCCTCGATGGTCCGCGAGCCGACCTGTGCGGCGCGGCGCAGCATGGCGATCTCGCCCGGGCTCTTGATCTTGCGCAGATCCGACAGGACCGTCTGGGCGTCCGGCCATTCCACATCCGGCAGTTCGGCGCACAGGGCCCGGAAGGTTGTGACCGGCAGGACGTCACCGCCGACGAGACCGACCTTACCCTTGTCCAATCCCGCCTGGCGCAGCGCCGCGACCGTCTCTTCCAGGACCAGATCGGTATACACCTGCTGGTCTTCCGGCATTTGGATGCGGCCGTCATCGGGAACGTCCCGGATCAGCATCGGCGCCCCGTCGGCGGGCAGCACCACGAAAGTATGGGCCCGCGCCGTCCATTGTCCCGGAAGGTCGGGAATGTAGGGGAACTGCGTATAATGGTTCGTCAGATAGAGGACATCGCCATAACGGTCCAAGGTACCGCCGCCCCGCGCGCAGATCAGCAACCCATCCAGCCCCGCCGCCTTGGCGGCTTCCGCCGCGCGGACCCTCCGCTCGGCGAATTCTTCCGGTCCCACCGTCATTCCAGATCCCCCCGGGGCTTGCGGATGTCGAAATTCGGTTGATACGCCCTATGCCGTTCGCTGAAGACGGTCGGCATTGCCGGTATCCATCTTCAGCCCGTCCGCCGACCAGGCGCCGGGCCAGACTTCCGGCTGGTTCTCGCGGAGCTTGCGGACCTTGCCGACGGGAATGTCGCGGGCATGCAGGCGCGGGCCCAGCGGATCGTCGGCGGGCGCTTCGCTGAACGGGCCGATTTCGGCGAACCGGCCATCGTATCCCAGATCCGCCTCGCAAGGCAGATAGACGGCGGCGCCGGACACGTTGGGGCGCGGCGTTTTCAGCGGCGTCGCCCCGATCACCCCGACCACCGCGACGGTCGTCATCAGTTCCACCGCCCGGGCCTTGGCGCAGCCGAAGACGCGGCTGTAGCCGGACTTCTTCTCGGTCATGGACGGGCACAGGATCAGATCGAGATCGGGCGCGGTCTGGGCCAGTTTGACCGACAGGGCGGGCAGTTCGATATCCAAGCAGGTCACGATGGCGCAGCGCAGGCCGTTCCAGTCGAAGACGCGCATGCCGCCACCCGGCCGGATACCCCAGGATTCCGGATCCTTTTCCGGCGGGGTCATGCACAGTTTGCGCTGGATCAGGGGCGCTGTCCCGCCGGCGGTGAACAAATGGGCGCCGTTGTTAAAGCCGCCATTTCCGTCCGGCACGGGCCAGGTGCCTGCCATGATGTCGATGCCGTGCTTGTCCGCGATCTTCTGAATGCCGTCGACGATGTCTTTCGCGGCCTCGGCCATACGGGCCGGTTCTTCGCGCACATCGATATCCGGCCCGGCATAGGTCAGCCAGATCTCGGAGACATATTCCGGCGCGACGATCAGGTCGCTGCCTGCCTGTTTCGATTCCTTGGCGACCGCATCCAGGCTGTCCAGCCAGTCTTCGGGGCCGGAAAGGTCCCGGCCCATATTCGTCGCCCAAAGCGTGATCGATACGGTCTCGGTCATGGTCATGATCCCCTGTTTGTGATCACAAATACCCTAGACCGGTATCGGGAAGCGGGCAAATATCAATCCGACGCGGCGTCCCGTGACAGGGATCTCAGCGCCGCCAACGCCGCCTCGGCATCCTGGATCGGGACAAATATGTGGTCGTGATAGAAGCCGGCGACGACATTCGCGGAGATGTCGTGCGCGGTCAGCTTCTCGGCGAAGGCGGCGGTCAGGCCAACCGCTTCCAGGCACGAATGCACGTTCAGGGTAATTCTTTTGAAGCGGCGATCGTCCGACAAACCGGCCCGATTTGCGGCAGACACGCTCAATATTACCGTATCGCCCTCATCCTCCCGGAACCGCATCAGCGGTGTCTCGGCAAACGAAAAGTCGGCAGGCACGGACGCGAACACATAAGCCTCCGCATCCAAGGTCGGTTCCATCGATACGATCAGTTTCTGAAGGTCTCTCTCGCCCGTCATTCCCAGAATTCCATTGTGTTTTGGAATTATGGCTACAATCCGGGGCAGACAGGGCCAAGCAAAAACTGACCGAACCGAAGTTTAGGGCCTAGTTGTCGCAGATCAGGACCTTCTGCCGCGCGCAGGCCGCCGTGCGGTGCGGAAATGCGGCTTGGTAATCCGGGTCATCGAGCAGACGCAGCAGTGCCGCCGCGTCGGGATAACGGCCGATCGCAACCAGATCCCAATCCTCGTCCTCCCCCAGAAATGCGCCCGTGCAGGGGGCGATCATCAGGAAGGTACCGCCGGCCTTCTGCATGGCCGGGATGCTGACCTCCGCATAGCGGTCGAAAGCCGCCTGGTCGCGGATCTTGAACAGGTTCAACAGTGTGATCGGTTGATCCGCCGGGCGATCAAGCAGGCGTTGCCACTGGGTCGAGGTGGGCGTCGCGCCGTCCGCCCCGTCGCCGTAAGCGGCGCTTAGGGCGATGGCCCGGTCTTGCACGGATGAGGTTGCATTCATGGCCTGGGCTCCATAGGATTTTTTGACACGCGTAAAATAATGAAAAATTGACAGATGTCAAAAAAATCAAAGTCGGACCGTACGAAAGAAGAAATTCTGGACGCCGCCTGGACACTGGTCTCGGACCGGGGGGATGCTGTGTCGATGGCGGATATCGCGGCGGCGGCGGGGCTGACCCGACAGGCCGTCTACACGCATTTCCCATCGCGCGGCGCGCTGTTGGTAGAACTGGTCCGGCATGCGGATAGCCGGTTCGAGATCTGGCAGGCTTTCCAGACCGCTATGGCGCGGCCCGATGCCGACGGCCGCTTCGACGGGTGCCTGGATGCTTGGTTCGACTTCGTGCCGCGCATTCATCCGGTCGCCACGGTCCTGATCCGGACGCGCATGCAGGACGCGGATGCTGCTGCGGCCTGGACGGACCGAATGGAGGCGTTGCGCGCCTTCCTCGCCAAAATGATGGAATCGGTGCGGGACGAGGGCCGGTTAGACCCGGCCTGGCAGGTCGCGGAGGCGTCGGACTACCTCTGGACAGTGATTTCGGTGCAGAGCTGGGACCTATTGGTCGGCGATTGCGGCTGGCCGCCGGAACGGGCGACGGCGACGTTGAAACAGGCTGCGCGCAAGCTCTTGCTGGCCGATCCGGCGGCCTGACAAACGAAACGCCCCGCCGATTGGGCGGGGCGTTCCGAAACCGATTAGGATCGTTGCGGTCAGCGCTCGATGCACATCGCGACGCCCATGCCGCCGCCGATGCACAGCGTGGCCAGACCTTTTTTCGCGTCCTGCTTGATCATTTCATGCAACAGCGTGACGAAGACACGGTTGCCGGACGCGCCGACCGGGTGGCCCAGAGCAATGGCACCGCCATTGACGTTCACCTTGGCCGGATCCCAGCCCATATCCTTGTTGACCGCCAGGGCCTGGGCCGCGAAGGCCTCATTGGCTTCGATCAGGTCCAGGTCGTCGACGGACCAGCCGGCTTTCTCCAGCGCCTTGCGGGACGCCGGGATCGGGCCGGTGCCCATGATCGCCGGATCGACGCCGGCGGTGGCCCAGGACACGATCCGCGCCAGCGGGGTGATGCCGCGCTTGGACGCCTCGTCCGCCGTCATCAGCACCACCGTCGACGCACCGTCGTTGATGCCCGATGCGTTACCCGCCGTGACCGTGCCTTCCTTGTCGAAGGCCGGGCGCAGCTTGGCCAGATTGTCGATCGTCGTCCCGTGCTTGGGATATTCGTCATCGGACACTGTCACTTCGCCCTTGCGGGTCTTGATCGTGACCGGCGCGATCTCGTCCTTGAACTTGCCGGCCTTCTGGGCGGCCTCGGCCTTGTTCTGGGAGGCGACGGCGAATTCGTCCTGCTCTTCGCGGGTCAACTGCCACTGGCGGGCGACATTCTCGGCCGTGTTGCCCATGTGATAGCCATTGAAAGCGCACCACAGGCCGTCCTTGATCATCGTGTCGACGAAGCTCAGGTCGCCCATCTTCTGACCGTTGCGCAGATGCGCGCAATGGGGCGCCTGGCTCATGCTTTCCTGGCCGCCCGCGACGACGATGCTGGCGTCGCCGGTCAGGATCGACTGCATGCCCAGCGCGACGGCGCGCAGGCCCGAACCGCAGAGCTGGTTCATCTGATAGGCGGTTTTTTCGTACGGGATACCGGCGTCGATCGCCGCCTGGCGGGCCGGGTTCTGGCCGGTGCCGGCGGTCAGGATCTGACCCAGGATCACCTCGTCGACTTCTTCCGGCGCGACGCCCGCGCGGTTCAACGCTTCCTTGATGGCCACCGTGCCCAGATAGGAGGCCGCAACGCCGCTGAGCGCGCCATTGAAGCTGCCGACGGGGGTGCGGGCCGCACCGGCGATAACGATATCGGTCATTTGGGGTTCCTCCTGTCAGACGTTGTTACGCCGCAAGCGCGCGGCCATCGAAGGCGTTGCCGCCTCCTTCGTCAACCATTGTTGCGCCGCACAATAAACCTGTGCATTGCGCTGGATCAACCATCCAGTCAGGCCAACCAAGCACTAGGCCTGTGCCGCCGCGTCCGGATCGTCCAGAAACTGTGCCAAGGGTGCCCAAACCCTATCCGGGGCGCTGCGGGCCGTGACCATGCCGATATGGCCGGCCTTCGGGGTCAGGACCGAACCGCGCGGCAAGGCGTCGGCCAGGGCGCGGGCGGAAGCGGGCGGCACGATCCGGTCACCTGCCGGGATGATCGACAATGCCGGCTTGGCCCAGTCTTGTGGCAGAACCGCCAGGCCGTCCACACGCCACAGGCCTTTTGCCGGGCTGTTCTGGCCGTACCAGCGGCCGATACATTCCCGTGCGACCGGGGCGGCAAGGGCGACCCCGTCATTCAGCCAATCCTCCAAGGCGACGAAAGCGGTCGCACTCTCGTCACCCGGTGCCATCGACGCGAAGGCCCCGAATTTGCGCAGCGCCAGGGTCGGGTCCAGGGCGGCGAACAGGGTCTGCAAGACATCGACCGGCAACTCGCCGAAGGCGGCTAGGCTCGGCTCCAATCCGGGCAGCAGCGCGGCCAGGCCCTTGGCCTGGTCCGGCCTGTCGGCGTGAAAGTCCCAGGGCGTCGCCATGAAGACCAAGGCGTCGATGCGGGAGTCGACCCCTTGGGCCGCGGCGAGGGTCAACAATCCCCCCATGCAATAGCCGATGGCGGCGACGGGCATGGCCTCCGCGTCCGAGGCCGTTACCATGGCGCGGCGCAGGCGGGCGATATAGTCGCCCAGGGTGAAGTCCCGTTCCATTTCCCCAGGCGCGTCCCAATCGACCAGAAATACGGAATGGCCCTGTGCCGCCAGCCATCGCGCCAGGCTGCGCTCCGGGCGCAGGTCTAGGATATAGGCGCGGTTGACCAGGGAGGGGACGAGCATCACCGGGATGCGGGTGTTCTTCCTACCCGTACGGAAGCGGCGATAGTCCAGCAGCCGCGTCGTTCCCTCGCGCCACAATACGTCCGGTTCTTCGACCGAACGCCGGTAGGGATGGACGCGATAGGCTTGAATGCCGTCCAGCATCCGGCGCAGCCGTTCCCGCGCTTCCGCCTCTACGGCGATCGCGAAATCAGGTGCCGGGGCCGCCGGCTCCCCGCTTTGCGGTCCCCCGTTTTGCTGCCGATCGTTTGCCGGCCGGCTTTTTCGTGCCACCGCCGCGCTTAGAGCCGCCGCCGTCTCCTCCAGCGCCGGATTCCAGGCGATTGAGCCGTTGTTCAAGGCGAGCGAGGCGGCGATCGAGCTCGCGTAGAAGCCGCTCGCCGCTGTCAGATGAACCGGCAGCGGCCGTGGACCCGTGCGATGGGTCGGTGGTGGAGGGCTCATCGGAGGTTCCATCCGTGTTAGGGCGTTGGGCGGGCTGCATCATGCCGGTCCAGACGTCGGCGGCCTGACGAAATGCCGCCATCGGGTCCTTCGCCGGATCGCCGCCGCCGGCCACGCCCGGGGTGAGCTGCTGCCAGACGGCCATGGAATCCTGGACGGATTTCGCCAGTGCCGGATCCGCCGCCATGGCGGAAAGCTGGTCCTGCCAAAGGTCGGCGAAACGCCGCGCAAGGTCGGCGAAATCCTCTGCCGCGTCCCCATCCTGCTTGTTGTTTTGGTTCCGTGTCATGACCCGGCGACTATAGACGCAAAGCGGCGGCGGCGAAAACCGACATGCGCCTATTGCACCGCAGCGCGGACGGGTGCAAACTTTCCGCATAAGTAAGTCCGGCGCGTTCCGATCTGGGAAGAAGCGCACGGTCAAGCGGGGTTTGGTGAGATGAACCAGGATAAGCCGACTAGCGGCAAGGCGTCTTCCGGCACGGAAGGCGATCCGATTACGATCAAGAAATACGCGAACCGGCGCCTCTACAACACGGCGACCAGCAGCTATGTGACCCTGGATCATCTGTCGCAGATGGTGCGCGAAGGCATCGAATTCGCGGTCTATGATGCGAAGTCCGGCGAAGACATCACGCGCGCCGTCCTGACCCAGATCATCGTGGAAGAGGAAAGCAAGAACGGCCAAAATCTGCTGCCGATCAGCTTCCTGCGCAGTTTGATCGGGTATTACGGCGACAACATGCATCGCATGATGTTGCCGCAGTATCTCGATTTCTCGATCCGGTCCTTCTCGCAGAACCAGGAGAAGATGCAGGATTACATGCAGGAGACCTTCGGTTCGGTCTTCCCGTTCGGCTCGTTCGAGGAAATCGGCAAGCAGAACATGGCGATGTTGGAACGCACCATGCAGATGTTCTCCCCCTTCGGCGGTGAGACCGAGGGCGCGGCCAAGCCCGAAGCCAAGGCCAAGACCGGCGGCGACAAGGTCGAGGCGCTGGAGAAGCAGGTCGAAGAAATGCAGAAGCAGCTTCGCGCCCTGAAAGAAGGCAAGGACTAGGCCCGTCCACGCCTTGACCGGGGCGGTCTAACCCAAAAAATCTAAACGGGGATGAAGCGGTCGGTGGCTGTGCCGCCGGTCAGGACTTTTTGCCCTTGGCGTGCAGCGAGACGACATTGGTGCCGCGTCCGCCGGCTGTGCCGGTTTTCTTCGGCTTCTTGCCGATGCGCCATTCCGGCTCAACCTCGGGCTTGCCGAAAAACCAACCCTGAAGATAATCCGCGCCTTCGCCGGTCAGAATGTCCGCTTCCTCGCCGGTTTCGATACATTCGGCGACGGTCTGCAGTCCGAAACCATCCGCCAACCCAAGCAGGGTGCGGATGAACATCTGGTTTTCCCGGTTCGTGGCGACGTCCGTGACGAAAGCCCCGTCGATCTTCACCACATCGACCGTCAGCGATTTCATGTGGCGGAAGGACGTGTAGCCGGACCCGAAATCGTCCAACGCGACCTTGCAGCCCAGATCCCGAACCGAACTGACGAAGCGCGAGGTGACGTCGAAATCCTCCAGCGCCGCTGTCTCGGTGATTTCTATGGTCAGGCGTTTGGCGATGTCGGGCCGGCCCTTGATCAGGCTGACCAGCGTCCGCAGCCAGGCCGGGTCGGTGACCGTCAGGCTGGAGACGTTGACGGCGAGGCGCACCTGATTGTGGTGCCGCAGATCGGATACCGCCAGTTCCAACGCCCGCAGGTCGAGCGGGCGGATCATGCCCAGCTTCTCGACGATCGGGATGAACTGCCCGGCCGAAACGATCTTGCCTTCCTCGTCGATCATGCGGATCAGCGTTTCGTAATAGGCGATCTCACGCGATTTGGCGTCGACGACGGGCTGATAGGCCAGCACGATCCGGCCCTCGTCGAGGGCCTTCATCACCTTTTCGCCCAGCGCGATATTGGTGCGCTGACGCAGCCGCTGCTCCTCGGTCACCTGATAGGCGATGAAGCAGTTGCGGCCTTGTGCCTTCGCCTCCGACAGGGCGCTTTCCGCACCGGTCATGGCGTCCAGGGCTGTGCGGATGAAGCCGGGGATCTGCGTGCCGCCGACGGACACGGTGATATGAACCGGGCCGCTGGGGGTCTCGATCGGGCTGGACCGGAAGGAATCGAGGATTTTTTCCGCCGTGATCTGCAGGCCCTGCTCGTCGCAATGGGACAGGACGCAGCCGAAACGGTCGCCGCCGATCCGGCCGATCACGTCGGTGACGCGCAGGCAGCGTTCGATACGCTGACCGACGCCGATGATGACGGCATCCGCCGTTTCATGGCCATAGCCGTCATTGATCATCGACAGCTTGTCGATCCCGATCGCCAGATAGCCGCCGGAAACCTTGTAGCGTTCGTTATAGGACAGCGCGTTCTGCAGCGCTTCGCGCAGCCGCACCTTGTTCAGATGGCCGGTCAGATCGTCGTAATTGGCGCGGTGTTCCAGCAGGCTTTCCTGCTGTTTGCGGCCGGTCACGACGCGCAGCGTGCCATACATGCAATCCGGTGCGCCTGACTTGTCGTAAAGCGCGCCGCCCCGGTCATGAACCCAGCAGAAAGCGCCGTCCTTGCGGCGGATGCGGTATTCGCAGTCATAGGCCTTGCCGGTTGCGAAATGACGGTTCAGCACCTGCAGGCGCCGCGCCAGATCTTCCGGATTGATGCGTTCACCGAAATTTTCGCCGGTCAGGATTTCGTCGAAGGAATCGGTCCCGAGCGCGGTTTTGGGATTTCCAAACCAGTCGATCCGGTCATCTTTGAGATTCCAACGGTAGCCGAGATCGCCCGACGCCCCCAGGGCCAGACCAGCCAGGGTATCGGACTCCCGCGATTTCGACCCCTCTTTCGACAACCGGTCACCCTCCTCAAGGACCATGCGGGTTTCCCGCGCACACGTTTAGAGGGCCGAAACCCTCTCACCCCCCAAAGTTTCCCATCCTCAAGAATGACCCGAGCGCACTGTGCCCGCATTCAGATTAAATTTCAAGGCGTTATTGAAATGCCTTAAATTCTGTCTGCACCGATCGGCGGTTCTGCGGAATGCTCTTTATGCGATATTCGGTGTGCGTCTCCGGTACAATCTTTGGTATGGATCATTCTGGTGGTGAGCGGATACTGGCCTGTTATGTTTAACAAATCCTTACCGGCGCCGGTCGCCGTCACTGTCGCATACCGCGCATTGCTGGCTGATCTTATTTCCCTGTTGCGGGCCGGACCATTCCGGCGCACACTTCATATGTATACAAACAATAATTGGCCACAGGGTTTGGGAGTATGGCGGTGACGGGACCTTATATAAGGCCGGCCGACCTCTCGGTCGCGCTGGAGATTCTGACGGCGGAGCCGGACCGCCGAATTGTCGCAGGTGGCACGGATCATTATCCCGCCCGCGTTCAGCCCATGCCGGAAGACCGTATCCTGGATGTCACCGGCATTGCCGGATTGCGTGGCATCTCTGTTAAAGACGGCGTGGTCCGTATCGGCGCGACCACGACGTGGTCGGACATCCGCAATGCGGCAAGTTTGCCCCCGGCCTTCGACGGATTAAAGGCAGCGGCGGCGGAGGTCGGCGGCCGGCAGATTCAGAACCGTGGGACCCTTGCCGGTAATCTGTGCAATGCCTCTCCGGCTGCCGACGGTATCCCGCCGCTGCTCAGCCTGGATGCGCAAGTCGTGCTGAACGGCCTGTCCGGCGCGCGCCGTCTGCCCTTGTCCGACTTCCTGACAGGGTATCGAAAGACCGCCCGCGCCGCCGGGGAACTGCTCACCGCGGTTGAGGTCCCGTTGCCGCAAGCGGCGAATCGTGGCGGCTTTCTGAAACTGGGCGCGCGGCATTACCTGGTGATCTCCATCGCCATGGTCGCGGCGGTATTGAAGCCGGACGCGTCAGGCCGGATCACACAAGCGGCGGTATCGGTCGGGGCCTGCGGTCCGGTCGCCTGCCGCCTATCGGAGCTGGAGGCGGCGCTTGTCGGCGCCGATCTTGCCGACGATCTGGGGGAAAGGGTGACCGACGCCCATCTCGCGGTCCTGTCGCCGATCGACGATCCCCGTGCCAGCGCGGCCTATAGGCGCGACGCGGCGAAAACCCTGGTCCGGCGGCTGCTGACCGAATTGAGCGCGGGCTTTAGCGCGAAGGAGGCTGCATGAGCGAACGTCTTGAAACGCCCCCGCTCTCCCTGACCGTCAATGGCGTTTCGCACCGAATTGACCAGTCCGGCAGCAAGCGGTTGAGCCGCCTGCTTCGGGACGATCTGGGTGTTCAATCGGTCAAGATCGGGTGCGACGCGGGGGATTGCGGCGCCTGCACGGTCCTGATGGATGGCGAGCAGGTCTGCGCCTGCCTGGTCCCTGCCGGACAGGCCGACGGTGCGGAGATCGTCACGGCCGAGGCGTCGAGCCTGCCGGTCCTGGAACGGCTGCGCGACGCGTTCGACCGGCATGGCGCCGCGCAATGCGGAATCTGTACGCCCGGTATGATCATGGCGTCCGCAGCCCTCCTGACGCGCGACCCGAACCCGCCCCGGCAGCAGGTGATGGATGCGCTGGGGGGCGTGCTCTGTCGCTGTACCGGTTATGCGAAGATCGTCGAAGCGGTTCTGGACACTGCCGGGAACGGCCCGGTGCCAGATCACCCCGACGCCGGATGCGCGGTCGGCAGCCGCCTTTCCCGCCTGGATACGACCAACAAACTGACCGGCCGCGAGGCCTATGGGGCCGACAATTGGCCGGAAGATTGTCTGAGTCTGCGGGTTGTGCGGTCGCCGCATGCCCATGCCAAATTCGTCCTGGGGGATTTCGCGGCGCTGCATGCGAAATGGCCGGGTCTCGTCCGTGTCCTGACCGCCAAGGATATTCCCGGCCGCAACGGCTATGGGATCTATCCGCATATCAAGGACCAGCCGGTCCTGGCCGACGGTCGGGTCCTGTACCGGGGGGATGCGGTCCTGGCACTGGTCGGCGACCGGGATACGATCGATCAATTGCCGGATGCCGACATTCCCATTTCCTGGGAAGTCCTGCCCGCCGTGACGACGATGGATCAGGCGACGGCGGATGACGCGCCGGTCCTGCATCCGGGGCAGGCGGAAAAGAACACCCTGATCCGCGGCCGGGTGGTGCGCGGCGATGCGGAAGACGGCATGTCCCAATCGGCCGCGACGGCAACAGGACGGTTCCGCACCGCCTTCGTCGAACACGCCTATATCGAGCCGGAGGCCGGCTACGCCGTGCGCACCGGCGACCGGATCGAGGTCTACGCCTCGACCCAGGCACCCTATATGGACAAGGAGGAAGTGCGGGACGTGCTGGGCATCACGGATGCCGATGTGCGCATCGTCCCGACGACATGCGGCGGCGGCTTCGGGGGCAAGCTGGATGTCGGGGTCCAGCCGATCCTGGCCGTCGCGGCCTGGATCATGGGACGCCCAGTTGGCACGGTCTATTCCCGTCCGGATTCCATGCGCGCCAGCACCAAACGTCATCCCGCCGATGTCGAAGCGAGCCTGGGCGCCGATAAGGATGGCCGGCTGACGTCGATGATCTTCCATGCGGATTTCGACACAGGCTCCTACGCGTCCTGGGGGCCGACGGTTGCGGGGCGGGTGCCTGTGCATGCGACCGGTCCGTACCGGGTGCCTCATGTCCGCGCGACCAGCCGTGCGCTGCACAGTAACAACCCGCCGTCCGGCGCGTTCCGGGGCTTCGGTGTGCCCCAGGCGGCCATTGCCAGCGAAACCCTGATGGACGACCTCGCGCTCAGCCTGGGCATCGATCCGCTGGAATTCCGGCTGATCAACGCGATCCGGCCCGGGGACATGACGGCGACCGGTCAGGTCATGGGCCCGTCGTCGGGGCTCGCGGAATGTCTTGAGGCGGTGCGCCCGCGCTGGCAGGAATGGCGCGCGGCGGCCGAGGCCGCGAATGCAGAAGCCAGCGGACCGATCCGGAAAGGGGTCGGTATCGGCTGCATGTGGTACGGCTGCGGCAACACCTCCATGTCCAATCCGTCGCGCATGCGCGTCACCGTCGACCGCGACGGGGTCTTCACCCTGTATAACGGGGCAGTCGATATCGGTCAGGGCAGCTACACGATCATGCCCCAGATCTGTGCTGACGCGCTGGGCGTCCCGGTGTCCCTGATCCGTCAGGTCACCGGCGATACCGATCTGACCTATGATGCGGGTAAGACTTCGGCGTCGCGCCAGACCCTGGTTTCCGGTCGTGCGGCCCAGGCCGCGGGCGCATCCTTGCGCGCTGAAATCCTGAAACGCGGGAATGCCGGTCCGGACGCGAGGATCGTGTCGGACGGGCCGGTCCTGCGTCTTGAGGATACCGACGGCGTCGTCCGGCATTTGGACCTGCGGGACCTGACAGAGGGCGCTTCCGGCGCGGTCCTGGAAGGGGAAGGCACCTACGATCCGCCGACCACGGCGCTGGATCAGGACGGGCAGGGGATTCCCTATGTCTCCTACGGCTTCGCGGCACAGATCGCCGAGGTCGCGGTCGATATCGAATTGGGCACGGTGAAGACCCGTCGCATGGTCGCGGCCCATGATGTCGGCCGCGCGGTGAACCCGATGCTGGTCGAAGGGCAGATCCATGGCGGCATCGCCCAGGGATTGGGCCTCGCCTTGATGGAAGAATACCTGCCGGGGCGCAGCGAGAATCTGCACGACTATCTGATCCCGACCTTCGGCGACATGCCGGAGATTGAGTGCATTCTGGTCGAGGCCGAGGACCCGGAAGGCCCGTTCGGGGCGAAGGGGATCGGAGAGCCCGCCCTGATCCCGACCGCGCCGGCCATTCTGGGCGGTATCCGGCACGCGACCGGTGCGCGGCTGACCCGGGTGCCGGCATTGCCGCACCGTGTCCTGGAAGCGATCCGGGGGGCCGGATCATGACGGAAACCCGCATCGCGCCCGCAGTCGAGGCGGCGCCGCCAGACCCGAAGGAAAAGGGCGCGGACATCGTCCGGTGCGATGCCTGCCCGGTCCTGTGCCGCATTCGGGAGGGCCGCAGCGGCGCCTGCGACCGCTATGCCAATGAAGGCGGAAAGCTTGTGCGCACCGATCCGCTGGTCCTGATGGGCCGGTCGATCGAAAACGAAACCGGCGAACTTGTACCCTTCCTGAAGGATGGCGAAGGCTGGTCGGGCAAGCTGACCGCCGACGCGCCGGTCTTCGTCTCCGGCATCGGGGCGACGACGACCTATCCCGATTACAAGCCCGCCCCTTTCATCGTCGGCAGCCGCTGGCAGGGTGTGGACACGGTCACCGTCGTGACGGAAGGCATTTTCAGCTATTGCTCCGTCAAGGTGAAGATCGACACCGACCGGCATCTCGGCCCGGAACAGGCCAGTGTGTTGTGCGATGGGGAGCCGGTCGGGCATGTGACCACGGCGGAATACGGATCGCAGATGCTGTCGCTGGGCGGCGTGCGCCATCTGACCGGCGGGTCCAAGAAGGAAGGCGTCGTCACCTGCGCAACAATGCTGTCGCTCTGTAATAAGGAAGCGGTCGAGCTGGAAATCGACGGCGGCGCAAAGGTCGTCGTCCAGGCGGGACAGGCGCCCATCGTCGACGGCGAGGCTGAGGAGCGGATGCGGGTCGGCTGCGGTTCCGCCACGATCGGCATCTTCGCCCAGCAATGGCACGGTCACGCGGATGAGGTGATTGTCGTCGACGACCATATCACCGGCGTCCTGAGCGAACATCAGGCCGGCGCCTATCTGGACATGAAACCGGCCGGCATCCGGGTGCGCGGGCGCAAGTCGACGCCGGGCCGATACTTCCAGGTCGCGGAGCCGGGCTCCGGTTGGGGCGGGACGGATATCACCGATCCCTTGTCGATCATTCAGAAGATCGATCCCAAGACCGCCTGGCCCGGCCTGCGTCTGCTGATGGTCAGCACGACCGGTGAAGACGCGATCTATTGCGAGTTGGACGGCGATCTGGTGCCGGTGCCGAAGGTCATGCCGGACCCGTTGCAGATCGTCGTCGACCGGATCGCCGAGAATTGCGAACCGGCCCTGTGCTCGGTCGCCTTCGTCGCCGGGGCGGGCGGCAGCCTGCGCGCCGGGGTGACGGAAAATCCGGTGCGCCTGACCCGGTCGGTGCGCGATGCGCTGACCCGCGTTACCATGGGCGGCGCCCCCTGCTACCTCTGGCCTGGCGGCGGGATCACGGTTATGGTCGACGTCATGAAGATGCCTGACAACAGTTTCGGCTCCGTCCCGACCCCGGCGCTGGTCGCGCCGCTGGAATTCACCATGCCGCGCCAGGATTTCGCGCGGCTGGGCGGTCATACCGGGTCGATCGTGCCGCTGGAGGATTTGACGGATGGCCGCGTCGCGCTGCGCGCGGAGGCCTGGCCCGCCGGCAATCCCTGGCCGATGGGAGGCGCTTGAGGTTATGACCGGTCCCGCCGTGGCACGGTTAGACGGCAACAGGCTGCATCTGCAACAGGGTCCGATCGATCTGATCGTCGAAGCCGTCGGCGCGGATGGGGCCGTAGAATCCGCCTATGCGGCGGCGCAATCCTGTTTCAACGGTCTGTTGGAAGAACTGGCGGCGGAATTGCCGGTTCTGCGACAGGCCAAGGGGCCGGCGCCTGCCGGCCCGGTCGCGCGGCGCATGCATGCGGCCGTGACGGCCCTGCCGGGCGATGTTTTCGTCACCCCGATGGCGGCAGTCGCCGGGGCGGTTGCCGACCACGTCCTGACCGCAATGACCGATGCTGCCGATCTGGCAAAGGCCTATGTTAATGACGGCGGCGACATCGCCTTTCACCTGACGCCGGGTCAGATCATGGAAATCGGCCTGATCTCGGACTTGGAGCGCGGAATTGCGGGGGGCAGGCTGAAGATCGACGCCGCCAGCCCGGTCCGCGGCGTGGCCACCAGCGGCCGCGCGGGCCGGTCCCATTCCTTGGGTATCGCCGATGCGGTCACGGTCCTGGCGGGCAATGCCGCCGCCGCCGATGCCGCCGCAACCCTGATCGCCAATGCCGTCGATATCGATCATCCGGCGATTGAGCGAAAGCCCGCCAGCGCATTGGATCCAGACAGCGATCTGGGCGACCGGCCGGTCACCGTCTCCGTCGGCCATATGCGCATGGACGCAATCGCCCGGGCGCTGGACGGCGGGGTCAGCCGCGCCGAATCCTACCGCCGCGAAGGCGTCATCGAAGATGCGATCCTGTTCCTGCGCGGCGAGAGCCGCATTGTCGGCGCGATGACGGCGCTGGCGCCGCCCGCCCTGAATTTCCCGGATTGATCCCCCACTGACCGAACCGTCCCAAATTGAGGCCTGAAGGAAACCGCCATGAGCTTCGACGTCGCCATCCGCAAACTGGTCACCCATCGCGAAGAAATCCGCCATGAATTCGGCCCCAAGCCGGACCGCCCCGTCGCCGTCGCCTGGTCCGCCGCGATCATCGCCAACCCCTATGCCGGTGGCTATGTCGAAGACGTGCAGGCCGGAATGGAGGCGCTGAAGCCGTTGGGCGACGAAATGGCGGCGGCCCTGCTGAAGGCGCTGGACTGTCCGGCGGACCGGGTTGAGGCCTATGGCAAGGGCTCGCTGGTCGGGATCGACGGGGAACTGGAACACGGCGCCCTGTGGCATGTGCCCGGCGGCTATGCCATGCGCCGCCTGCTGGGCAACGCCAAGGCCATCGTGCCGTCGTCCAAGAAGGTCGGCGTTGCGGGCACCAGCCTCGACGTGCCGATCCACCACATCAACGCCGCCTATGTCCGCAGCCACTTCTCCACCGTCACCGTCCAGGTCGCCGACGCCCCGCGCGCCCGCGAACTGATGTTCGCCCTCGCCATGACCGACGGCGGCCGCATCCACGCCCGCATGGGCGGCCTGACCCAGGACCAGATCTCGGTCGGCGACGGGCAGCGGTAGGGGCGCATTAAGCGGTCAAACGCGCTGTCGTTAGATGGTGCCGAACCATAGAAGGCCCCTGCATTCGCAGGAGAGCACTGGGGGGCTATTCCTCGCGGCCCGTGGCGCGGCAGAGGAGAATGTAGAGCTTGCCGACATCGGAGGTGAGGAAGGTGGAGTGCAGCAGGTGCTCCGGGTCGGTGATTTCGCTTTCCTCCAGCAGCCGGTCGAACTGGTCGATATAGCGCAGCACGTATTTCCGCGCGTCCGGATCGTGGCGGATCTTGTCCATCACCGTCTTGACGATGGAGGCCTGGCGGGTGCGCAGCAGGGTGCGGGTGAAGACGGTGCGGTCGCCCTTCACATAGCGGCGCCAATCGGCCTCAGGTACCTCGCCCTGCAGCACGCGGGTCAGGTCGATGGTGATGGAGTTCAATTCCTCGACGATATAGCGCGCGGTCTTCAGGAACAGGTCGCGGCGCTGTTCCTCTTCCTGCAGCTTGAGCTGTTCCGACTGTTCCTCGGCCTGTTTCGACGCCTCGGTCAGGCGCTCGATCTGGCCCTGGAATTTCTCGGCCGCGCGGGACGAACGGACTTCCGATTCGTCGACCGCCTTCATCATCTGCTGGGTGCGCTGGGACAGCGTGTCGACCAGGTCCTTGAGCTGCCCCTTCGACGCGCCGGCGGCGCGTTCAAGGGATGAGACCTGCTCGCTCAACGTCCGGCCGACCAGGGCCAATTGCTGGTTCGCCAGATCGCCCGCCGCGGCGATATCCCCGGATTGGGTGCGCAGCATCTCGATCAGCGCACGGACCCGTTCGGCGGTCAGTTCGGTGCGTTCCTCCACGCCTTCGGCCTGCTGTGCGAAGGCGTCGGAAATCAGTTGCAGCGACCGGGACGCCGCCTCCGCCGCGCCGGTCAGGGCGTCGGCCTGCCGTTTCAGCGCCTCGCGGTTGTCGGCGATCTGCATGCCGGCCTGGACGGAGGCCGTGGTGACCTGTTCGGCCTGATTGTGGAAGGTCTGGCCGACCTGCTCCAGGAGGGTCAGTGCCGTCTGGGTTGCCTGGCGCATCTCGCCGGTCTCGCTGCGGAACAAGCCGCCGGCCTCGGTCAGGCGGCGCGACACCTCGTCGGTGATCGCGGCCATGTCCTCGACTCGGGCCTGCAGCATCCGGTCCAGCTCGCCACCCTTTTCGACCGCGATACGGGACGCTTCCATCAGCGTTTCCGACTGGTTTTCGGCATGGCCGTCCAGGGCCTGGCGCTGTTCGGCCATCTGCATCGCCAGGGCGCGCAGGGCCTCCGCGTCCGCCGCCAGTCTTTCGCGGATGGTCAGCGCATCGCCGGTGGCCTTGTCGGTGACCCGCTCCAATTCCGCGGTTTCGTGCTGCAGCCCGTGGCGGATTTCGCGGATCTGTCCGGTGGCGCGGTCCGCCGCTTCGCGCAGGGCGCTGGAATTCTTGGTCAGCACCTCGCCCAATTGCTGGGCATGGCTCGCCGACCAATCAGCGGCCTCGCGCAGGGACTGGCTCTGCTTCTTCAGCATTTCGACCATGCCGCGGGTCTGGGCGATGGCGGGGTCGAATGTATCGTCCAGCGTCTCCATGCCCTCTGCCATCGCGTCCTTGATGGCGGACAGGCGCTGGGCCAGCAGGCTTTCGATCTCTTTCGCCTGTTTGGCCGTGCTTTCCGACGCCGCGGTCAACTCGCCCGCCTGCTGGCGCAGCGAGGCGCGGATCGATTCCGACCGCGCGGCGGCCAGGTCGCTCGCCTTGGCGATTTCGCCGGCCTGTTCGCGCAGCGCTACGCCCATGGCCCGCAACTGTTCCGTCGCCTGTTCGGAGGTCGCGGCCAGTCCTTTGCGCTGCCGGTCGCTTTCGGCGTTCACCTGGTTCGCCTGCTCGGCCAGCGCGGCGATCAGGGCGGAGAACTCTTCCATCTGGCGGGCGACGGAGCTGCGCACCGTGTCCGAATGGGTCGCCAATCCGTCCGTTGTTTTCGACAGGTCCAGCGATTGCTGGCGCAGCGACAGGGTGATTTCCTCGATCTGCTGCTCGGTGCGTTGCAGGGCCTGGTCCAGATCAGCTTTCGCGGTATCGACGCTTTGATCCAGCCGCCCGCCGAACCGCGCCGCCGTCTCGTCCGCCGTGTCCGCTATGCCGTCGACCCGGTCCGTCGCGCGGTTCAGGCTGTCGGTCATACCCTCGTCCAGCCGCGCCATGGATTGCGCCACGGATTCTTCCAGCAGACCGGCCTGGCGCGTCAGGATCTCGCTCAACTGCGTGATCCGGCTTTCGCTGCGATCGGCGAAGCCCGTCATTTCCAGGGTCTGGCGTTCGAAAGCGTCTTGCAGCCGCGCCGCGACCCGCTCTACCTCTTCCTTCAGGGACCGGGCGATGGCGGACGCGTTCTCGCGGGCATGGTCGGACGCGTCGGTCAGCGCCCGGATACTGCCGTCCAGAGTGTCCCGCGCGCCGCTGCTGTGCTTTTCCGCCTCCGACGTCGCCTGGGTCAGGCGGTCGGTATAGCTGTCGAACATATCGCCGATGGACCGGATTTCCTGGGCCGCCCGCTCGGACGCCGCGACCGTGTCCGACGCCTGGATTTTCAGCGACGCGGTCACGGAATCGGTCGTTTCCAGGACGTTGGTCGCGGCCTTCATCAGGGTTTCCGATTGGGTTTCGACCGTGGCCTCGATTTCGCGGCGGTGCCGCTCCATCCGGTCGGCGACGCCTTCCAGACGGTCGGCCTGGGCGGACAGGCCCTTGCGCATGTCGCTGGCCTTGTCCTCGGCCCGATGCGCGGCGGAATCGAGGAGGTCCGTCGTCTCCCGGAGCGAATCCGCCAGATCCCCCAGATTGGCGATCGCCACATCGCCTGCCTGTGTCAGTCGGTCCGCCTGATCGCGCAGCATATCGGCGACGCGTCGGACGCGCAGATCGTTTTCCTCCACCGGGACGGTCAGCAGATCCATCTGCCGCCGCAGCAATTCGGTATGGATACGGACATCTTCCGAGCGGCGGATGTAAAGGGCGAAGACCCAGAACAGAATCAGCGGAAAGACCAGTCCCGTCACGATTGCGCCGATTTCATGCGGCAAAAGCACGTCGATCAGTTGCAGACCGCCAAGATCCTGCAGATAGCTGCCCGCCGCGCCGATCCAGGCAACGGTCACGATGGCCGCGAAAAGACCGACGATACGCGACCGGCGCCGGGCCTTGTCGGCCAGGCGCTTAACGTCTTCCGGCACCGCCATATCGCCCTGGCGTCGACCGCCGGGAAAACGGGCGACTTTGGCGCGGCCGGGGGCATTGACGTTCGCTGGGGCGCGATCCTTATCGTCGCTCATGCGCAATCCTTACAAAACGGCGAATAAGTCCTCAGAATCGGCGATTCTTCGCAGATTGCCATAAAAAAGGACTTTAGCGGGAATCGGCGGGTCGGGCCATGCGCACCGATGCGGTATCGTTCCGGCACCCAATATCCGCGATTGTTCGCGGGGCCGCCGCACACTAATCTGCGGCCTCGCAACCACGACCCAGCCGTCCAGCCGCCCGCGCCGTCCCGGCCGCCGGAAAGCCAGAGGAGCGCCCGCCGCCATGCGCACGCATAAAGACTTCCCCTCGCTTCACATCGTCGATCATCCGCTGGTTCAGCATAAGCTGACTTTTCTGCGGAAGAAGGACACGCCGACGAACATGTTCCGGACCCTGTTGAAAGAAATCGCCCTTCTGATGGGGTATGAGATCACCCGGAATGTGCCACTGACGCATATCGAGATCGATACACCGCTGCAGCCCATGCGCGCACCGGTCCTGGCCGGCCGCAAACCGGCGATCGTCCCGGTCCTGCGCGCCGGATTGGGCATGGTCGACGGCCTGTTGGAACTGATGCCGTCGGCGCGGATCGGGCATATCGGCGTCTATCGTGATCCGAAGACGAAGATGCCGGAAGAGTATTACGTGAACCTGCCCGAACCTGGGGGGCGGTTGTTCATTCTGTGCGATCCGATGCTGGCGACGGGGAATTCCGCCGCCCATGCGGTCAAGGTTCTGGTCGACCGTGGGGTCGAGGAACAGAACATCCGTTTCCTGTCCCTGGTGGCCGCGCCGGAGGGGATGCGGGTCTTCTCGGACGCGCATCCTGGTGTCGCGGTCTATACCGCATCGCTGGACGAGAAGCTGAACGAAAAGGCCTATATCGTCCCCGGCCTGGGCGACGCCGGCGACCGTCTGTTCGGGACACGGTAACCGGGCCGGTTCCCGGAAGTCCTTGCGATCAAATGCGTCTCACCGTTTCGTGAAAGCGTGAGACGGCAATGTGACCCCCGTTCCGCGCCGGGGCCGATACACTCATCGGCGTCGGTCTAAGGGGGCCGGCATGTCAAAGAACATCATTTGGAGATGACTTACATGTCGATTCAGAAAAAATCCGTCGGCGCCACGCTCGCGACCGCCGCTGCTGCTCTCTTCATCTCCGGTGCGGCGGTGTCCGTCGCTCCGACGGCCTCGCATGCCAGTGAGGTGAAGTGCGCCGGTATCAACGATTGCAAGGGCCATGGCGCCTGCGCGTCCGCTTCGAACTCCTGCAAGGGACTGAACGAGTGCAAGGGCCACGGCTGGGTCCCGGCCGCGTCGGCCGAAGAATGCACCTCGAAGGGCGGCAACGTCCTGGAAGGCTGACGCCGCGCGACATGATCAATGTCGATCGGGGGGCCGGTTTCCTGGCCCCCCGATACGCGTCATGTTTAACTGCACTTTATGACCGATATGATCGAAGGTTTGTCCGGTTTCGGCCTTGGCCTGCGCCCGCCGCATTTCCCCGCCCTGCTGGACGGGATCGAGGGGCAATGGCCCGGGATCGACTGGTTCGAGGTCATTTCGGAAAATTACATCGATGTCGGCGGCATGCCGATGCGCAACCTGATGCGGGTGCGCGAACGCTATCCGATGGCGATGCACGGCGTGTCCCTGTCGATCGGATCGACCGATCCATTGGACAGGGATTATCTGCGCGGCCTCAAGGCGCTGGCCGACCGGTTGGAGCCGGCGGTCGTCTCCGACCATCTGTGTTGGACCGGCGCGCATGGCATCAATCTGCACGATCTGTTGCCGCTGCCCCTGACGGAGGAGAGCCTGGCCCATGTGGCCGACCGGGTCGGACAGGTGCAGGACGCGCTTGGCCGCCGGATCGCGCTGGAAAATGCGTCGACCTATGTGACCTATGAATCCGACTCCCTGACGGAATGGGAGTTCCTGGCGGCCCTGACGGCGCGGGCGGATTGCGATCTGCTGCTGGACGTCAACAACATCTATGTTTCCGCCTTCAATCACGGTTTCGACGCGCAGGACTATCTCGCCGGCATTCCGGCCGACCGGGTGCGTCAGATCCATCTCGCGGGGCATGAGAATAATGGCGATCACATCGTCGATACCCATGACGCGCCGGTGGTGGATCCGGTCTGGGATCTCTACAGCGACACGATCCGGCGCCTGGGTCCGGTACCGACCATGATCGAACGCGACGCCAAAATTCCGCCGCTGGAAGAACTGATTACGGAACTGCAGCGCGCGCGCCGCCTGTCCGACAATGCGGTACGCGGGGCGGCGGCATGACCGCCGGGCTGGCGGATCTTCAATCCATGATGCAGGACCGCCTGCTCGGCGGGTCCGATGCGATCGCCGGGCATCTGGCGCAGGGCGGTCCCTTCCTGAAAGTTTACGGCAATGGATATGGGGCGCGCCTGCACGAGGTGATGGCGGATGTCTTTCCAGGCGTGCATGCCCTGATCGGCGATGACGGTTTCGCCCGGGCGGTGGAGGACTATACGGCGGCTCATCCGTCACGCTTTCGGTCGATCCGGTGGCTTGGCCGGGATTTCCCGGCATGGCTGACCGATGCGCCGGCCTGGCGCGGACAGCCGGTCGTTACGGAAATGGCGACCTATGAATGGGCCCTGAGTCTTGCCTTCGACGCGCCGGACCGGGATTCTGTGCCCATCGAGGCACTGGCGTCGGTCGCGCCGGAGGCCTGGCCCGGACTGACCTTCGATCTTCATCCGGCCTTGCATACGGTAAGGCTGTCCCATGACGTGGCGCCATTCCGGCGCGCCGCGGCGGAGGATCAGGAGCCGGATGCGGCTCCGCCCAAGCTTGAGGCGCCGGGGTTATGGGCGGTCTGGCGCGATTCCGAGATGCTGATCGTGCGCTATCGCCCCCTGGCCGGCGACGAGGCGCAGGGCTTGGAGGCTGTGCGAGGCGGCGGCGATTTCTCCGCCTTGTGCGAAATTGCCGCCGAAACTGTGCCGCCGGAGGAGGTCGCCGCCCGGGCCGCCGGCTTCTTGAAGGATTGGGTCGACGCCGGTTGGATCACCGGGCTGGGCGGCATTCCGGAGGCGGCCCTTCCAAATGATCGATAGCGTCGATGGTCATGCGATCTTGATTTAACATTGTCGCGCCCCAGCCTCATGCTGCGGGATGTTCCGGAACCGAGAGCAGGAGGATCACAGGATGTTGGCGAGACGCGATCTGATCAAATCCATGGGCGCCGGACTGGGCGCGTTGCCTTTGGCCACGGTGCTGGCCAATCCCGATTTCGCCCGTGCAGCCGCCGACAGCCTGCAGATTGTGGAAGGAACCCTGGCGGACGGACGGAAAGTCGGCGCGGCGCTGGCCATGCCGGCGACGACGCCCGCCCCGGCGGTGATGCTGATCCACGAATGGTGGGGCCTGAACGATCAGATCAAGGCGGTGGCCGCCGATTTTGCGCAGCAGGGCTATATCGCCCTGGCCATCGATCTAATGGGCGGAGAGGTGGCGACGACGCCGGACGGGGCCAAGGCGCTGACCGGCAAGGTCGCGGACGACCCGCAGACCGCGGTCGAAACCTGCACCTTGTGGACGGACTTCCTGAAAACCCATGATGCGGGAACGGGGCGCGTCGGAACCTGCGGCTGGTGCTTCGGCGGCGGGTGGTCCCTGAACGCGTCCCTGGCCAGCCCTGTGGACGCGACGGTCGTCTATTATGGCCGGGTCAACAAGGAGGCGGCGGAACTGGCACCGCTGTCGGGGCCGGTGCTGGGTCATTTCGCGACCCAGGACAAGTTCATCAATAAGCCGATGGTCGACGGTTTCGTGGCCGCCATGGCCGATGCGGGGAAGAGCCTGACCGTCTATTGGTACGAGGCGGATCACGCCTTCGCCAACCCGACCGGATCGCGATATGATCAGGAAGACGCTGCCTTGGCCTGGGAACGCACAACGGGCTTCCTGGCGCAAAATCTGCAGCTTTAGGGACAAAACGCCCTTTCTGATACGCCCGGATTGGCAAACCGGGCGGGAGTCGGTCTATGATCCGGGCTGCCGTCTTGGTTGGGGACCGATCCGATGTTGAAGAAGCTGCATATCGTTTTCGCCCTGCTATGCGCCGTGGCGATGTCGCAGTTTCCAGAATTTCATCAGCAATATACCCAGCGCATCGGCGGGGCGCTGGACGAGTTGACCCTGCAGGTCGCCGCGCTGGACGAACGCGCGCGCAATGCGGGGATGGACCGGTACGATTATGTCCGCCATTTCCAGAACAATTCGGACAGTATCGTAAAGGGCGAGGGCGATGCCATGTTGGCGACGCTGTCCCGCCAGCAACGATTGGCCAAAGCCTATGATCGGCTGACGGAAGCGCCCTGGTACATGATCGTCGTCGAAACCGCCTTCCATCTGGAACCCGATGTCGCCGCCAATACGGCGGAGGTTTTCGTGCCGGCGGTACCGATCTCCTTCTCGGGTGCGGTTCATACTTTCGCGGGCTTTCTGATCGGATACCTCCTGCCGGCGATGCTGGGCAGTCTGGTGCCGCGGCGCAGATCGCGCGCAGCATAGGTTCGCGCCGGTTCAAGGCCCAACCCGTGCCCTGAGGGCGAAATATTGTTGCGCATAATTCGCGAGACGCCGCCGACGATGGGGCGTATCACCGCCTGACCCGCGCCCATATCTCGGAGTCCGATCATGTCCGCGAACGATCGCAATGCCATTTTCGTGCTGCTCGCCGGCTTTATGCTGCTGGCGGTCAGTTTCGGCGCGCGTATATCCTTCGGCGTCTTCCTGCCCGCCATGCCTGAAGCCACCGGCTTCGACATCAGTTCGATCTCCCTCGTCCTGGCGGTGCAGAACCTCGTCTGGGGCGCGGCGCAGCCCTTTGCGGGGCGGCTGTCGGATCGTTACGGCGCGGCCCCGGTCGCTTTCGGTGGCGCGGTTCTCTATGCCGGTGGCCTGATGGTCACGGCCTATTCCGACACCTATCTTTTGTTCGGAGCGTCGGCCGGGATCGCATTGGGCATGGCGCAGGCGGCGATCGGTTTTCCGGTCATTCTGGCCGCCATCGGACGCACGACCAGCGATAAGCGGCGTGGCCTGTTCCTGGGTATCGCCACCGCGGGCGGCAGCTTCGGCCAATTGGTTTTCTCGCCGCTCAGCGACGTTTTCCTGCAAAGCTTCGGCCTGGTCGACGCCTTCCTGGTGATGGGGGCGATCTGCCTCGCTGCCGCGACCCTGACAATCTTTGTGCGCCGGGAAACACGGCCGACCGAGGAACAACGCCTTGCAGCTGCCGCTGCGCCCGGTCAATCGCTGCGTGAAGTTCTGGGCCGCGCGATGTCGGACCGCAGCTTCCTGCTGCTGATCGCGGGCTTCTTCGTCTGCGGCTTCCACCTGGCCTTCATCGCGGTGCACCTGCCGAACTTCGCCGTCCTGTGCGGCTTGCCGAAAAGTTCCGGCACTTATGGCCTGGCGGTGATCGGTGCCTTCAACATCATCGGTACCATTGTCGCCGGGCAGATCGGCGGATCGTTCCGGCCGAAATACCCTTTATCGCTGATCTACTTCCTGCGCGGCGTGGCGGCCCTGGCCCTGCTGTTCATCCCGGTGACGGAGTTCGTGCTGATCGCGTTCAGCGCCGTAATCGGCCTGTTGTGGCTGTCCACCGTGCCGCTGACCAGCCTGACGGTCGCCAAGCTGCACGGCCCGGCCAATGTCGGCATGCTGTTCGGCATCGTCTTCTTCAGCCACCAAGTCGGCAGCTTCATCGGCCTGGTCATGGCGGGCGAATTCATCGAACGGTTCGGCAATTACGACCTGATGTGGATCGCCAGCGCGGCGCTGGGTCTGTTCGCCGCTCTGGTCCATCTGCCGATCGAAGATAACCGCAAACTCCAGCCGGCGTGATCGGATGTGACCGGGTTGAGGCTTGGCAAATCGGACGGACGGGTTACATAGGGTCCGGTAACCCGCGCCGCCCGAGAGAGTTTCAGCCACATGTCACGATTGGAATCCTTCATCCGCCGGATGGACGCGCAGCGTCGTCTTCTGAACGACGCTATGGCCGATGTGGCGGACAAGGACGGGATCGTCCTGGAACTGGGGCTGGGGAACGGCCGGACCTACGATCATCTGCGCGAGAACATGCCGGGCCGGGACATCTATGTCTTCGAACGTGAAGTCCGTGCCCATCCCGGCTGCATCCCGCCCGACGACCGCCTCTATCTCGGCCATGTGATCGAACAGTTGGAGAAAGCCGCGGCGGAATTGGGCCCGCGTGCGATTCTGGTCCATAGCGATGTCGGCAATGGCGACGAACCCGCCAGTATCGATTTCGGCCGTACCATCCTGGCCCCGGCCCTCCGCCCGCTTCTGGCCCCCGGTGCCCGCATCCTCAGCGACCAACCGGTCCCTGTCGAGGGCGCTTTGGAGTTGGAAAAGCCCGCTGATATGGATCCTGAGCGGTATTACATCTACCGCTATTTGGGCTAACGATCCGACCGCCGCAGGCCCTCACCCGGCCCTTTCGGGCCACCCTCTCCCTGGAGGGAGAGGGTTAGAAACATGACTTGCACCCCCTCTCCCTGGAGGGAGAGGGGCGGGGTGAGGGGGATTGCGACCGTGCCGTTAGGCGACGGCCGCAGAGCGTCTCTCAGGCGAAGAGGAAAACCTACACCCCGCCCATCAGGATGTATTTCATCTCGCAGAACTCATCGAGGCCGTATTTGGAGCCTTCACGGCCCAGGCCCGATTCCTTGACGCCGCCGAACGGGGCGACTTCGGTCGACAGGATACCGGTGTTCAGCGCGACCATGCCGTATTCCAGTTGCTCCGCGACGCGCCAGACGCGGCCGATATCGCGGGCGTAGAAATAGGAGGCCAGGCCGAATTCCGTGTCGTTCGCCATGGCGACGACCTCGTCCTCGTCCTTGAAGCGGAACAGCGGGGCCAGGGGGCCGAAGGTTTCGTCCTTCGACACCATCATGTCCTGGGTCACGCCGGCCAGGACCGTCGGCTCATAGAAGGACATGCCCAGCGCATGGCGGTTGCCGCCGGTCAGGACGCTGGCCCCCTTGGATTTGGCGTCGGCCAGATGTTCCTCGACCTTCTCCACGGCGGCCATGTCGATCAGCGGGCCGATGACGACACCGTTGTCGACGCCGTTGCCGATCTTCAGCGCCTTGACCTTGGCGGCCAGTTTCTCGGCGAATTCGTCATAGACCGCGTCCTGGACATAGATCCGGTTGGCGCAGACACAGGTCTGGCCGGCATTGCGGAACTTGCAGACGATGGCCCCTTCGACCGCCGCGTCGATATCGGCGTCGTCGAAGACGATGAAGGGAGCATTGCCGCCCAGTTCCATCGAAACCTTCTTCACCGTGTCGGCACATTGCTTGATCAGGATCTTGCCGATCTCGGTCGAGCCGGTGAAGGACACCTTGCGGACGATCGGGTTGCCGGTCATTTCGCCGCCGATGGCACCGGCGGAACCGGTGACGACGGACAAAACGCCCTTCGGCACACCCGCGCGCTCCGCCAGTTCGGCCAACGCCAGCGCGGACAGCGGCGTCTGCGAGGCGGGCTTGGCGACGGCGGGGCAGCCGGCGGCCAGCGCCGGCCCGGCCTTGCGCGTGATCATCGCAATCGGAAAGTTCCACGGCGTGATGAAGGCGGTGACGCCGATCGGCTGCTTGATGACGACGATGCGCTTGTCGTCCTGATGCTGCGGGATGACGTCGCCATACATCCGCTTGGCCTCTTCGGCGAACCATTCCAGGAAGGACGCGCCATAGGCGACTTCGCCCTTGGCTTCCGGCAGCGGCTTGCCCTGTTCCGAGGTCATGATCAGCGCCAGGTCGTCGGCATTCTCATGCATCAGTTCGAACCAGCGACGCAGGATCGCGGCCCGGTCCTTGGCCAGTTTCGACCGCCAGGCCGGCCAGGCGGCATTGGCGGCTTCGATGGCGCGGCGGGTTTCGGCGGCACCCATCTTCGGCACGGTGGCGATGACTTCGCCGGTCGCCGGGTTGGTGACGTCGATGGTTTCGCCGCTGTCGGCATCGACCCATTGGCCGTCGATATAACCCTGCTGCTTCAGCAGGCTCGGGTCCTTGAGGCTGAGCCCCTTGGTCTTGATCTCGTTCATGGCGTCCACCCTTTTCTTGCGTGGCGGCGCACCTTTGGTCGCGCCGCGGGGAATCTCTGGACGGAATCGGTACTCCGCCAAAGAGGGCATGGCAAGGGATGGGGCCGAGGAAGGGGCGGAGAAACATCTGTGACGCAAGGCCAGAACGCGGCGTTGGTCGCCGCGTTCCGCACCCCGCCGGACGGGACGCCGGGTCTATTCGGCCGCCGCGTAGGCCGCGAAGCGCAGGGCGTAATCCGCCTCTTCGGTATAGATCGACCCGCAATGCGACAGGAAGCTGGAATACAGCACGAACCGGTCCGCGTCGAAGCCCAGATCGCGCGGTAGCCGCCGTTCCGCGACGAAGCGTTCCGCGCCTTCGATGCTGGTCGTCTTCAACCGGCCCAGCGTGATATGCGGGTGGAACTTCCGGCTTTCCGGCCGCAATCCGCAGCGCACGGCGGCGGATTCGACTTTCCGCTGCAGATGCAGCAGGCCGTCATTTTTGCGGATATTGGCGATCAGGGCACTGGGTTTGCGTTTGTTGCCGAACCAGCCGAGCCCATCCAGCGTGACGTCGAAGCCAGGGGCATCGATGCGCATCAGCGTATGGGCGAGGTCTTCGGCCATGCCGAAATCGACCTCGCCAATGAAACGCAGCGTCAGATGGAAGTTTTCGGGATCGGTCCAGCGGGCACCGGGCAGTCCGTTCTGCAGTCCGGTCAGCACGTGCCGGACATCCGCTGGCACGGGCAGGGCGACGAAAAGCCGTATCATGGCGCGCCTCCACTATATATGGGGTCAAAATTGACACCCAGACCACTAATACCCGATTGGCGTCTCCTTGTGAATGGTTTCTATGTCGGCCAGGACCGCGTCGGACAGGGTCATGTCGCCGGTATCGATCGCGGCGTTGAGCTGATCCAGCGTCGTGGCTCCGATGATGTTCGACGTTGTGAACTGCCGCGTATTGACGAAAGTATTCGCCATCTGCGCTGGATCGAGCCCGTGGCGGCGGGCGGTTTCGACATATTTGCGAATGGTCGCAACGGCCCTATCGCTTTGATAACGCGGAAAATACTGCCCGAATAGAGAGAGGCGCGCACCGTCCGGGCGGGCGCCGTCGAGATACTTTCCGGACAGGGTGCCCATGGCCAACGGCGAATAGGCCAGGAGGCCGGCGCCGGTGCGGCAGGATACCTCCGCCAATCCATACTCATACTCGCGCTTCAGCAGATTGTAGGGGTTCTGCACGGACACAACGCGCGGCAGGCCCGCCGTTTCGGCCAGGCGCAGAAACTCCATGACGCCCCAGGCCGATTCGTTGGACAGGCCGACATATCGAACCTTTCCGGCTTTCACCAATTCCTCCAGCGCGCGCAGGGACTCTTCAATCGGAAAACCGTCCCGTTCGGGATTGTGGTTATAGTTCACGACGTCGAAGGCTGTGGTTTCCCGTTCCGGCCAATGCAGCTGGTAGACGTCGATATAATCGGTTTGAAGCCGTTTCAGACTGGCGTCGCAGGCCTCCAGGATCGATTGACGGTCCAGGCGCGTCTCGCCGTCATACAGATGCGGACGCATATAGGGCAGGCGCGTGGCGCGGCCCGCGACCTTGGACGCCAGAATGACCTCGGACCGCCGGCCCGTCTTGGCGAACCAGGTGCCGATGATTTCCTCCGTCCGGCCGTAGGTCTCCGCCCGAGGCGGAATGGCGTAGAGCTCCGCCGTGTCCCAGAAATTCACGCCGCGCTCCAGGGCCAGATCCATCTGGGCATGGCCTTCCGCCTCGGAATTCTGCTCGCCCCAGGTCATGGTGCCCAGGCAGATGACGCTGACGTCGATATCGGTATGACCCAACTTGTTGTAACGCATCGATCGGTTCCCCTCCGGTCAAAATAAAACGGCCCCGGACACGGCGGGGCCACTTTCTAGATATGGGACACTGCTGCCATGTGAAAAGGCGCCATTTGAAAATCGCCCGCAGATAACCCGACTAGGTTGAGTTGCCGGGGTAGACCCTTATCATTGGGTGATTGTCTGAAGGGGATGCGTTATGCGGAATCTGATTCTTGTGTTGCTTGTTGTGGGCGTCGCCAGCTGTCGCAGCGGCGGATACTCCGGCAGCGGCCCGATCCAGTTCAGCGACGGGGTTTTGCGGAACTACGACAATTACATTTCCCGTGAAACGCCGATGAGTTTCGCTGTTACCGAGGATGGCAAAAACTCGTTCTATTATTATTGCCCTTGGAACTATCAAGGACATTGCGAGGCACTGGCGGATACTCAGATCATCTATCAATGCGAGAAGCGGCATAAATCCAAATGTTTGGTTTTTGCGCGCGGGAAGCAGATCGTTTGGGATAATCCGGGAGACTGGCGTGGCGGCGTCCCGGATGGCCAGTACAAGGTGGATCACAACAAGCGACAATCGAGCGATAACTCAGTGCAACCGGTTCCGGCTGGACGCGGAACGGCTTATGCCGGGAGTTTCTTCGGGGAAGGCGCAACGCCTCGAAGCGAAGGGAATGTGCCTGGACCGAAGATTTGCGAAAGAGGGGAAGTCTACCCGGTCACCGCGCGCTACTACAACCGGGTCGTCACTTTGGTGTTCGACTTCACAAGGGCCGGCGGGACAGTCGAGACCATGTCGGGCAAGGTCAGCGGATCGAAATTCAGTTTCGAGGCGGATCTGTTTAGTACGGGATCAGGGTTCGTGGTCAACGGCACCGTTGGCGGCAGGACCATCGACGGACGGGTCGACAGCCATTCCTGCGCATCGCGCTTTCAGTTGTCTGCCACGTCCTGAACAAATTTTGGCCTCGTCAGAGGAACAGCGTCAGCACCCCGGTATACGAGTAAAGACGGTCGCGGCTGAATTCGCCGTTTGCGAAGAATCCGGTCAGGGGGAAGCGGCCCAGAGTCTCCTCGATCAACTGCGTTTCGCGGGCCGGGTCGCTGAACTGATTGGGGCCGCGCGCGGCGCAGGATACATAGAGCCCGCCGCGGATCGGCCTTTCGCCCAGACGGCGTTTGATGTCGGACAGCATGCGGCGCATGTCCTCGGCCGCGCTTGCCGGATCGCGGCGGCAGAACATGACCCCGTCGCCCGGCCGGACCGATGCGGCGATGGCGATGGCGCCGTGGCGCGGATCGATCGCCATCAGGTTCCGGACCGTGTAGTCGCCGCTATCCGACCCGGCCACCGGCAGGGCGGCGAAGATGTAGCCGGCGCATCGATTCAGGTCGCGGGCCAGGATTTCGCCGATATCCTCCTTGAAGACGTCGAGTGCCTTCCGGCCGTTCAATTCGAAGATCACATTCTCTTCACCCGCCGTCACGGTATGGACCGGTCCGATGGGACTGCACCCCTGGCTGAGGGCGGTTTGAATCGGCAATTGAGTCAGTGACAACAGGACGCCGCTCAATCCCTGTCCGTCGGCGCCGTCCGCGACCTGCGACCCGGGACCCTGCGCGGCGCTCAAACCGCCGATCAGGAAACCGTCCGTCTCTTCAACGATGTCGTCGATGATACTGCCCAACAGTCCGTTGCCGGTATCCCCATGGGCCAGGATCATCGGGGGGCCGGCTTGCGACAGCCAATCCGAATGCGTTTCGCTGACCCGGTCGGATTCGCCTCGCGCGCCGGAGAAGATCCGGAATGCGGTCTCGGGGAATGGGCACAGCAGGACCGAAATCGCCGGACTGCCGTAACATTCCTCCAATGCGCCGTCGCGGGCGGTGCCGATCGTACCGAATCCAACGGTCCCGGCCCAATGCTGCACACCGGTCGATTGCCGCAGTAGAACTTCGATATCGGGCAGTTCCGAGGCAAAATCCGGCGTCAGATAAATCAGGCCAAGCCGGTGTTCCGGGCTGGCCTTCTGAAGGACCGGCAGCAGACGACCGATTGCCTGTTGCCAGGTTTCGCCCGTCGCCTGTGCGGCGATGAAGTCTGCCGGGGCGCCGCTCATCGCGGCCCGACCGGCGTCACGATCCGGACCCGGCGGCCAGCGCGTCGATCACACTGGGCGCGATGCGCCGCGCGATGATCTCGACCCCGGCGGCGTTCGGATGCATGCCGTCACCCTGGTTGAGATGCGGTTCCGCCGCCACGCCGTCCAAGAAGAAGGGGTAGAAGGCGGTGCCGTATTTTTCTGCCAACCGGGGATAAAGGGCATTGAACGCCTCGCCATAGTCGCGGCCCATATTCGGCGGGGCCAGCATGCCGGTCAGCAGTACCGGCACCCCGGCAGCTTGGGATTTCTCGATGATCTGGGCCAGGTTCCGTTCGGTGTCTTCCGGCGGCAATCCGCGCAAACCGTCATTCGCACCCAGTTCCAGCAGCATCAGATCCGGCTTTTCCGCGAACAGCCAGTCGACGCGGCTCAACCCGGCCTTGGATGTGTCGCCGGATACGCCGCCATTGATGACGCGGACATCATGGCCCAATGCCTTCAGTTCAGCCTCCAGAACGGCCGGAAAACTGTCTTCCTTCGGCAGGCCGTAGCCGGCGACCAGACTGTCGCCCAGGGCCAGGACCGTCGCCCTTTCGGCGGCCGATGAAGGGGTGGCGGCAAGCACAAAGACCGCGCAGATCGTGGTTGCGGCATTGATCATGGACGCCAGGGCGCCATATAGCCGAAGACGGTTCAAGGAAAGGCGGGTCATGTCATCCCAATTACAGAGCGGCGTGAGCGGCGGCGCGAAAACCGAAATGATCGCGCTGCGCGATGTGCATCTTACACTTGGGTCCTTGGCGGGCGACGTCAACATTCTGCATGGCGTCGATTTGTCCGTGATGCGGGGAGAGACCGTCAGCATCGTCGGGCCGTCCGGATCCGGAAAGACGTCGATGCTGATGATCGTCGCGGGATTGGAACAGGCGACATCTGGGCAAGTGGTCGTCGGCGGTCAGGATTTCGGCGCCCTCGACGAGGACGGTCTGGCGCGGTTTCGGCGCGACAATCTGGGCATTGTCTTTCAAAGCTTCCATCTGGTGCCGACGATGACCGCGGTCGAGAACGTGGCCATCCCCCTGGAACTGGCCGGCCGCCGCGACGCGGCGGAGCGGGCCGCGGCGGTGCTGGATCAGGTCGGTCTGGGGCAGCGTCTGCGGCATTACCCGGGGCAGCTTTCGGGCGGGGAGCAGCAGCGTGTCGCCCTGGCCCGAGCCTTCGCCGCTGAACCGAAACTGATCCTGGCGGATGAGCCGACAGGCAATCTGGACGCCGATACGGGCGCGCAGATCGTAGATCTGATGTTCTCGCTGGCCCGGGATCATGACACGACATTGATGCTGATCACGCATGATTCCACGCTCGCTGCCGCCTGCGATCGGCGGGTGGAGATGCGCGACGGCCGCCTGACCGGCGGCGCGGCGCTGAAAGCGGCGGAGTAACCCGGGTGCTGGCAACCGCTTCTCGTTTTGCTTTTCGTGAACTGCGCGGCGGCCTGAAAGGCTTTCGTGTCTTTCTGGCCTGTCTGGCGCTGGGTGTCGCCGCCATTGCCGGCGTCGGGTCCCTGGCCTCGGCGATCGAGGCTGGGTTGAAGGCCGATGGAAGGGTGCTGCTGGGCGGCGATGTCGACATCCGGCTGGTCCATGTGGCGGCCGATTCCGAAAAGGTCGATTGGCTTCGCGACAATTCGGCTGCGCTGTCGCATATCGTGGAGATGCGCGCCATGGCCATCCGCGCCGACGGGGCGGAACGGCGTCTGGTTGAAATGAAAGCCGTCGACCAGGCGTATCCGTTGAACGGTGCGCTGGTTCTGCGGGACGGCGTCGAGATGTCGGCCCTGGAACAACGCGACGGCGTCTGGGGCTTGATCGCCGCGCCGCAATTGGCGGAGCGTCTGCACCTGACAATCGGCGACCGGGTGAAGATCGGCGAAGCGCAGTTCGAATATCGCGGCGATTTCCTGGAGGAGCCGGATAAGGGAACCCAGGCATTCAACCTGGGCCCGCGCGTTTTCATTTCCATCGATGCCTTGCCGGAAACCGACCTGGAGCAGCCGGGCAGCCTCATCCGTTACCATTACCGCGTTCTGTTGCCCCCGCAGACGGCTGTCGCGGACTGGGTCGAGGCGCTGAACACGCAGTTTCCGGATGCCGGGTGGCGGGTGCGCGCCCTGGACGATGCCGCGCCCAACATTCAACGGTTCGTCGACCGGGTCGGCCTGTTCATGACCTTGGTCGGGCTGACCGCGCTTCTGGTCGGCGGTGTCGGGGTCGGCAACGCGGTGCGCGCCTTCCTGAACCAGCGTACCGGCACCATCGCGACGCTGAAATGCCTGGGCGCCCCGTCGTCGACGATCTTCGCGACCTACCTGATGCAGGTCGGCGTGCTCGCCGTGGTCGGGATCGTTCTGGGGCTGCTTCTGGGCGGGGTCGGCCCCTCCTTCGTCGTGCCGATGCTGGCCGATAAGCTGCCGGTGGAGGCGCGTGTCGGCTTCTACCCCATGCCGCTGCTTCTGGCGGCCGGGTTCGGCCTGCTGACCACCCTGGTTTTCGCGTTATGGCCCTTGGCGCGGGCCAGTTCGGTACCGGCGGCGACCTTGTTCCGCGATCTGCTGAACCCCGTCACCGCGCGGCCGGGCCCGAAAATGGCCCTGTTCCTGGCGGCCTCAGCCATCGGATTGGTGGGGCTGGCTGTCCTGTCCGCCGATCAGCCTGTCGTGGCGCTCGCATTCACGGGCGGCGCCGTGGCGACGCTGCTGGCCTTTCGTGGCGCGGCCTGGGCGGCGATGGTCGTGGCCCGGAAACTGCCGCGTCCCAGGGATACGCGTATCGCCCTCGCCCTGGCCAACCTGCACCGGCCGGGCGCCCCCACCGGCGGCATCGTCGTTTCCTTGGGGCTCGGTCTGACGGTGCTGATCGCCGTCGCGATGATCGAAGGCAATCTCTCGCGTCAGGTCTCCGAGACCTTCCGTGGCGAGGCGCCGGGCTATTTCTTCATCGACATCCAGCCGGATCAGATCGACGGGTTCCGCGAGACCCTGGACGGGTTCGACGGTCTTCAGCGTTATGACACCGTGCCGATGCTGCGCGGGCGGATCGTGGCCCTGGACGGCGTTCCGGTGGAAGAGATCACCCCCCATCCCGATGTCGCCTGGATGCTGCGCGGCGACCGGGGGATTACCTGGTCCGCCACACCGCCGGAGCGCGGCAGCGAGATCGTCGAAGGCGAGTGGTGGTCGGCGGATTATGCCGACACCGCCCGCACGCTGGTCAGTTTCGATGCCGAAGCCGCCGGCCATTTCGGGCTGGAGATCGGGGATTCGGTTACGGTCAACGTTCTGGGCCGCGAGATCGAAGCGGAAATCGCAAACCTGCGGACCATCGATTGGACCTCGCTGGGGATCAACTTTGTCATGGTCTTCTCGCCGGGCCTTCTGGAAAGCGCGCCGCAAATGTATCTGGCAACGGCCTATCTGGACCCCGACCGGGAAGTGACGCTGGAGCGCGCGGTGACGGATCTTTACCCGAACGTGTCCGCCATCCGAGTGAAGGAAGTGCTGGAAGGGGTCGACAAGATCCTGCGCGATCTGGGGACGGCGGTGACGGCCATCGCGGCGATCGCCATCGTTGCGGGCGTGCTGGTGCTGGCCGGGGCGGTGGCGGCCGGACACAGCCGCCGGATCTATGAGTCCGTCGTCTTGAAGGTCCTGGGCGCAACCCGCCGTGACATCTTGGTCGCCTATCTGCTGGAATTCGGCCTGCTGGGTCTGCTGACCGCCCTCATCGCCGGTGTGGTCGGCGGTGTCGCCGCCTATGTCGTGATCGAGGAAGTGATGCAGGCGGACTGGATTTTCGTCCCGGAAGCCGCCGCACTGACGGTCGTGGTGGCGCTGGCGGCGACGATCTCTCTGGGGTTCGCGGGGACGTGGTCGGCCCTGGGCAAGAAGGCCGCGCCGTTGCTGCGGAACGAATAACGGCGCGGGCGTGTCGGAAACCGGGAGTGCCCAGCCGAGTCCAGTTGAAATTTAGCGCGATCCCACCCATATTGACGGCGGAAAACCATCCCATGCGGCAAGGCAAATGCTGTGGGGAGAATCTTAAACGAGGGTAGAAAAGGGGCAACGAGCAATGGCTCTCAATCCGAACCGTTACGCGACCCGTGCCGGTACCGCCGACCGCGAAGAAATCGACGCCGGCCTGCGGTCCTATATGCTGCGCGTATACAACTACATGGCGCTGGGTGTCGCGTTTACCGGCCTGATCGTCCTGTTCATGGCCAGCAACCCGGCAATCATGGTGCAGCTCGCCGTCGGTCCGATGAAATGGGTGCTGTTCGCGGCGGTCATGGGAATGGGCTTCTTCTCGTCGAAGATCGTGACGATGAAGTCGACCTTTGCGGCGCATGCCTTCTATTGGGTCTATTGCGCGCTCTGGGGCGTGATGATCTCGCCGATGGTCGCCTTCTTCCTGCAGACGACCGAAGGCACGATGGACGTGGCCCGCGCCTTCTTCATCACCGCCGGCATGTTCGCGGGCGCCAGCCTGTTCGGCTACACGACGAAGAAGGACCTCAGTGGCGTCGGCCGGTTCCTGATGATGGCCGTCATCGGCCTTCTGATCGCGATGGTCGTGAACATCTTCATCGCGTCCTCCATGTTCTCGCTGATCCTGTCGGCGGCTGTCGTGCTGGTCTTTGCCGGCCTGACCGCCTACGAAACCCAGCAGATCAAGAACTGGTACATGGACACGCTGGGTGACACGCAGGTCGGCCGTCTGGCCCTGTTCGGCGCGCTGCTGCTCTACGGCAGCTTCGTGACGATGTTCATCCACATCCTGAACCTGCTGTCGATCCTGCGCAGCGAATAAGCTGACAGGTCAGACTGAAAAACAGAAACCGCCCGGCAGCGCTCTGCCGGGCGGTCTTCTATTGCGCGTACTGCCCCGGCTCAGGCGCGGGGATCGTCGCTGTGCTGCGTCCCGGCGCCTGGGGTGACGAACAGGGCGCGGGTCGGCACGGTGGTGCGGGCCGTATGCCAGGCATCGCGCGGCACCACGACGAATTGGCCCGGCGTGTCCAGCCGTGTCACCGTCTCCCGGCCGTCTGCGTAGCAGATAAAATCCGCAGCCCCTTCCAGCAGATAGATGAACTCATCCCCGGCCGGGTGAACTTCCCAAACGCCCCAATCAGCGGAGAAGGCATGTTCCGAGATGAGGACATGCCCCTCGAAGCCGCCGTAATCCGAATCGAGCTCCTGATAGAAGTTCGGTGTCGAAGCGGCTTTCAGGTCGACGGCGTGATCCGGGGTCAGAATGGCCGGTACGTCCCGCAGCGTGGGGGCTGAGGCATTGCCGGTCATATGCAGCGCCCCCCGTCCACTTCCATGCAGACGCCGGTGACCAAGGACGCGTCGTCGGAACACAGATAGACCGCCGCCCCGGCAATGTCTGCGGCGGTGGACAGGCGTCCCATCGGGATCGACGCCTTGAACATGGCCCGCTTTTCCGGCGTGTCTTCCCCCATGAAGCGTTTAAGTAGCGGGGTCTCGCCGGCGACCGGGTTGATCGCGTTGACCCGGATCTGCTCTGCCGCCAGTTCGATGGCCATGGACCGGGTGACGCCGATCGCGGCGGATTTCGAACTGTTGTACCAGACCAGTCCCGGACGCGGGCGTATCCCGGCCGTCGACGCGATGTTCAGGAATTGTCCGCCGCCCTGGGCGCGGAACACCGGAACCGCGGCATGGGCGGACAGGAACAGCGACTTCACGTTGATCGCATAGACCTTCTCGAACTCAGCCTCGTCGACTTCCAGCATCGGTCGGTTCAGATGGGTGTAACCGGCATTGTTCACGACGATGTCCAAGCGCCCGAACGTATCCGTCGCAGTCTTGACCACGGATTGCCAGTCCGCCGCGCTGGTCACGTCGGTATGGGCATAGACCGCATCGCCGCCGATCTCCTGGGCGACTTTCCGCCCGTTCTCGTCATTGATATCCGCCAGGACGACCTTCGCCCCTTCGGCGGCGAACCGATGGGCGATGCCTTCGCCGAAACCCGACGCCGCGCCGGTCACGATCGCGATTTTATCCTTAAGCCGCATGGGGCCGATCCTCCTGTTCGATATCGATTATTTTACTTCGGGGGCGGTTTTTGCATTTTGCGAAACCGCGTGATGGGTCATAATTGTGTCGGGGACGGGGCTCTGCGGCAAGGTGGATGCCGCACGGTCAAACGGGTGACTATATGCTTCCTGGCCGGCAGGTCCTGCTGATCGAGGACAACGCCAAACTGGCGGAACTTTATACCGCGCAGCTCAATGCTCAGAGCGCCGTCGTACATCATTGCGTTCAGGGCGGGGAAGGCCTGGAAGCGGCGCAGACGCTGAAGCCGGCGGTCATTCTGCTGGATGTTCAGCTTCCCGATATCGACGGGTTCGAAGTGCTGAAGCGCCTGAAGGAGATGGGCGTCTCCGCGCCCGTCGTGGTCATTACCGCCCATGGTTCGGTCAACCGCGCGGTCGAGGCGATGCGCCTCGGGGCCTATGATTTCCTGGTCAAACCCTTCGATGCCCAGCGCCTGATCGTGACCGTGGCGAATGCGGTCGAACGGCACGATCTGGCCGGAATCGTCGATGCGGTAACGCGTCCGATCTCCGGCGGGTTTCATCGCTTCATCGGCGGCTCGGCCCCGATGCAGGCGGTCTATCGCACCATCGCCGCCGCGGCGGCCTCCAAGGCCAGCGTCTTCGTCACTGGGGAATCCGGCACGGGTAAGGAATTATGCGCCCACGCCATCCATGCCGAAAGCCCGCGCCGGGGCGGGTCCTTCGTCGCCCTGAACTGCGGGGCCATTCCGCGCGAATTGATGGAATCCGAGATTTTCGGTCATCGCAAAGGCGCTTTTACCGGGGCGACCGCCGACCGCAAGGGCGCGGCGGAACAGGCCGATGGCGGGACGCTGTTCCTGGACGAAATCGGCGAGATGGACATGGATCTGCAGACCAAGCTGCTGCGGTTCATTCAAACCGGGCGCTACACACGGATCGGCGAGAATACCGAGCGCGAGGTCGACGTCCGATTCGTCTGCGCCACCAACCGCGAGCCGGGCGAGGCGATCCGCGACGGCAATCTGCGCGAGGATTTGTATTATCGCCTGAACGTCATTCCGGTGCGAATGCCGGCCTTGCGAGACCGCCCGGAGGATATCGAACCGATTGCGGCCGGCATGGTGAAACGCTTCGCGGAAGAGGAGGGGAAGCGTTTCCGTGGACTGGATAAGGATGCTTTGGATCAGTTACGGCGGCACGATTGGCCAGGCAATGTTCGGGAGTTGGAAAACACGATGCGTAACATCGTCGTCCTGAACGATGGCGATCGCGTGACCGGCGACATGGTGACGACCGCGCTGACGTCGGGCGGCCGGCGCATTCTGTCGGGCGGCGCCGGACCGGCGGCGCCCCTGGCCACGGAGATCCGCCCCCTGGCGCAGGTGGAGCGGGAAACGATCGAAGCGGCGGTCGCACTGTGCGGCGGCAACGTCCCGAAAGCGGCCGGTGCGCTGGGCGTCGCTCCGTCGACGCTGTACCGGAAGATTCAGTCGTGGCGGAACGCCGGAAACGGAGTGTCGGCGGATTAGGACCGGTCGGCGGTCGGGGCATCGTCCGCCTGGCTGATCCCGACGCCCAGGCTGTCCAGGCCCTGATTGAACAGGCTGCGCAGTTCCGCGCCGCGCCGGGTCGGGCGGAAGCAGACGAACAGGTCATGCGTGGTCAGCAGGCGATTGTTGATCTGCAGATTCTGGCGCAGAGCCGTCAGGGTCGGGTCGCGACGGCTGAGATAATCGTAAACATGCGGGTCGATGATGGCGGCGCGGATGCGCTTTGCGGCAACCATGCGGATGTTGATGGCGTCGTCGACCGATTCGATGACCGCGATCCGGTCATCGCTGACCATGGAATCGAACTGGGCCTCGTTCACATAGCCCCGCACCACGCCGAACAGATGGGGCGTCAGATCGGCGGGTTTGGACCAGGCGACCGGTGCGTCGCGGCGTTCCAGGATACCGACCGGGCTGCGGCCGATGGAGCGGCTGAACAGACAACGATTGCCCGCGGCTTCGGCGTCGATGGCGTCGGAATGGTATTCGGGCAGATAGCCGTCGAAACCGTCGCCGGTCGTGCCGGCTTGGACCGTCCTGGCCCAGGGCAGATAGACGACTTCCAGTTTCATGCCGACATGGGCCAGGGCGCGCCGGGCGGTGTCGATGCTGCGCCCGCCCAGAACGGCGGATTCGCTGCTATAGGGCGGCCATTCGAGGCTTGCCAGCCGCACCACGCCGCTTTCGGCCCGGGCGGGCAGGACCGATGCGATCAACAGCACGAACGCGATGGCAAGTCTGGGCATCGTCTTCCCCGACGGCTAGGGAGGGCCCCGATTCGCCACTGCGCCCAGGGCACCATTCTGACAGTGTGCCTTGGGCGCGTGACGGTTTGGTGACCAGCCGGTGAAAATCGCCGCAAAGTTCAGCCCGGGGCCATCGTCCGGGACAGCGCTCCACCCCGGCGGCGCAGGAAGTCGGTCAACAGGGCCGGATAGTCGGGCGACACGGCCGCGACGACGGAAGGCCTTTCCGACAAGGCCTTCCGCCAGGCCCGGGCCTTTGGCAATCCGGACGGCATGGCGGCAGCCGGAATGCGGTCCAGGACGTCGAAATAGCGGAAGATCGGGCCGTAGACCGTATCGACCAGGGAGAACTCGGCGCCCGCGAACCATGGTGCCGCATCCAACGCTTCTTCCAGGCGTTCCAGCATTTGGTCCAGCCGGGCTTTTTCGACGGTCAGCGCTGCATCGTCCGGCGCCGAGTAAACCGCGCCGATCCGGTTCAGGATCTGGGACCCGTATTCGATCCAGGACCGGTGCCGCGCACGGTCCAGCGGGTCGGACGGATGCAGGGGATGCGGCTGCGTCTCTTCGATGTATTCCAGGATAACGGCGGATTCGAAGATCGCGCTTTCGCGCCCGCCCTGTGCCACTTTCAACACCGGTACCTTGCCCAGCGGGGACAGGTCGGTGAACCAGCCCGGCTTATCCGCCAGATCGATATAAATCCGCTCGAACGGTATCGATTTCTCGGTCAGGGCGATAGCCGCGCGCTGAACATAGGGACACAGCGTGTGGCTGACGAGGGTGAGGGCGGCGCTCATCGGGCCGCCCCCGCGTCGAGGGCGGGCAGGGGATGCGAGCGGACCAGGACGAAACGGCCCTCGCCGATCAGGAAACAGGCGATCGCCATGACCGTCAGATAGGCCGGATATTCCCAACCGCCATTCGCGGCGGTGAACAGCCAGCCATTCGGCCAATGGGTCCAGGTTGCGCCGATCAGGATCGGTGTCAGCGCGAGCGCGACCCAGCGTGCCTGAACGCCCAGGATCAGCATCGATCCGCCCAGAATTTCGGTACAGACGACGATATAGGCCAGAACGCCCGGCAGGCCGAGAGACTCGAAGAACTGCGCCGTTCCCGGCATGCCATAGATCGCCAGTTTGAGCAGCGCCGAATGCGCCAGGAAAACGACGCCCAACGCGATCCGCAACAGGGCCGCGCCGATGTCTTGAACGGTTCTTTCATCCAGCATGGTGGATCTCCTTGGTAAATGCAGTTGCATCTATATGTGGATAGGTGAGGGATTGTCAATCTTGATGTAACTGCATCTATATGCCAGAATATGGAATGACCGAGACGACAGACCGACCGTCGGAAGCGACGATTCACGCCTGGGCCCGCCTTGTCCGGGTGTCCCAGGATCTTATTGGACGGGTCGAGGCCGATCTGAAGGCTGCGGGCCATCCGCCGCTGGCTTGGTATGACGTGCTGCTGGAACTGCGCCGGGCGGGGCCGGACCGTCTGCGCCCCTATCAGCTTCAGGAGCGGCTGCTGCTGGCGCAGTACAATATGTCCCGCCTGCTGGACCGCATGGCCAAGGCAGGGTTGATCCAGCGGGTACCCTGTGAGGAGGACGGGCGGGGCCACATCCTGGCGATCACCGACGAAGGGCAGGCCGTAAGGCGTGCCATGTGGCCGGTCTATGCGCGCGCGATCGCCCGTCACTTCGGCGACCGGCTGACGGCGGGGGAGGCGGAAGCGCTGATCGCACTTCTGGCGAAGCTGAAGGAATAGCCCAGGACGTTACGGGCGCTTGCGAAACCGCATGACGAAGAAACCGTCCATCCCGCCCTGATCCCGCAGCATGGCCGGATGGGTGCGCAGGCACCCGTCGGGGGTCACGGCGTCGCCGAGTTCTGTCGGCAGATCCGACCGATCGATCGGCAGAGGCTCAAGTCCCTCCAACGCCCGCACGTCATTGAAAAAGCCGGGCCCCTCCGCCGATTGCAGGGAACAGGTCGCGGCGACCAGAATACCGCCGGGTTTCAGCATCTCAATTGCGGCACTGGCCAGTCTGCGTTGCAGCGCCGCCAGTTTCTGGACATCCGCCGAACCGCGGCGATGGGCGATTTCGGGATGGCGGCGCAAGGTGCCGGTGGCGCTGCAAGGCGCATCCAGCAAGACGGCATCCGCCGGTTCGTCCGGGCGCCATTGCGTGGCGTCGGCCGCGACGATGTCGACCGTGCGGCCCAGCCGCTCCATATTCTCCCGCAGGCGCGCCAGGCGGGGTTTGGACCGGTCGACGGCGGTAACCGTGGCCCCGGCGGCGGCAAGTTGCGCCGTCTTGCCGCCGGGCGCGGCGCAGAGATCGATAACCCGTCGTCCTGCCACGTCGCCCAGCACTGTTACCGGCAATGTGGCGGCAACGTCCTGGACCCACCAGGTGCCCGCGTCATAGCCCGGTAAGGCGGCGACATCGCCCGGTCGGACCAAACGCACCGTATCCCGGCCGATGCGCGTGCCGCCCAATTCGGCCGCCAAATCGTCGGCCCGGTCCGGGCAGGTCAGATCCGTCGGCGGCTCGGCCAGATGCGCGTCGGCAATGGCCTGGGCCAATCCCTCCCCGAACTGGCCGACCCAGTCGTCGCGCAACCAGGCGGGCGTGTTGGCGTGCGCGGCGTCTTGCCGGCTCAGCAGGGCCGCCTTTTCCCGCACCGCGCGGCGCAGAACGGCGTTCACCAGCCCGGCCAGTTTTGCCATGCCCTCGCCCCGCGCCAGCTCGACGGAGGCGTCGACGGCGGCATGGGCCGGCGTTTCCAGAAACAGAAGCTGGGCCAGCCCGATCCGCAGGACATGGCGAATGCGGCGGGTACGGCCTTGCGGCGGCTTTTCCAGCAGCAGGTCGGTCAGCGCGTCCAGCTGGCCCAGACGCCGCAGGACGGTCAGCGCGATCAGGCGGGCAAAGGCCCGGTCCCGCGGCTCCAACCCGGCCGTGGCATCGGCGCATTCGTCCAGGCCGCGATCGTGCTCCAGAACCGCCTCGACCATAGTCAGGGCGGCGCGGCGGGCGGCGAGACCATCGCTCATTGTGCGTCCTCCGCGGCGTCCTCGATCGCGTGCATGTCGTCGTCGCTCAGGCCGAAATGATGGCCGATCTCATGGATCAGGACATGTCGGACCAGATGCTCGAAATCCTCTTCCTCCTCGCACCAGTAATCCAGCAAGGGGCGGCGGTAGAGATAGATCATATCGATTCCGGGCGCCGGGTCGGCGACGGATTTACGGCTCATATCGACGCCGTGATAGAGGCCCATCAGGTCGAACGGGGATTCAAGCTCCAGCGCGTCCAAGGTCTCCTGGTCCGGGAAATCCTGCACGCGGAACAGAATGTCGCCCAGATGGCGCCGGAACGTGTCGGGCAGTTCCGCCAACTGACGGTTGGCGATCGCTTCTATATCGTCCAGGCTGGGGGGCAGGGTGAATTGGGTCATGGGCCTGATATAGCCATAGTCGGGCCATAGAGCGAGAGAGGATCGAACCATGGCGACAAAACTGACGGCGGCGGAAAAGGCGTCGGCCCTGGCGGAACTGGCCGATTGGACACCGGTCGACGGCCGCGATGCGATCCAGCAGGGCTTCAAGTTCAAGACCTTCAACCAGGCCTTCGGCTTCATGACCCATGTCGCGATGCAGGCGGAAAAGCTGGATCATCATCCGGAATGGTCGAATGTCTACAATCGGGTGGATATCGTCCTGACCACCCATGACTGCGACGGGCTTTCCGAACTGGACGTCAAGCTGGCCAAGTTCATCGACAAGGCCGCGGCCCGTTTCGACGCCTGACGGGGCCGTCACATCCGCGCGCGCAGGAAGGCGGCCCCGTCCGACAGGGCGTCCATCGCGGCATCGACGCTGTGGCTCATGTGCAGATAGCCGTGCAATACGCCTTCCGCACGCCGGTAATCCACCTGCCCGCCCGCTTCCAGGACGGCATCGGCCAGGGCGCGGCTGTCATCGGCCAGCGGGTCCATCGCAACTTCCAGCACGAAGAGCGGCGGCAGATCCGTCAGATCGTTGGCCAGGATGTCGAAACGCGGATCCAACATTTTCGCCTGATCTTCGAACAGGCATTCGCGGAAGAAGGCGAGGTCGGCCGCGCTCAACCCGTCCTCTGCACCGCCCCAAAGCCGGCGCGACGCCGAATCGCGCAGGCCATAGGAGCCATAATATAGCAGGGCCGCGCCGACCGCGCCGATCCGGCCCTGGTCCTTGAGATGCATCAGCACAGTCATGGACATGTTGGCCCCGGCGGAATCCCCCGCCAGGGCGATCCGGTTCGGATCCAACCCATATTCCGCGCCATGCTGCAGAATCCAATCGGCGGCGGCGCAACATTCGTCCTGCGGTTGGGGAAACTTCGCTTCCGGTGCCAGGTGATAATCGACCCCCAGAACGCAGCAGCCGCTTTTCTGCGCCAGGATGCGCATGATGCGGTCATGGGTATCCAGATTGCCGACGATCCATCCGCCACCATGCAGATAGATCAGCACCGGGGCCGGTTCCGCGCCGCGCTGGACCGGGCGGTGCAGCCGCGCAGGGATATCGCGGTAGGGACCCGGAAGCAGCAGATCCTGGCTTTCGTCCATGATTGGCGCGTCGGTGTTCCAATAGGCGCGGTTCGCATTGTATTGCAGTCGCACCGCTGTCAGATCTTTCGGATCGGCGTTTTCCAGCCCGTGCCGAGCGACGGTTTCCGCCGCAATCCGTGCCTCGACCTCAAGGGCCGCCGCCATCTGCGGGTCCAGCCTCGGCCTGATGTCCATTTTACCCATGATGGGCTCCGCTCAGAAATTTGGGGTCAGGACGGGTCGGTTTCGCCCATCTTGCAGATCAGGGCCCAGGCGTCTTCCGGGATCGGCATGACCGACAGGCGCGACTGTTTGATCAGGGGCAGGTCGGCCAGCGCCGGCTCCGCCTTGATGTCGGCCAGGGTGACCGGTTTGGTGAAGGGGCGAATCGCCTTGATAGTGACCATGCCGAACCGGCCTTTCGCGTCGGTCGGGTCGGGATGATATTCCTCGATGACCTCGACGATGCCGACGATCTGTTTCTCGTTGACCGAATGGTAGAAGAAGCCCCGGTCGCCGATCTTCATCGCCTTCATATTGTTGGATGCCTGGTAGTTCCGGACACCGTCCCAGCCTTCGCCGACATCGCCCTTGGCGACCTGATCGTCCCAGCCCCAAGTTCCGGGTTCGGATTTGAACAGCCAGAGGTTCGGCATTCTAGGCTCCCTGAATTGATTAAGCGGTCGGCGCAGCGTAACGACGCGCCGCCAGGATGGAAAGTACGCTGCCAAGCGCCGCGTAAGCTGCGCAGAAGACCGCGATTTCGGCGACGGACCAGTGCCAGTCGAACATCCAACCCAGGATCGGCGGCGCGGCGGCGCTGGAAAACACCATCAGCGCGGTCATCAGCGCCTTGATCTCGCCCAGATACCGGGTGCCGTAGCTTTCCGCCCACAGCGCGACCTGGATGACGGATGTCATCCCCGCCGTCATGCCGGACAGGGCCATGAAAGCCGGCGCGGTCCAGTCGCCTTCTCCATAGGCCAGTATCAGGCAGCCGACGATGGTCGGCGGCAGGAACAGCGGCAGGGCGGCGGCCGACCCCTTGCGGTCGACCAGCGCACCGATCAACAGACCGGACGGGATACTGGCCAGGGCATAGAAGACGATGCTTTCGGCCCAGACGACCGTGCCCCAGCCCTTGGTTTCGGCAATTCGGACACCGTGCAGCAGCAGGCCGGTGACGATAAAGCTGGGCGCCAGCAGGCCCGGCAGGAAGATGTAAAAGCGCAGATCGCGCAGCACTTCGCGTCGCCGCCAATGCCGCGACGGCAGCCGTGACTTGCTCTCCAGGGGCGCGGTCGGGGCGCTGGGGATGGGCTTCACGGGCACATCGACTGCCTCGCTCTCGTCCAGGTCCCTCTGATAGGCCTCATAGCGCGCGCCGTGCCCCCGCAACAGCAGCATCGCGATGGGCAGCATGACGACAAGATAGATCGCGGACAGGCCATACCATGTGTCGCGCCATCCGAAGGCCGCGATGGCGGCGACGCCGACGACGGGAAAGATCGCTTCCCCGACCGGGAAACCGTAGGACCCGAAGGCGACCGCCTTGCCCCTGCCTATGCGGCTGTACCGGCCCAGACTGTGACCCATCGTATGGCTCATCAATCCCTGGCCGGTCTGGCGCAGCAGGAAGATCGCGAAGAACAGCGTGACCGGCCCGGCGACCGATCCCATCGCGAAGCAGGCGACGGCGCAGGCGGGAAGCAGGCACAAGGTCCAGCGCCGCAGGTCGATCCGGTCGATGATCCCGCCGGTATAGACGATCAGCGCTGCCGACAGCAGGGTGCCCAGCCCGTAGATCGTGCCGAACTCTCCATCCGTCAGGCCGAAATCGCGCCGAATCTCGCCGCCGGACAGAGAAATGAAATAGGTCTGTCCGAAACTGGAGGCAAAGGCGACGAACAGGCCGTAGAAGGCCAGGCGGGGATCGGCCCGCAGAAAATCCAGGGCACCGCGCATGGGATCAGGATCCGCCCACGCAGTCGACGCAGGTTTGAATGGCCGGGTCCAGTTCCAGCCGCTTGACTGGAATGTCCTCATCACAGACGGCGCAGAGGCCGTAATCGCCATTGTCGATCCGCGTCAGGGCCGCGCGGATTCGCGATTCCTCCGCCTTCCGGCGCTGTTCGGTCGCTAAGGCCATGGCCTGCCCCTGCAGGGCGTCCATCCGCGACAGCCGTCCGACGGATTGCTGGTCCAGGGTTACGGGCGCGCGGGAATCCTTGGTCGACACGTCCAGTGCGGCCAATTCCGCCAATCGGTCTTCCAGCAGTTTACGGAACCGGTCCAGGTCGAGGGGGCTATCGTCACGCATCGCCTGTCACGCCTATCACGCGCCGGGCGGCCTGTCTTGTCCCTTCGCGTCACGGGTGTCGGGATTGTCGGTCGCATTCTCCGTGTCGTCCGGCAGGTCGTCCCAGGTTTCGGGTTGCGCTTCCGCGTCCGGTTCCGAAGGTTCTGGGGCGGGAGGGGGCGCGTCCCCATCGATCAGATCCGCATCTTGCTGGGTCTCGGGCCATTCGACTTCCGGATTCAGGGCGGTCGTCGCGACGACTGTCATCCGCGCGTCGACGGCGACGAAATTGCCCTGATCTTCCGCCGCAATGGCGGGGCGCCGTGTCATGCGGTACAGGCCGAAGACGACGAAGATGATGTTGACCGCGATCAGGGCCCAGAAATAGCCGGGCGTCCCCAGCAGATCCATGGCCAGACCGGCGATGCTGGGACCGACCATCGCACCCAGACCGTTCGCCATGATCAATGTCGAACTGGCAGCGACCATCTGTTTCGACGTCAGGTGATCGTTGGTATGGGCGATGCACAGGGAATAGAGCGGCAGCGCCATGCCGCCGAACACCAGCCCCACCAGCAACAGGACATTCGCGTCGTTCCACAGGTTGCCGCCGATATCATAGAAGCGCTGATAGGATTGGAGCTGGTTCAGCGCGGCGGGATCCTGGAAAAACAGCCCGAACACCCCGACCCCGACGCAGGCCGCGACGACGCAGACGATGACGGTGCGGCGGTCGAAAATGTCCGACAACTTGCCGATCGGCCAGGTGAACAGAAAGCCGCCGACGAAGATTGCCGTCATGAACAGCGACGCGAATTCGGTCCCGTACATCTTGAAACCGTAGGCCGGGCCCATGCCGATCAGGATGCCGGCCGTCATGCCGACCAGAACCATGCCGATCGTGCCCAGCGGCGACACTTTGTAGAGTCGCAGGGGGCCTAGCGATTCCGGCGCTTCGAAGTCCGGCGCCCGCGCGGCGGAGACCAGGACCGGGACCGCCGCCATGGAAATCAGGACGGAGACCACGGTGAACAATTCAAAATTGGCGGGGTCGTAGAGGTTCAGCAGCAACTGCCCGCCCGCGACGCCCAGGGAACTGACGACCAGATAGATCGCCAGCATCTGCCCCCGCGTGTCGTTGGTCGCCCGCTCGTTCAGCCAGCTTTCGACGACGATATACAGGCCCGCGTAAGCAACCCCTGTCAGGACCCGCATCGCGGTCCAGACATAGGGATCGATGAACAGCGGATAGATCAGAATCGTCAGGGAGGCGAGGGCGGTCAGCGCGCCGAACACCCGAACATGACCGACCCGCGCCATCATCTTCGGCACGATGATGGAGCCGATAAAGAAGCCCAGAAAGTATCCGGCCATAACCAGACCGGTCAGGCTGTTGCCGAAATTCTCGACCTGGGTGCGCACGCCGACCAATGAGCCGCCGAGGCCGTTGCCGATCATGATCAGCGTCAGGCCCAAGAACAGGGCCCAGCTCAATTTCAGGGCGGTCATCATGGCGCGGCCCTTTCTTTAGCAAGTGTCGATCCGAAACGCGGCGGCCATATGCGCGTTCATGCACGCGGACGCCAGCAAAATATTCGTGTCGGCCGATCACAATTCTCGCATCACCGGACCGACGGAATGCCGGCAGCGAATCCGGCGCACGGCGCAGGCCATTGAAACCGTTCCGCCTGACGGCCACCTGGGACGAGGGCTTTTCGATTTCCGCGCCCCGTCCTATCGTGCCACCGGCCGCGTCTCGTCCGACAGGAGCATCCATGCATATTTCCAGTAACTTCGACTCCGGTAACATCGAAATCGTCTCGGCGGAAGACCCGCAGGACATACGCCTGCGGATTCGTCCGGATGTCGGGGAAGACGCCTTCTTCCAATGGTTCCATTTCCGGGTCAGCGGCGTTGCCGGGGAATCCCTGGTGATCCGTATCGAGAATGCGGGCGAAGCCTCTTACCCGGCAGGGTGGGACGGCTACCGTGCCTGCGTGTCCGGCGACCGGGACAGTTGGGTCCGCACCGACACGGACTATCAGGACGGCGTGCTGACGATCCGGCACCTGGCGGAAGTGGATTCGCTCTATTTCGCCTATTTCGCACCCTATTCGCGCGAACGCCACCGCGATCTGATCGCCGCCTGCCAGACCCAGCCGAACTGCCGGCATGCGGTGCTGGGCGAAACGCTGGATGGTGAGGAGTTGGACCTTCTGGTCATCGGCGACGGCGATCCCGCCAAGAAAAGCGTCTGGGCGATTGCCCGCCAGCATCCGGGCGAGAGCATGGCCGAATGGTGCATGGAGGGTTTCCTGACCCGTCTGTTGGACCGCAGCGATCCGGTCGGCCGCGAGATCCTGGCCCGCGCCAATGTCTACGCCATACCCAATATGAACCCGGACGGCAGCCGCCGCGGTCATCTGCGGACCAATGCGGCGGGCATCAACTTGAACCGCGAATGGGACAAGGCATCGATGGAGAAGAGCCCCGAGGTTCTTCTGGCGCTCAAGGCCATGGACAATGCCGGCCTGCATTTCTGCCTCGACATGCACGGCGACGAAGGTCTGCCCTATAATTTCATCGCGGGTGCCGACGCGGTGCCGTCGGCGACGCAGAAGATGATCGATCTGCGCGTCGCTTACGAGGCGGCGCTGCAACGCGCCAATCCGGATTTCCAAACCAAGCACGGCTATCCGAAGGCCGCGCCGGGCAAGGCCAATCTATCCATGTGCTCCGCGCAATTGGCGGAACGGTTCGGCGCCCTGTCCATGACGTTGGAAATGCCGTTCAAGGACAATGCCGATGCGCCCGATCCCGTGAACGGCTGGTCGATCGCCAGGAGCCGACTGATGGGCGCGGCCCAGCTCGACGCAATTTATGCCGTGATCGACGATCTTTGAGGACTGAACGATCGTGACGCTGGACCAAGGTTTGATTCTGGGTCTTTTGGGGGCCCTGCTGGGTCTGTTTATCTGGGGCAAGTATCGCTATGACTTGGTCGCGTTGACCGGCCTGCTGGCGGCGGTGCTGTTGGGGGTGGTGGAGCCGGGGCAGGCGTTCGACGGATTCGGCAATCCGGCGGTGATCACCGTTGCCCTGGTCCTCATTCTCAGCAAGGCCCTGTCGGCGTCGGGGGCGATCGACCCGATCGCGCGGATCGTCCAGCGCGGGGCCGGCACGACGCCGGGCCATATCGGCGCGTTGGGCGGAACCGCGGCGCTGCTCAGCGGCTTCATGAACAATGTCGGCGCGCTGGCCATGCTGATGCCGGTTGCCCTGCAATCGGCGCGCAAGGCGGAACGGCCCGCGCATCTGCTGCTGATGCCCCTGGCCTTCGCGTCCATCCTGGGCGGCATGCTGACGCTGATCGGCACGCCCCCCAATATCCTCATCTCCGCGATCCGGGACCGGACCCTGGGCGACAGCTATGCCATGTTCGATTTCGCGCCGGTCGGCGGTCTCGCCATGCTGGCGGGGCTGATCTATCTGGTCGCGGTCGGCTGGCGGTTGATCCCCGCCGGGCCGAAAGGCACCGGCGAAGGCAATTTCGGCGTCGACGTCTATACGGCCGAGGTCAAGCTGTCCAAGACGTGCAAGGCCTATGGCAAGACCATCACCGAGCTGGAGAAGATGAGCGAGGATATGGACGTCGTGATCGCAAAGCTGATCCGGCGCAGCCGCAATTATCCCGCCCCGCCCCGGCACGAACCCTTGCGCGCGTCGGACATACTGATCGTCGAAGGCGCGGCGGAGGAAATCGACCGCTTCGTCGCCGAACTCGAACTGTCGCTCAGCGGCGGCGGCCCCAGCCTCAAGGAAATCCTCAATTCCGGCGACGCCGCCGCCGTCGAACTGGTGGTGCAGGCGGGATCGCTGCTAGAAGGGCGGACCGTGGCCCAGATGCGCTTCGGCCCGCATTACCGCGTCGCCCTGCTCGGCGTCGCGCGCAACGGTCGGGCACACCGGGGACGCCTGAAGGACTTTCAGTTCCGCGCGGGCGACATCCTGTTGCTGCAAGGAGCGGCCGACGAACTGAACGCGGCGGTTGCCCGGTTCGGCTGTCTGCCGCTGCGCGAGCGGGATCTGAGCCTCGGCCGGCGCGGCCGGGGACAGATCGTCTTGGCGTCCTTTGCTGGGGCCGTTGTCGCGGCGGCCTTGGGCGTCGTGCCGCTGCCCATCGCTTTCGGCGTTGCGACGGTGGCGATCGTCATTTTCGGGGTCGTGACCCTGCGCGAGGTCTATGACAGCGTCGACTGGCCGGTGATTGTGCTGCTGGGCGCGCTGATCCCTGTCGGCGGGGCCATGGAATCGACCGGCGCGACGGGGCTGATCGCAAACGGTATCCTGTGGAGCACGGAAGGCCTGCCGGTCTGGCTGATTATCGGGCTGATCCTGGTCGCGACCATGACGCTCAGCGACGTTCTCAACAATGCCGCGACAACCGTCGTCATGGCGCCGATCGGGCTCGCCATCGCGGATGGGCTGGGCCATGCGCCGGACCCCTATCTGATGGCGGTCGCGGTCGGTGCGTCCTGCGCCTTCCTGACGCCGATCGGCCACCAGAACAACGCCCTGGTCATGGGGCCGGGCGGTTATGCTTTCGGCGACTATTGGCGCGTCGGCCTGCCGCTTGAGGCGATCATCGTCGTGGTGTCGGTGCCGGCCATTTTGCTGTTCTGGCCGGTCTGACGGCGGCGGGGATCATTCTCGCTCGCGTACCAGTCGGAAGCCATTGGTCGCCCACCGGTCGCCGATCGGGTTTGCGCCCCGGTTCGACGGGCGCAGATGCTGCGGCGCGGCTGCCCAATTGCCGCCGCGCATGATGCGATAGCGGCAATCCCCATCCAGGCGCGGCGCGCCCGACGGGGCCGCGCCCTCATGGCTGGGGGTATAGCAATCGGCCGTCCATTCCAGGGCATTGCCCAGCATGCCGGTCAGGCCGAAAGCGTTCGCCGGATAGGCCCCGGACGGGGCGGTGGCGGGGTGCGGGTCGCGGCAGGCCGTGTTGCGGTATTCGAAACTGCTCTCCATCGCCGCCCCGTTCGCGACGCCGCAGAGCGTCCCGGGGGCGGCGATCCCGTCCGTGCCCGCCTTGGCGGCATATTCCCATTCGGCTTCCGACGGCAGGCGATAGCGCGCCCCGGTCTTCCGGCTCAGCCAGATGGCATAGGCCTGGGCGTCCTCCGCGTTGATACAGACGGCGGGGTGATCCGGCCCTTGCTCGAAGCCCGGATTGCGCCAGTCGAATCCGGGTTGCGGCTTCCAGGTCAGGCCATCGTAGACATAACAGGCATCGCCCGCCGGATAGCCGCTTTCCGCGATGAAGGTTTCGAATTCCGCACGGCTGATTTCCGCGACCGTCATGCCGAAGGCATGGGCCAGGGCAATGGATTGCTGCGGCCCTTCCTGGGGTGCCCGCCCCGGTTCCTCGTCGGGCGAGCCGATAAGGAAGCGGCCGGCGGGGATCGACACGACTTCGGGACAAAGGGGGCAGTCCCGGAACGGCTGGTCGGCCGCGTAGACGGGTGCGGTGCCTAGCGCCGCCGTCAGCAGAATTGCACGCCAGAATGTCCGCAAATGCCGTTCCACGGTTTCCGTCCAACAGAAAGCCAGAGGCTATCCGCCCAACCTGTTCCGGGCAATGCGGGCGGCGATCACCTTCCCGGGAAGTGGCGCTGCCAAAGATCGGCGATGGGGGGATGGGTGCGGACGGCTTCCTGCACGGCATCGACCCGGGGGCTGTCCAGCGGATCGCGGTACCAGACACGCAGCATGGCCAGATAAATGTCCGCCATGCTCATCTCCGAACCCAGCATGAAGGCCCGCGTGCCCAGAAGGCCCTCCACCGTACGGAACCCGCGCTGCATATGTGCGCGGCCCGCTTCCTTGACGCCGTCGATCCCGTTCGCGTCGGTCGTATACCGGTCGGGATAGTAGAGGCGCAGATCGCCCTCGTAGATGTTGATGGTCATGAAGACCATCCAGCGCAGGAATTCCGCGCGGCCGGAACTGGCAAGCGGCGGGGCGAGACCCGCCTCCGGGAAGCTGTCCGCCAGATGGATGGCCATCGCGGCGGATTCGGTCATGACCGTCCCGTCTGGCAGGATCAGGGCCGGCACCTGGCACCAGGGGTTCACCGCCCGGAAGGCGTCGCTGAACTGTTCGCCCTTCTTGGTGTCGATCTCGATCGTCTTGTAGTCGGCCTTGGCCAGAATCAGGCCGGCCTCGACCGCATAACCGCCGGATCCGGCGTGACCGTAAAGTGTGTAGGACATGGGGGACCTTCCCATCGTGGCGCCGCCGAGGCGGCCAGGAGACGGCCGGAAGGATAGTCCGGCGCGCCTCGGTTCGGAAGGGGGGTTAGTCGACGATCTGGGCGACCTGGGTGCGCGGTTCGATCGCGGCGTATTGCTGTTCGATTTCGGCGCGGACCCGCTCGAACCGGGCCAGCTCCGCCCCGGCCAGCGTCTTGCCGGTCGGCAGTTTGACGCCCAGCGGGTTGGTCTGGCGGCCGTTCACATGGACCTCGTAATGCAGATGCGGTCCGGTCGACCGGCCGGACGTGCCGACATAGCCGATGATCTGGCGCTGATCGACCCGGGCGCCGGGTTTGACGCGGCTGTCGATCCGGCTCAGATGCGCATAGGCCGTCGAATAGGTGCCGTTATGGCGGATGCGGATATAGCGGCCGTATCCGCCGTTCCAGCCGGCGGCTTCCACCACCCCGTCGCCCGCCGCATAGATCGGCG
>NZ_CBDDHE010000006.1:0-415000 GCF_965228185.1 Pacificispira sp. | reverse complement strand
TAGCCATGGGCAGGTTGAAGGTGCGGTAACACGCTCTGGAGGACCGAACCCACGTCTGTTGAAAAAGACGGGGATGACCTGTGGTTAGGGGTGAAAGGCCAATCAAACTCGGCAATAGCTGGTTCTCCGCGAAAGCTATTTAGGTAGCGCGTCTGGTCTCACCTTCGGGGGTAGAGCACTGGATGGGGAAGGGGGGCGCGAGCCTTACCGACTCTAACCAAACTCCGAATACCGAAGAGTGCAATCCAGGCAGACAGACGGCGGGTGCTAAGGTCCGTCGTCAAAAGGGAAACAGCCCTGACCGCCAGCTAAGGTCCCCAAGTTACGGCTAAGTGGGAAAGGATGTGAGGAGGCCAAGACAACCAGGACGTTGGCTTAGAAGCAGCCATCGTTTAAAGAAAGCGTAATAGCTCACTGGTCTAAATAAGCCGCCTTGCGCCGAAGATGTACCGGGGCTCAAGCCGTACACCGAAGCTGCGGACTCCTTAATGGAGTGGTAGCGGAGCGTTCCGTAGGTCTGTGAAGGGATACCCGCGAGGGGTCCTGGAGATATCGGAAGTGCGAATGCTGACATGAGTAGCGATAAAGAGTGTGAGAAACACTCTCGCCGAAATCCCAAGGGTTCCTGCGCAAGGCTAATCCGCGCAGGGTGAGCCGGCCCCTAAGGCGAGGCCGAAAGGCGTAGTCGATGGGAACCAGGTTAATATTCCTGGGCCTCTCGGGAGTTGACGGATCGCGGCAATTGTTCGTCCTTATCGGATTGGGCGGGCGATGAAGCGGTCCCTGGAAATAGCCCCGAGAATAGACCGTACCCGAAACCGACACAGGTGGGATGGTAGAGTATACCAAGGCGCTTGAGAGAACCGCGTTGAAGGAACTCGGCAAAATACCCCCGTAACTTCGGGATAAGGGGGCCCTTGCATTGGGCAACCAGTGTGAGGGGGCACGGAAACGAGGGTGGCGACTGTTTACTAAAAACACAGGGCTCTGCGAAGTGGCTAACACGACGTATAGGGTCTGACGCCTGCCCGGTGCCGGAAGGTTAAGAGGAGATGTGAGAGCGTCGAATTGAAGCCCCGGTAAACGGCGGCCGTAACTATAACGGTCCTAAGGTAGCGAAATTCCTTGTCGGGTAAGTTCCGACCTGCACGAATGGCGTAACGACTGCCCTACTGTCTCCAACGCGGACTCAGCGAAATTGAACTCTCCGTGAAGATGCGGAGTTCCCGCGGTCAGACGGAAAGACCCCGTGAACCTTTACTATAGCTTCGCAGTGGCAACAGGACCGTCATGTGTAGGATAGGTGGGAGACGTTGAAACCAGGACGCCAGTCTTGGTGGAGTCATCCTTGAAATACCACCCTTGACGCTCTTGTTGTCTAACCGCGGCCCGTGAAACCGGGCCCGGGACCCTGCGTGGTGGGTAGTTTGACTGGGGCGGTCGCCTCCCAAAGAGTAACGGAGGCGCGCGAAGGTGAGCTCAGAGCGGTCGGAAATCGCTCGACGAGTGCAAGGGCATAAGCTCGCTTGACTGCGACATCGACGGATGGAGCAGAGACGAAAGTCGGTCCTAGTGATCCGGTGGTCCCGCGTGGAAGGGCCATCGCTCAACGGATAAAAGGTACTCCGGGGATAACAGGCTGATACCCCCCAAGAGTCCACATCGACGGGGGTGTTTGGCACCTCGATGTCGGCTCATCTCATCCTGGGGCTGGAGCAGGTCCCAAGGGTATGGCTGTTCGCCATTTAAAGAGGTACGTGAGCTGGGTTTAGAACGTCGTGAGACAGTTCGGTCCCTATCTGCCGTGGGTGTTCGAGACTTGAGAGGATCTGTCCCTAGTACGAGAGGACCGGGATGGACATACCTCTGGTGGAGCGGTTGTCACGCCAGTGGCACTGCCGCGTAGCTATGTATGGACGGGATAACCGCTGAAGGCATCTAAGCGGGAAACCCCCCTCAAAACCAGGTCTCGCCTGAGAGCCGTAGTAGACCACTACGTCGATAGGCCGGGTGTGGAAGCGCAGTAATGCGTGAAGCTTACCGGTACTAATTGCTCGAATGGCTTCCATCTCCCCTTCGCATGACGGTAAATCCCAAACAGGATCTACCCAAACGCTTAGGCGAGTGGGCACCAAACCAAATAGACAATCTCGCGAGAGACGCCGTCCAATCCATCGGATCCGGCTATCACGCAAAACATATCCCAACAGCTTCAATACTTCCTCTTGGTTCCCATCGACGACTTGGTGGCCATAGCGGAGGGCCCAGCACCCGATCCCATCCCGAACTCGGCCGTGAAACCCTCCTGCGCCAATGGTACTTCGGCTTAAGCCGCGGGAGAGTAGGTCGCCGCCAAGTCTTCCATGGGAACCAACACCATGCCAATACCCAACCCCAACGCGGGGTGGAGCAGCCCGGTAGCTCGTCAGGCTCATAACCTGAAGGTCGCAGGTTCAAATCCTGCCCCCGCAACCAACGATATCAAGCCCTTAGCGCTAGAACGCTGAGGGGTTTCTGCGTTCAGGTAAGCTAGGGGTAAACAGACACAATAGCACACCAGCCAAGTGCCTCCTCTCCAATCTCGCCTGAACTGCCTCGGGTTTCTCGGACGCCATTGGGTTTGAGTCATGCGGCTATGACGGGTTGCTCCTGACGTGAAGGTGCGGACGGCCCCCGCCACCGGGGTTGATACGCCATACTGCGGTTGTCTATTGCCGCAATGAGGGGGAGCCGTGCCGGCAACAGGGTATTGCGATCGGATTGGATATCGTGAAGTACGTGTTTTGAGTTCACGGCGTCGGTGACGCTGGCACTGTGGTTGTTCGACGGAAACTGGGCCGATCGTAGGTAACAACGTTCTTTCCAGGCTTGCCCTTTTGTTTCGTCGGTATGGAAGCCTGTGCCAACTCACATCATTGGGCACGAACGCTGATGGATCTCGGGCATTAGGTTCGTCTCATGCCGCCCTTCTACGTTTAGCCCTCTGTGAAGTAGCAGAAGAACGATGCTGCTGACGCGGAAGCGATCTGCGAAGTGGTGAAGCGCGCGAGGATGGGCTTCGTTCCCGTGAAGTCGGAAGAGCAGCAGTCGGTGCTCATGCGTCACCGGAGTCGGTAGCTTGTGCCGGCTCTCGCAGATCAGCTCGCGATAACCGACTAAGAGCATCGTCAATGAGTGCTACTGCATCGTCGACATTTTCGTTGGTTGTTTCTCGGCCGAGGCTAAAACGGATCGATGAGTTTGCTTGATCTGTCGTCAGGCCGATTTTCCGCAGAACATGCGAAGGTTCTGGTATGCCTGACGTACACGCCGAGCCGGAGGATGCCGCAAGTCCGGGTTGAAGAACCCGAAGGATGTCGTCTGCCTCAAATCCGTCAAATCGCAAATTGGCATTTCCAGGGTGTCGACGGGAAACATCCGGGCCATTCAGTTGGACCTGCCATGGAAGGACTTGGACGCGCTCGATGAACTTTGCTGTTAGTTGTCTGAGCTCTTCACGTTCAGATTGGCAGTGATCTAAATTTAACAAGCGTACTGCTTCTGCCATCCCAACACAAAGCGGGACCGGAACTGTGCCTGAGCGCAAGTTGCCTTGCTGACCGCCCCCATAGATAAGCGGCTCGATATGAGTCTGCAAATCACGCCGTACATATAGCGCGCCAATGCCTTTTGGACCGTAAATCTTGTGAGCCGAAAGGCTAAGAAGATCCACTAGAGTGGTCATAGTGCTCATATCAATTGCGCAGGGCGCTTGAGCGCCATCGCAATGCAAAAACGCGCCAGATGCTCGTACAAGCTCAGAAATGGCAGCAATATCCTGAATTGTACCGATTTCGTTGTTTACCAAAGCAATAGAGACCAGCAAAACGCCTTCAGAAAGTTCCCGTTCGAGCGCCGTAAGGTCAATGAAACCCTGCGCATCTACCGGCAGGTACTGCACCTCGTAGCCGAGTGGTTCGCTCAGGACCCGGCTCGCCGCGAGGATGCATTTATGCTCAGTTGCGGCGACGAGAATACGACGGCGTCTGCCGCCAGCGGCGCGGCGCCCGAGGCCGAGAAGGGCTAGATTGTTTGCTTCCGTGGCACCGGACGTGAAGATGATTTCGTCGCTATCCGCGCCAATCAAATCGCCAATTGTCGCGGCCGCCGCTTCCACCGACTGCGATGATTCCCACCCAAACACATGATCTGCAGAATGTGGATTTCCGAACGCCTCCGCGAAAAACGGCGACATTTTCGCAAACACGCGAGAATCGACAGGTGTCGTTGCCTGATGGTCGAGATAGATTGTCTGTCCAATTTTCATTATTTTACAATCATATAGACTTCGTTTCGGTGGATCTGCCGCGCGCCTGACTGAGGTTTGCGCTCAGGATGATCCCTCCAGCTTAGTTGACCCTAGCACAGAGGTTCGCCTACAGTCGACCTGGAGGGTTCATCCAGTAGGCCGGGGAGTACGATGGCGCGCGGTCCGTTATTTCAAGACAGCTATAGCCCGCAGTTTTCCGGGCACGAGACTTTTCCGCTGCGCTATGGGTGGCTGAAGAAGGCCTATGACCGCGTCGCTGAGACCGAGGGCATGCCAGAGAATCGAGCGGCATGTTGGGATGATGAGGCGATCGCTCGGTTCGGAGTCGGCAAGAACATGGTCGCGTCGATGCGTCATTGGGCGAAGGCGGCGGGAATTATTGAAGAGCCAACGGTAAATAGTGCGCGCACGACCGGGCTTGGCCGATTTCTTTTTGGTTCCAAGGGGGTTGATCCCTTCATGGAGCATCCCGCAAGCCTTTGGCTTGTCCATTGGCAATTAGCCGGCCAAGCCGAAAAGACCACATGGTTCTGGGCTTTCAGCCATTACCCCGCAGTTACATTCGAGCGCGAGAGCTTCATGAAGAAGCTCGACCGCCTCGCGAAGGATCGGAATTGGTCACGCGTGGCGCAGGCAACGCTCAAGAACGACGTAGCCTGTTTCATCCGCACTTACGTCTCGCGGCCGCCGTCGGGCAAGGTCGGTCACGACGATGCGTTGGAATCGCCCCTCACGGAACTCGGTTTGATCAAAGCCATCGGAAAAAAGGACGGCTTTCGCTTTGTGCGCGGTGCAAAGTCGAGCTTGGGCGACGGTGTGTTTGCCTATGCCCTGCTCGATTTCTGGTCTCGCTATTCGGGCGCCGCAACCCTGTCCTTCGAGGCGATCGCTCATGCGCCTGGGAGCCCGGGTCGCACGTTTCTCTTTGACGAAAACGACGTTGCAGATCGGCTGGTCGGCCTCGAAGATGTGACGAATGGAGCCTTGCGATGGTCTGAGGCCGCTGGGCTGAAGCAGGTCGTGCGCAACGCCGAGATCGACGCTGACACCGCGTTGGCGTTGCTAGCGGGAGACTATGAAGAACGGGGTGAGAGGGAAGCTGCCTGATGGCCCTGAATGAGCATGTTTACATCGCGCGACGATTTCTGAGGTCCATCCGGATCGACTCCGAGTTGGGGGATGCAGCGGCGCTTGAGGGCTTTGTCTGTCCGCAATCTTCGGCTGTTATTCTTTCGACAATGGCGCGGCATGTGTCAGAGACAGGCCAAGGCGCCTTCACTTGGACGGGGCCTTACGGCAGCGGCAAGTCGAGCTTGGTCGTCGCCTTGAGCGCGCTGCTCAATGGCAATCCATCCCTCCAAAAACAAGCTGCAAAGGTCTTTGGCAAGACATTGACCAAAGAGATCCGCAGAGCTCTTCCCACTGGCACTAAAGGATGGCGTATCCTTCCGGTTGTCGCCCGTCGTGACAACCCGGTGACGGTGATCGGAGAAGCCGTTGCGCGAGCGGGCCTCGTATCGAGGCGTCCGCGTGGCGGTTGGACTGAAAGCAATCTAATTGCCGCTTTGACGGAGGCAGCAGCCGAAGCACCCCGCTCGCACGGTGGCTTGCTTCTGGTCGTCGACGAGATGGGCAAGTTCCTCGAAGGCGCAGCGCAGGATGGTTCGGACATCTATATCTTGCAGCAACTGGCCGAGGCCGCTTCGCGCAGCAAGGGACGATTTCTGATTGTCGGCGTGCTCCATCAAGCCTTCGATGAGTATGCGCATAGGCTGTCGCATGAATTGCGCGATGAGTGGGCTAAGATACAGGGCCGCTTCGTCGATCTTGTGGTTGATACCGCTGGCGAGGAGCAAATCGATCTCATCTCACGAGCCATCGAAAGCGATCATCGACCGAAACGGTCGGGAGCAAGAGCTAAGACGGTGGCAGCTCAAGCCCGGCGGGCACGCGCTGGCGATGCGGAACGCCTCTCTGGGATGTTGGAGGATTGCTGGCCCCTACATCCGGTTGTCGCCTGTCTTCTGGGGCCTATTTCCCGGCGTCGTTTTGGTCAGAACCAAAGGAGCATTTTTGGCTTCCTGAATTCATCGGAGCCATTCGGCTTTCAGGATTTTCTGCGCCAGGCCGATGATGACGAAATCTACGGACCTGAGCGGTTATGGGATTACCTGCGAACCAATCTGGAGCCGTCGATTCTTGCTTCTCCGGATGGCCATCGTTGGGCTCTTGCCGCTGAGGCACTTGAACGTTGTGAGGCGATTGGAGGGGATGAGCGCCACATCAAGCTTCTAAAGACGATCGGAGTTGTTGATCTATTCAAGGAACGATCGGGCCTGGTCGCCAACTCGGAACTGCTTGGCGCATGTTTTCCTGAGATCCCAGCCGAGTCGCTTGCAAAAACACTGGAGGACCTCGACCGCTGGTCGTTTACGATCTTCAAGAAATTTCTTGATGCGCGAGCAATTTTCGCTGGCAGCGACTTCGATATTGAACGCGCGGTCCGCACCGCCTTGGATGAGATCGACGAGATCGATTTTAGCGAGCTGAAGGCGCTCGCTGGTCTTCAGCCAATACTGGCCAAACGCCACTATCACGAAACTGGTGCGCTGCGGTGGTTCGACGTCAACATTGTTCCAGTGAGCGGCGTGGTCGCCTTTGCCGCAGAGGCCAGTCCAGTGAACGGCGCCATTGGCCAATTCTTGCTGGCCATTCCGACGGAGGGCGAAGACGAAGGTCTGGCGGAGGAGCTTTGCCGTAAGGCTGCGCACCACAGCGATGAATGGGACTTCGTTGTCGGCATTTCCAAGCGGTCTTGGGCGGTGGTTCCGCTGGCTCGTGAGTTATTCGCTCTCGAAAGCGTCAGCAACGATCATCCAGAACTTCAAGGTGATGCGGTCGCAAGGCGTGAGGTTTCTGCTCGGCTGGCCTCTTTGCAGGCACTTCTCGAGACCGAGCTTCATAAGGCCTTCGACAATGCGTTGTGGTTCCGGAAAAACTTCCCGCCAAAACACTTGCGCCAAGCCGATTTGAATAGCATCGCATCTGAGCTGGCCGACACTCGGTTTAAGAAATCCCCGCGCCTGCACAACGAATTGCTTAATCGACAGAAGCCGTCGAGCAATGCCATCGCGGCACAAAACAACCTTCTTCGACGAATGGTTCTGAACGAAGGCGAACGCCGGCTTGGAATCGAAGGTTTTCCTGCCGAGGGTGGCCTGTTTGCATCGGTTCTGGAATCGACTGGTCTTTACGCTCAGGACGAGGACGTCTGGCGGTTTGTGGTGCCGCTGGAAAAGGCCGCTGATCCCTGTCGGTTGGGTCCAATCTGGAAGATGGCGACTGACTACGTCCGACAGCATGCCAGGCGCACCGTGGCGATTTCTGAACTGTTCGACGAATGGCGCAAACCACCGTTTGGGGTGAAGGACGGGCTTATGCCGATCCTTGCCGTAGCCTTCATTATGTCCCAGCGCGACCGGCTCGCCGTTTATCGCGACGGGATCTTCCGATCCAGGTTCCACGACGTGGACGTCGAGCTGCTGGCCAAGGATCCAGGTTTCATTCAACTGCGTTGGATGGATCTGTCAGATGCCTCGCGCCGCCTTCTCTCGGGGATGGCGGAGGTTGTGCGGGGCCTGGATGCTTCCAATGATCTCGTTCATCTTGCTCCCATCGATGTCGGGCGTGGGCTCGTCGCGATCTATGATCGGCTGCCGCAATGGACAGCGCGCACTATGCGTTTGTCGACAAACGCGATGAACATTCGGGATCTGTTCAAGCGCGCTCATGATCCCAACCAGTTTCTTTTCGATGACATTCCCGGAACTCTCGGAGAGGACGTAACGCTCGGCAACGAAGACGACCTTCGACGCATCATCGGGAGCGTTCGCGATGGCTTGGGGGAGTTGGCTGCTGCATACCCGTCCATGCTTCAGCGTCTGCGTGATCTGATGCTCGCGGAACTACAGGTCCCGAACGTGTCACCCCAATCACTGGCTGAGTTGCGGGAGCGCGCGGAGAACATTCGCCAGTTGGCGGGCGATTTTCGACTTGATGCCTTTGTGGGTCGGTTAGCCCAGTTCGATGGCAGTGAGGAGAGCTTCGAAGGGATCGCCAGCCTCGCCGCTAACAAGCCACCTCGGGATTGGGTGGACCCCGACCTGGACCGGGCGACGGTGGAACTCGCGGAACTCGCTCAGAAGTTCCTGCGTGCTGAAACCTATGCAAGAGTCAAAGGCAGGCCCGACAAACGACATGCGATGGCGGTCGTCGTCGGTATCGATGGCCGCCCCACGCCGATTTTGGAGGAGTTCCAAGTCGTAGAGACTGATCGAGCAGAGATTGACGTGCTAATCGCACAAGTCAGGGACGTGCTCGAAAAATCGCAGTTTAAGCAGCGCAATGTCATCCTTGCTGCTCTGGCCGAATTGACATCGAGCTATATCCAGGCCTCAGCCAAGACCGGCACAAATGCGAGGCTGGTCCAAAATGACTGACCCAAAGTCTCGCGAGGAGCTCTGCTACGTCCAGAATTTCGAGCAGTTTCGGAATCTAAATGCGCAGATGAACCACATTCCCGCGCTTGCAATGACGCTCACGGGAGGTCTTTGGTTTGGTGCTGGCGCAACTGAGAATCTTGATATCGAGCTTCGGTTCGCCCTCCTCATGTTGGCTGGGTTCAGCAATCTGGCATTGATCCTGATCGTCTATCGCATTCGTGACGTTCTGGAGAGTTACCTGGAGCGCATCAAGACCTTTCATCCGCCGAGCTTCGCGGGGGGGACTCCCAAAAATCCGCGGCTGCCTTGGCTTGGCAGCTACAGCATGATTACGATTTTTTGCGTGCTCATGCTGTTGGCCGCCATGTTTTCATTCATTGGCGCATTCTGGAAATACTGGCCCTTTGAGATTTGCGTTTGGTGGGGCATTGCCTCGCTCGTTCTTCTGTTGCTCGGTTTGTATCTTCTTATCTTTCGGCAAAACTCGGCGAAAGATCAAACGAACACGGCTGGGGATGAGAGTGCTTAGCGTGGCTTCCGACAGCACTGAGAACGGAACCGATCAATACTATCGAGATCATGCGCTCGCCTACGCAGAGTCCACGCTTGGTGTGGACATGTCGGAGATCTACGGCCGCTTTCTTGGCTATCTGCCAAGGTCCGCAAAGATCCTCGACGCGGGCAGCGGTTCGGGGCGCGATACTCTAGCATTCAAGAATCTTGGATACGATGTCGATGCGTTCGATGCGTCACCGGCACTTTGCGCATTTTCGACGCAACTGACGGAAGTGCCAGCGCGGGTTCAAACGTTCCAGGATTTTGAATCTGAGCCCTTCTATGACGGAATTTGGGCTTGCTCCTCTCTACTCCATGTGCAGGCGGACGAGCTGGCCGATGCAGTTTGTCGACTGGTTCATGCGCTCAAGCCAGAAGGGGCGCTCTACATGTCTTTCAAGCATGGCTCAGGCGAACGGCATTCGGCAGACGGACGCTTTTATCTCGATTTGGATGAGGATCGTTTGCGCGCCGTGGTGAACGACGTTGCCGATGCACATCTGTCTGAGATCTGGGTTTCGCATGGCGAAGGTAGCCGAAGAGGTCGAGATGCATGGCTGAATGCCATTTTGGTAAGGAATCCGGGGGCAAACAGTAACCGTGACTAGATCCGTGTCAGAAAAGCATGTTCTTGGATTGTCTGGTGGGCGCGATAGCGCCGCACTTGCTGTGTATATGCGGCAGCACCATCCTGAGCTTCAAATCGAATATTTCTTCACTGATACCGGTAAAGAGCTTCCAGAGGTCTACGAATATCTTGGTCGGCTCGAAGGTTTTTTGGGGCAGCCGATCCGGCGTCTGAACCCCGATCGGAATTTCGACTTTTGGCTGAAGCAGTACAATGATTTTTTACCGTCGCCACAAACCCGCTGGTGCACACGCCAACTCAAGCTGCGGCCTTTCGAGCAATGGCTTCGGCCGATGTTGGATGACGGCGCAACAGTCTACAGCTATGTAGCGATCCGGAGCGATGAAGAGTATAGGGAAGGTTACGCCTCTAAGCACGATAGGCTGATTGTTCAACTCCCATTCAAACATGCAGGCATAGACAAGGCGGGTGTCATCGACATCCTCGACGGCGCTGGCCTTGGGCTACCCGACTATTATTCCTGGCGAACTCGGAGTGGCTGCACCTTTTGCTTCTTCCAACAAAAGATAGAATGGGTCCGGTTGAAAGAACAACATCCAGAAGCATTCAAGGAAGCGAAGGCTTACGAGAAAGATGCGGTCGCACACGGTTCCCCCTTCACGTGGAGCCAAGGTGAATCGCTCGATGATTTAGAGCGTCCGGAGCGTGTCGCGCAAATCAAGTCTGACCATGAGAAGAGAGTTGAACGGTTGCGTTCCAAAGTTCAGGCTAATCCTATGAGAGCTGACAAGGAGCCCATTGATATTGATGATCTCTACGGGAAGGCGAAAATGTGCTTAGCTTGCCACAAATGAAGGAGTCTTACTAAAGTGGGGCCAATTCATTTTTTCTGACGGCGGTAGATTGCACCGAAGTTGCGTGGGGGGGAGGATGGCACAGAACGAACTAGTCAATTTCCTTGCGGCCTACGGCCCTACCTCAGATGGGAACAATATGTACGACGAGTTCGTCGTTGTTGCAGCGGCGAAAGCCGGTGTTGATCCCATCGCCATTCCTGAGACGCGCTCTGACGAGATTCTCAAAGACCTGACTGCGGAGCAGCCTCGCTCGGTCATCCTCACCGGCACAGCCGGCGACGGCAAAACCTACACCGCACGTAAAGTCCTCGAGGCGTTGTCGGGCAATGCCGCGACCTGGGGGAATACTCAGGAAACACTTGAGTGGGTCGATGCCAAGGCTGAACGGCGCGTTGTCTTCGTCAAGGACCTCAGCGAACTGGAGCCGGCGAGCAAGGGAGCGATCATCGCTCGCATGGTGACTGCCTTCTCAGATCCGGCTTCGACCGAGCATTTTGTGCTTTGTGTGAACGATGGTCACCTGCTGCGTACGTGGGAAGAGCACATCAAGGGTGATCCTCAGGGCGAACGGATACTTGCAACCTTTCGGAAGCTCTTGAGGGACGATCAGGAGACACCGCCTGACGGTCTGGCCTTTCGGCTCATCAATATGTCCCGCACTTCGCATGCGGCTACGATTGATGCGATCATCGAGCAGGTCTGCAATCATCCTGGCTGGAACGGCTGTGCGGAGGGATGTTCGAGCCAAACTGCCGGCACCTGTCCAATTTTAATCAATCGAGACGTCCTGTTGAAGCGGGAGAGCGCCAGTTTGCGGAACCGCCTTCGTGCTCTCGTCGAGATAGCGGCGGCTGATGAAAGGCATCTCTCGATCCGTCAGATTATCATTCTGATCGTCAACGCGCTCTTGGGCGATTCCAAGAACCCTTATCAGACACCGTTAATGAATTGTGCTCGCGCGGAACAGCGCGCAGCAGCTGAAGAATACCAATATACCAATCCCTACAATAACGTATTCGGAGAGAACCATCCCGTTTCTCGCCGTCTGCAGCACTCGGCGTTTGCGGCCCTTTCCGAGTTCGGCATCGGATTCGAAACGAACAACTTCTTTGATGATCAGCTACTCGATGTCGATCACAACGCCATGCCAATCGACCACCCGCAGTATGGCGCGGCCAGCTATCAGCAGTTGCGAGCTAACTATCGTGAGAACCCCAGCGCCCATATCCGAGACTTACGCAATGCGCTCACGGCACAGCGCCGGCGCTTGTTCTTCGAGTGGCCCGACCCAAGCAGTGATGTAAGAGAGAAAAGTCCTTGGCAGCTCACGGTCCACAGCTATGGGGACCTCTATCTCAACCTACTGAGGTTGGAAAGTGGCCGCGACGGCGACCTATTTTCACTCACACGACCGAAAATTGTCAAAGGCCTAAACCGTGCGCTGACGGGATCGCTCACCGAGACTGCGGATCGGCTTTGGTTGACGCAACCATCGGGGGTCTACAAGGGTGCCGACATCCCGATACTCGTTGCCAACCCGATAGGTTGGAAGAGCAAGCCCTATTGTCTGAACCTTGAGGCGCCGAACCATCCCGGACGTCCGCCGAGCTTAGAACTTATTGCGGCGTATCCGGCTAGACGGGTGCTCACGAAATTGCCTCTGACGCCGACGCTCTTCGAATATCTCATGCGCGTCCATGACGGTGCCCTACCCATGAGCTTCTCAAACCAATGTTTCCAGGATGTCAGGAGCTTTCAGATTCGGTGTGTCGGCGCAATTCTCCATAATGAGGGAGAAGACACCCTTGATTTCAAAGCGGTCGATACCAGCGGAGAGTCTCTTGGCGAGCGTGTCATAGGTTCGTTGGGGGAAGAAGTCTGATGCTCGAATCCATTGTGCAGGACACTCCCTCGCTCAAATCGAATCTTGGAGAGGACGGAAAAGGTGCCGACACCCTGATGTGGGTGCAGGAAGCCATTTTCGGGCATCGGTTCGTTGAAGAGCAGTTGCCATATATCTTGGTTCTCGAAGTCCTCGCCATCTGCCGCGCGCTTCAATTAGGAGACAATGGGCGGCGCTATGAAGAAACCAGGATCTTCAATCATCCAGTAGCAGCCTCGGACGAGCATGAGAACGTTACCATTCCCATCGTGAAGTCAGTTGCTCTGAGGTATATTCTCTTCAAGGATCGCTCGCTCGACATCGTCGCGAACGACCCGCAGCTATCGCCAGAGGAGCGCCTCGGGGCCTGGATTGCAGCCTTGAACAAGGGCTTTGCCAACGAGGTCAGGTCGGGCAGTCCGTTGAACTTCGAGTTCCTGCGCGCCCGATTTGGCAACCGCTTCGACGATGCGCGCCAAGCGGTGAAGATTCTGCAGGGTCTCGAGGTCGATGTCCTCAACAACCGGCGCTACACATCGCGGTTTCTTGCGCCGCGCGGTGCCAATCTCATTCTGAACGACGTTGACCAGAAATTTGTTGCCGACCGGATGTTTTTTGGCCGTGGCGGCGAGATGGTCTACCTGATGCTTAGCCGGTCGTCCCTTGCAAAGGAACTGGCTCCCGTGATCGCAGAGCAGTTCTTGGCCAGCAGGGATCCGATCGATCGGATCGCGGCGAAGTTTGTTCCGGACGCACCCGATCGCACGGCGGGCGGCTCCATCGGTTATCTTCCCAAACGCGAACACGCCGCCTACGAGCGGATGGCCGAAGACTGGCATGCGATTCTGACACTGAAGGAACTTCCCCCGCCACAAAAGTTTGAGCCGCTGTTTCGCATGACAGCGCTCAATCTGATGCGCTATTTCGCTGAGCGCGCGCAGGTTGTTGCGGGCAACAGTGTCGTCGATCCCTTACCGCTCGACATGCTTGGAGGTCGAGATGCCAACCTCCGCGACGTCTCCAAGGCATTTTTGCGTCGTCACCGTCAGGTCATCGAAGACGCTGTTGAAAGCTATATCCGCGGAAAGATCGAACCGACACCGGCCTGGGAAGCGGCACTGAAACAACCGGACAATGCGATGCAGTCGACCCAATCACTTGAGGTCATTCAGCGTACGTTCGACGCGCATCGGTGGAGCTCAAAGTCCGAAAGCATTCGGCGGCCGGAGGCATGGTTAGCGGCGTTTATTCATGACGCGAAGCGCCGCAGCCGGAACAACATCTCCACGATGATAACGCCGCTTGGAACCAATTCGGGGTTTGTGGTTGCTCGGCGCGGCGCCGGGACGTGGTTTGCGTCTTCCGATGATTTTCTCGAGGCATTGGTGCTTGCCGTCGTCAAGCGGCCGATCACAATCTCGGATTTCCTTCAGAAATTATACGAGCGGTACGGAATCGTCGTCGGGCCAGAAGAATCGCGCAGAGCGTTCTCGGTTCCACCCTGCGATATCTCCTCGTTTGAGGAAAATATCAGAGCCTTTGAGCGCCGGCTGACCGGTTTGGGCTACGTCAAACGCCTTTCCGACGACTGCGCCTTTGTCTCCAACGTCTATCTTGGGTCCGAGTAGGTCGACAATGAACACCACCAGGACGATAAACAAAGTCGACTTAGATCCGATCGGCGAGCGTGCGGACCTTGTCGGTCGGGTCGTTTGGGGAATGGTCCATCAAGAAGCTGATCGCAAAGCGGGACGGGTGCTGCTTCAATTGGTCGGCATGCGGCCAGAGCACCTTCTTGGTGTTGCCTCAAACTTTGTTGAGATTGAAGGCAAGTCCGTCAAGCTTGCGATCTCGACTGACATTGATGGCGATCTGACAAACCGACTTGAAGACCGCTTCAAGACCACGAAGCCAGCCGTACATTTCCGGCATCTCGATGAAGCCGAGGTGATCCTTTTTGCAGTTTCGGACAGTCAGCGAGACACGGTCGGATCGAGTTTGGGACAGGTCACTCGGCTTGATCGCAACGCCATTCAAGACAAGAGCGAACTTTGGCTCGATGCCATCCTCGATACCCTCGGGGCGGCCTTGAAAGGCGAAGAGCAACGTTCGTGGATTCGCGCGTTGCTCATCGGCCTTGATCAGTCCGGTATCACGAAAGAGCTCGATCAGTTCGCGGAATTTGTGCGCCGGTTCGTGGCTCTGAGCGAACATACACTCCCTAACCGGCTGCGGTTGTCTGCTCCCGCTCTCAGGCTTCCCAAGGCCTGCTTTGGCCCAATTCCGGCTCAAGGACAGGATCAGAGGAAGTTGGTTCAGGATTTCAGGAGCATGTTCCGAACGGCTGATCGCGACCTTTCTGGTGTGCCTTACCTGCTGGACAACAAGGAATCGCGGCTCGATGTGGATCCTGTTCTCACCTATCTCACAACCAATCGACCGAGTTTCAAATCTGGGGAGATCAAGGCAGCCGAGGCGATCGAGGCACTGATTGCCGACCGCAAGAACCTCCGGCACGGAGAGTGGCGAAAAAGCCAGGAGCAGTTTTGCGAGGCCGTCGAATGGAACGACTTTGGCAAGTCTGTTTTCGCCATCAAGGCACGTAAGAAGGCGCCAACTCTAAGTCAGCGGACACGCGATTTCATAAGAGACGAGTATCCTGACCGACTTGATGAAGCGACAGCGACTTATCTCGACGAGCTTGAGGCTGGTACGAACTCCCCCGAACAGGACCAAGACTTCTTCGCGAGGTGGCAGGACCCGATCCGTACGATCAAGGACAAGAAACTCTACGAGTCCTGGCGACGCCACTTATTCACTGATGAAGTGAAAGAAGCTGGCCTACTGTCTTTGATGGTAAAAGGTATTCGTTCGCTACTCATCAAGAATGCGTCTGACGATGGTGTTATCGCATCGAATGCCATCATCACCATTAAGATCAAAAACGCTGAAAGGACATCGGCGTGGGCTGACCTGAATCCTCGGCTAGTAAATCTACTTCAGCTGGAAGGGCGACTGATCGAGAAATCGCTCGGCCAACATGTTCGGTTTGAGTTCGGCAAGTGGCTCGAGGCCAAGGGCGAAAACACCGGACAGAGTGTGCCAGCAAATCAAATCGAGTTCGAACTGCGGTTGGAAATAGATGGTGAGGTAAGCCCGACACAGGTTCGGATGTTCTGGCAACCAGGACATCAAAGCATGGCGCTTAGCTGGCCAGAAGACATCGCCGAGATCAAGAAGGGCGCGGCTGGTGGATGCGCACGCTACGTGGCCGCTCCGTTCGATCTCAAGCAAGGAGGTGCGGTCGGTGGGATGCCAGCATCCTTGCGCGACACCTCCAGCTTCATTGACGTCGCTGGCACCGAAAAAGGTCGGATGGCCAATCCGACCGAGTACGGGGTCGATGACGATGTGTTCGCGATCATAGCGGACCGGCTCAACCGCGCCGTTGACGCACGCACTATCGATGCGAGTGCGCGTGACGTCGTGGGCGACGCTCTTGAAGAGTTCCGCAATGCCTATTCCGAGGCTCTTCTGCACCTGCACGACGATCCGTCAACGCTCTATGGGACCGATCTCATCGAAGCCCAAGCGAGCGCGTTTGGACGACTTTGTGACGTGGCGCGCGCAAAGCTCGCACATACTAATTCGGTTCGCGAAACCCTTTTGCGCCCAATCGTTGAATTCGCGATCCTGCCTGCGAGCAATGGACTAGCAGCAATCATTCCTGCGTGGCATCCGCTTCGGCTTCTCGAACGGAAGGCCAAGGCACAGGATCTTGCCCTTTTTGTTGATCTGGCCATTCGAAACGAAAACACTTCAGTGGATGGGTTGGAGCGGGCCGCGGATGAACAACAAGGCATCTTTGGACAGTGGTTTTTCCCAAAGATCGTCTCGATGGGACTTGCTCCCTTCGTGACCGTCGAGGATTGCGGCGGGTACAGCCTCGCGGTTCCGGTCGACTCCAGGCTTTCGAGCGAACAGAAACTTGAGTCTACGGCGGAGATTGCGTGCAAACAATTTATGAACGCATCGGACCGCTTTATTGAGCTTAACCCTCACGAGGAGGGAAACTTCTCAACGGCACTTTACAATGCCGATGCGGTCAGCCTCGCTGGTCTAGTGGCCAAAGAGCTCGAGAAACGCATGAGCCAAAAGAGCTATCTCCGTGCTAGCCTGCTTATCACGCATGACAGTCCGGAGCGCCTTAGGGACGTTTATGCCAAGCAGAACACACGTTTAAGCGGAAGTAATCTGGACGAGGTCACGGAGGGATTTCTTTCACGCCTGCGGGTGGGAGTCGGCAAGGGTGAGACAGTCGAGGTTGGGCGCCGTAGCAATATAGACGTCGTCTATCTTCACGATGCTTATTACAAGCACGCAACGATGGCTTGGGAGTTTATTGAGGGCACCTCCGAGACGTTACCTGAAGCGATCGACTTTCGTAACGCCGCGCTGCCCCGCAGGCGGACGGACTCCGACGCCTTTGGCAATCTCGCAACACAAGCGATTGAGGTTTACATGATGGCGTCGCGACCGCCGCGTGCGGCCGCGCAATTCACGGACCTCTGCTATGTCGCGGCAAACGATACGCGGGTAATCCCAGACGAGTCTCGGATCGTTCCGATCCAGCGTATTAACTGGGACAACCAAAACATTTCCCGGACAATCCGCCGCGCCCACGAATTGGGGGAGTGGGTTATCAGCGTAGATACGATGTCGAGCCGGCAGATGTTGGCATCGAACGGGATCAAGGTCATCCGTGACGTACAATTGCCAGATGCTGATATGCGCGTGCTGGTATCGTCACGAGAACCCAGTCCAAATCTCGTACGGCACTTGAGACTAGATTTCGAGTCCATGCAGGATCAATACTTGAGCCAAAATGCAGCGCCCTTGGCGCAGACTTCCATCGCAACGGTAGTTGAGGTTTGCGGTCAAAAGATCCTGTCGTCGGCGAAGTCGAGAACGACTGCACGCGAGATCATGGGCCTTGCCGCGGCCACCAGCATCATCAACCTCGAAAAGGCTGTGAGGGACGTTCGCCCAGTGTGGTTCTCACTGGACGATAACCAGGCGTTCTTCGGGCTGAAGGGCCGGATGGCGGATACTCTGGCAGTGGCGATACGCAAGGAAGGCGGCAGGTTCGTTGTCGCAATGACCGTTGTGGAGGCAAAATGCGTCGGGCAAGCGTCAGAGACGATCGAAGCGAAGTCAAGCCGCGACCAGGTTGCCTCAACCCTTGCGACGATTGAGGCCAATTTTGTCACGCAAAAGGACATCATGGCCAAGCGGGCTTGGGGGCGGCAGCTGCTTTTTTTGATGTCGCTTCGGCCAGACTACATTCACTTCTTCGTGGACAACCCGGAGTTGGAAGAGTTCCGGCAAGCTATTGCCGATGGAGAGGTCGACTATTCGGTTGATGGGCGCTCGGTCGTTGTCGTCCATGATGACGTGTCCATGCCGGAGGAAATAAGAGTCCGCGCCTCGGAGAAGAATGACGCCGTTGTGCAGTACACGATCAAGCAGCGAAGCTTCTCTCAACTCATGCAGCATCTCGAAGATCCCACGACGGCTCCGGTACCGCAGTTGCCGTCGATGCCGGCGGGTCACGCCTCATCTTTGCCCGCGCAGCGTGAGGTGGTTTCCGCTCCACCTCCCAAATCCGACGAAGGGACTGACGAAAGATCATCGGCCTGTGACCGGACGGCTGCGCCCGAATCCGAAAACCCATCTGCAGTGGATGTTGCGACGGGGTCGAAAGTCTCTGAAGCGGACGAAACAGCGCAGGTAATTCAGGAGATCGAGCGCAATAAGGCTCTACCTGATGAACTCGAAGATGTTCTTCGGGAAATCGCGACACGGAAAGGTTATGGCGACCAAGTAGAAGCCGAGGCAGAGTTCGCAGATGCCACCGCAGTCAATCTTCAGGCAGCGCTCACCGATTTTGGAATGACAGCACGGTTTTCAGAGCCACGCACGATTTCGACGCCCAACGGCGTCCTGGTGGGTTTCGCCGGCCATAACACCCTGACCGTATCAAAGCTCAATCAAAAGCTGCTGGAGCTTAAGACAACGCATGGCCTTGACGTCACCGACATCCGAACGGGGCTCGGGCGCATTTCGCTTTTTGTGGCGGCGCAAAAGCGAAGAGTAGTTGATCTGGCTCGGGTCTGGCTCGAAACGGAGTGGCCGAGCTCGGCGCCTCAGGAAACGTCCAGCTTTCTTTTGGGGTTGCGTGAGGACACCGGCGAACCACTTTGGCTGAATCTGCGCGGTGCGTTCGGCGGCAATGAAGAACATGCGCCACATACACTGATCGCTGGGGAGACTGGCAGCGGAAAAGGTGTGCTGACGCAGAACCTGCTGCTGCAGATGATCGCTCTGAACGCCCCGGAAAGCCTTAAACTGTACCTGATAGATCCTAAAATGGGCGTTGATTTCCCATGGATCAGCGATGCCCCACATATGGCTCATGAGATCATCACCGACCAGGATGAAGCCGAACAGGTTCTCAACACGATCGTCGCCGAAATGGATCGACGGTATGAGCTGATCAAGGCAAAACGTGTTCCCAAAATATCTGAGTATAACGATATTGTACCGCCACAGGATCGCCTGCCGTACATCTTCGTCATTCATGACGAGATGGCCGATTGGATGGCAAGTTCTGACGAGTACCGGAGAGTCATCCAAAGCACGATGACCCGTCTTGCTTCCAAAGCGCGTGCCTGTGGAATTCACGTAGTTATGATCACGCAGCGGGCCGCTCAAGACGCCATACCGCCCGGCATTCGAGACAATCTGGGAAATCGCTTGATTTTGAAGGTTGCCAGCGAGGCAGGATCGAACCTCGCGCTCGGTATGCGTGGTGCGGAACGGCTGCTCGGTAAAGGGCACCTAGCTGCCAGGCTCGCCGGCGACAAACCGGCAGGGGAGGAGTTTTTCGTGGTGCAGGTGCCATTTGGTTCAACGGAAGAACTCGCGCGCTACGCGGAAGCCATCATAAGAGAATATCGGTAGGGGTACGTGTCTTTTGAAAGAGCGCTCCGTGAATTGGAGCATCGACAGGGGGCTCTCCCAGCGCTTTTTGTCGGAAATGATGATGGTCTTCGCACTGTTAGGAAATGCGGCGGACGAAACAACAGAACCAGACGGTTAAGGCATTGCATCGCGAGCAAAATAATCTTGCGCAATATCATGAACGCACGGACACCCTCTTCAATAAAGATGGTGCCGATGGCGATGCCACTGATGCCAAAGCCTACATTGAAAAAATTTGCAAACGAAAGATACGGAGCTTTTGCGGAACGATCGACGAGGAAGGAGCCTATCTCGATAAGATCTATGCCGGCAATGTCAGCCTGGCGCAGAGCGTAACGGCCGACTACCACGGCCGCTTTCTCATCGAGCTCATCCAGAACGCGTACGACGCTCACCCGCATGGAACTGGCGATGGTGAGGTCGAAGTTCTTTTCGACCTCGATGCCGGCGAGCACGGCATCCTTTATGTCGCCAATCGCGGTTCGCCTTTCTCAAGCAAGAACGTCGATGCGCTCTTCGATATGGGCTTGTCCAGCAAGCCGCCAGGCGAGTCGATTGGCAACAAGGGCCTCGGATTCCGTAGCGTTCTGCATATCACCGATAAGCCTTTGATCTTTTCGCAGGCATCGCCCGTTGGCGAGAAGCCGCAGTTCGACGGATTCTGCTTTGGCTTTGCCGAACCGGAAGATTTCGACCTGTTGATAAGCAACCCGCTGCACCGCGCCCTTGCGGCCAAGGATATGCCGCTACTTCATATCCCGTGCTGGCAGGCGGATCAATCGGAGCGTGTTCAGAGCTACGCCCGCCGCGCCTTTGCGACTGTGATAGCCGTCTCGCTGCGAGACAAGACGGCACGCCAAGCCGTTCTCAAAGAAATCCAGTCGCTTCGTCAGCAATCGGTTCCCGTCCTGCTCTTTCTAGTCCGTCTCAGCAGGCTGACCGTTTCCGTCGTACCTGATAACGACTCCCGCTCTTTCTCCCTGTTTCGCGAAGAACGGGATGTTACCGGCAGGCCCGGCGCGACGATTGTCGATCTCAAGGCGTCTGGCACATTTCTTGTTGCCAGAAAGCTGATCGCCGAAGCCGCGATGAAGGAAGCCATCGCAGATGGCGTTGAGCAAAAGCAGCTCCACTCGCATTGGCTGGACTGGGAAGGCGACGGTGAGGTTGCGCTCGCGGTCCGTCTTGACTCACAGGTCGCAAGTACGCGCCTCTATGCCTTCCTGCCTCTAGGGGAGCAGGCTGTAGCGCCGTTTCTGGGCTATATGCATGGCACCTTCTTCCCCAGTTCAAATCGCAAGACACTTGATGCGGAAATCGCCCTCAATGCCTTGCACGTAAGGGAAGCGGTAGGGCTTGGCGCTGAAACCGTAATTTGGCTCTCCGGCCTTGCCGACCGGGGTGGCTCTTGCGACATCACCCCCGGCAAGGCCGCGCTCGCGGCGGCAGACCTCCTCGTCTGGGAGGATGTCTCCAGCCTGGAGGCCACCCCGTCCCTCGATCTTGCTTCGATGATAGCCGGCGCCATTGGAACCGCGGCGGGCGCCGAGGGCCTCGACGACGCCCGCATCGTTCCCTGCCTTGGCTCCATCGCCGATAGCGAGACGATCGTTTGGCGCACTCCCGCAAGAGCACGGTTGTGGGATTACAATCTGGCCACCTTCCCGGCCGAGATCGCGGCTGCTCATCACGCGCAAACCGGCCTCGTCCCCCTCTGGCCGGGACTAGGCGCGCGGCTGAAGCGGATTGATCAGTTCCTGGCAGAGCAATGCGCGGATTATGTCAGTGCGCCGACCCCGCAGGAGCGGGCGGTGCTCGCCGCAGCCATTGCGGCTACGCTTGCAGCTAACAATCGGACCCCCATCCAGAAATGGACTTCCTTCTACCAGGACCTCATCGAGCTGATGGGCAAGTCCACTATGGCTCTGGAAGGTCAGGAAATCTTGCTTTGCTCTGACGGCAAGCTGCACCGGACGATGACCTCAGCGCCCGCTCAGGAAGGCGGCACGCCAAGGAAGCGGCGGCGGAAGGCTGAAGGGCATGGTTATGTGTTTCCCCCGCCGAGCTCAAAAGTCGATGCGCCGGACAGCGATGATGATCTGATGCCACCGGCGGAACTGAAGAACGAATTCGCGTTCTTGTCAGACAGGCTCGATTGGCATGGAGCATTGGGCAGCGTTCGGTCGTACTTTGAAAACGCCAAGCTTGTCTCCCCCTTCGATCGCGACACCGTCCTTAGTCAGCTCTCACAGCTCCTGCGCCAGGACGCTCGCAAAGGTGCCCGTGTCGCCGGGTTGCGATGGGCATTTCAGGTATGGCGCCGGGCACGGCTGACCGGCCGCCCCATCAAGTTGCGGCCGCAGCACCGCTTCTTCGTGCCGACGGGTTCAGGCGACTTCATAGATGCGGCCGAGGCAGTATTTTCGGAGAGCTGGCCAAAAGAAACGCTCGGCCAGCAGCTACAGAAATTGCTGGATAGCGCGCCGGCAGATGTATCCGATTTTGTGGAACTTAAGAGCCGCAGGATCGCACCGCCATCCCATCGCGCTTTCAACAGGGGTAACGTTCGCGACTGGGTGGAGTTTCTGACAGAACTCAGGGTTCAGAAGGGGCTACACCCGGTTAAGAAAACGCCCCCGAGGTATGTTCGCGCTTCTGATCTCCGGTCGTTTCGGTTTTGCGATCAGCTAGGTATCGGTCCGCCGGCTAAAGCACTGTGGAAGGCCGACACTGAAGAACAGGACGCGAATGCGCTGAATTTCCCGACGAGCACTGACTATACGATCACCGGTGACCTTTGGTGGTGGCCCGGACAAGGGGATCATGAGCGCTTCAGCGATGATTGCCGGGAACTCTATGCAGGCGCGATTGTCGAATGGTTTAGGCAGTCTCATGTTATCGAATGGTCAGTAGAGGTCAGCCATCGGTACAACTACCATTCCGATACGCGCGGATGGCCGACACCGTTCTCTGCCTTCTTGCGAATGGCCCCGTGGGTGCCTGCTGACGAACCGACCAACGAAGGCTCGCGCCGCGTCCATGTAACCGGTGCGCAGCTTTGGATTTCTGCCGAGACGAGCAACGAGCGGTTTCCCACGTATCTTCGTCGCCCGGCACCGAGCGTCGCCCGGTTGCTTGAGGGCGCTGCCTACCAGTGCATCCAGGAACTTAAGGAAAGAGCAGAACTCCGCATCCTGAATGATGCCGGCAATCTCATTGAACAAACAGAATTCCTGGCCGGGCAATATGAAGCCGAAGGCTTCGACAGGTACTTTGAGCGACACTTCATAAATCTGTACCACCGCACATGGCAGCTCATCGGCCAGCGCTATGGCGGTTCTCAGCAAAGCGCCATTTCCGCTCCGAACCGGCTTCTGGTCAGGCGCGGGGAGGAAACGATCGTCATAGATATGGATGAGGATCACCCAGACGCGGACGATCCAATCTACATACGTGACAATGAAGAAGATGAAACCGCTGCGAGCTTGATCGAAACCGCCGGTCTGCGTTTGTTCGATCCGCGCGGTGGCAACCTGACTCGCATAGGCAGGACACTCCAGAACATCTTCGGCGATTCCGTGCGGCTCTTGTCCGAAGCGCGCTACTCGGCTGTGGTCGACGGGCAGCCGATCGGTGCTGGCGATATGTCGCCGATCGTAGACAGATGCCCTTGGCTGAGACCGATTCTGGCTGTCTCCATGGAAGCTCTCCGAGGAACTGAGCTCCAGCGCTTGCCATCCGACCGATCCGCTATCATTGCGAGGCTGGAACGCATTCTCTTTCAAGTTGCCGCCACCCTCGAATTTGTTATCGACGGCCGGCGCGTGACGAGGGACGATGAAAGCAAACGCGCGTTCGCTTTCAAGACGCTGGGCGGAGCGCCGCTTGTCGTCGTCCGCGCGAGCGGTCCTCTTGACTGGGATACTGTCGATGCGTGCCTGGGAGCTCTCTGCGAAGCCATCGAGCAGCCGGCGCTTGAGCCGCATCTGCGCATACTGGTTATGACCTTAAGGGCACGGTCGGTGGGAGTCGCAGAAGCGCCGCCGGCCGACATGGATTTGCAGCGCCTGTGCGCCGCACTTCGCTTGCGGGAGAGCGCCGCAAGCGCCGTGCGCGATACTCTTGGCACCAGACTCGAACGCCATCTACCATGGCTTCGCGCACTTGTTCATCTTGGCGGCGGCGTCGAAGCACTGGCGGCCTTTCGGTCCGTTGAAGCCCAGGCGATCCAGGAACCTGACCAGCTTCGTTCCGTCCTTAGTCCATCATTGCAACAGCACGACCTGGAAGCAGACTTCGTGCTCGAAGTCTGCAAGGGCGCCCTCACGACAGGCGAATTGCGGGACCGGCTGGGACTGGACTTCGAGGCGTTCAACCGCAGCCTGCTCGCGGCAGGCGAGAGCCCCGACACCTATCCGGAACTCCATGGCAGCCTGCTGACCAACTATATCCACGACAACGAAATCGAGATCGTTGATGCGCTGCGCGCCGCCTTCTATCCGGTGATCAAGAAAGGCGAGGTAGCAGAGGAATATGCGCAGTTGAGGGAGGAAGTCCGGTCGCTGCCTCCTGATCCTGCCTGGGAACTCCGCTATCATGAGGTTCCCCGCGACGTCATGGCAGAGTGGGTGGATCAATGGCTTGCCCAGCATGAAGCCAGCCGAAAGGGCAAGAAGCCGAACCTGGTGCCGCTTGACACGCTAAGGTGTGCCAATGCCGATGCGGTTCGTAAATTCACCAGGGCGGCGGGGCCGGTTATCAGGGCGTGGTGCCTGAAGCACGAAGTCATGCGCCCGGCTTTGTGGGACGAGGTCGACAAATGGGTGGATTCGCTCCGCGTTCGGCTCGATGAAGCTGGAGTCTTCGATTGCCTGAAGCTGGGCGAAACACTGCTATTCTTCTGGTGCCAGACCCTAGGTGTGTGGCCGGAGGGAATGCTTGCCACGCTTGATCGCGGGCAATTGGAACTCAGCGACGACGATCTCGATGCCGAACGCAGTCGCGAAAAGGAAGAGGCGGACGCCAGGAAACGTGAGGCGCGATCGGTACCGTTCAACGGTCGAAGCGTAGACCCTGAGACCGCGGACTGGTCCGCAATCGCATCCGAGCTCGCCGAGAAACTCCCGAAGAGTGTGCTGGAAAGTCCCGTGGGATCGCCGGCCGATCTGGTGCCGCGTGCTCAGCCTAAGGCAAGAGACCGTAAAAACCAGCCGGGCAGCAAGGCTCCGCCAGCTGGCCGGAGAGCGCCGTCTGACAAGACCGACATGATCGGCAAACTGGGCGAGCTTGTCGTCTATAACTGGCTGAAGAACAGACTACCCAAGCAGAATATTGATGCCGCCTGGGTTTCCGAGAATTCGGAGCCCTTCACCGGGCGCAAAGGTGATGATGGCCTCGGTTACGATTTCACTGTCAGCTTCCGAAGCCAGGCGTTGCTCATAGAGGTCAAGGCCAGCCTCGGTGATCCTCGTATGTTCGAGATCGGCGAAAGCGAAGTCAGGACGGCTAAGGCGGCCGCTCGACCTAGAAGCGGGCAGCGGTACGCTATCGCCTATGTGAGCAATGTTGGCGAACCGTCTCTTACGCGCGTGGAGATGCTGCCCAACCCGATGAGTGAAGAAGGGGAAACCCTGCTGCGCATCCTTGGAGAGGGCGTAAGGTACGGCTTTCGCAGAAGCTGAAGGAGGCTTGCTTCTCAGACGAGCTGACGTTCGAGCTTGAGTTTTCGATTTTTGCCAGCCCGGCATCACCTTCCAAGAAACTTGACGTGAGACCCGATACTGCTCTGTTCAGAGGGGGTGTCCTTTGGTCGATTGAGCGGCTCCCCGTTTTTTGGACCAACCGGCTGAGTGATTTTCTGGGTTATGATCTTGCCCCCGACACTGGACCACCGAGACTGAGAAAATCCCGGCTCTATGGCCTCAGGGCAGGCATGCCTGCCCTGAGGCTCGGGCAAGCTCCATCGGGGCTTTGTGACCGATGGCGCTGTGCGGCCGAACTTCGTTGTAGTCTCTACGCCAAGTCTCCAGTTTCTCCCGCGCGTCATCAAGGCTCATGAACCAGTACGTGTTCAGACACTCCGCTCGGAAGCTGCCGTTGAAGCTTTCGATGTATGCGTCGTCCACTCGGATCGTCCTCGGATTGCCGGATGCCCCAATTCCTGAGGAGAAGAGGCCATGATGGGCAAGACGATGAATGTCAGATGTTCAGTTTGATACAACGATAACGCTGCAGGCCAGCCGTGGGTCGCTGTAGTAAAAGCGTTCGGGACGGTTGAGACACGGAAACGCAGCAGCTTCGTTGGAAAAGGAGCCCGCGTAAGACTGGGCAATGTTGATGAGGCTCATCAATCGATCAGGAGGTATCCGAGACAGCTGAGCGAGAATGCCTGGCGTCATGCGACGCAGAAGAACGGTCAATCCGTCCCGTTCGAGCGATGACAGTGCCAAGAGATGAGATCTAACGGCGATCTCTTCCGGTGTGAGCCCGTCAGTTCGCAACTCGGTATCTATTCTCTCCCTGGCTGACGAACCCAAGCTCAAGTACCACTCAAGCAGGAGATCTGTCTTGCCACCGGTTTGACCATACAAGTGAAGCCATCCGACAACGGCCGCCAGTTCTGATTTGGGCGTTCTCGCGAGGCGCATCAGGATCAGTTCAATTGCTTCTTCTCTTCCAATTGGCCGCGGTTCGCTCAGCCCTGTCCAATCCGGGAGTTGAGAGCGGATCGATCCTTTTTGCGGCAATCGATCCAGCGTGGCGGCAAGCTCCAAGGAGCCCGGTGATAAACTCAGTCGCAATCTCAGTTCTTCGGATGCCATCTGGCTTAAAAGCCTTCGGTCGACTTGCTCCAATTTCAAAACAAGTTCGGAGATGGTGGAAGGTATTCGATCGCCGGTTCGGTCGAACAGGAACCACAGACCGGCAACCAGGATTGCAAGCCCGAAGAACACGAGTGAAGCAACGCATATCAATCGATAAAGCCCTATGCGTCCAATCCGCATACAGAGGTCAAGATGCTCCTGACGGGCGGCGCGAGCGAGATACTGAATTCGGTTTCCGTGCATTACCCTCGTGACTCCCGTTCTTTTGGCGCAGGCGGCACCAATCCGATACGCTGGAAATCAGCGATGATCTTCTCAAGCCAGGTAAGGAAGTCCGCACGCGCTCCGCTGGCGGCGAACCTGTCGAGACCAAACTCTTCACCAAACTCGTTGGTTTCCATCCGAGCGACTTTGGCGATCGGGACATGGTTCCGTTCGAGCGTAGGCCAGATTTCGCTGCGGCATTGGGCCAGAGACATGACCTTCAGGCCGGCGTTGTGTTTCATCGCTTGGATGCGCTCGAAGTCGGAATTGTTTCCATATTGTGAGAAGGGACCACTGGCTTCATTAAGAACGAGGATGCGGCCGGCGAGAGGGAGGTTGTCGTTCTCCTTGATGGATCGCTCCAGGACAGTGAAGGCGTCCTCCAACGCTTGGGCTTGTGCGCGGACCGGAACTACGAGCACGATGCGCGGTATTCTAGGAGACCGGAGTATGGAACCGGCCTGTCGCGCAGCGGCCCAATCCCAAACCATGTCGACCAAGTTGGCACCAAGATCGACAACGACATCCCCGGCGCAAAGCAGCTCGCCAAGGGCATCCCAGTGTGCAACCGCCCTGTTGGGATCGCTCCGGACAGCGTCAATTGTCGCGCCAAGACCTAGCTCCGTTACTTGCTCACGAAAGAGCTTGCCGAGTTTCGAACAGCGGGAAAGGTCGGCTGTATCCGCCGCAGCAAGGTGTTTCGTGATCCCAGCACCCTCAAAACACAAGGATACGAGTTGTGCGACCAGTGTCTTGCCTTGACCGCCTGTGCGATTGGCGACCACCACCGAACAGTTTCGCAAATCCTCGGGTGAGAAGGATTGAATAAACTCACGTACGCGGTTTTGCCGGGGTACGGGAAATGGTGAATGGTCGGTTGGCATCGAACTTCTCCTTTGTGGGTCAGATGTCGATCAGATCCGAGAGGCCCCGTCGTGACGTGATGGGTTTTTCCTCGTCAGGCGTTTCCCGTAGCTTCGGGGCGCCCTTCCGGCTTCCTACCGGATGGCTTAGCGAAGGTGACGGTCTGTTGGTGACTGGAGCGGAATCTTGCGTCTGCGACGGTCTCCGCGAGCGCGGCCTTGTGCGGGCGATCAGGGTGCGTAGCTGATCGCCGTTGACCGGGCGGCCGTTGCGCCACCTCAATCCTTCTGAACACAGGAGGTCCGCGACGGCGCTCCATGTCCCCAGTGTTTCGTGAAGCGTGAGCACCAACTCCCGGTTTAGTCGAACGAAGCGTTGCGGCGGACCGCCAATGCTCGCCTCACGCTGATGTTCTGCCAATTCGATAGCGGCGGTACGCAGACGCTCTGAAAGGCTTTCTTTCATAATTCGTTCCCGCGGCGTGTTTTTCCGACCGCAGCGCTCCGCGCTGCCCCGATTAGGGCGGAGACTGATGCGGTTTTCGCTTCAGGAATCGCTGCGTAGACCGCTGCACCTTTGGCAAATGAAAATCGGGAGGGACTTTCACCGTATCGCACTACAACGTCGGTAGAGGGCCCGGGTCGTCGAGAGGCGCGCTCACAAGGTGACACATTCCGGGCCCTGGAGCGGGCTGCCTTCGATGGCGCAATGATGAGACAAGGTAGGCAGTTCATAGCTCCAACCCCCGATCACGTTTTCTGCGCTTAGTCTTACGCCGGGCAGGTGGCAGTCCAGGTTGGGTGGTACTTGCGACCGGAGTCGATTTAGGTGTGTAGTTCTGGTTCGGCTCTTGTTGCTGAGATTGCTTCGGCTGGTTCGGCATTCGGGAGGACCGATCTGGGGTGAAGCCTGCTGTCGATGGGATATCGGACACGGCGAATAATCGATCACGGAGTCGATGCATGGACACGCTCTGGCCGGTCTCTGGACAGGGTAATGCAATGACGGCATGCAGATGCGTCGGTGGAATCTGGTTGTCGGGAGAGCGCGGTGAATGGAAGGCCAGAAAGGCAATACGATCAGAAACGTTCAGGGCGTGGGCGGCGCGTCCATAGGCTTCAAGGCACTCTTCGCGGGCCGCCTCAAACGATCGATCGGGCGGTGGTGAGAACGTCAGGTGGAGCACGGTGTATTTTAGGTCTGGCCGGCTGTCGGCGATCGCCTCGAGAGCGGCTTGTGCATGGCAGATTTCCACATCGCTCGCCTGCGAGAACCCGGTGTTTACGAGGTAGCAAGGTCCGACAAGGGTGTCGTCCATATTAGCGTTTTCCCCTATGCGTGCCGCATACTTGAAGACGCGCCGTAGGTCCTTACCCCGCGATTCACGAACGATCATCACCGTCTCCATTCGTCAGAAGGGCGATCAGACGCGGGTGCGGCGCGACGGGCTCCAAATTCTCGAGGCCGGGGTCAACAGCAAGGACATGCGACCGCGTTGCGCGATCGACAACGTTTGCTTCCAGGATCCTCAGCGCGTGCCGTGTTAGCTGGCGGGCGAGGGAGCGGTCAGCGTCGGAAGCGATTACATTAAGCGCGTAGGCCGTTCTTGCGATCAGAATAGCGTCGCGAATGCCAACTCGTCGCCCGCTCGAACGCGTGGGAGTTATCCTTGCAGCGCGATATCGTGCTCGGACCCGCCCGGTCAGAAGCCACTCGATCACGTCGCTCTTTGTCATCGAGTGATGGGAGACTAGGGCGTTCAGCGCACCCAATGCCTCTTCGGATAGCCTGAAGCTGACCGGCTTCCGGGCGGTCATCGAGTGTCCGATGTCGATGAACGTCGCTGCCGCTCGATCTAGGCCATTAGCTCCGCGCGGTCATATCGTACCGCGCCGCCGACCTTGATATGCGGCGGCCCATCGGATCGACGAACGCGCCACGCGGCTAGCGTTGCGACGGATAGGCCAAGAAGATCCGCGGCCTCTCTCGCCTTAAGTAGCGAAAACTCGTGTGTGGGTAATTTGTTCATGGTTCACCTTTTCCGAGCAAGGGGGTGCCCGTAAGGTGAAACGAGTTCTGTGGGATGCTAAGTGATTAAAGCCGTGATTTCGTGATACTTAAGTTCACGATCCCTTAGCAGGGCATTTTTTATGTAGATTGCAGTTCTTTGAGTGGCTGGCTTATTGGTCTCTAAACCAGTTTTCAACGGTTCTAGATGATTTGGCCAGCGGCACATTTTCTACGAGGTATGCCGCGTAGTTTTTCTTGTTGATCCCATAATCACGAGACAACCCATACCGCGACCTAGATTGCATAACAAAGGTCAAAGATTGAATACAGGCGGCTTTCATGCGCCGATCAATCTCCCGTTTCGAAATGCCGTCCTTATCGTTTTCGATCATCTGCGCCCGCACGAATTCGAGTCCCTCAAGGAACAGTTTCGCCTTATCAGTGTCAGCGTCGTCGTCCGAGCTCTGGCTCGGGTTTGACAATGCTTCATCGTTGAAGGGCTCTACTGTTTGAAAATCGAGCACGCGCAAAAGGTTCACATCAAAATCAGGATTGTCCACCCGCACGACAAAAGCGTTCCAATTCTTGTTCGAAACCCGATGCGCCAAAATTCTGTTGTTACGTTTGACACCTGTATTTCTAACAAAATCAAGCTGCCATGAAACACGCTTCCCGCGCGACAACAGGTTCAGTCTATTGTGTCCCACGCTATCCCGATTCAACGAAAACGCTGTGGCGTTTTGATCAGTGTAAAAGTCTATGCGACCTTCCTTCGTTTGTTCCCGAAATTGATGATAGCGCCATCCACGCCTAAGCATAAAAGCCGAGGCGATCAGGCCAACCATGAGCAAGACGAGCCATAATTTCTCTGAGAGTATGGCAATCGCAGAGGGGACAAAGTCCGGTGCCGGCGGCATGAATGCGATCAGGCAGACTATGCCTGCTATCGTGTACAAGGAGGCGCATTGCCCACAAAATAACATAGGGTTACGATGAAAAGCGTTGTCGATTCGAGCTATCATTTCTTCGGACCTCCTTCACAACGGTCTCCGGTACGGTGCGCTAAAATTGGAGTTTGAGGTTCCCTTGTACGTTCAAAGTTGTGTGAGTTTGCGGATCAACGTTGAAATTATTTGCTGATTCGGTTGTGTCGGGCGGCTTTAGTTCATTTCGGTCTATCTGGTTGTCGATGCATTGATGATTGGCGCTTACCCGGTGGTCTAGAATTGTAGGCCATGGCTCTTCCCGTTCAGTTTGTAGCGAACCTGTTTTTCCAGACCTAACCGTCTTTCTTCTTCCCGCGCCGGAAGATCGTTGGGATGTCTAACTCGTCTTCTGACGGGAAACTCGGGTCCGGGGTAAACAATGCGCGCGCGCTGAGCGCCATATGACCCTCCCGGATACATTCAATCAGGTACTGTTCGATAGTCTCGCCCCGTTTGTCGGCGACAGCCTTCGCCTTCTCGTAGCGTGCGCCGTGGCGCTGGAATTTCAGTTGGATCGGATCCGTATCGTCCATGTCAGGTCTCCGTTTTGGGTAGCTGTGGGCCGAGTGAGTTGGGTTTCTCCGAGAACAGGATCTCTCCCACCAGGCTGCCGACCCGCTCCGACGCGTCCCGGAGTGGGTCGGCAGCGAGATGGGCATAGGTCGATGTCGCCGTCATCGATCGATGGCCTAGGAGGCCGCCGATGACCGGCAGTGACGCGCCGGCAGTAACGCCAAAACTGGCAAAGGAGTGGCGAAGGTCATGAATGCGCAAGTCTTCGAGACCGGCGCGGCTACGAAGACGTCGCCAAGGTTTCTGTAAATTCACAACGGGCTTACCGGGATTATGACCAGCAATAACATGGGGGTTGCCGTCTGTCGGCGGGATCTCCGATAGGATGTCCAGGGCGGTGGTGTTCAGCGGGATTGTCTTGATGCCATTCACATCGGTCTTGTTCTCCCGGATGACCAGCAAGCGTCGATCCCAATCGATATCGGACCACCGCAAGGTGCGGATCTCGTTGGACCGCGCGCCGGTCACGATGAGCAGGCGGAAGGCACCGGCAACCTGCGGGGAGATCAGGCGCTCTTGCTTGCTGTCGTCGATGGCGCGCGCCAGACGTTTCAGCTCCTCCGGCGACAGGCAGCGCTGTCGCTTGCGCTCGCGGAACGGCCGTACCGATATCGCAGGATTCCCGCCACGAGGAATCAGTCCCCACACCTAGGCCCGACCGAACATCGCCTTTAAAAGACCCAAAACTCTGTTCGCATTATAGGGGGTCGATTTGAGACTTTGATGCAGACGGTCCACATCCGCATGCGTGATTTCGTTCAGTTGCAGCCGTCCCAGTTTGGGGACAATGAATTTGTCCAGCAGCCACCGATGCGCCGCCATCGTGGAGTCCTTGCAGCGCCCTTCGCAATGATCGGACATGTACCGGTCGGCGAGATCGCGGACTGACAGGGCATTCCGTTTGTTTACCTTGTCGGCGCGCGGGTCGCGACCGCGAGAGGACGCGCTCAGTAGGTCGCGTGCCTCCTTGCGAGCCTCGTCCAGTGTCATGACGCCATATCGACCGATGGTGTGTCGGCGCGATTTTCCGAACTCGTTCCGGTACTGGATCATGAAGCTGGTGGTGCCCGTCCCTTTCGCACGAACCCCAAAGCCGGGCAGGGAAGAATCCCATTTGTAAATGTCCCGACCCGATGTTTGGGCGAGGATGCGGGCCGAATCCACAGCGGCCTTGGTGAGCCTTGTCACAACGCGCCTCCAATTCAGGTAATCAATAGGTAAGCGGCATAACCATATCCATGGAGGTGATTATCAATCTTGGTGTGATGTTGAGTAAACATTAACATATTGTAAAATAAACAATAAATATCTTAGTCAAACTCATGCAACGTTGAACGTCCAAGGGAACCTCAAACTCATAACCTGAAGGTCGCAGGTTCAAATCCTGCCCCCGCAACCAAATATATCAAGCCCTTAGCGCTAAAACGCTGAGGGCTTTCTGCTTTCCAGGAAGCGCATGGAAAATAGGGCTTCTGCATTCCAGAATCAAAACAGCTTTCAGCTGATCAGCGTCTAGCGATTGAGCTGTTAGCCCTTCACCTGAAAGCTCTGGCGATCCCAGTAACCGCGCTGGAATGTGATGAGGCCGCCGCGAACCGTGAAAAATCCGCAGCCGCGTCGCCCTTTCGGATCGCGCCATTCGAGGATCGCGGCATCTCCGGCCTCGTGCAGAATGTCGGGGATGCAGACCATTCTTGCCGCGGCGAATTCCCGCGCGAACATCTCTCGAATGGCTGTTCTACCCTCCACCGGGGCGAACACAACTTGATGATTGATCGCGTCGGCATGGTAGAGTGCGGCAATCCCGTCAGGGTCGGCGGCATTGAATCGCTCTATCCAGGCACGCACAACTGCAGCCGGACGTTTGTCGGTTAGCTCTGTCATTGCGATCTTCCGCTTTGGTGTCCGCCAGGGAACATGGGCGATGATGCGACCGATCGAACAGCAAATTTCGACAGGAGTCTTGCCCATTGTTGGCGGCGGCGCTGCTTTCGTCGGTAACGCGACGCCGGGCCGCAGGATCACTGTCCGTCAAATTTCCAGGCGACCGCCGTCTCCGGACGGTAGGTGCAGAAGGTACCGGTACGAACGCTGTTGACGAGGTGCCGCCCGAATGGGGGATGCGCCGCTTCGATACGCCGCTGAGCGTGCCTAATGCGCCAGGTCACCGCAGTGCGGGCCTTTTCCGAAAGATCCCCAAGTTTTCGCCGCCGGCCGCCAAGACCAAGAGCGGCGGAAAGGGTCTCGACGATCGCGTCCATCTCCGATCGCAATTTCTCGACACGCCCGCTGTCGTTCATGTCCTCCGCTTCGGCCAGTTCCTCCTGCAGATCACGAACACGAGCCTTCAGCGCGGTTCGTGCCTTCTCGTCGAGCATCGCATCTCCCCCCGGCACCTCAGCCTCCCGCTCAGCAAGATCAAGGCAATGGATTTCCTCGCCCGCAGCTTCGAGCAGGCGACGAATATCATGCATTCCTTTCAGGTCGGGAAGGTGGGCGCGCTCGCCAGCAAAGTCGACGATCCAGCCCGATCCAGAGCGTGCCAAGACGGCGCCCGCCTTGACAGGATCAACGGTCTGCATTGGCGCCGGCAAAGGTTGATCGATCACGAGACAGCCTTGCTTTAGGAAGTTCAGGTCTTCGACCCGTCGAAAGGGATTAACCTTGAATAGCCATTCGATCGGAGCGGTTGGCGCAAAATCGGCGCCGAAAGCGATTTTTTCGCGGTAGCCCTCCAGATACCGGTCGTACTCAGCACGCGCCAAATCAAGATTGCCCATATGGGCGTGAGCGGCTGCCACATAGGCGGGCATGTCGATTAGCGGGGCCGTGTCACATCGGGCCCATAGTCGGTGCCCGTCCTCCATGTTGCCGCTGAAGATCGCTGCAAACGCCGCAAAGGCAAAGTAATCGTTCGGATGATAGGGGTTCAGCTGCATCGCGCGGGCGACATGTTCAGATGCGGCCTCGGGACGCCCGAGGAACACTTCGAGCGTGGCGGCGGTGACCAGAAGATCGGCATCATTCGGGCACAGCATCAGGGCTCTGTCCACATACCAGGCTGCCTGCTCCCAGGCGCCACGGAAGAGCGCTACCTGAGCAATCACCAGATGCGTCATCGCATCGCCGTCATCGAGTTCGAGGGCCCGGCGGGCATGCAGGTAGGCCTTTTGGCTCGCCTCCTCGAATCGATCCCAGAACTGGCAGTTCCATTGATTGAACCAGCAGAGCGACAGTCCCGAATGCCCTCGCGCATACAGCGGGTCAATCGCCAGCGCCCGATCGAACAGCGCCAGCGCCGCATCATTGGCCTCCCTCGTGCCTTGGCGCAGCATGGACAAACCGCTGAGCGTCAACTCGTATGCGGCAAGACTTTTTGCCGGGCGCCGACGCGCTTCGGCGAGGGCGGTTTCTTCCAGTTTCACATTGAGGGTCGCCGCGATGCGACCGACGAGCCGACCCTCGAAATCGATCAGGCTATCCGAGGCGATCACGAATCGCTCACTCCAAAACTGGGCGGACGTGCGTACCGAACTCAGAGAGGCCATCAGCTGAATGTCGTCGCCAGCGCGCCGCATGCGGCCCCGCAGAACGTGACTGGCGCCGAGTCTGTCGCCGATCGAAGCATCCGGCAATTCTGCGATCCCGACGACCGAGGCCGGTGAAATTACCTGCAGGCCACGAAAGCGGGTAAGCTCTCCGCAAATTTCTTCGTGGATCCCTTGGGCAAACCGGGACATTTCACCGTCTTGGTCAATGACGGCAAAGGGCAGCACAGCAACAACAGGCCGCCCGTCAGAAATTTTTGTGTCCCAGTACATTGTTGGCTGAATCCAGTCACATTTTCATCGCGACGATACGCTTTCCGGGCGCGCGGCGAAAGCAGCCCCGGGCAGAGCGGTGTCTCTGCCAAGAACCGACCGTCTTTCGCATTTCGGTCTTAGATACATCAATTGCCGCGCGCCGGGTTGGTACCTTTCCGGCTTACACCGCGGAGCCCCACACGCTCTAAGGCGAACGCCTCACAATGTGAGGCTCGACCTTACGCCTTCTGGTCATGACGCATGGAACAACAGAGCTTTCCAAAGGATATGAAATGACCCGACACGATGTCCACGGCCTGGTCTTGACCGGGGCAAATGAAGTCGCCGCCGCGCATTACGAGACTGCGGTCGCGGAACTGCAATGCTATCGGGGTGATCCGGTAGCGGGAGCTGACGCCGCAATCGCGCAGTGCCCGGACTTTACAATGGCGCACGCGCTTAGAGCCTGGCTTCATCTGTTGGGTACCGAACCGGACGGATTACCGGTCGCGCGGGCAGCACTCGAGGCGTCAGAGCATCTTCCGGCCACGGATCGCGAACGTGGTCACCTCGCCTCGATCCGCCATCTTGTGGAGGGCCGTTGGCACGATGCCGGTCGGGTGATGGAAGACGTGACGATTGCCTATCCCCGCGATGCGCTGGGGCTGTTGGTCGGCCATCAGATCGATTTCTTTACCGGGCATTCGCGTATGCTGCGCGACCGCATTGCCCGGGCGTTGCCGCATTGGGACGAAAGCATGCCGGGCTATCACTCGGTCTTGGGCATGCATGCATTCGGCTTGGAGGAGAACGGCGACTATGCCCGCGCCGAGGCCGCCGGACGGAGGGGTGTCGAACTCGAGCCACGCGACGGCTGGTCCCAGCACGCGGTCGCCCATGTGTTCGAAATGCAGAACCGCCAATCCGATGGAATCGCCTGGATGCGCAGCAACGACGGGTGGGCTGGCGACAGTTTCTTCCAGGTGCACAACTGGTGGCATTTGGCCTTGTATCACCTCGAACTGGGGGATTTTGCGGCCGTGCTCGCGCTCTTCGACGACCAGATGGCGCGCGGAGAGTCCGGCGTGGTGATGGACATGGTCGATGCCTCGGCAATGCTCTGGCGACTTCACTTGCGCAACGTTGATGTGGGCGACCGCTGGGACGCCTTGGCCAACGGGTGGGCCCCCATGGCGACGACGAGCGCTTATGCATTCAACGACGTCCATGCGATGATGGCTTTTATCGGCGCGGGTCGGCGCGATCTCGCCCGAACCGTGGTTGACGCCCAGCGGAATGCCATTGAGGGCCCGGGGGACAATGCCATGTTTGCCGGAGAGGTCGGGTTGGCGGTTGGGCAGGCGTTGCTCTCGTTCGGCGATGGTGATTACGCAAAGGCGGTCGGACTTCTGCGGCACGTGCGGTCCTTCGCCCACCGTTTCGGCGGCAGCCACGCGCAACGCGACGTCATCGATCTCACGCTGATTGAAGCGGCGATCCGGTCAGGCGACGTCCGGCTCGCTTCCGCTCTCGCTGTCGAACGCGCGAACCGGCGTCACGAAAGCCCGCTCAGCGAACTCCTTGTAAGCCGCGCCAGCGCCTTGTCCGCGGCGGCATGACCTCAGAAAGGAACGCAAAGTGATGCATCATTTGAGCCGTCCCCCAAGCGCGCCCGGTAATAATGAGGAACAGGGGCAACAGTCTCTGCTCCACCATTAGTGAAAGTTGTGGCTGTCTACCTTTAAAGGATTGGGTCGGGTTGGGCCGGTGAAGAGGGCGAGGATGTGGAGAGTGGTTGGGGGGAATGGTTTTGCCGGGGTGGCTTTCAAGGTCAGGGACCGGGGGTGACCGCCTTTGCGGCGTTCGAAGCGGAGGGTGCCGATGGTGTGGTCGAGGAGGCCGGTCAGGTCGAAAAGCTTGTCGGCGACGACATGGGTCACCCGGTCTTCGATTTGCAGGCTGCCCTCTACGCCGAGAATGGGTGCGGTCATCAGAACCCGTCGATAGGCCTCGAACACCTTGGACCAGACGACGATATTGGCGAGACCGGTCTCGTCCTCCATCGTCAGGAAGACAACGCCCGCCGATGTGCTTGGCCGCTGCCGCACGATGACCAGCCCGGCATGGCTGACCGGCTTGCCATCCCCGACCTCCGGCAAGCCCCGGGCGGTGCGCACGCCGGCTGCGTTCAATTGACCGCGGATCAGTGACATGGGATGCGCGTGTAACGACAGGCGCAAACTGGAATAATCCATCACGACCTCCTCGCCCAAGCTCATTTCGGGCAGTAGGACAGGGCTTTCAGGGCCGAATTCCGCCGAAACGCCTTGGTTATGGGTGTGGCCGCTCAAAACGCCGAACAGCGGCAGGTCGGGCGGCGCCTTGCGCCCGCTTCCGAACCGCTTGGCCCGCCACAGCGCCTCGCGCCGGGACAGGCCTAAGGACGCGAAGGCGTCGGCATCGGCCAATTTCTCCAGAACGTCGGGGGAAAGCCCGGCCTGCCGCGCCATCATGTAGAGATCCTGATACCCCCCATTCGGCCGGTTGGAGACGATGGCCAAAGCGTCGGTGTCCGACAGCCCCCTTATCTGCCGGAAACCGAGACGCAAGGCATAGCGGCGGCCTCCATCCGGCGATTCCAGGGTATTGTCCCAGGTGCTGTAATTGATGTCGACGGGCCGGACCGTCACGCCGTGGTTGCGGGCGTCCTGGACGATCTGGGCCGGGGCGTAGAAGCCCATGGGCTGACTGTTCAGCAGGGCGCAGGCGAAAATGTCCGGGTGGTGGCATTTCAGCCAGGCCGAGACATAGACCAGCAGCGCGAAGCTGGCGGCGTGGCTTTCCGGGAAACCGTATTCGGCGAAACCCTCGATCTGTTTGAAGCAGTGTTCGGCGAATTCCGGATCGTATCTGTTCTTTGCCATGCCAGCGAGGAACTTGTCGCGATGGTTCTGTATCTGCCCGGTCCGCTTGAAGGTCGCCATGGCGCGGCGCAGACGGTCCGCTTCTTCCGGCGTATAGCCGGCGGCGACAATGGCGATCTGCATAGCCTGTTCCTGGAACAGCGGCACGCCATAGGTCCGCTCCAGCACCGATCTGAGGGCGGGTGACGGATAGGTGATCGGCTCCTTGCCTTGCCGCCGCTTCAGATAGGGATGGACCATGCCGCCCTGGATCGGGCCGGGCCGGACGATTGCGACCTCCACCACCAGATCGTAGAGCCGCGCCGGCTTCAGGCGCGGCAACATGGACATCTGGGCGCGGGATTCGACCTGGAAGACACCGATACTGTCCGCCTTCTGCAGCATGGCATAGGTCGCGGAGTCGTTGGCGGCGCGGAAGGAGGCCATGTCCATCGAGACGCCCTTGTGGGAGCGCAGCAGATCAAGGCTCTTGCGGATGCAGGTCAGCATGCCGAGTCCCAGGACATCGACCTTCAGGATGCCCAAGGCGTCGATATCGTCCTTGTCCCATTCGATCGTCGTGCGGTCCTTCATCGCCGCGTTGGCGACGGGCGACAATTCGACCAGGGGCCCGCGCGTGATGACGAAGCCGCCGACATGTTGCGACAGGTGCCGGGGAAAGCCGATCAACTCGGCGCTGAGCCCCAGAACGGCGTTCAGACGCGGATCGTCGGGATCCAGACCGGCTTCCCGCACATGCGCCGGGTCGACGCCGCTGGAGCCGCTGCCCCAGACGGTGCGGGCAAGCTTGGCCAAGCTGTCCTCGCTGATGCCGAAGACGCGGCCGACCTCGCGCACCGCGCTGCGGCTGCGATAGGAGATGACGGTGGCGGTCAGCCCCGCGCGCTCCCGGCCGTATCGGCGATAGATATACTGGATCACCTCCTCGCGCCGTTCATGTTCGAAATCGACATCGATATCCGGCGGTTCGCCGCGCTGTTCGCTGACGAAACGCTCAAAGAGCAGGTTATGGGTGTCGGGATCCACCTCGGTGATGCCCAGACAATAGCAGACGGTCGAATTCGCCGCGGAGCCTCGCCCCTGGCACAGAATCCCTTCGCCGCGGGCGAAGGAAACAATGTCGTGAACGGTCAGGAAGTAGGGTTCGAATTGTAGCCGGGAAATTAAGCGCAATTCCTTGTCGATACCGTCCCGGACCTTCTGAGGGATGCCGTCGGGATAGCGTTTGCGCGCGCCGTCCCAGGTCAGTCGGGCAAGCCGGTCCGGTGGGCTTTCCCCGTCGCCGCCATTCTCGTCCGGATATTCGTAACGCAACTCCGTCAGGCTGAACCGGCAGCGCTCGGCGATCTCCACGGTGCGGGCCAGCCAGTCCGGATGATCGGGGAACAGGGCCGCCATCTCCGCCGGCGATTTCACATGCCGTTCCGCGTTGGGGAACAGCCGGAAGCCGGCGTTTTCCAGCCGGCAGCCTTCACGAATGCAGGTGACGGTATCCAGCAACGGCTTGCGGGCCGGGATATGCATATGGACGTCGTTGGTAACGACCGGTGGAATGGCCCATTGCCGCTCCACCCATTCGGTGAAGTCCAGTCGCGCCCGGTCGAACCCGTCATAGAACCGGCCGACCGCGAGATACAGGCTTTGCCCGAACGTGCCCTTCAGTTCGGGCAGGCGGTTGGTAAAGTCAGGGCAGGGGCGGGTCGGCTGAACCGCGATGAACAGCGAACCCTTCCGGGCGTCGGCGACGTCTTCCAGATACAATTCGCATTGCCCCTTCGGCGCCCGGCGCTTGCCGAGGGTCAACAGGCGGCACAGCCGGCCATAGGCGGCACGGTCCGTTGGGTAGCATAAAAGCGACGGGGCGTCGGCCAGATCCAGCCGGACGCCGGGATGGAAGGCGACGCCCTGGTCCTGCGCGGCCATATGGGCGCGCACCACGCCGGCGAAACTGTTGCGGTCGGTCACGCCAATGGCATGCAGGCCCTTGTCCCGGGCGGCCTGCATCAATTCCTCGCCATGGGACGCACCGCGCAGGAAGCTGAAATTCGTGGCGGTCTGCAGTTCGGCATAGGCCGGCCCCGGTTTGCGGGAAGACGGAGTCATGAAAAGATTCCCTGAACCGACCATTGGTCGTCTCCCGCCGCCCGTTCCCGGCACAACCACAGACGCCGCCCCTTCGGTCCCGTGACCTGGTAATAGTCGCGCAACCCCTCTACCGGAGAGCGATCAAGCGCCGTCCACCATTCGGGCCACACTCTTTCCGGCCCCTCCATCCTGTCTGCCGGGAAGGTCATGCGCCGCCATGTGATGGCATTCGGCGTGCCGCTATCGGGGCAGAAGGTCACGTCGACGGGCTCGGGCCGGGTGAAAAAGCGCAGCGGGCGGGGCGGGAGGTCATCCGGTGCGCCCGCGCCGTCGGACGATATGCCGGATCTGCGGAACAGCCTGTCCGGCCGGTGACCGGGCAGGATTCCGGCCCGGTATGCCGCCTGCCCCTTCAACCGATGGCCAAGCCGGTCCATCAAAGCACCCAGCGCCAGCTTGTCCGGCGCGCCGACATCGTTTTCCAGGTCGGTCTGCCGGGTCTTCAGCGGCTCCACTCTGCGGGCCCAGATCAGGCTCTCCTCGATCCCGAAACCGGGATCCACCGTGGTCAGCCGATCTTCCAGCAATCGGAAGAGATGCGGCGCGGCCGCGGTCGGCAGGCTAGTGCCGACGGTTACGGCGCAGATCGTGCCATCGACCCGCCGGTACTGTGCCGCCAATTGCCGGACACCCAGCCCTTCCTCGCGCAATTGGGCGCAAAGCCGGTCCAGCAGATGCCGCGTGCTGTCGCGCAAACCCGTACCGTCGATCAGCGGTTCCGGCCACGAACGGCGCAGGGAATGCAGACGGGGCGGCTGATTGTAGGACAGATGTTCGGGCAGTCGGCCCAGAAGCTGATCCAGTCGGCGCAGCACGACGCCGCCGGCGCGTGCCATCAGACTGGCGCGGGGCAGGGGGTACAGATCGGCGATCCGCCGCAATCCCAGCCGGGCCAACAGGTCCGCGCTGTTATCCGAAAGGCGCAGGGCCTGTACGGGAAAATCCGCGGCCGCGTCCCGGGTCCCGCCGGGCGGCATATGCCCCCCTTCGGTGTGATAACGCGCGGCCGCCCAGGCCCCGCCCGGCGTATCCGCCATGCCCAGACGGGTATCGTACCCCATCGACGTGACTTGCCGGTGGATGGCGTCCGCCATACCCGCCTCGCCGCCGAACAGATGGGCGCAGCCGGTGATGTTCAGCCACAGGCCGCCATCGCCGTAATCGGGGATGTCTGTCGTCCGGCGCTCCACCGCGACCCAGGGACTGTACCGGTCCGCCCAACGCGACAGGGTCTGAAGTACCGCGCGGTCCTGGTCCCGCCGGGCGGGCAGGGTAACCAAACTGGGCAGGATCGCGCGGGCGTCCGCCAACGGCATGCCGCTATGAAGGCGCGCCTGCAGACCGGGGCGGTTGATGCCCAAAAGCCGGACCACGCCGCCCGCCGCCTCCGTTACGGCGAAGGGCTGTCGGATCAAGTCGGCGTCCAGGTCAGGCGGCGGTTTGCGGATGTAGCGATCGGTCGCCAACCGTGGCAGCCAAATATAGAGAAACCGGTGCGTCGTCATGATCGATCCTCCATTCCCCGGGGCATAATCCCTGCCCCCGTATCAAACGGACCGCCGTCCCGCCGGGGCGGGAGGCGACATACCATCGGCTGCGTGCCGGAGTCGGCGGCGCGGCAGCCCCGCCAATCCCGGCCAGACTCAATAGGATGGCCAGGCTGCCGCCTTCCTCGGCGGCGAGTTGCAGGCGGCGCCCCGCGACGGTGTCGGGCGGGGGCAACTCGGCGATGACGGCGTCGGCCTGGGCCGATCGCAGAATTTCCTCAAAGGCCCAGAACCCTTCACGCGGCCGGGGCGCGTCGATGAAAATCATCCGCGCGGCCTGATCCTGCTGCAGGGCGGGAGGATACAGACGGCCGCTATCCAGGCTGCCCGGGGCGGTGATCCAGAAAACCGGCTTCCCCCGGCCATGGCGTTGCATACCCTGGCGGACCATGGTCAGGGCGAACCCCGTCGCGGCGGCATCCCCGGCCGGCCCTTCGATCTGGTGCAGCCCGGACCAGGGCAGGCCTATCGCGTCCTGTCCGAACGACAGGGAAAAGAGCCGCCCCCCGGCTACGCCGGCATCGGGACGCCACTGCGCTTCCACCTGACGCAGGGCGTCGCGGGCGCGTTGAAAACGTTCTGATTGATCCATTTTTGTTCTCATCATTCTCCATTCTTGTTCTTCTGATATTCCAGAGTCAAGGATTGAGAACAAATCATGGACATGACGTTGTTCTGTGCCCCGTTCTTCCCGTCACACGGGTTATGTGAAGAGACCGGAAGGGGGCGTGGGCGAGGAGGAAACCGCGTCCCTGGAACCGCATTGTGCGGAGGAATAGATGCGATTCATCGGATTTGTCGCCCCGTAGGGGCGGCGCTAAACTCCCGCGTGTCCGCGAGAGAGATCCGCGCGAAGCTGCGGCGAAAGCAGGGAGGCCGGTCGATGGCCGTCACGTTCAACCATACGATCATCCACGCCCGGGACAATCAGGCGAGCGCAGCGTTCCTGACCGAAATTCTGGGACTGCAGCCGCATCGGACCCTGGCGCATTTCGCCGTCGTCCAGGTCGGGGTGACGTCGCTGGATTATTTGACAACGGACGGGGAGATCACGCCCCGTCACTTCGCCTTTCAGGTTAGCGAACCCGAATTCGATGAAATCTTCGCCCGGATCACGGCGCGGGGATTGTCCTATTGGGCCGATCCGTTCCGGAACCAACCGGGCGCGATCAATCACTGGGATGACGGGCGCGGCGTCTATTTCGACGATCCCGACGGTCATCTCATGGAAGTCCTGACCCGGTCCTATGGCAGCGGTGGGCTGGACGCGGAACACCCCAACCCGCTTTTGACGCAATGACCGCCCGGATGCCCCCTGTGCTGCGGGATGCCTGCCCGGCCGATGTGCCGGTGCTGGCCCAGATTTGGTACGATGGATGGCAGGACGGCCATGCCGGGCTGGTGCCGGAAAAGCTGGCCCGCAACCGGACGCTGGAAAGCTTTGCCGATCGTTTGATGGATGGCCTCCCTCAGGTGCGGGTGGTTGAGCTGGAGACGGGGGTCGCCGGATTCCACATGATCCTGGACGACGAGTTGAACCAGTTCTTTCTGGCCGCGGCGGCGCGGGGCCGGGGCGTGGCCGATTATATGATGGCGGATGCGGAGGAGCGGTTCCGGGCCGCCGGACGGGCAACGGCCTGGCTGGCCTGCGCCATCGGTAATGACCGCGCGGCACGGTTCTATGAGAAGCAGGGTTGGAATCGGGTGGGCGTGATAACCAGCCGGCTGAAAACGCCGGAAGGGGAGGTGCCGCTGGATGTCTGGCGGTACGAGCGCGTCATTCCCGCAGGGCCGGTCTAAACGCCGCCGTTTATGCCTTCGCGGCGAGGCGGCGGAGATCAGGCGCGATGGCGGTCACGTGATCCCGCAAGGCGTGCTGCCAGGCCGGCATGCCGACGCCGAAGATCTGATCCAAACCGGAGGAATCCAATGCGCTGTAATCCGGCCGCCGGGCCGGGCTGGGAAAACGGTCGGACGCGACCGGTTCCAGCCGGGCGCAGCGGATCGGCACGCCTTGTCCTCGCGCCAATTCCAATGCTTCTGCAATAAGGTCGTAGCGGCTCGCCGCACCCCGGCAGGCCGCATGGTGAATTCCGCCGCCGGTCAACGGTTGCGCCAGAATGGCCCAGATCAGGCGGGCCAGGTCGGGGGCGGCGGTCGGGCTGCCGGTCTGGTCGGTAACGACCTGCAGCGCCTCCCGTTTCAAGGCGGCGGCCAGCATGCGGTCGACGAAACCCGTCCCGAAATCGGGACCGTAAAGATAGGAGGTCCGCAGGATCACCGCATTGGGCATCGCGTCCCGCACCCGGGCCTCACCTGCCGCCTTGGTCCGGCCATAGGCGTTGAGCGGCGCGACCGGCATGTCCGGCTGGATCGGCAGATGCGGTCCATGGCCGAAAACGAAATCCGTCGAGATATGGATCAGACGCGCCCCGTTCTCTGCGGCCCATGCCGCGAGAACCCGGGGTGCCTCCGCATTGACAAGGCCCGCCGCTGCCTCGTCCTTTTCCGCCGCGTCGACATCCGTATAGGCGGCGGCGTTGACGATCCAGGCGGGCCGCAATCGGTCGAGGATCGCCGGCAGATCGCCGGGGCGGGCCAGATCGAACGCGTCGCGCGGTGGGGCATGGTAGCGCCGGTCCGGCGGCGCGGTCAGGGACAGCGCCCGTCCCAATTGACCGGTGCCGCCGGTTATCAAGCCCGGCCCGTGGGTCATGATGCCATATGGCAGCGCGGCGCGGCGGCGAAGGATACGCCGTTCAGGTCCTTGTCGCTGATGATCGGGTCCGCCAGCGGCCAGTCGATCCCGATATCGGAATCGTCCCAGCGGATACAGACTTCCTGCTGTGGGGCATAGGCGCCGTCGACCTTGTAGAAGACGATCGTATCGTCGCTGAGCGCCTGATAGCCATGGGCGAAGCCGCGCGGAACCCAGAAGCATTGCGGGGTCTGCGCGCTCAGTTCCACCGAAACCCACCGGCCCAATGTCGGACTGTCTGCGCGCAGATCGACGGCGACATCCAGGATCGCGCCGTTCAGGACACAAAGCAGTTTTCCCTGCATTTCCGGGTTTTGGTAATGAAGTCCGCGCAACACCCGCCGGGATGAGCGCACGATATTATCCTGCAGGAAGGGATCCTGGAATCCGATCTCGGCGAAGGCGTCGGCATTCCAGGGAATGTCGAATCGCCCGCGATGATCTCCAAAGGACGGATGGTCGATCACCAGGGGGCCGTCCAGCGACGAAAACCGCGTGACCTTCACCGAATTCTCCCATTGGCATCGACCAGGCGGCGCAGATAGCCGGCATAGTCGGACCCGGCATAGCCGTCGGCCAGCCGGGTGATCTCCGCCGCGCCGATCCATCCCTGGCGCAACGCGATCTCCTCCAGGCAGGCGACTTTCAAACCCTGGCGGCGTTCGATCGCGGCGATGAATTCGGCGGCGTCCTGAAGGGCGTCCGGTGTGCCGGTGTCCAGCCACGCCGTACCCCGGCCGAACTGCCGGACCCGAAGGCGACCGTCGCGCAGGTAGAGGCGGTTCAGATCCGTGATTTCCAGTTCCCCGCGGGGCGACGGGACCAACTGCCGGGCCAGTGCCGGGGCGGATGCGTCATAGAAGTAAAGGCCGGTGACCGCGAGATTGGATTTCGGCTGCTGTGGTTTTTCTTCCAACGACAGGGCGGTGCCGTTCTCGTCCATTTCCACCACGCCGTAGCGCCCGGGATCGGCGACCGGATAGGCGAAGATGCTGGCCCCGTCCCGCTGGGCATTGGTTTCCTGCAGAAGGCCGCTCAATCCCTGTCCGAAGAACAGATTGTCACCCAGGATCAGGGCCGATGGCGCGCCGTCCAGGAAGGGTTCGGCGATGGTCAATGCCTGGGCAATCCCTTCCGGCTTGGCCTGTTCGGCATAGTCGAAGGTTAGTCCCAGTTCAGCGCCGGTTCCAAACAATTCCCGGAATTTCGGCAGGTCGCGCGGGGTTGAGATGATCAGGATTTCCCGGATACCCGCCAGCATCAGGATCGAGACCGGATAGAAGATCATCGGTTTGTCGTAGATCGGCAGAAGCTGTTTGCTGAGCACACGCGTCATCGGGTAGAGCCGTGTCCCCGACCCGCCGGACAATACGATTCCCTTGCGTGCGGTGGTCATGTTCTACCCTATTCCGCCGCGCCCAGGCGTTCGCCGTCATAGCGGGATGCCATCACGTCGCGCCACCAGGCTTCATTTTCGAGATACCAGGCCACCGTCCGGCGCAGTCCGGCTTGCAACGGTTCCGACGCCCGCCAACCCAGTTCACGGGCGGTGAGCGCCGGATCGATCGCATACCGGCGGTCATGACCGGGCCGGTCCGCCACATGCCGGATCTGACCGGCATAGCCGCGCCCGCCCGCCGCCGGCCGCAGACGGTCCAACTCGGCGCAGATCGTTGTTACGACGCTCAGATTCTCCGCCTCTTCATAACCGGCGAGATTGTAGGCCTTGCCCGGCTCGCCCCGGTCGAGAACCGCGGCGATCCCGGCGCAATGATCGTCCAGATACAGCCATTCCCGGCGTTGCTTTCCGTCGCCATAGACCGGGAGACTCTGTCCGTCCAGCGCGCGGGCGATCATCAACGGGATCAGCTTTTCGGGAAATTGCCAGGGGCCGTAGGTATTGGCCGGGCGCGCGACCACGGTCGGTAGACCGTAGGTTTGGAAATAGGCGCGCACGAAGGCTTCCGCCGCCGCCTTCGACGCCGCGTAGGGAGAGTTCGGCAGGAATGCATCCGCCTCGGTAAAGGCCCGCTCTCCGGCGGCGCCATAGACCTCGTCGGTGGAGACATGCAGGAACCGAAAATCCCGGCGCTGATCCGCCGTCAGACCGTCGCGGAAATATCCCAGACAGGCGTCCAGCAGTTCGAACGTGCCAACGGTGTTGTTTTCCACAAAGGCGCGGGGGGCGTCGATGGAGCGGTCGACATGGGATTCGGCGGCGAAATGGACGATCGCGCGGGGCTTCTCGTCCTCCAGCAGCGCACGCATGGTTGCACCGTCTTCTACGCCGGCCTCCACGAAACGGTGACGGGCGCCGCTCGGTAGATCCGACAGGCGCCGCAGATCGGCCGCATAGGACAGCTTGTCCACCGAAATGACCGGACAGCCCCGGTTCAGCAATGTTCTGACGAAGGCCGACCCGATGAACCCGGCGGCGCCGGTTACCAGAACGGTCGACATGTGCGGGGCGCTCGTCATTCAAGGTTCCAGTCGGCGGGGGCGCTTGCTGCCGCCGAATGTGCCCCGTTGCGTGTCCCATGTCCACCGGGCAGGCGACTGCGTCCGGTCACAGAAACTCCTCCAACGCCAGGCCCTCCAGAATGTCCGGCGGTTCGTCGTCCAGGCCGATCTCCATGTGGATCGACAGGACGTGGGACAGCGCCCCATCCTCGAATAGCGGCAGGTCGACGCCGAGGATCTTCAGATGGGGGCGTTTGTACTGATCCAGATATCCGCAGACGATGCCGATGAAGGGATCGCGATGCATCGTCTGGAAGTAGCGGCCCTCCACCATTGTCCAGGCCTCCGGCGTGATCGACGCCTCGCCCAGCCGCTTGTTGGTGTAGTCGACGCCCCACCAGTCGACCAGTCTTGTGCCCCAAAGCACGAATCGGACGTCGAAAGGGTCGGTTTCGATCCGGGCAATGGATACCTTGCCCCACCAGCCTCTGAACTCGAAAAAATCGAAGTCCCGCCGGCCTGGGCCGCCCTCATTCTGGGCGCGTTTGCTTTGCCATGTCCGCACAATGTCGCGGAATCGGCCAAAATGGGCTGGATCGGCATCCATGGGGCAACGCCAATATCGCCAGTTTGTCAGTCGTTTAGCGTCAAGCGTCATGGGTGCCGCGCCATTTCTTACCCGCCTTTGGCCTCCTCCTGTCATTCACTATGGGGTGGCTGAAGGATGGAAGCAAATCGGTCCTCTCCCGTGGTCCGGTTTGCGCCTCGAAACGCTTGGGAAAGCGGCTTTCCGCTCACATTGACAGGGGGGCGCGCTACGAACTATTTAGGGGGCGCGGGGCAGACAACCGGGGGGCGGTTTTCTGGATGCGTGCCGCGCCGGACCAATCAGGATTGGACGATAAAGCGCGATGAGTGGCGTCCACGAGAGTTTCCGCGACCACGGGGTGCAAAAAACGGCCAGCGACCGGTCTTTTGGGATCGTCTTCGCCGTCGTCTTCGGGTTGATCGCCGCCGCGCAATGGTATTTCGACCGAACGGAATGGGCCTTCGGCCTGGGCTGTGCCTCCGCCGCCTTCCTGGCCGCAGCGTTGATCTTCCCGAGAGTCCTGGCGCCGATGAACTGGGTCTGGACCCGGTTCGGATTGCTGCTGCATAAGGTTACCAACCCCATCATCCTGGGCGCGATCTTCTTCCTGGTCTGCACGCCGATGGGCGTGGTCATGCGCCTGTTCGGGTTCGACCCTCTGCGCACCAAACTCGATCCGTCGGCCGACAGCTATTGGATCGACCGCGATCCGCCCGGTCCCGCGCCGGATACGATGTCTAATCAATTTTAACGCATTTCTGCCGGAGGAATTCTGACATGTCGTTTCTGAAGGAACTTTGGCGCTTCATGATGGCGCGCAAGAAATTCTGGCTGTTCCCGTTCCTGCTGGTCGTGCTGATCTTCGGCGGACTGATCGTGCTGGCCAAGGGTTCCGCTGTCGCGCCGTTCATCTATACGATCTTCTGATCCGGCGCGCGCGATGCTGATCCTCGGGATTTCCGCCTTCTATCACGACAGCGCCGCCGCCATCCTGCGGGATGGGGAAATCGTCGCGGCGGCGCAGGAAGAGCGGTTTACCCGGGTGAAGCACGATTCCGGCTTCCCGAAGAATGCCGTGGCCTATTGCCTGGAGGCGGCGGGCGCGAGCCTGTCCGACGTCGACTATGTCGCCTTCTACGACAAGCCCTTCATCAAGTTCGAACGCCTGCTGGAAACCTATCTGGCCATCGCGCCGAAGGGGTTCCGCAGCTTCGCCATGGCCCTGCCGGTATGGGTCAATGAGAAGCTGTTCCAGAAGAAGCTGCTGCGCGACGAGTTGAAAGCGCTTGGCGGCATTCTGGTGCCGGAAGAGAAGATCCTGTTCTCCGAACACCATCAGTCCCATGCGGCAAGCGCCTTTTATCCGTCGCCTTATGAAGAGGCGGTGGTCCTGACCGCCGACGGGGTCGGCGAATGGGCGACGACCAGCCTGTCGGTCGGACGCGGCAAAAGCCTGGAGATCCTGAAGGAAATCCACTTCCCGCATTCCATCGGCCTGCTGTATTCCGCCTTCACCTATTTCACCGGGTTCAAGGTCAATTCCGGCGAATACAAGGTGATGGGCCTCGCGCCCTATGGCGAGCCGCGCTATGCTCAGACCATCCTGGACAATCTGATGGATCTGAAGCGGGACGGCAGTTTCCGGCTGGATATGAAGTATTTCGACTATTGCGGCGGCCTGACCATGACGTCGAAGAAGTTCGACGACTTGTTCGGCATGAAGCCGCGTGCCGCCGAAGCGCCGTTGGATCAGCGCCATATGGACCTGGCGGCGTCGATTCAGGCGGTGACGGAGGAGGTCATGTTGCGCCTGGCGCGTTCGGCGCGGGAACAGACCGGCCTGCGCAATCTCTGCCTGGCGGGCGGGGTGGCGCTGAACTGCGTCGCCAACGGCAAGATCCTGCGCGACGGGGCCTTCGACAATATCTGGGTGCAGCCGGCCGCCGGTGATGCGGGCGGATCGCTGGGGGCGGCGCTGACGGCGCATCACTGGCATCTGGGCAATGAGCGCAAAATTCCCAATGCGCAGGATTCCATGCGTGGTTCCTATCTGGGCCCATCCTACGATCAGGCCGATATCGAGGCGCGCCTGACTGCGGCCGGGGCGAAGTTCGAGACGCTGTCGGACGATGCGCTGATCGAACAGCTCGCCGACGGGCTATCGTCGGAACAGGCCGTGGGCTGGTTCCAGGGGCGGATGGAATTCGGGCCGCGGGCGTTGGGCGGCCGGTCGATCATCGCCGATCCGCGGTCCCCGGCCATGCAGAAGACGCTGAACCTGAAGGTCAAGTACCGCGAGAGCTTCCGTCCCTTCGCCCCGGCGGTGCTGGCCGAGGATGTGTCCGACTGGTTCGACCACGACCGCGAAAGCCCTTACATGCTGATGGTGGCCGATGTGCGCGAGGATCGGCGTATCGCCATGACCGAAGAGCAGAAGGCGCTGTTCGGGATAGAGAAGCTGAACGTCCCGCGTTCCGACATTCCGGCCGTGACCCATGTCGACTATTCCGCGCGGCTTCAAACCGTGCATCGGGAAACCAATCCGCGGTTCCATGCGTTGATTTCCGCGTTCAAGGAACGTACCGGCTGTCCGATCCTGGTGAACACGTCGTTCAATGTGCGCGGAGAGCCCATCGTCTGCACGCCGGAAGATGCGTTCCACTGTTTCATGGGGACGGAACTGGACATGCTGGCCGTCGGCAATTGCCTGCTGCGCAAGCCGGACCAGGACCCGTCGCTGAAACGGGACTACAAGGACGCGTTCGAACTGGACTGATCCGGGTCAGAACAACCGCATCCGCCGCGACGTCTTCTTCCATTGCACCAGACGGGCCTGGGAGTTTTCCGGATCGGATTCGGCGACCGAATCCACCAATAGGCTGAGCGCGAGATTAAGCCCGACCGTCGATTCCAGAAACAGGCCGGTATTGGACGGGGCATAGAGTGCGGAATCCGCGACATCGCGGCTCCAATGGCAATATTCGTCGGACAGGACGATGCAGGATCGGCCCTGCTTCTTCGCGAGCTTGGCCAGGCTTTCCGATTCCGCCGCATAGGGCACGACGTCGACCAGGACGAGGCAGGAGGATTCCGACGCCGGATCGTTGGGAACCAACCATTCACCCAGCATGCCGTCATGGGGGGACAGGTATTGCACCGAAGGCCGGGCAAGCGACAGGCGCCGGGCGAAATCTTCCGCCAGACCGCGTACCGACTGAAAACCGGTGACGAAGACGCGGTCCGTCTCCGTCAGCATTTTCGCCGCCCGCACCCAATCGGGACTGGTCGTCTGATGGAAGATCGCCGCGACGATGGCGGTTTCCGCCTCCATCGTTTTCTCCCAGGCCGGGCGTACATCGCCGCGCGGATCGGGCATCTCGCCGGCGACGGAATAGCGCTGGCGCAGCAATTCCTTCAATTCCTTCATGCCGTTGCAGCCCAGCCGCCGCAGCAGCCGCCCGACCGTGACTTCCGGCACGCCGACCTTTTCGGCCAGGGACTTGCCGGTTTCCAGCCCCAGCGTGTTCAGGTTCAACAGCATGAACTGCGCCAGCTTCGCCTCCTGGCGCGGCAGGGAGGGCAATGAGGTTTCGATCTGCTGAATCAGATCTTCGAAATTGACCTGGGGATAGGACGCAAAACCGGATCGCATGCACTTGCCTTGAGAATGTTAGAAAAATAACAATAGACGATAATGTTATATTTATATCACCCTGTGCAATGCAACAAGATAACGGGCCGCACCGACGGTCCGGAACGCAGACCGACAGGAGGCTTACAAAATGAAGCTCAAACATGTTTCGCAGGCAGTGCTGGTCGCGGCCGGCTGCGCCCTGCTGCCGCCCGCCGCATCGGCCGACGGTGAATTGCACCTTTATAACTGGGGAGACTACATCAACCCGGAAGTACTGACCCGGTTCAGCGAGGAATTCGGTGTTGAGGTGTCGCTGGACACATACGGTTCCAACGAGGAAATGCTGGCCAAGATCCAGGCCGGGGCGACCGGATACGACATCGTTTTCCCGTCCGTCCACATGCACGACATCATGTATCAGCTCGGCCTGCTGGCGAAGACCGATATCGGCCAGCATCCGGATTTCAAGAATATCGACCCGGATTTCATCCGCGCCGAAACCGACCCCAATGCGGAATACTGTCTACCCTATGCCTGGGGCAGCGTCGGGATCGTCTTCAACAAGCAGGTGGCCGGCGACGTGAACAGCTGGCAGGACCTGTTCGCCCTGGCCGAAGGCGGCAAGAAGATCATCCTGCTGGACGATCTGCGCGAGACGATTGGCATCGGCCACATCATGAACGGTACGTCGGTCAACTCCGCCGACGAGGCCGAGGTCGAGGCCGCCGCCCAATACATCCTGGACCGCGTCGATAACGTATCCGCCTTCAGCTATGACGTGATCCCGCTGGTCCAGTCCGGCGACGTTGCTGCCGCGCATTGGTATGTCGGCGCGAACATCTTCGTGCAACAGAACCCCGACATTCTGGAATATGTCATCCCGGAAGAGGGGGCGACGATGTATCAGGAAGATATCTGCGTTCTGGACAGCGCGCCGAATAAGGAAAACGCCATCAAGTTCCTGGAATTCTATCTGCGGCCGGAAATCGCGGCGCTGAACGTCTCGCAGCAGATGAACGGTACTCCGAACGTGCCCGCGCAGGACCTGATCCCGGCCGAAATCGCGGATAACGAGACGATCTATCCGCCGAAGGATGTTCTCGCGAAGCTTCAGATATTCAAGGATCTGGGCCGGGACCTTCAGCTCTATAACCGGGAATGGACCCGCATCAAGACCGCCCAGTAACGTCCCTGTCACCCCGGTCGGTCCCGAATACACGCGGGCCGGCCGGGGTGCTTTTTCGGATTGGGAGCCTGAGCGATGCTCGACATCCTGCACGCGTCGAAACGGTTCGCAGCCCCGGAAGGCGGCTGGATCACCGCCTTGGACGACGTATCCCTGACCGTCGCACCGAATGAGTTCCTGACATTGTTGGGACCGTCCGGCTGCGGCAAGACCACGCTGCTGCGCGCCATCAGCGGCTTTGAAGACCTCGATTCCGGCGATATCCGGATCGATGGGACGTCGGTCGCGGGCCTGCCGGCCCACCGGCGGCCTGTGAACACGGTGTTTCAGCGCTACGCCCTGTTCCCGCATCTCAGCGTCGCGCGCAATGTGGCCTACAGCCTGGAGATCGCCGGGGTCGACAAACCGTCGATAAACAAGCGCGTCGGAGAAATGCTGGAACTGGTCGGCCTAGACGGCTACGGCGCCCGCAAGATCCGCCAGCTTTCCGGCGGCCAGCAACAGCGCGTGGCGTTGGCCCGGTCTCTGGTGGCGCGGCCGAAGATCCTGCTGCTGGATGAGCCGCTATCGGCGCTGGACAAGAATCTGCGTCAGCGGATGCAGTTCGAATTGAAATCCATTCAGAGCGAGATCGGCATTGCCTTCGTCTTCGTCACCCATGACCAGGAGGAGGCCCTGACCATGTCGGACCGCATCGCGGTCCTGGGGCATGGCAAGATCGAACAATTGGGCACGCCGGAAGACCTCTATCACCGCCCGATCAGTGACTTCGTGGCCCGTTTCCTGGGCGAAGGCAATCTGTTCTCCGGCCGGATCGCGGAGGCCCAGGACGGGCAGTGCCGGATCTCTCTGGAGGGCGGGCACAGCGTGACCGTTCCGGGCCGGGATTCGCCCCCTGGCCGGGCGGTCACGCTGCTCGTCCGGCCGGAGGATGTCCGGCTCGGCACCGGGGAGGCCGGGCGCGATCTCGCCTTGCGGGGCACGGTTTCGCAGGTCTTCTTCGTCGGATCGGATTATCGTGTCGTCGTCGATGCGCCGGGCCTTCCCGGGATCAAGGCGACGATCCGGGCCGGGCGCGGCACCCATCCCGCGCCGGGGTCGGAAATCGACCTTTGTGTCGCGCAGGACGCGCTGCATCTGGTGGAGGGGTCGCGTATATGAATCTGTTCCGGTCCCGCGGTCAGCGCCGAAGGGCGACCTTGGTCGGTCTGCTGTCGGTTCCGACGATCTTCCTCGCGGTGTTCTTCCTGGGTCCGCTGACCATCATGCTGGTCTACAGCTTTCTGGAGCCGGGGCTTTACGGCGGCGTCGTCTGGCGGTTCTTCGATCTAAATTACGGTCAGATTCTGGGCTGGGCGGATACCAAATACGAGCGGTTCGACCCGGTCTATATCCGCATCTTCCTGCATTCGGTTCAGCTTGCGGCAGTGACGGTGATCCTGTCGCTGATCGTGTGCTATCCCGCCGCCTTCTGGGTCAGCCGCTTGCCGGAAACACAGAAGAACCTGTTCCTGTTCCTGATCACGCTGCCTTTTTTCGTCAGCCTGATTGTCCGGTTGTTCGCCTGGGTCCTGATCCTGCGTCCGACCGGGTTTCTCAATCAGGCCTTGATGGGGATCGGCCTGATCGGGGAGCCCTTGGAGATCATCTATACCGACACGGCGGTCATCATCGCCATGGTCTATGTCTTCATCCCCTTCATGTTCCTGCCGCTCTACGCGTCGGTCGAGAAGCTGGATATGAGCCTGATCGAGGCCTCCGCCGATCTGGGCGCGACGCGGTTTCAGACCTTCCGACGGATCGTTCTGCCGATGACGCTGCCGGGGATTGTTGGCGGATCGATCATCGTCTTCATCCCATCGCTGGGGAACTTCATCGTCCCGTCGCTGCTGGGCGGGGCCAAGGTCGTCATGATCGGGAACCTGATCGAACAGCAATTCCTGTCGGCGAGGAATTGGCCTTTCGGGTCGGCGTTGGCGATGATGGTCATGGCCGCAATCCTGCTGCTGCTTCTCTATTATGTCCGGCTGGCGTCCCGTGAGGCGGAAACCGCCCCGGCGGTCAAGGAGGCGGCGTGATGACGGGACGTCTGCTGAAACTGCTGCGGCGGGTGAACGGCCTGTCGATCTACGGCTATTTCTTCTTCGCCTTCATCTACGCCCCGATCCTGTTGATCGTCGTTTTTTCGTTCAACGCCAACCCGGTCAATATGATGATCTGGGAAGGGTTCACCTTCGATTGGTACCGGACGATCTTCGGGCTCTCGAACAAGCTGACGGAATCCGCCCTCTATATCGAATCCTCGGACCAACTTTATTCGGCGGTGAAGAACAGTCTGCTCGTGGCATTGATCACGACGGCGGTGTCGACCGTGTTCGGAACAGCGGTCGCGGTCGCCGTGGCGCGATTCCGCTTCCGATTGCAGGGCTTCTATCGCGCCCTGATGTTCCTGCCCATGATCATGCCGGACATCGTGCTGGGCATCGCGCTGCTGATCTTCTTCGTCAGCCTGGGCGTGAAACTGTCGCTGCTGACCATCATCATCGGCCATTGCACCTTCCTGACTTCCTATGTCTTCGTCGTCGTTTCCGCGCGGATTGCGGATATGGACGAAAGCTTGGAGGAGGCATCGGCCGATCTCGGCGCCGACGGCTGGACGACCTTCCGTCGGGTGACCCTGCCGATGATCCTGCCCGGTGTGATCGGCGGGGCCCTGCTGGCCTTCATCATTTCGATGGACGATCTGGTGATCACCTATTTCATCGCCGGCGTCGACAGCACGACCTTGCCGGTTTTCATCTACGGGATGTTGCGGCGGGGCATCAAACCGGAGATCAACGCGATCGCGACGATCATGCTTCTGTTCTCCATCGTGATCGCCTCGATCGGTCTCTATCTGCGAGCCAGAAAGAAATAACAATGACGGAAACGCTCAAGGCGCGGAAACGGGCCCGCGCGCTCGGCCTGCCCATGCCCGGAACGCCCGGCCCCCTGAACGCAATCACCGATGTGCCCGGTGTGTTGGTCGGCAGCCATACCCTGTCGTCCCATGCCGACCGGTCTCTGCAAACCGGTGACCTGCCGGTGCAGACTGGCGTTACGGCAATCCTGCCGCGCGGCTTTGCCGAGCAGCCGATTCCCGTCTGGGCCGGTCAGCATACGCTGAACGGCAATGGCGAGATGACCGGAACGCACTGGATTCGCGATGCGGGATGGTTCGTCGGGCCGATCCTGCTGACCAACAGCCATGGCGTCGGCATGGCCCATCACGGGGCGACGCGATGGATGCTGGAACACTATGCCGAGCCATGGCGCGACAACCATCTTTGGGCCATGCCGGTGGTGGCGGAAACCTATGACGGCGTCCTGAACGACATCAACGGGCTGCATGTGACCGACGATCATGCGCTGGCGGCGATCCGGTCGGCGGCGTCCGGCCCGGTGGCGGAGGGCAATACCGGCGGCGGTGCCGGGATGATCTGCTATGAATTCAAGGGCGGGACCGGGACGGCGTCGCGGGTTCTGGAAATCGACGGACAGCGTTTCACAGTTGCGGCGCTGGTCCAGGCCAATCACGGCATCCGCCCGTGGCTGACCGTACTGGGCGTGCCGGTCGGCGCGGATATGATGGCGGACCGCATTCCAGACCGCCCGGCGGAACTGGGCTCCATCGTTTGTATCTTGGCGACCGACCTGCCGATGACGCCGGGACAGTTGGACCGATTGGCACGGCGGGCGACCATCGGAATCGGCCGGGGAGGCACGCCCGGGGGCAACAATTCCGGGGATCTGTTCCTCGCCTTCAGCACCGCCAATGCCGGACCGATGCCGCAATTGTCGGGTGCCGCCTGGCGCCAATCCATCGCGCTCAGCGACGAATGCCTCGACCCGGTCTATATGGCCGCTGTGGAATCGGTGGAGGAAAGCGTCCTGAACGCGATGTTCATGGCGGAAGATGTGCCTCTGGCCCGGCCGCTGGGGGGTATCTGCAAGGCGATCGACCCGGAAGAGGTTCTCGACCTGTTGCGCCGCGCCGGTCGGCACTAGGCAAGGCGGGCGACGGCTTCCTCGATCCGTTCGCGCCGGATCAATCCATAGCCGAAGACCAGCCCTGTGGGGGCGTCGCAGCGCTGGGAATAGGCGCCCAACGTATCGAGTCTGATTGACCGTTCCGCCGCCCGGCGGGATATCGCCTCTGCCTCCTGTCCACTGTCGGTGATGGCGGAAAGATGGACGCCGGCATGGGCCTCCAGGACCCGCAACCGGTCGCCGTGAAAATGCGAAAGGGCCGCCGTCAGGGTTTCGTGGCGGGCGGCGTATGCCCGGCGCATCTTGCGGACATGCCGGGCCAGATGGCCTTCGGTGATGAAATCGGTCAATGCCTGCTGCGTCAGCGAAGGGGCATGCCAGTCGGTGAGGTGCCGCGCGCCGGTCACGGCCGGTTTGGCCCAGTCGGGCACCGTGACGAAGCCCATGCGCAGCGCCGGAAACATGCTTTTCGAGAATGTCCCGACATAGAAGACGCGGCCGTTTCGGTCCAATGTCTGCAAGGCATCCAACGGCCGGCCGCCCAACCGGAACTCGCTGTCGTAATCGTCTTCGATGATCGACGCGCCGAACGTCTCGGCAAAATCCAACAGGGCGGCGCGCCGCTTCGCGCTCAACGTCACGCCCATTGGAAACTGGTGCGACGGGGTCACACAGACGACCCGGACGCTGGCGGGAATGCGCTCAACGATCAGGCCGTCCTCGTCGACCGGGATCGGCGCGATCCGCGCACCCGCCGCGGCGAAGGCGTTGCGGGTCGGCGCATAGCCCGGATCTTCCAAGGCGACTTCGGTCTGCCCGGGCGTCACCAGAACGCGCGCCAGCAGGTCAAAAGCCTGGCGCGCACCGGCCGTCACGACGATATCGTCGCCGGAACAGGCAACGGCCCGGGCGAAGGAAATGTGATTGGCGATGGCGTCGCGCAATCCGGGCTCGCCCGCCGGGTTGCCTGCTTCGGCCGGTTGGCGCGCCAGGGCGCGGGCTGCCCGTCTGGACAGGCGGTTCCAGATATCGAAGGGAAATTCCGTCGTGTCGGGATAGCCGCTTAGAAAATCGAAGGCGGGAGGACGGGCGTTCGGCGAAAATTCGGGGGGCGGCTTTCCGCGCCAGAAAGGCGCCAGACGGGTATCGTCCTCCGGCTTCCGGTCCGGTGCCTTCGGTCGTTCCAGGCGCGGACGGACATCCGCGACATAGGTTCCCGACCCGGCACGGCCTTCCACATACCCTTCGCTCAACAACATGTCGTAGACGGCGACGGCGGTGTTCCGCGATACGCCGAGCCCCTCCGCCAGGGCGCGTGTCGGCGGTAGTCGCAGATCCGGCTTCAGCCGTCCGTCCAGGATGGCGTCACGCAGTTGCTGATGCAGCGACCGGACCAGATCGCGTGATCCGGCCGGGGGCAGTTCTATCGGAAATTCGAAAATTGGTTCCATAAAATTAGTCAGTCCTGGTTCTTATAAAGGACCATAGATCGGATCATTCTTCCGGGCAACGAAACGCGCCTGCTGGCGTATCCCGCAAACGGGAGGATTGAGATGATCGACCTGTATTACGCCCCGACACCGAACGGCCAGAAGCTGAAGATGTTTCTGGAGGAGGTCGGACTGCCGCACCGGATCGTGACAATCCGCCTCAGCCAGGGGGAACAATTCGCACCGGAATTCTTGGCGATCGCTCCCAACAACAAGATCCCCGCGCTGGTCGACCACGACCCCGCGGATGGCGGCGGTCCGGTGCCGATGTTCGAATCCGGCGCCATGCTGCTGTATCTGGCGGAAAAGACGGATCAGCTGCTGCCGCGCCATCCGCGTGACCGGAACACGATGCTGCAATGGCTGTTCTGGCAATGCGCCGGGCTGGGGCCGATGGCTGGGCAGATCGGTTACTTCAATGTCTATGCGGTGGAGCGCGTTCCCTTCGCCATCGACCGCTACCGGCAGGAGGTGGCACGGCTTTATGGCGTGCTGGACCGTCGCCTGGCGGATCGCGCCTTCATCGCCGGCGATTATTCCATCGCGGATATCGCCTGCTATCCCTGGATCGTGCCCCATGCAGGGCATCTTCAAACCTTGTCGGACTTTCCGAACCTGTCGCGCTGGTTCGACGCCGTGGCCGCGCGCCCGGCGACAATCCGCGCCTATGACGGCGTCGCCGATGTCTATGCGCCGACGCGCAATCCCCTGTCCGACACCGAAACCGCAACCCTGTTCGGCCGCCGTTCGGCGTGAACCGACCCCTTCATGGAGGATGAAATCATGTCGACCTGGATGCTGCTTCTGTCCCTCGCGGCCATTGATCTCCTGTCCATCGCCAGCCCCGGCCCGAACATTCTTCTGGTCAGCCAGACCGCCGTTGGCCATGGGCGCGGACGGGCCTTGTTGACCGGCTATGGTCTGCTTGCCGCCAGTCTGGTCTGGGCCTGCATCGCGCTGCTGGGCTTGACCGCCCTGTTCGAGGTCATGCCCTCCCTGCAGACCGGCATGCAAATCGCCGGCGCCCTGTTCCTGGTCTATATCGGCATCCGCCTGTGGCGCAGTCCGGCCGGTCTGATGGTGGAAGAAGGCGTGGAGGTCGATCCGCACGCCACCCGCAAAGCCATCCTGCGCGGCTTCGCGACCGGGATCCTGAACCCGAAATCGCTGACCTATTTCGCGACGATCTTCGTCCTGTTCGTTCCGGCGGACGCGTCCCTGGAACTGCGCCTGTCCGCCCTGGCGGTCGTCGCGGTGGATGGCCTCTTGGTCTATGGCCTGGCCGCGTGCCTGTTTTCCCGCCCGGCGGTGAAGAAGGGCTATCTGGCGCTGCGCCGTCCGATCGACCGGGTCTGCGGCACGCTGATGATGGTTTTCGCCGGCAAGCTGGCGATGTTCTGACCCCTCGACCGTAATCCGCGCCCCCGGAAACACCTAATGCCGGGGGCGCCCTTTTTGCCCGATGAAGGAAAAACACCCATGGCTGGTCCAGCCGATACGATATTGCGCCTGGATTGTTCGCCGAAGGGCCGAGACGCCAACAGCAGCCGGTTCGCGGATGAAGTGGCCGCGAAACTGTCGGTCCTGGAACCGGGTGCCTGGCAGGTGTATCGCGATCTGGCGGCGACTCCGCCCAGCTTCATCGACCACGGTTTCACCCGGGACATGAACCTGTTCCCCGTCGCAACTGTGGCCAGCGCTACGAAGACCCTTCGGGAATCCGAGAAGCTGATCGGGGAAGTCGAATCCGCGCGGCGGATCCTGATCGCAACCCCGATGCACAACTACACCGTCCCGGCGGTCCTGAAGGCCTGGATCGATCAGGTCGTGCGTATCGGGCGCACATTCGAGAGCACGCCCGTCGGCAAGGTGGGGCTGTTGCCGGACCGGCCGGTCCATATCGTGGTGTCCGCCGGTGGCCGAATTGTGGGCGACCGCGCCCGGCAGCCGGATTTTCTGACGCCCTATCTGACGGCGGTCTTCGCGACCATCGGCTTGCGCGACCTGACCTTCTATTATCTGGAAGGGGCCTCGCGCGACGAGGATACGCGGACGGCCGCGTTTCGGGCCGCCCGCGCGCAGCTCACCTTACTGTCCTAGAGTATGACACTGGCCGACCGGCCGGATTTCGATGCCGCCGTCGAGTATGTGGCTGAGATGAGCCCCCGGATGCAGTGCCGCGACCGATTTCGCCTGTTCCATATCGTCCGCCTCGATCATGAAGAACGCGCCGATCGGAAACTTCGTATCGTCAAAGGGCTTGTCCTCGGAAACGACGGTGCCGCCGGTGCTGCGCAGGGTATGGCTTTCATGCGGCATGCCCAGCGAGCCGACGAATTTCAGATGGCCGCTGGCGCGCAACGCCGCGTCATGGGGGCGACAGATTTCGATCATCTCTCCCATGTCCTCCGGGGTCATCGCGGCGAACTTCTCGACGTCATAGTAGCAAAGGCAAAGGTAGTTCATCGAGATATCCTCTTGGTTGGGTGGGGCTAAATCAGGCGGCCGCCGCGCGGGCATGGCGCCAGAACGTGTCGAAATGAGCAGGTGCGGTCGGTGACGTCATCAACCGCTGGGTCAGCAGCACGCCGGCCAGGCCGGTCGCCGGATCCCAGTAGAGATTGGTGCCGGTGCCGCCGGCCCAGCCGAAGCCGGGCGGATCGGTCGGGTCTTTCGGATAGGATATGCCGACGCCATAGCCCCAGCCGTTCTTGTCCCAGAAACCGGGCACGAAGGGGGAGTTTCGCTTCTGATCGTCCGGAATGCGGTCCCGCGTCATCGCATCGATGACCTGGGACTGGAACAGCCGACGGCCGCGCCATTCTCCGCGGTTCAGCATCATCGTTGCGAAGGTCAGCAAATCCCGCGCCGTCGATACCAGCCCCGCCGCCGCCGAATGAAAGGCCGGGGGCGCGACGAACCGCGAACCGGCCCCGCCGGGATCGTCCTCCGTTCCGTCTTCCCAGCATTCCGGCGGCAGACGGGACAGGCTGTCGGGTGGGACATGGAACCCGGTATCGGTCATGCCCAGCGGGTCGAAAACCCGTTCCCGGAAAAGCGTATCCAAGGATCGTCCGGTCGCGCGTTCCAGATAGACGCCCAGAACACTGATCGCCGTGTCGTATCGCCAGACCGTCCCCGGCTGATCGATCAAAGGAAGGTTCGCCAGTTTCTTGATCCAAACATCCGGCGGATCGGAGGGTGGATAGGCGCCGGGCGTCAGACCCAGTTCGGACAGGGCTTCCATGAATGGGAAACGGCCCTCCTGCATGATGAAGCCCATGCCCATTCGGCAGGTCAGCAGATCTTCCACACGGATCGGCCGAGCGGCCGGGACCGTCTCGTCCAGCGCCGCGTCCGGCCGGACCAGAACGCGCCTGTCCGCCAGTTCGGGAATGTGGCGGTCGATAGGATCGTCCAGTTCGAACACCCCTTCCAACGCCAGGGCCGTTGCGACCAATCCGGCAATCGGTTTGGTCATTGAGGCGATCCGGAAGATCGTGTCAGGAAGCATCGGCCGGTCTGATCCCGGTGCGGCGGGGCCGATGGCCCGGATGTCCAGATCCGACCCGCACGCAAGGCCGAAGACCAGGCCGGGCGCCGAGCCGGATCGAATCTGGGTGTCCAACGCCTCGACCAGCCGGTCGGCTGATCCCGCCTTGATGCCGTTTCCCAAAGTCATTGCCTGCCTCCAAACTGATCCTGTTTTGAAACCGGTTGCTGTATGGCATAACCAGTTTTATTCTGCAATCAGATTTTTGGAGAGAACGATGACATTGGATTTGCGGTCGGGCTGCCCGATCAATTTGACGATGGAAGTGATCGGCGACCGATGGAGCCTGATCATTCTGCGCGACATGATGTTTGGGAACCGGCGGCATTTCCGTGAACTGTTGAAGCATTCATTGGAAGGGATCGCATCGAACATTCTGGCCGCGCGCCTGAAACGCCTGATGGATCTGGGCCTGATTACCCGGGCCGACGATCCCAGCCACAAGCAGAAGGCTATTTACAGCCTGACCGAGGCGGCAATCCAACTGGTGCCGGTCATGGCGGCGATCGGCGGCTGGGGGCGGCGGCATCTGCCGGTCACGGAAGAATTGAGCATCCGCGCGCAATTGCTGGAGGAGGGCGGCCCCGACCTGTGGAACGATTTCATGGTGGAGCTTCGCGCGATCCATCTCGGCGACCCGGCCGTTCAGCCGCCCGGAAAATCCGTTCTGGCGCGCCTTAACGAGGCTTATGAAGCGGTCGTCCGCCGAAATAATGGAGCCTGTTGAAGATTTTTCTGGTCGGCCATGTCACAGATGCGAAGTGCCAATCGTCGGGAAGGTGACGGGCAATCGGGCCCGACATCTGAAAGGATTGATTGGACCATGAGCAATACGAACGCGGTGCGGTATGAGAAGGAAATTCCGTCGGTCATGGAGGCGCTGGGCGCAATACATCCCGTGATCGATGCCAACGGGCTGGACCGGATGGTCCACCATCTGGTGCAACTGCGCGCCTCCCAAATCAACGGCTGCGCCTTCTGCATCAAGATGCATACGCGAGAAGCACGGGAAGACGGGGAAACCAGCGAACGTCTGGACCGCGTCATCGTCTGGCGTCAGGTATCCGACTTTTCCGCCAAGGAGAAAGCGGCCCTGGCCTGGACCGAAGCGCTGACGGTCATCGACCACACCGCCGATCTCGGCGTGTTGCGCGCCGAGTTGCGGCGGCACTATTCCGAAGCGGAAATCGGCGCCCTGACAGCCACGGTCGCGATGATCAATCTTTGGAACCGCATCCAGGTCTCGAGGCATTGAGATGACCGAGCGGAATACCCCCACCCGCTTCGAAACGGTAAGGCCGACATTGCTCGGCCTTGCCTATCGAATTCTCGGTTCCCGGGCCGATGCGGAAGATGCGGTCCAGGATACCTATCTGAAATGGAACGCGGCCGATCAGGCGGAGATCGATAATCCGGCGGCCTGGTTGACGACGGTGTGTACCCGGCAATGCCTGGACCATCTGCGGTCGGCCCATCGGTCGCGAACGGACTATGTCGGGGCCTGGCTGCCGGAACCGATGCAGACCGATTCCAATCAGGATCCTGAAGGCGCAGTGGCGATCGCGTCTTCCCTGACGACGGCATTCCTGCTGATGCTCGAACGCCTGACGCCGAAAGAACGTGCGGCCTATCTGCTGCATGAAATCTTCGATGTCGACTATCGCGATATCGCCCAGGCGCTGGATCTGCAGGAAACGGCCTGCCGGAAACTGGTGTCACGCGCCAAGTCGCATGTTGAGCGCGCGCGTGTGCGGCATGTGACCAGCGCCGATAATCAACGACGGTTGCTGTCGGCCTTCGAGTCGGCACTGGCGACCGGCCAGACCGGCGCACTGGCGGCGCTTCTGACGGACGATATTGTCCTGTCCGCCGATGGCGGGGGCAAAGTTCCGACGGTCGCGCAGCCGATCTATGGCAAGGCGGATGTCCTGGCCTTCATCGCCGAAAAACTGGGTGATTACTGGGCCGATTACGCAAAGGTCGAATCCGATATCAACGGCGGTCTTGGCCTGGTCCTGACCGACGGCGATGCGATCGTCGGCACGGTCGGCTTCGCCTATGACGAAAAAGGCCGCGCGACGGACATCTTCATCATGCGCAATCCGGACAAGCTGACCCGGATTACCCGACCGACGCTGCAATAACCGGACGGCCGTCGCGCCGTTCCTCCCAAAATACAGGAGAATTGTCATGTCTCATTCAGACAGCACTACCGCTTTGCCTGAATCCGGCGCGGGCTGGTCCGGATTGGTCTCCGGCAAGAACGCGATCTACTCGGTCACCCTGGCCGGCAGTGTCGCACTGCATGCGGTCAATGTCTTCGTCGCGACCACGATCATGCCATCGGTGGTCCAGGATATCGGCGGGTTGGACTATTACGCCTGGAGCACGACCCTGTTCGTCGTCGCTTCCATTCTGGGGGCGGCGCTTTCGGCGCGCCTGCTCAATGCAGCCGGACCGCAGGGTGCCTATCTGGCGGCCGCGGGGATATTCGCGATCGGCACACTGATTTGCGCCTTGGCACCCGCCATGCCGTTTCTGTTGGTCGGGCGGTTCATCCAAGGGCTGGGCGGCGGGTTTCTCTATGCCCTGGCCTATGCGGTGATCCGGATGGTGTTCGAACCGACGCTGTGGGGCCGCGCGATCGGGTTGATTTCGGCCATGTGGGGCCTGGCGACGCTGACCGGTCCGGCGCTGGGCGGCATGTTCGCGGAAATCGGCCAATGGCGCGCCGCTTTCTGGACCTTGATCCCGCTGATCGCTGGGTTCGCGGCCCTGGCTGCCGCGACCTTGCCGGCACGCGCCCAAGCGGGGGACGGCGCGTCGCCCTTGCCCAAGGCGCAATTGTGCCTTCTGACGCTGGCGGTTCTCGTCCTGTCGGCCGGCAGTGTCGCCTCCGCGGTCGCGGTGAAACTGGCCGGAATTGGAGGGGCCTTGGCCGCAGTTGCGCTGCTGGTCTATTGCGAGCGGCGCAGTCTGAACCGATTGCTGCCGGACGGGGCGCTGAACCCGGTCGGACCCTTGGGCGGATGTTACGCCGTGATCGGTTTGCTGGTTCTGGGCATGCAGCCGGAAATCTTTGTGCCCTATCTTCTGCAAGTGCTCCACGGCCAATCGCCGCTGATCGCGGGCTACCTCGCGGCACTGATGGCGCTGGGCTGGACGCTGGGCACGATGGTTTCGGCCGGACTGGGTGAGGCGGGCGGACGCCGCGCGGTCCTGGCGGGCCCGCTGTCCGGGCTGTGCGGCTTGGTTCTTCTGGCGGTGCTGGCGCCCCAGCAATCGGACGAGGCGTGGATGATCCTGGGCCCGGTCTGCTTCGGCCTGGTACTGGTCGGCTTCGGGATCGGTCTCGCCTGGCCGCATATCGTCACCGGGGTCTTCCGCTTCGCGCCGGAGGGGCAGCAGGATCTGGCGACGGCCGGGATCACGACGGTTCAGCTCTTCGCGACCGCCTTCGGTGCGGCGGCGGCGGGGATGGTCGTCAATCTGGCGGGATTGACCGAACCCGGCGGCATTGCCGGTGCACAATCGGCGGCCCTGTGGCTGTTCGCTGCTTTCGCCGCAGCCCCGGTTCTCTGCATTGTTCTGCGCTTCTATGGCGCCGGACGGAAAGACTCGTAATCGATCATTGACACCATACCAACTGGTCGGTATATGACATACCAACTGGTCGGTATGGTGACGAGATGAGCGAAGCGACACATGAATCGAAGCAGAGGCTGCTGGATGCGGCGCTGACGGTTATTCGCGCCAAGGGCTACAGCGCCGCGCGGGTCGACGACATCTGCGACGCGGCCGGCCTGACCAAGGGCAGCTTCTTTCACCATTTCAAGAATAAGGAAGAACTGGCGGTCGCCGCCGCGGAATACTGGGCGTGCACGACCGGAAAGTTCTTTGCATCCGCCCCCTATCACGACGCGGCGGACCCGCTGGACCGGGTGCTGGGGTATATCGACTTCCGGTCCGCCATCATTCAAGGCGATCTGCCCGACTATACCTGCCTGATCGGCACGATGGTTCAGGAGCAGTACGACAGCAACCCGGCCATCCGGGAAGCCTGCGAGCGCTGCATCTATGGCCACGCGGCTGAGTTGGCGAAAGACATCGACTTGGCAAAGGCGCGTTATGTGCCGGATGCGGATTGGAATGCGATGGACCTGGCTGTCTACAGTCAGGCCGTCATCCAAGGTGCGTTCATCGTGGCCAAGGCGCGGCTGTCGATGGATGTCGCCCTGGCGAGCGTCAGCCATCTGCGCCGGTATATCGAATTCCTGTTTTCACACCCGAAGGGGAAGGCTTGAGACCATGGACTGTTCCGTTCTTCAGACGCAAAGCGAACTGACATTCTACAAGGCGGAGCGGCGCGGGCCGAGCTGGCTGGCCAGTGTCGGACGTGCCCGGCGTGACTTGGCTATGGTGTTCGGCGTCAGCGCCGCCCTGTTGTCCGCTTTTGTCGATCCGTCACCGGCCAAAGCGGCCGCTTTGGACACCGGGTACGTCCAAGCCAATGGTTTGAGCATGTATTACGAAGTGCATGGGACCGGCGACCCGGTCGTGGTGCTTCACGGCGCCTATATGACGACCGATTTGATGCTGCCATTGGTCGAACGCCTGGCCGAAAACCGGAAGGTCTATGTCCTGGATCTGCAAGGGCATGGACGTACAGCGGATATCGACCGGCCGATCCGGTATGAAACCATGGCCGACGATGTCGACGCGTTCATGGCCGCACTGGATCTGCCGCGTGCCGATATTGTCGGCTATTCCATGGGGGGCGGTGTCGCCCTGCAGCTGGCGATCCGGCATCCGGACCGCATACGCCGCATGACCACTGCCGCCGCCGGCTTCAGGAAGGACGCGCTCTATCCGGAACTGCACGAGATGTTCGCGCAAATGACCCCGCAAAGCTTCGCGGGGACGCCCTGGGAAAAGGCCTATAAGGACGTCGCGCCGAACCCGGAAAACTTTGAGACGTTGGTCGAAAAGCTGCTCGACCTGGACACCCATATCGATGATTGGCCGGAGGCGGATATTGCGTCGATCGCGGCGCCGGTGCAGGTTCTGTCGGGGGACGCCGATGTGATCCGCCCGGAACATTCGGTGCGCCTCTTCCGTCTTGTGGGCGGTGGCCCGGTCAAACCGTATTTCATGGAAGCGTCGGCCGACGAGCTGGCGATCCTGCCCGGTACGACGCATCTGGGCATCATGGAACGCCTGGACCTCGTCGTGCCGATGGTCGAGGCATTCCTCGGCAAGAGCATGCCGGCGCAATAATCCGACGCTAAGATTCGAATAATTACCCTACCCTGAAAAGGATCCTACAATGACCGAATATACAACCATAGATCAGGATCGCGATCTCGTCCTCACACGTATTGTGGATGTCTCGCGCCAAAAGCTATGGCGCGGCTGGTCAGAGCCGGCCTTGCTCACATCCTGGTTCGCGCCGAAGCCCTGGACCGCGCCAGAATGTGAAATCGACCTGCAGCCCGGCGGTATTTTCCGGACCGTAATGCAGGGCCCCGACGGGGAACGCTTCGACAGCACGGGATGCATATTGGAAGCGGTCGCGCCGGAACGGATCGTCTTCACCGACGCGCTGCAGCCAGGATTCCGACCGTCGGCGGAAAGCTTCTTCTCGGCGATCGTGACCTTCGAGGAGGTTCCTGGCGGCACGCGCTACACCGCGGTCGCCCGGCACAAGAATGCCGAAGATTGCCAGAAACATCGCGACATGGGTTTCCATGAAGGCTGGGGCCTCTGCCTCGACCAGTTGGTCGCCGTCGCGAAGTCGCTCGATTGAGCGGCCGAAGATGGGGGAGGCTGCAATGCGGCCCGATACGATGTTCGATGACGGGCGTGGCCCAGGGTCCGATGCGATTCCCGACACGGTGTTGTGGCGGCGGATCGACACCGAAGGTCACGATTCCTGCCGGATCGACCGGATAGAGGACGGGTATCGTCTGACCGGCATGGCGGTCTGGACCGAATCCAGCGGCGCCGCAGCCCTACGTTACCGGGTCGAATGCGGCCCGGACTGGCGCACCCGTTCGGCCGATGTCGAAGGTTTCCATGCGGGATCGCCCTTGAACCTGAAGATACGCACCGATGGCCAGGGTCGCTGGCGGAAGAACGATATTCTCCAGAAAGCGGTCGAAGGCATGGCGGATCTCGATCTGGGATTCACACCGGCGACCAACATATTTCCCATCCGGCGCCTCGCCGTCCGGCCGGGACGATTGGTTCCGGCCCCGGCGGCCTGGCTGGATATCGCAGACCGGTCGTTGAAGATCCTGGAACAAACCTATCGCCGCATCGATGCCGAAAACCTGTCCTATACCGCCCCGCTTTTCGACTACGAAGCCGACCTGACAACGAGGCCGTCCGGTTTGATCCGGTCCTATCCCGGCCTTTGGTTGGAAGTCGACAGCCTCCGACCCTGAACGCGTTCAGACAACCAAATACCTTGAAAGGACTGATCATGACACAATCCAGCGCAGCCCAAATCGCCGCCGACAAGGCGGAAATCGAAACCCTGGTCGCGGACTGGCGGCGTGCCGTTGAGGCCAAGGACGCCGACGGCCTGGTTCGGAACTATCAGGACGACACGGTCCTGTTCGATGCCATCCCACCTTTCCAGACTGTTGGGAAAGAAGCGGTTCGTAAGATCTGGCAGACCGTGTTCCCGTACTTTCCCGACCGGTTCAAATCCGAACACAAGGACCTGACGGTTCATGTCGACGGCGATTTGGCGGTGGTGTTCGGTCTGCATCATTTTGTGCCGGAACCGGCGGATCATCCGTGCGGGGCGACCTGGATGCGGATCACGGTCTGCCTGCACCGCGTCGACGGCGAATGGCGTGTTCTGCACGAACATGTCTCCGTGCCCTTCGATCCGATGACCGGTCAGGCGGCCCTGACGAAGGATCTGTAAGTCCTAACCCCACTCATTGATGGAGAAGACAATGTCCGATGTGAAGAAAGATGCCGCCGAAAAAGGCATCCACGTCCTCAGCCCTCATTTGATCTGCGCCGGTGCGGCGGACGCGATCGAATTCTACAAGCAGGCTTTTGGCGCGGATGAGCTGATGCGCATTCCCGGCCAGAGCGGCAAGTTGATGCATGCCTGCGTCAGCATCAACGGATCGTCCGTCATGCTGGTCGACGAGAATCTGGAATGGGGCCTGCGAGGCCCGAAGACCCTGGGCGGCAGTTCGGTGTCGATGCATCTGATCGTGGACGACGCGGATGCCAGTTTCGACCGCGCGGTCCAGGCCGGTGCGACATCTGTTATGCCCATGGACGACGCATTCTGGGGCGACAGGTTCGGCATGGTTGAAGACCCGTTCGGTCACCGCTGGTCCATTTCGACGCCGCAGAAAGTGATGACCCAGGATGAGATTCTCGCCGCGTCCAAAGAGGCGATGATGGACGGCGAAGGCTGCGGCCCCGAGGGTGAGGGGGGTGCGAGATGAGACAATATGACGTGACGTCACGAGAAGAATGGCAGGCGGCGAGCCGGGCCTTCCGTGCGAAGGAGAAGGCGATGACCCGGGCGCTGGACGCCCTGGCGGCCGAACGTCGCCGCTTGCCCTGGACGCCGGTGGAAGGCGACTACCGGTTCGACGGCCCGGACGGATCGCTGTCCTTGCCCGATTTGTTCGAGGGACGCCGGCAGTTGATCCTGTACCATCACATGTTGAAACCGGCGGATCCGGATCCCTGCGCCGGCTGTGGAATGTTCACTGACACGGTCGGCCGTACGGATCATATCCGTCAGCGCGACACGGTGATCGCACTGGTTTCGACCGCGCCGATCGACGAGATCGTGGCGTTCAAGCAGCGCATGGAATGGACCCTGCCCTGGTATTCCGGCACGGAAGCGTTCAACCGCGACATGGATGTGTCCGGGGGCTTCGGGCTGAACGTCTTCATTCGGGACGCCGACCGGATCTACCGGACCTATTTCACGACCGGACGCGGCGTGGAGATGCTGGGCACGACCTGGAGCTTCCTGGACCTGACGCCGTTCGGACGACAGGAAAGCTGGGAGGATTCTCCGGAAGGTACACCGCAGACCGCCCCGTATCATTGGTGGCGCCTGCACGATGAATATCCCGCCGGCTGAGTCCGGCTTCCTAACAAAATGAAAGGACGCGTCATGAGTGACGACCCTAAAATCACGCCCTGCCTCTGGTTCGACACGAATGCGGAGGAAGCGGCCGCGTTCTACATTTCCGTCTTCGGTGCCGGCGCCATCGTCGATGTCACCCGCAACGGCCCCGATGGGCCGGGACCCGAAGGTTCCGTTCTGGCGATGACGTTCGAGGTCGCGGGACAGCGGTTCCAGGCGATCAACGGCGGTCCCGTTTTCCCCTTCACCGAGGCCATCTCGATGTCCGTCGCCTGCAAGGACCAGGCGGAGGTCGATCATTACTGGAATGCGCTCTTGGACGGCGGCGGTAAGGAAAGCCAGTGCGGCTGGCTGAAGGACCGGTTCGGTTTGAGTTGGCAGATCGTCCCCGAGGCCCTGCCGCGTCTGCTGAAACAAGGCGACAAGGCGCAATCCGCCCGGGTGATGCAGGCGATGATGCAGATGGTGAAGCTGGACGTCGCGAAACTGGAAGCGGCCTATCACGGCCAGTGATCGGGATCGGGCGGGGGGTCGTCGGGCTGGCTCGCCAGAAACTCGACGACCGCCCGCACCGCCGGCAACTGACCCCGACGGTGCGGCATGACGGCCGTCGTCGTGACCCGTCCGGCCTCCCATTCCGGCAGAACCCGGCGGACCAAACCCTGCTTGGCCACGCCGGCATAGAAGGAAACCGGCAGACAGGTCACGCCCATTCCGGAAATGCAGGCCGACAGGATTAACGCGGACTCATCCGCGATCATCGCGGCCTTGGGCGAAACGGCGGCGCTGTGTCCGTCGGCGTGGTTCAGTACCCATTCAGTCCGCGCCGCGCCGGTCAGGATCGCGGCATGCGTGGCCAGATCTTCCGGCGTTTCCGGTTCCGGATTTTGTGCCAGATAGCGCGTTCCGGCGATCAGATGGATCGGTTCTTCCGACAGTTTGCGCTGAATCAGATTTGAGTTCGGCAGTGGCGCGAAATGGCTGCGCAGCGCGATGTCGTATCCTTCCTGGACGATGTCGACGAACCGGTCGGTGGCATGGACCCGCAGTTCCACTTTCGGATAGGCGATTGCGAAATCCGGCAGGCACCGCGCCAGCATGTACTGCGCGGTCGGGACGGATGTGGTGATCCGAACGGGGCCACTCGGCTCCGCCTTCCGCCGCAGGACAACGTCGCGCGCGGTTTCGGCCTCGGTGATGGCGGCCCTGGCATGTTCGAAGAATTCCCGGCCCAGATCGCTCAGCACAAAACTGCGGGAACTGCGGTGGATCAACCGTGCGCCCAGTTGGGTCTCCAATTCCGCGACCCGTTTGCTGATGGTCGATTTCGGGACATTCAAGCGCCGGGACGCCGCTGCGAAACCGCCCGATTCCACCGATTGAACGAAGAGATGCAGATCGTTCAGGTTCATCGCCTAAAGTCCATGTATGTAGATTTTGAGGTGCAATCATAGCGTCTACCGATACGTCGTCCAGATGTGCAGATTTTGTGGGTCGAGTTTCGGCAATCAAACCCGTGAAAGGACACATGATGACGGATGTATTGTGTTACGGCGTACCGGAGGGCTGCTCCTTCGGATCGATCGTCGCTCTGGAATGGCTGGGCCGGCCTTACCGCCTGTGCCGGATCGAAATGCCCGAAGTGGTTTCGGGCGAAGCCTATCGCCGGATCAACCCGGTCGGCGAAACCCCGACGCTGATCACATCGGATGGTGCGGTGCTGAGCGAAAGCATGGCGATCCTGGGCTATCTGGGCGCCCGCTTCCATGAAGCGGGCAAGGGACCGGCGCCGGGATCGGCCGCGTTCGACCGGCGCACCCAGATGCTGGCTTATCTGAATACCAGCTTCTTCAACGCCTTCTCTCCGCTGTGGTTCGCTTTGGAGCACGATATGGACGGTCCCGAGAAAGACGCGTTGACCCATTATGGCCGTCAGCTGGTCGAAAAGACCCATGCCGGTCTGGAGATACTGCTGGGCGAAGGCCCCTACCTGATGGGGGCGGAGCCGGAAATCGTCGACGCCTATTTCATGGGGATCGCCCGCTGGGCCGATTTCCACCAGGCGGCAGATCGGCGGGACTATCCGGGCCTCGACGGGCTCTACAATCGTTTGAAACAGGATCCGGCGGTGCAATTCGCCTGGGCCATCGAACACGAAGAACCGGCCACGAGCGCCGGCGGGTTCAAGGGCCACGTCACCCTGGACCATGTTGCAGGGCTGCTGGGCCGGCAGGCGGCGTGACAGAACGGCCGGGCGGGGGGAGCCCTTCGCCCGGTCTTTTCCGGTTTCGGGATCAGGCGGCAAGCGCCGCGATGAAGAGGGCGCAGGCCAGGGTCGATGCCACCGTTCGGACATGGTTCCAGAAGACCCATTCCTTCAAATATCGAGTCCAGACGGCGGTTGCCTCCGCGCTGGCGCCGTCCATTGCCGCCAGGGCGTTGTTCAGCGGCACATTGAAGACGATCGTGCTGGCGAACATGCACAGGGCATAGACCAGCCCGCCGGCCAGCAACAGCACCGCGCCCGGCTGGTCCCATTGGTAGAGCGCCCAACCGGCCAGGAACAGGCCGATCAGCGTCGTTCCGAAGAACAGGGGCAGGAACAGAGATTTGACGATCACGACATTGATGGATTGCATCGCAGAAATACCGTGCGCCTGCGGGATGCGGGCAAAGGCGGCCATGATGAAGGTCGAGAACGCGAAATAGACGCCGGCCATGAGACCGCTCCCCAAAGCGCAGATCCAGATCAGGATTGTGATGAATGTGGCGGTCATGGTTTCCGGCTCCAAATTCCCTGCTCGACTGTTTTGCGCACATAATCCGAGAAGTCGCGCGGCGGCCGGGCAAGCGCTTCTTCGACGCCATGGGCCAGCGGGGTGTTGCGGCCATCCAGATTTGTGCCGAATAGCTCCTCCAAAAGCCCGACCAGATCGTCCGGCAGTTCGGCCTGGCGCAACCCATCGACGAAGGTTTCTAGCGGGATCTGTGTATAGCGGATCGGCCGTCCGGTCGCGACAGCGATTTCCTCGACCGCCTGGGCGAAGGTGATGGCGCGCGGTCCGGTGACTTCATAGACCCGGTTGCGGTGGCCGATTTCCGTCAGCGCGGCAACCGCCACATCGGCGATATCGTCAGCGTCGACAAACGGTTCCCGCACGTCACCGGCGGGCAGGGCGATTTCCCCCGACATCACGCCGTCCAACAGGAAACTTTCGCTGAAATTCTGGTTGAACCAGCTTGCGCGGACAACCGTCCAGGAGACGCCGGAATCCTGCAACGCCTGCTCCGCGCGCTGCGCTTGTTCTTCGCCCCGGCCGGACAGCAGGACGATGTGATCCAGCCCTTTTTCCCTGGCCAGGGCACTGAAGGCCGCAATCGCCTCGACCCCTCCCGGCACGGCCAGATCCGGCTGAAAGCTGACATAGGCGGCGTGGGTGCCTTCGAGGGCGGGGCCCCAGGTTTCCGGCTTGGTCCAGTCGAATGCCGGCGATGTCGACCGCGATACCGGCCGGGTCGGCAGACCGAGCGCCTGCAACTTCGAATTCACGCGGCGACCGGTCTTGCCGTTACCGCCGACAACGAGAATGGGGATGGTGGACATGACACATTCCTTCTTTAGAGCCAAATGCGAGAACATCTCTCATTTGACAAATGAGATAATGTCTCGCATTTTGTCTGTCAAGAATGGAAATCGTCGGAGTTGCCAATGGCCCGGACCGAACCCGCAGAAATATCGGAGAACGCCCCCATACCGGTTTTCGCCCGCAAACTGCCGACGCAGAAACGAAGCCGGGACCGGTTCGAACATATCCTGCGCGTTTCGGAAGAGATTTTGCGCGAAGTGGGGAGCGACGAGTTCAAGATGAGCGATGTCGTCGACCGATCGGGCGTCGCGTTCGGATCCCTGTATCAGTATTTCCCGGACAAAACGGCGATCTTCGGGACCCTGGCCTGCCGCTACAATGAAATGGGCCATGCCTGTGTGCGAGACGGGCTGGCGCCGGTCGCGGCGGAAGGCGACCTGCATCCCGCATTGTGCGGCATTGTAGACGGCTATTTTGAGTGCTTTCAGAACGAGCCGGTGATGCGCGATCTCTGGCAGGCGACCCAGGCCGACCGGAACCTCCAGCGATTGGACGATGCCGATGTTTCCATTCTGGCGGGGTTTCTGAAGGATTGCCTCATTCGTCTGGATCGGTCGCGCGATCCCGATGAACTGCGCACCGGATCCAGGCTGATCATGGTGCTGATCGCGGCGGCGGTGCGCCACGCCATCACCTTACCGCCGGGCGAAGCGCAGCGCAGCCTGGCGATGTTCAAACGCCTGCTGCCGAGCCGGGTTTCCGATATCTAGGCAAGCCGGTCACTGCCCCTGAACCCGTGGTGCCGCTGCGCGCAACCGGATCGAGTCCAGGATGGCCAGCCCGACGCAGAGGGCCGAGGCCAAGGCGCAGGCGGTGAAGCCGAACGCGTCGAATAGCGGCCGGTAGGCGAGGGTTCCGAAGAACAGGCTGAGATAGCTGGTCGCGCTGTAGAGGCCCATGATCGAACCGCCCTGGCGCGGATCGAGCCGGCCAAGCCGTCCCAGGATCAGATTCAGTCCCAAATGGTTCGCGACACCCCACAGGACGCAGAGCGCGATCAGGACCGGCATCGACCAGACCGTCAGCGACATGGCGACATAGACCGATGCCAGCAAGCAGAAGACCGCGACGGCGATCCGGTCCGGACCGCGCCGGTCGATGATGCGATCCAACGGCACGGCGAGGCCGAACCCGACACCATAGGCCAAGGATAGAAGGCCAATCGACGCGACCGGCTGGTTCAGTACGGTTTTCGCATGCGGCCCGATATAGGCGTAGAGCGCGTAGAAAGCCGCCATGTAGCTGGCGCAGACCAGAAGCGCGCGACCGATGCCGGGTACGCGCAGCGCGGTCAGGGGCGTGGATCGCAGAAACGAGCCTGGCGCCTGTGAGTCCTGGGAAACGCCCAACCGCAAGACGACAGCGATCACACCGGCCAATCCTGCCAGACCCGCGAAGACAGCCCGCCAATGGGCGAATTCGGCGACCAGCGCGGACAGGCTGACACCCAGAACAAGACTGACCGTCCAGCCGGTAATGACCAGGCCCATCGCCTCGCTTTCCCGGCCTTTCGGGGCAATCTGGGCGGTCAGCGCATAAATCGCCGGCAGGGCCATGCCAGCCGCAATTCCGGCCGCGGCCTGGGACAGGCATAACAGCCAAAGTGTTGGGGCAGAGGCGGCCGCCGCCAATGCGAGGGCCAGTCCGCTCATTGCCTGGAACAGCGCCTTTCCGGCCCCGACCTGATCGATCCTGGGCGCCAGCGTCAAGGCGCTGCCCGCCGTCCCCAGGCCATAACATGCGGCCGCGATCATCACGTCCGCCGCGTCGCTGCCGGCAAAGGACAAGGCGACGCTGCCGGAAATCGGGCTGAGAACCAGGGAGTTCGAGCCGATCACCGATACGGCGGCCAGCAGGACGGATAGAAGCCCATAAGGCATTGTGTTGCTCCGGAAAACCATTATGGCATTCTCCTAATCGACGAATGGTGTTCTGAGGAGACGAAAAAATGCCGAATGAAATAAATTCGAATGGCGTTCGGGCGCGGGCCGGGAAAACAGTCGGAATCGACCCGTTGGACCGAAAAATATTAGGTGAGCTGAGCCGCGGTACCGATGTCGGTTATGCCGAATTGGGAGAGCGCGTCGGCCTGTCCGCCCCGGCAGTTCACGAACGGGTCAAGCGCCTGCGGGCCTCCGGGGTCATCAAGAACACTGTCGCGATCGTCGACGGCCCGGCGGTCGGCAAACCGCTTCTCGCCTTCATCCATGTCGACACGACCGGCTGGGGCAAGACGGCCGGACTGATGGACTTGGCGGCCCTACCGGAGATCGAGGAGGTCCATTCCGTTACCGGAGACACCTGCATGATGCTGAAGGTACGTGTGGCCAGCAGCGTCGCCCTGGAAAGCCTGCTTGCCAAACTCTACGATCTGCCGGAAATCCGTGGCACCCGCACCTATGTGGTCCTGTCCACCTATTTGGAGCGCCCGCCGCAGCCGGAGATCACCGAAGACCTGCTGCACCCGGCGAATCTGAAGCCTGCCCAGTGACCGGCGGCGGCGTTCCCGCCACCGGTACCGGTCTTCACGCGGCCAGTTCCATGGGCGCCACCCCCTCCGCCCGCAAGGCGTCGCGGATCGCGGGGCGCATTTCCAAGCGCCGGATATAGGGAATGAACCCTTCGCCCGGATCGACGCCGAACATCCGGGCCCAGGCCAACATCACATAGAGGAAGGCATCCGACGCGGTGAAGGCATCGCCGAATAGGTGGCCGTCTTGGATCCGGGCCGCCAGAAGAGCGAAGCGCTGCCGCAGGATTCCGGCTATCTCTGCCTGACGCTCCGCGTTTTCCTCGAACATCAAACGTACGAAGGGCTTCTGGATTTCCGTCGACAGGAAGGCCAGCATTTCGATCTGCCGCGTCCGCCCCATCGCGCCGGCGGGTGCCAGGTCCGCCCGCTGTTGCGCCAACCAGTCCAGGATCGCGACATTCTCGGTCAGCAGGCTGCCATCGTCGAGGCGGAGCGCGGGCACATAGCCTTTCGGATTGATGTCCGTCAGGCTTTCGCCTGTCTCGGTTTCCCGGGTCGGGATGTCGACCCGGACAGCCTCGAAAACCTGCCGCGTCTCGTAAAGCATGATGTGGGCGGCCTGACTGCAGGCGCGGGGGCTGTGATAGAACAACATTCTGCGTCTCCTTGCATTGGGCCGGACCGGTCGTCGCGGCGCTTCATGCTTTGGACGCTAATCCGCCGGACATGGCGGCGTGAGAGGCGAACGGGTCAGAAGCAGGGGGATTTATGCCAATCCCGACCTCAATGCAGTCCGGGGTCGAAGCGGTATCGCTGACGATACCGGGATGGCGTGACGCCCGCATGCCGCTTGAACAACCGCCGAAAGAAGGTCGGGTCCTCATAGCCGACACTCGCGGCGATCTCTTCGGGGGATTGATCACCGGATTCCAGCATCTGCTTCGCTTCTTCCATGCGCAGGGCCTGAACATAGGCGACAGGCGCATATCCGGTAGCCTGTTTGAACCGGCGCTTGAACGTCCGCTCGGCGAGACCCGATCGTTCGACCAGGCGGGTCACGGGATTGGCGATGGTGTAGTTGTCCGCCAGCCAAACCTGACATTCGGCGATTACCGCATCGGAATGATCCCGGGGCCGCGCCATGACGGCATAGGGTAGTTGCCCGTCGCTGCGGTCGCCCAGAACGAAGAGCTTGGCCATCCGTGCCGCTTCCTCCCGGCCGCAATAGCGCGCGATGATATGCAGCGCCAGATCCTCCCAGGAAGACGCGCCGCCCGTGGTGATCAAACGACCTTCGCGGCCGGAGTTGCATAGAATTCGTTCCGGCTTGAAATGGACATTCGGGTACCGGTCGCGGAACAGCGGGGCGGCACTCCAATGCGAGGCGGCGTCGTTGCCGTCCAACAATCCGGCCTCGGCCAGGAAGATCGCGCCGGTACAGACAGAACAGACCTGTGTGCCGCCATCGACGAGGCGGCGGGTCCACGCCATCTCTTCTACCCATCGCGACGGGGCGGTTTCGTCAAAGGGCAATCGGATGTCCGTGACGATCAGAATGTCCAAAGGCCCCGGGTCGTCCAGCGTCCGATGGGGCGCGATCGGGGTTCCGATGGACGATTGGAACTGACCGAGTGTCTTGGCGAGGATCGCCGGTCGGATTTGGCGGGTCTCGTGCCGTTCGCCGGTAAGCGCGCCCCAGACCCTGCCGACCGTGGAAAATATCTCATAGAGTCCGTAGACCGACAGGGGCGTGGTTTCCGGCAGGGCCAGAATGCCGATATTCAGGGGCGGTTGGGATTGATCTGTCTCCATATCGGGAGGCTGGCATGAATGCCCCGTTTTTGTCCATTCCTCCCCTCGAGGCGAAGCCAGAGCCGCGCTAGGGATTCGGTCAGTCCGGCATCATCCGGCCTTTGAAAAGAAAGGATCAGTCCATGCAGCACGACCACGAAGAACCCGGCACCGTCACGTTGACCCGGACCTTCAATCATTCGGCATCGGCGGTGTTCGCCGCATGGTCCGATCAGGATGCGGTAACAGCCTGGAGCGACCCCGGCGATGGCTGGCACCTGGTCTTTGACCGCTTCGACTTTCGGGTCGGCCATATCGATCTGTGCCGGTTCGGCCCCGCGGGCGGGCCGGAGTTCATCAACGAGAACCGTTATCTCGCAATCGATCCGGATCGCCGGATCGTGTTCTCCACCTCGCTGAATGTCGAAAGACGCCCGACCTTTGCCGGTGTTGTGACGGTTCGTTTTTCGGAGCGCGAAGCCGGTTGCGAGATGCGGCTGATCGAACACGGGCTTTACTTCGACCCGGAAGACGGCGCGGCGGCTCATCGTGAAGGCTGGAACCATATGCTGGACGGGCTCGGTCGATACCTTGATTCAGGAAACCGGTAGGAACCGAAAACCTTGGAACACCGAACGGATCCTCGGCCGCTCTGCCTGGGGTCCGTTCGACCGCCCACAGAAATTTCCGAGTGACAAACCGGGTCGAGTTATTTATTTTATATGAACGCTCAAAGAAATTAGTGGTGCGGTTATGACGGAAGCAGCGATGAATACCCAGGTTCCCGAAAATTGGGATCGTACGGGGTTGCCAGCCTGGACTTATCACAGTGAAGAACTGACGGAGATCGAGAAGGAAGTTCTCTTCCGTCGGCACTGGCAGATCGTCTGCCATGTCTCCAATGTGCCCAATCCGGGCGATTACATGTGCTTCGACATGGTCGGCGAGCGTGCGGTCGTCATGCATGGGGACGATGGCAGGATCCGGGCGTTCCACAATCTGTGCCGGCATCGCGGCTCGCGTGTCCTTGCGGAGGAGCAGGGGCATTGCAAACGTGTGATCACTTGCCCTTTCCATGGGTGGAGTTACGGGACGGACGGCCAACTGCGCAATCCGGCGGTGCCGGACAGTCTGCCCAAGCTGGACAAGGTGGAGCACGGCCTGAAGCCGATCGAGCTGGATATTTGGATGGGGTTCATTTTCATCCGGTTCAAGGAGGGGGATCAGCCGCCGGTATCCGAACTGATGAAGCGGCATGAGGCGGAAGTCGCCCCCTATCAGACGGAGTCCATAATACCCGCTTACGATCGCGTCTGGTCCCACGAAATGGATGTGAACTGGAAAGCAGTGCGGGATGTCGACAATGAAGGCTACCACGTGCCGATGGCGCATCCGGCCCTTCAGGATTTGTACGGCAAGAACTATTACGACGAGGCCTTGGTCAACGGGACGAACCGATCCGTCGGCGCATTCACGGAATCCGACGGACGCCTGTGGAGTGTGAAGAACTACAAGAAGATCCTGCCCGACCGGCCGAACCTGCCGAAGGAGAGCAAGCGGAAATGGCTGTATGTCGGTCTGTTTCCGAACACGGTGATCAGCTTCTACCCGGAAAGCGTGAATTTCTATCACGAGTATCCGGTGGCCGCCGGTAAGACGATTCAGCGGGGCATGTCCTATCGCTATGCCGATGAGGATCGCCAGTTGCGGTTGGCCCGCTATCTGGCCGAACGGATCGACAGGGATACCGTCGACGAGGATACACAGCTGATCAAATGGAGTTGCGAGGCGATGGAATCCAGCGCCTTCGACGGGATCATTCTTTCCGATAGGGAATATGGCGTCCGGTGCTATCATGACGCCTTGCGGGAACGCATTCCGGTGATGAACGAAGAACAGGCGCCGGCGTTCAATCAAGTCGCCGCGGTCAACGCGGCCTACGGGGATCGCAAGGCCGCCGCAGTGGCGGAATAGGTAAAGGGGGCAGGGGATAGGTGACGACGGCAGCGGAAGATATCGATCCATCCATAGGAAGGCCGCGGCCGTCGCGGCAATCCTGGTTCAGCAAAATAATCCGGAAAGAGGGGGTAAGGGGCTTCGCCCTGATGAGCCCCACCTTCTTCTATGCCCTGCTTCTGCTGGCGGTGCCGGTCGCGGTGACCATCACCTTCAGCTTCTGGACCCAGACCTATCTGGACCTGGATACGACCTTCACGCTGGCCAATTATCAGGAAGTCTGGTCGAAACCGATCTACCGCGTCCTGATGTTCCGGTCCCTGACCATCGCCGCGATCGTCACCGCTGTTACGGTGATCCTCGCCTATCCCTTGGCCTACTACATCTCCTTTCACGTCAAAGAACGCCAGGCGCTGTGGATCTTTCTGATCACGATCCCGTTCTGGACCAGCTACCTGCTGCGCATTTTCGCCTGGAAGCTGATCCTGGGCTATAACGGCGTGATCAATTCCACACTGATGGAATTGGGCATCATCGGCGAGCCGCTGGAATTCATCCTGCACAATGCAAACGCGGTCGTAATGACCCTGTCGCATGCGTGGCTGCCCTTCGCCATTCTGCCGATCTTCGTTTCGCTTCAGAAGATCGACCGCAGTCTACTGGAGGCAGCGAACGATCTCGGCGACGGGCCGGTCATGCGGTTCCTGCGGGTCACCTTGCCCCTGTCTCTGCCCGGTGTGATCGCGGCGTCGCTGATCGTCTTCATCCCGACAATCGGCGATTATGTGACCCCCCGCCTGGTCGGCGGCAGCGACGGGTTGATGATCGCCAATATGATCCAGGTCCAGTTCGGCAAGGCCAATAACTGGCCGCTGGGGGCGGCGCTTGCGATGACCTCCATGCTGTTGGTCACCGCAGTATCCGTCGCCTTCATTCTGGTCGCGCGGTTCTTGGGAGGGCGCGTCCGATGAAAATCAAGTTCCTGACGATCTATGCCGTTGGCTTCATGATCTTTCTGTATCTGCCGGTTCTGTTCCTGCCGATCTTCTCGTTCAACGACAGCGCCATCGTCGCCTTTCCCCTGAAGGGCTTCACCCTGCAATGGTACGAGAATCTGGCGAACGAACCTGGCATGCATCAGGCGCTGATCAACAGCCTGAAGGTTGGAATCGCCACCAGCGTCATTTCCACCATCCTGGGGATCTGCGGTGCCCGGGCGGTGACGCGGTACGAGTTCTTCGCCAAGAAATCGATCACCAGCTTTGTCATGCTGCCCCTAGTCCTGCCGGAAATCCTGGTCGCGATCTCCATGCTGGTCGTGCTGCTTCAGCTGGGCTTCAGCCTGTCGCTGATCAGCGTGGCGCTGGGCCATATCCTGATGTGCGTGCCGTTTTCCATGGCGATCTTGATATCCAGTTTCGAAGGCTTCGATCAAAGCCTAGAGGAAGCTTCCATGGATCTGGGCGAAGGGCCGCTGATGACCTTCTTCCGGGTCACCTTGCCGGTCGTGGCGCCGGGCATCGTTTCCAGCTTGCTGATCACCTTCACGATCTCGCTGGACGAGTTCATAGTCGCCTTCTTCCTCAGCGGCACGGAACCGACCCTGCCGATCTTCATTTGGGGGCAGTTGCGCTTCATCGCCAAGCTGCCCAACATCCTGGCCCTGGGCAGTCTGATGCTCCTCGCATCCTTCATCCTGCTCTGCGCGGCCGAATATTTCCGTCGGCGCGCACAGCGCCGCACCGGTACCGAGGATTCCGTCATATGAGCACACATCCGATCATTCAGGTTCGCGACGTCTCCCGGCTGTTCGGGGCCTTCACGGCGCTGGACAATATCAGCGTCGACATCCGCGGCGGCGAGTTCTTCTCTCTGCTGGGCCCGTCGGGCTGCGGCAAGACAACCTTGCTGCGGATGATCGCCGGCTTCGACGACCCGACCCATGGCGATATCCTGATCGACGGGCAACCCATGGCGGGCGTTCCGGCAAATCGGCGGCCGACGAACATGGTGTTCCAATCTTACGCCGTGTTCCCGCATCTGACCGTTGCCCAGAATGTTGCCTATGGCTTGCGCCGCCAGCGTCTGGACAAGGCGGAAAAGGCCAGCCGGGTGCAGAAAGCGCTGGAGCAGGTGGGCCTGGGGGCATTGGGGGAACGGCGGTCCAACGAATTGTCGGGCGGCCAACGTCAGCGTGTCGCCTTGGCCCGCGCCTTGATCATGCGTCCGAAAGTGCTGCTGCTCGACGAGCCGCTCTCGGCACTGGACAAGAAACTGCGCGAGCATATGCAGGTCGAGCTGCGGCAGCTTCAGCGTCAGGTCGGCATCACCTTCATTCTGGTCACCCATGACCAGGAGGAGGCGTTGACCATGTCCGACCGGATCGCCGTCATGTTCAACGGCGACATTGCCCAGTGCGATACGCCGGAACAGATCTATCAGCATCCGAAGAGCCGCGCCGTGGCGGAATTCATCGGCGGGATGAACTTCCTGGACGCCCGGATGACGGCGCGGAACGGTAAGACGGTCACGGTCGATGCGGCCTGTTTCGGCCGGGTCGAAATCGAAAACCCGCATGGACAGGATTTCGCTTCGAACATCACCGTCGGGGTCCGTCCGGAGCGCCTGACCCTTCTGATCGACGACAACGATCGGGCGGAACATGAAATGTCCGGCCAGATCGTCGATGCGTCCTATTACGGCGACATGACCTATTACTCGATCTCGGTCGACGGCCGGGACGAGCCGATCACCGTGTCGATGCGCAACACGGTCGGCCGTCGCATTCTGGCGTCGCAGGAATCCGTGCGGATCGGTTGGGGACCGGAAAGTCTGGTCCCGCTGTCCTGATCCGCTTCCTTATCGGGGTTTGACCGCACGGAAATGGTGCGGGCAATGCTCGCCTGATCGCAGCACGATCAGCATCACCCGCCAGGTTTCGATCATACCACCCAGATCCGCCTCCCCGATCGCATCGACGAAGATCGGTTGTTCGGGGCCGGTCAGGCGATCCAGCTCCTGCTGGGCGACATCGCGATACCAGGGATTGCGATTGGTCAGACTGACGTCGACGAAGCCCGCCGCCGTCAGCGCCTTTTCGTATCGCGACGGGGAAGCCATGCCGAAATTCAGGTCCTCCTTCGCGATGTAGTCCGCCATTTCCGGCGAGGGCGCGCCGTCATGGGAGATCAGCCAGTCCGACGCGGCAAAAATTCCGCCCGGGCGCAAAACCCGGAAGGCGTCCTTGGCCAAGCTTTCCTTGTCCGGGATATGGACGATGGCGTCCTTGCTGAACACCATGTCGACCGATCCGTCGTCCAGCGGCAGGGGGCCCGGTGTCACCTGCCGGATTTCAACCCGGTCGGACAGGCCGGCGCGGTCGACCATCCGGCGGGCATGGGTGCAGACCGACGCCTCGACGTCGAGCCCGATGACCCTGGCCGCGTTGTAGTCCCGCGCCAGGGCAATGGTAATGCCGCCGGCGCCGCTGCCGATATCGACGACTGTCTTCCCGGACAGGTCCAACCCGTCGAGAAGCCGCTCGACTTCCGCCGGGCCGCCAGGGGACAGATAGCCCTCACCCCATAGTGCCTCCAGGAAGGCGATGTGCCGGTCGTCGTAATTTTCGTCGCTGGTCATGGCGTCCCTCCAAATGCGTACGGCCGCCCCGAAACTCCGGAGCGGCCGTGCGAGTATAGCGTGGTTGCGGAAATCAGAAGCCGGCTTTGATTTGCTCAAACTCGGCGATCATCTTTTCGCGAAGTTCATAGGGCACCGGTGCCTGCCACAAGGTCTTCGATTTGAAGGCCTCCAGATTGCTGTAGCCCATGCTGTCCAGCACCGCCGGGTCGACCTTATCCAGACCGGCCTGGTTCGAATGGCCATAGCCCCAGGCGTTGACCATGTAGTCGGCGGACTTTTCGGACAGGAAGGCGTTCACATAGTCATAGGCCTTGTCGTCGCTGCCTTCGCCATTGGTCAATTTCGCGAAGCCGCAGACCCAGGTCGACAGGCCTTCTTCGGTATCGCGCTTCATGGCGACCGGATGACCTTCGGCCTGCATCGTCACCGGGGTTTCGTTCCAGGCCCAGGCCAGGGAAACCTCGCCTGCCGACATCGACTGCGCCAGCGTCGCGCCGTCCTGCCAGTAGAAGCGAACATTCTGGTGAACCTTGCGCAGGAAGTCGGACGCCGCCTGGAACTGCTCGTCCGTCGCCTTGGTCCAGTCGGTGACGCCGACGGCCAGGAAGCCCAGGGCATAGGCGTCGTCGACATTGTCGCCGACCGAGATCTTGCCCTGGAACTTCGGATCGGCGAAGGCCTGCAAGGACCCGACTTCGGATTCGTCGATCATGTCCGTGCGATAGACCAGGGCGGTGTTGCCCCAATCGACCGGAACGAACCAGACCTTGCCGTCCTCATTGAAGCCCTGCATGTCACGCAAGCCCGGGATCAGCGTGTCATAGGCGGTGATCTTCGCCGGGTCCATCGGCTCGATCAGGCCGGCATCCTTCCAACGTTCGACGCTTTGCGAACAGGGATGGCCCAAATCCGCCTTGAACCCGGCGCGCAGTTTCTGGAAGGCCTCTTCCTCGTCCCCGAAATAGGCGAAGGTCGGCGACGCGCCGTATTGTTCGATATAGGCGGTGTGGAATTCAGGGTCGCCGTATCCCGACCAGTCGAAGACGATCAAGTCGCCGTCCTGGGCCGACGCGGCCCCGGCGGTGAAAGCGATGGCTGTCGCGGCGAGCACCGCCGCGCGTATCGACGTTATCTTCATACTTCATTCTCCCAGTTCAGTTGGTCCCTAGTATCCCCACCCTTGCTAGGCGGTGTTATGCGAATCCTTCCTCCGCTTCGGCTTCGACCGAACGAATGGCCTCTTCCAGAATATCGAACATTTCGTCGATCTGCTGTTTTGTGATGATCAGCGGCGGCGAGAAGACGCACATGTTGATCAGCGGCCGGACGATCAGGCCCAGTTCCTCACATTTTCGATCGACGCGATTGCCGAATTCATGATCCAGCGCCAGCCGATCGCCCTTCGCGGCAATCCGGCCCTCGACGCAGCCGACAAGCCCGACACCGCGCGTATCGCCGACAACGGGAGAGGCCCGGAGAGCATGCAGCCGCTTGAGGAAGTAAGGCGAGACTTCGCGGACATGTTCCAGCAATCCGTCACGCTCCATGATCTCGATATTCTTCAACGCCGCGGCGCAGGACACCGGATGGCCGGAATAAGTGTAGCCGTTGGAGAACATGATGTCCTCCTGTCCTTTACCGGTGATCGGTTCCAGCACGCGATCTGAGATCAGGCAGGCGCCCAGCGGCAGATAGCCGGAAGTCAGTCCCTTGGCGCAGGTGATGATATCCGGTTCGATGCCATAGACGTCCTTGGATGCGAACCAATGACCCAGACGGCCGAAGCCGGTCACGACCTCGTCCGAGATATAGAGGATGTCATTGGCGCGGCAGATCTCCAGGCAGCGCTGGTGATAGCCGGGCGGCGGGATGATGACCCCGCCGGACGCCAGGATCGGTTCGGCGATAAAGGCACCGACATTGTCCGGCCCGGCTTCGGCGATGGCGTTCTCCAGATCGGCGATCTTGGCGTCGCACCAATCCTCGATGCTCATCCCTTCCGGACGGATCGACGGATTGACGTTCGGCAGCAGAATGGCGTTCTCCCGGTCCAGGTCGAACCAGCTCTTGCTGCGCTCCTTGCCGGTCACCGATGCCGAGAGATAGGTCGATCCGTGATAGGCCTTCTCGCGGGAGATCACGATCTTCTTGTCCCGCCGCCCCAGCCGGTTGTTGTAGAAATGCATGAAGCGGATGGCGGTATCGACGGCGGTCGATCCGCCGGTCGTGAAGAACACCGTATTCAGGTCGCCGGGCGCCAGGTCGGCCAGTTTCTTGGCCAGAACCGCCGAAGGTTCGCTCGCCGTATTCCAGGGCGAGTGATAGGCGAGCTGCATGACCTGATCGGAGATCGCGTCGGCCATTTCCTTGTTGGCGTAACCGATCTGGGTGCACCACATGCCGCCCGGCCCGTCGATCAGGCGTTTGCCGTTCTGGTCATAGACGTAAATGCCTTCGGCGCGGGCGGAAATGGTCCGGTCCGCACCGTCTTCGACCCACATTGCCTCCCACGGATGCATATAGTGTTTGTTGTCATAATCGCGGATCGTCGCCGCGGAATTGCTGAGCCCCGGATTGGACTTTTCTTCGATGAACATCAGTACCTTCCCGGCGGGGTCGCCCCCCGCCTCGCATGTTTGAAGAACGGGCGTTCCGCGACGGTCGCGCGGGCCATCACCCGTTCCCATTTGCCTTCCTTGTGGTGATAGATCTCGGCCCATAGGTCCGAGAGGATGTCGGTTCCGAACGGAACCTTCAGCTCCGCTACGGCCAGGTTCCGCTTGCAGGTAGGCGACCATAATGCGGATGTGACATGACCCGCTTCCTTCTTTTTGCGGTGATAGATGAAGGCCCCGTCGGCGGGCTTGTGCCCTTCGATGTCCAGGCCGACGAGCACGTAGCGCGGGCCGCGCTTCTGTGCGTCCAGCAGCGCCCGGCGACCGTTGAAATGTCCTTTGTCGAACGCGACCAGCCGGCCGAATCCCAGTTCGAACGGCGTCCGGCCCCTTGTGGGACGCAGCGCGTGATGGCTGGATTGGAAATCGACACCCGGCGCGATGAACCCGGCCTCGATCCGCGTCATGTTCAGCGCATCGAATCCGATCGGCCGAAGACCGAAATCCGATCCGGCGGGCCACAGCCGGTCGAACAGGGCCTCGGCTTTCTCCGCCGGGCACCAGATCTCGTAACCCAGATCGCCGGTGAAGCCGGTGCGCGAGATCAACGTGTCGCCATCGGCATGCATCATGTCGAACGGCTTCATGGCCTCGACCCCGGCGAAGCCCGCACGTTCCAGGACGGCGAAACTGGTCGGCCCCTGCAGCGAAAGCCCGGCGATGCTATGGCTCTCGTCTTCGATCGTGACATCGAACCCCCAGGTGATGTCATGCAACCAGCTATATTGCGGCTCCTGACTGCACAGGCGGTAATCGGTCGGCGAGAAGCGGAAGACGGTGCCGTCATCGATGACGTGTCCGTCCTCGTCGCACCACAGCGAATAGCCGACGCGCATGTCGCGCATCTTCGTGACATCCCGGGTCACCAGACGGTTCATCACCTGCGTCGCGTCCGGACCCGTTATCCGGTATTTGTGCATCGGCGAAACGTCGAACAGCGTCGCCTGATTTCGGATCGCGAAATACTCCGCCTCCACCGTGTCGTACCGGCGCGGCGAAACATAGCCCGCCCAAGGCATCCAGTCCTGATACAGGCTGAACGGCCGCAACCGGGCATCGAAGGGGGAGGGGATGAGACCGCGCGCGACGGCCTTGGCGTCCGTACGGGTCGGTTTGATCACGGTCATGCCGCTGCCCTCCGCGTTTCTTGGGCCAGGACGATCCTGGCCGCGTTGCATCCGGGCAGGGCGGTGACGTCGCCGCCGGGATGGCAGGAGGCGCCGCATAGATACAGCCCGCCCAATGGCAGCGCGTAGCGGTCGATCCCGGGGGCGGGCCGCAGCATCAGCATCTGATCGGCGATCATCTCGCCATGATGCCAATGGCCGCCCGGCGCGCCGGTCAGGGCTTCGATGTCCATCGGGGTCAGAACCTGCTGCGCGGTCACACGGCCGGCCATGCCGGAATCGTATCGGGCAAGTGCCGTGACCACCGCTTTCGCCAGCGCGGCGCGGGTCTTGTCCGACCATCCATCCTTCAATTCGTAGGGCGTGTATTGAACCACCGCCGAAAGGATATGCTTGCCGCCCGTCGTCAGGGATGGATCGGCCAGGCTGGGGATGGTCACTTCCAGGATCGGATCTTCCGGCAGTTCGCCGTATTTGGCGCGATTGAAGGCCAGTTCCATCCGGTTCAACGACGGGGCGACCAGCAGCCGTCCGGACATCTGCCCGGCCGTCAGCCCTTCGATGCGCGGCGCGTCGTTCAGGACCAGATTGACCTTCGCGGTGCAGCCCTTCGCGCGGATCTTACGGATCCGGCGCACCATCTCGGCGTCGAAATGGGCCGGCCCGGCCAGCATCATCGTGCTGCGCGGGTCGAGACTGGACAGGACCGACGCGGACCGGATTTCGGTACCGTCGGCCAGCAGGACACCGGCAACCCGGTCGTCCTCGACGATCATTGCATGGACGCCCGCGCCATAGCGGATTTCGACACCGGCCGCCTGGGCCGATGCTTCGAAGGCACGCATGGCGCCGCCCATCCCGCCGGCGGGAATGTGCCGCGCCCCGCCGCCGATAGACCGGTACATCAGGGTCAGAACGGTACCGGGGGAGCGCGGACCGATATGGCCGCCCATCACCGCGTCGAGACCGAGCGCCCCGGCCACGACCCCATCGTCGATCTCATCCAGGATCGCGTCATAGGCGTTGGACAACAGGACACGCATGAATTCCCGCGCATCGGTTTTGCCCATCCCGCGGATGCCAAAGGCCAATCCCGCCAGGGACGCCGCTTCCCGCAGATCGATCCCGTCCAGGCGGGGCGGAGGTCGTTGGGTCAGGGTTGCCAGCTTGTCCGCGAAACGGACCATCCGATCCCGAAGCGTCTTGAAGGCTGCGGCGTCGGGATGCGCGCCGCCATCGGCGAAGGACGCCTCGCTTCCCCGCAGCGACACGTGGCGGCCGGATTCGTCGAGGGCGACGGTCGGTATGGATTGCGCGGCGAAGGTTAGGCCGTGGCGCTTCAAGTCCAGGGCGTCGATCTCCGCCTTGCCGAGGCCGCCCATCAGATGGGCCAGTTGCGGCCCCTGGATGCCGTCCGCAATCTCGCCATTGGCGGCCATGCCGCCCGGCACCGCGTTCTTTTCCAGAACCAGAACGGACTTGCCCTGTTTCGCCAGCAGGATCGCGGCGGCAAGGCCGTTATGACCGGCCCCGATGACGATGGAATCGTAGCGCATCACGCGGCCCTCCCGACGGAATTACTGCCGGATTGGCGGCCCAGATCGCCCAGGATCTCCCGTGCCGCGTTCGCGCCCGGCGCCGCCATCACGCCACCGCCCGGATGCGATGACGATCCGCAGACATAGAGGCCCTTGATCGGCGAGCGGTAGTCGGCATAGCCGGGCACCGGGCGGTTGAACAGCAACTGATCGAAGGTCAGTTCGCCCTGGAAGATATTGCCTTCGGTCAGGCCGACCTCGCGTTCGATATCCCAGGGGGTGCGGACCTCCTTGTGGACGATCAGATCGCGGAAGCCCGGCGCATGACGTTCGATCTTGTCGATCACCGTATCGGCGAAGGCTTCCCGGTTCGGCCCGTCCCAGCTCTCGCCCCCGGCCAATTCATAGGGTGCGTATTGCACGAACAGGGTCATCATGTGTTTGCCCGGCGGCGCCATGGTCGGATCGATATAGGTCGGGATCAGCATGTCGAAATACGGTTCCTGAGACCACCGGCCGGCCTTCCAGTCGTCATAGGCGCGGTCCAGTTCTTCCAGACTGTCCGACGCATGCAGGTCGCCCTTCAGTAAGGCCGCATTCTTCGGCGCGGCAATGAAGTCGGGCGCGCCGTCCAGGGCGACGTTGATCTTGCCGGAGGAGCCGCGAATCTTGAACCGGCGCACGGCCTTCTTGAAATCGTCGGACAGGTCGTCGCCGTCGACATGCTTCAGGAAGGTGCGCCGGACATCCATGTTGGACACGACGGTCGGCGCGGTGATCTCGTCGCCATTTTCCAGAACGACGCCGGTGACGCGTCCGCCGCTGACCAGGAATTTCTCGATGGCGCTGCCGGTGCGGATTTCGCCGCCCGCTTCCCGGAAGGCGCTGGCCAGGGCCGCACTGACCCCACCCATGCCGCCGCGCGTGAAGCCCCAGGCGCCGATGCTGCCGTCGACCTCTCCCATATAATGGTGCAGCAGCACATAGGCGGTGCCGGGGGAGTAGACGCCCAGACCGGTGCCGATGATGCCGGATCCGGCGATATGCGCCTTGATCACGTCGCTTTCGAAGAAATCGTCCAGGAACTCGCCGACCGACATGGTCCAGAAGCGCAGGGTGTCCGCCATCTCGCGCGGGCCCAGATCGTGGAAGCGGCGGGCCAGATACAGCATTTCCTGAATGTCGCGCGGCTTCAGCCGGACCGGGTCCGGCGGCGTGCGCATCAGCAGCGGCTTGATGAACCGGCACTGGCGCGTGACGAAGCGCGAATACCGGTCATAGGCATCGACATCCTTTTTTGAATGCCGCGCGATCTCCCGGCGCAGCGCGTCATGGTCGGAGTAATAGGCGAAATAGTCGCCGTTCCGCATGAAGGTCGCGCCGCTTTCATACGGGATGACCTGCAGGCCGTGGCGGGGCAGGTCCAATTCCCGCTGAACCTCGGGCCGAAGCAGGCTGCAGACATAGGAACAATTGGAATAGGTCCAGCCGGGATGCAGTTCACGGCTGACCGCCGCGCCGCCGATATAATCGTTGCGCTCGACCACCAGGACTTTCAGCCCGCTTCTGGCCAGATAACTGGCGGCGGTGAGGCCGTTATGCCCCGCACCAACCACGATTGCGTCGTACCGGTTCGCCATATACCCGCCTATTTCGCGCTTTTCGCTGTGTACCGAAATCAAGGCTAGTGCAGACGCCAGCTTCCGTCTATAATTTTTTTGAGCAGTTATTTAAATTAAAGATCGACTTGCGATCCGAAGCGGACTGCGGCATAGCGAAAGCGATAGCGCGATGCATGGGATAAGAGATGGCGGACGCGAATACCCCGGCGCGTAAACCGATCGGTCGCCCCAGAGGTGAGCAATCCGAGAATGCTGCCCGCCGTCGGCAGCAGCTGGTCGACGCGGCGATCGACTCGATTGTCGAGTTGGGAATGTCGGCCACGACGCTTGCGACCGTCGCCAAGGCGGCGGGCCTGTCCCAGGGCGTTGCCGTCTTCTATTTCAAGGGCAAGGAGAACCTGCTCGTCGCGACGCTTCGTCATCATTACGAAGAATACAACGCGCTTTGGAAGTCGGCGCTGGACGAGGCTCCTGACGATCCGGTTGAGAAAATCCTGATACTGGCGTTGGCGGATCTGGATCCGCGGATCTGCACCGCGCGGAACCTGGCGCTGTGGAACTCCTTTTGGGGGGAGGCGGCGGCGCGGCCCCGCTTTGCGGAGATCTGCGAAGCCTATGACCGTGAACGCTACGATCGGCTGGTGGCCTTGTGCGAGCAGGCGTCAGAACATGCGATCGAAGGATGGTCGCCCATCGAGGTCGCCGACGCGTTCGATTGCATGACGGACGGCATGTGGATCCGGCTGCATATCACGCCCGACTTCATGGCCTTGAACGGCGGTCGGCAGTTGCTGGCACGTCAGGCCGCAACGATCTATCCGGCCTATACGGACCGGATTATGGAATTGATGAAAGCGTCCCTGGTTTAAGCAGGGGCGGTTACCGGCCGGGTGCCCCGTCCTGCCCCAAGGATTCCACCGCATCGAGCAACGCCTGGGCATGGCGGGTCGCCGCTGCGGTCGCAATGCACATATCCGGCAGGATCAGCCATTCCAGAGTCCAGGCGCTGCCGGACCGTTCCTGTTCGTGGATCAACGCGGCATGCAGGCCGGGCAGCAAGGTCGCGGTATAGCGTGCCAGGGCAACCAGCGTCTCCGCCCGAACCGGGTTCGATTTATGCGGCATCGCCGACGATCCGCCGCCGCCGGACAGGGCGATTTCGTCCCCGCCCATCTGCGCCATCAGGGCGACGTCCTGGCCGATCTTGCCAAGGACGCCGCAGACCGACGACAGCCAACTGCCGAAATCCGTCAGTGCCGTCCGGTCCGTCTGCCAGGAACGCCCCGGATCGGTCAGCCCCAACTCCTGCGCCAAGGCCGCGCGTAGGTCCGTCGCCTTCGGCCCGAGCGTTTCCGATGTGCCGACCGGCCCCGCCAATTGCAGGCGCAGCAGGGAGGGCGACAGAGTATTCAGGGTCGCCAAACGGTCTTCGACCGGCGCAGCCCAGATGTTGATTCTATCCGCGACCCGGATCGGCAGGGCCGCCTGCATTCTGGTTCGGCCCATCAGGGCCCGGTCGCCGAACCGGTCGGCGAGACTGTGCAAAGAAGCCAGTACCGTGTTCAGCCGCCCATCGAGAAGCTTCAGGAAATCGGCCAATCGCAGGGCCAGGGCCGTATCGATTGCATCCTGGCTCGTCGTGCCGAAGTGAAGATGTTTCGCGTGCGGTTCGCCGATGGCCTCGCGCAATTGCCGGATCAGGCCTGGAACCGTTACCCCGTCCCGCGCCATTGCTGTCGCCAGATCGCGGGGATCGGCCTCGAACCGCCCGCAAACGTCCACGATGGCCGCCGCAGCATCCTTCGGAATGAGGCCTAGTCGGGCCTGAACCACTGCCAGTGCGGCTTCGAAACGGAGGATCGCCTGCCGTTCCGCCAGATCGGTGAACAGGGCTTCCGTCGTCGGATCGCCGGCCAGTTGGGACAGCAAGGCCTGGGATTTGGTCGTGAAACTCATCCAACCGGTCTAATCGGCTTCCGCCCTGGCGGCAAGGGGTTGCGCCGTGCCGGCCAGTTGGGCGTCCAACTCCTTCTCGACCGCCGAGCGGGGCTTGGACAGGCCGGCTAGGAGATCGTAGAGGACCGGCGTCAGGAACAGGGTCAGCACCAGGGCCGAGCCCAGACCGCCGACAATGACCCAACCGATCGCGATGCGGCTTTCGGCCCCGGCACCGGAGGCGATGACAAGCGGCACCGCGCCCAGAACGGTCGATATGACCGTCATGACGATGGGGCGGAAGCGCATTACCGATGCTTCGATCACCGCGTCCCGGACGCTGGCGCCTTCGTCGCGCAATTGGTTTGCGAATTCGACGATCAGGATGCCGTTCTTCGCCATCAATCCGATCAGCAGGATGATGCCGATCTGGCTGTATACGTTCAGCGACAGACCCGCGAGATACAGCGAATAGATCGCGCCGGCGAGCGCCAGCGGCACCGACAGCATGATCGCAAGCGGATGAACGAAGCTTTCGAACTGTGCGGCGAGTACCAGGAAGACGATCAACAGTGCGATCGCGAAGGTCAGCGAGACATTGTCCGACGTCTCCTTGAAGGTTGCCGATTGCCCGGCATAACCCAGTTTCGCGCCTTCCGGCAGAATGCGAGCCGCGCCTTCCTCCATATAGGCAATCGCGTCACCCAATGTGTATTCCGGGGCCAGGCCAGCCTGAATGGTGATCGATGGCAGGCGGTCGAAGCGGCGCAGTTCGGCGGCCGCGGCCTGTTCCTGGGCACTGACCAGGGCGCCGAGCGGAACGAGTGCATTGCCGGGGGCGCCTTGTGCGCCGCTGCGCACGACGACATTGTCCAGATCCGTCGGGGCGCGGCGGTCCTCCGCCCGGGCTTGGGCGATGACCGGATATTCCCGCCCGCGGTCGACATAGGTCGTCACTTCGCGGGACGCGAACATGACCTGCAACGTCGAGGCCACTTCTTCCGCGCTGATACCCAAATCGTTGGCGCGGATGCGGTCCAGGGTCAAATTGAGCTGCGGTTGGTTCTGTTCGAAATCGACCTCGGGATTCAACAGGCCCTCATTCGCCTCGGCATGTTCCAGCAGCGCCGCGGCCCATTCCTTGACACGTTCGAAATCGGGCCCGCCGACGACAATGCGCAATGGGGTGGAGTTGCCGCGCAGGCCCAGGCCGGCCGGGCTGGCAACGGCGGCACGGGCGCCGGGCAGGCTGCGTGCCGCGGGTTGAACGGCGCGGACGATATCGGCCTGCGTGGCCTCCCGTTCCTCCCAGGGGGCGAGGCGCATGACCACAAAGGCGCGATAGGGGCGCGAACCCCATCCGACCAGGGAGTAGACGGTCTGGATATTGCCGTTTTCGACCTGCGGGGCCAGCGCGTCTTCAATTTGACGCGCCTGGGCGTCGGTATAGGCGACGGTCGAGCCCTGTGGTGCGGTCAGCGGCACGAAGGCGACGCCGCGGTCTTCGCGCGGTGCCAATTCCTGGGGCAGATCGGTATAAAGGGTGACCGCCCCACCGACGAACAGGGCCGAAAAGACGATGACGATCAGCGGCGCACCGATGGCCTGGGTCAACAAGCCGCGATAGACGCGGCCGATCCAGGATTGCGCCATGGCCGAGTCGCCATCCGCCGCCGCACCCTTCTTGCGCCGGGATGGGGATAGAATCCTCGACGCGATCATCGGACAGAGGCTGAGGGCGACAAAGGTGGAGATTGCCACCGCCGCGGCCATGACCAGGCCGAATTCGCTGAACAGGCGGCCGACCTGCCCGCCCAGGAAGGAAATCGGGACAAAGACGGCGATCAGCGTGATCGAGGTGGCAAGCACCGCGAAGGTGACCTGACGGGTGCCGAGGACGGCGGCAACCAGCGGCGATTCACCCTCGTCCACCCGCCGCTTGATGTTTTCCAGGACGACAATGGCATCGTCGACGACAAGGCCGATCGCCAAGAGCAGGGCGAGCAGTGTCAGGACGTTGATTGAAAATCCGAACAGGGCGATCAGCGCCATGCACCCGATCAGCGCGACCGGAATGGTGACCGCCGGAACCAGCGTCGTGCGAACGGACCGCAGGAACAGCAGGATCACCATGATGACGAGGACCAGCGAGATGCCCAGCGCGATGAGAACTTCGCGGATCGACGCGGCGATAAACAGGGCGTCGTCCGACCCGATGATGATCTTCATACCCTCGGGCAGGGTCGGGGTCATCGCGGCGACCTCCGTGCGGATCGCTTCCGAAATCTCCATCGTGTTGGCCTGGCTCTGCCGGATGACCTGAAGGCCGACCGCCGGCGCACCATTGGCGCGCACGATGGTCTCGTCATCCTCGACGCCGCGTTCGACGGTGGCGACATCGCCCAGACGAACGGGATAGCCGCCGATTTCGGCAATCACGATGTCGCGGAATCCCTCGACGGTGGACAGTCGACCGTCCAGGCGGATATCCAGAAGCCGGTCCAGCGATTTGATCTCACCGGCGGGCAGTTCGACATTGTTCCGCTGGATCGCGGCCTCGATATCGCCGACCGTCAGATTGCGTGCGGCCAGCGCCCGGCGGTCGAGCCAGATGCGGATGGCATAACGGCGCTCGCCCCGGATATCGACGCTGGCGACGCCGTCCAGGGTCGACAGGCGGTCGATGACGAAGCGCTCGACATAGTCGGTGATTTCCTCCGGCGAATGCCGGTCGGAGGACACGGCGATACGCATGACCGGATCGGCGTTGCTGTCATTCTTTACCACGCTCGGCTCTTCGGCGCTTTCCGGCAGATTGGCACGGACCCGGCCGACCGCGTCGCGAACATCGTTCGCCGCCTCATCAATGTTCCGGCCGACTTCGAACTCGATCACCGTCTGGCTGCGGCCGCGGCGGCTTTCGGATGCGATGGATTTGACGCCCGATATCCCGGCAACGGAGCTTTCGACGATTTCCGTAATATCGGTATCGACGATCTGCGGTGACGCGCCTGTATAGAGCGTCGTGACTGTGACGACGGCGGTGTCGACATCGGGCAGTTCCCGGACCGGCACGCCGGTCAGGGCGGCGATACCCGCAGTGACGATCAGCAGGCTGGCGACAATGGCCAGAACCGGCCGGCGGATGGACAGATCGGACAGCGTCATGATGCGCGTTCGCCCTTAAAGGGGCCGGCCGGCACGGCAACAGGCGCGCGCCGGCAGCGGCCGGTTAGGAACTGGCGGTGGCGTCCTTGTCGCCATCCGCGCGGGTAACCTTGCCGCGGATCAGGGTTCCGCTGCGCACCTTCTGGACACCGCGTGTCACCACGGAATCGCCCTCTGTCAGCCCGTCGCGGATTTCGACAAGACCGAAAGTGCGGCGTCCGATCTGGACATCGCGCTGCTCGACCCGCTGCGCCTCGCCATCGACGGTGACGACGAAGACGTAGGCGCGGCTGCCTTCCACCACCAGGGCGGCTTCCGGAATCGCGAGACCGGGCGTCGATTCCAGGACGACTTCGATATGCATGAACATCCCGGCGGGCAGGGTGCCGTCCGGATTGTCGATCACGGCGCGAGCGGCGAAGGACCGCGAAACCGGTTCGATCCGGCTGTCGATCGATGTGATCGTGCCGTCGAAGCGGCGGCCGGGAAAGGCGGCGGCGTCGGCGACGATCTTCATGCCCGCACGGATGCGCGCGAAGAAGGATTCCGGCAGCGAGAATTCGATTTCGACCTGGGACAGATCGTCCAGCATGGTGACGACGTCCCCGACTTCCACCCGGGCGCCCAGGGCCGTATCGGTGAAGCCGACGATCCCGTCGAAGGGCGCGCTGACCGTCCGGTCGCGCAGCCTGCGCGCCGCGCGGTCGCGATCCGCCCGGGCGATGTTCAACTCGGCGGTGATCTGGTCGACCGTCGCTTCGGTCACGGTCTTGGATTTCTGCAGCGTTTCGGCGCGTTTCAGGCGGCTGGCGGCGTCGGTCACCCGGGCTTCCGCTTCGGCCAGATCGGCGCGTTGGATATCGTCATCCAGCCGGAATAGGACGGTCCCGGCGGCAACTTGCTGTCCTGCCTCGAAGCTCATCGCCGTGATCCTCCCGGCCGCCAGAGGCGTGATCGCAACGGAGCGCAGGGCGCGTGTCGAGCCCACGGCCTCGACCGTCGTGCTTAGATCCCGCATTTCCGCTGTGGCGAGGTCGACTGGTACCGGCCGTTCCTCGGGCCGCTGGTTCGGCTGGGTCGCGGCTTGCGATTCCGCCGCATAATGCTGCCAGCCATAATAGCCGCCCAGCCCCAGACCGGCGACCAGGACCATCAGACCGACTTGCTTCAATGGGGTCATTCTATAGCGCTTTCAATCGGTTGGGGCCCCACACAATGCCGCCGCGCAGCAATGCGCCGCGCGGTCGTTTCGTCCCCGTTCCATATGAAAACGGATGTTTATCCGAAATCCGTCGGCTGACTAGTCAATATTTTTACGCGGTGTCGGGCGATCAACTGGCCAGTTTCGCCGGGCCCTTGCTGTAGCTGGCCATCAGATCGTTGAACTTCTTGCCCTGAATGGCGATGTGGGAGCGCAGGGCCTGGGCGGCTCGGTCCTCGTCGGCGGCTTCGATCGCGGTCAGAATATCCCGGTGCTCGTCCATCGACTGTTTCAGCCGGCCCCGCACGCGAAGCTGCATGCGGCGGAACGGCTGCAGTCTTTTGTGCAGGCGTGATGCTTCCCCAGCCAGGAAACTGTTGCCGCTGGCCTGATACAGTGCGTTGTGGAAAACCTCGTTGGCGCGGTAATAGACATCGGCGTCGCCCAGTTCCAGCGCTCGGTCGCAATCGTCGGCCGCGTCGTGCATGCGGCGCAGATCGTCCTCGGAACACAGGCGCGCGGCGAGGCGCCCGCACATCGCCTCCAATTCGGCCATGACCTCGAACATCTCGAACATCTGAACCACGTCCGGCTGCCGGACAAAGGCGCCGCGCCGGGGGATCAGTTCCACAAGGCCGGTCGCCGCCAGCATCTGGAAGGATTCGCGAAGCGGGGTACGCGACACGCCCAGCCGGGCGGAAAGGCGGGTTTCGTCGAGACGTTCCCCATCCTCGAATTCTCCCGAAAGGATCATTTGCTCCAGGGATTCCCGAAGCGTGTCGGCGGTTCTTCCACTCATGACACCAGACTACCACCAGCCGGCGCATGCGACAATGAATGTCTTGTATACAATCTGTTTGACTTTGAACACACGCGCGGTACCTTCGTGGCGACCGGACGAAGAGCCGGACCGACGGATCCACCGTCCGAAAACGACAAATCTCTACTGGGAGGTAGACATGAAATTCAAGTTCAGTGCCGCCGTCGCGGCCGTTGCTCTGACTGCCGGTCTCGCCGGGTCGGCGTCCGCTGCCGAACTGCGCCTGTCCCATCAATGGTCGACGTCCGACGTCCGCCACCAGGTCGCGCAGATCGTCGCGGACGAGGTCGCGGCCGCCAATGTCGATCTGGAAATCAAGATTTTTGCTTCCGGCTCGCTGTTCAAGGCGCGTGAACAGTACCGCCCGCTGTCCCGCGGTCAGCTCGATATGACTGTCCTGCCGCTGTCTTATGCCGGCGGCGAGCGTCCGGAATATAACCTGACCCTGATGCCCGGCCTGGTGAAAAACCACGACCATGCGGCGCGGCTGAACTACAGCCCGTTCATGGACGAAATTCAGAAGATCATGGCCGAGGACGATGTGATGGTCCTGGTCCATGGCTATCTGGCCGGCGGCTTCGTCGGCGTCGACCGCTGCATCACCAAGCCGGAAGACGTTGCCGGGCTTCAGACCCGCGCCGCAGGCAAGGCCTTCGAAGAGATGCTGGCGGCCGCCGGTGCCTCGATCGCCTCCATGGCGTCGTCGGAAATCTACAACGCGATGCAGACCGGCGTGCTGCAGGCCGTGAACACGTCTTCGTCGTCCTTCGTGTCCTACCGCATCTATGAACAGGTGAAGTGCTATACGCCGGCCGGCGATGTCGCGCTGTGGTTCATGTATCAGCCGCTGCTGATGAACAAGTCGACCTATGAGTCGCTGAACGACGCCCAGCGTGCGGCGCTGGACGCGGCCGCCAAGAAGGCCGAAGCCTATTATCTGGACGAGGCGAAGAAGGAAGACGCCGCGTCCGTTGAGGTCTTCGAAAAGGCCGGTGTCGAGATCGCCAAGATGACCCAGGAAGAGTTCAACGCCTGGCGCGATCTGGCCAAGGCCTCGTCCTACAAGAGCTTCGTCGAATCCGTCGAAGACGGTCAGAAGCTGCTCGACATGGCACTCGCCGTGGAATGAGCCTGCGGTAACTTGCATCGGACCGGGCTTCGTCCCGGTCCGATCGCCGCCGCCTGATTTCCGGAACCCCTGTTCCCGCGCCTCCGACCGAAAAAGGAAGAGAACCATGTCCTCTTCGAAAGGCCCGGCTTCGCACGGCCCTAATGCCGCGCCGACCGGCGACAATTTCATACTGCTGGTAATCGCCGCCCTGTCCACGATCTGCGGCTGGGTGTCCGCCTTCCTGATCGTGCTGTCGGTGGGCGTGACCTGCGAAATGATCTTTGTGCGGGGCGTTCTGGGGCAGAGTACGATCTGGCAGACCGAGGCCGTGGTCTACATGATGGTCGCCGCGACCTTGTTGGGTCTGCCCTACGTTCAGCGGCTGCGCGGGCATGTGAATGTCGATCTGCTGCCGATGATGCTGCCGCCCGGTCCGCGCAAGGTCCTGATCCTTGCGACCATTCTCGCGGCCATCGTGGTGATCGGGATCCTGGTCTTCTATGGCTTTCACATGTGGTACGAGGCCTTCAGTCGGAACTGGCGGTCGGACACTGTCTGGGGCGTGCGCCTCTGGATTCCCTACGCCACCGTGCCGATCGGCTTCGGGCTGTACCTTCTGCAACTGATCGCGGACTTCTATGCCGTCGCCGCGGATATAGACCGCCGCTACGGCCTGTCGGAGCATAACTGATGGATCCGCTTCTGCTTGGCGTTCTGGTCGCCATCGTCACCATCGCCGTCCTGTTTTCCGGTGTTTCCGTCGCCAACGGATTGCTGATCGTCGCGGCCTTCTTCATCTTGGTTTTCGACGGCGTTCGCTCGCTGGAACTGATGCCCGAAATCCTGTTCGGGAAGCTGGATAACTTCGCGCTGCTGTCCATTCCGATGTTCATCATCATGGGCGCGTCCATCGCATCGACGCGGGCCGGCGCTGATCTCTATGAGGCGCTGGACCGCTGGCTGACACGGGTTCCCGGCGGCCTCGTCATTTCCAACCTAGGTGCTTGCGCACTGTTCGCGGCGATGTCCGGCTCTTCCCCGGCGACCTGCGCCGCCATCGGCAAGATGGGCATACCGGAAATGCGCAAGCGCGGCTTTCCGGACGGTGTCGCCGCCGGATCGATTGCGGCCGGCGGGACGTTGGGCATTCTGATTCCGCCCTCGGTGACGATGATCGTTTACGGTATCGCGACCGAAACCTCGATCGGACGCCTGTTCCTGGCCGGTGTCGTGCCGGGCATCCTGCTGGTCGGTCTCTTCATGGCGTGGTCGCTGTTCGACACCTGGCGCCATGGCGACGCAAAGACATTGATCCCGACGCGGTTCACGATGCGTCAGAAGCTGGAAATCCTGCCGCGGGTCGTTCCCTTCCTGGCGATCATCCTGGGTGTGTTGATTGCGATGTATGGCGGCTATGCGACGCCGTCCGAAACTGCCGCCGTCGGCGCGCTGCTGTGCCTGGGTGTGGCCATCGTCATCTACCGCCTGTGGAACGCCAAGGCGCTGTGGGTCGTCCTGCGCGACTCGACGCGCGAAAGCGTGATGATCCTGTTCATCATCGCGGCGGCGGGCGTCTTCTCCTACATGCTGTCCAGCCTCTTCATCACCCAATCCATTGCACAATGGATCGGGACACTGGACGTCAATCCCTGGCTGCTGATGCTGTGCATCAACATCTTCCTGCTGATCGCCGGCTTCTTCCTGCCGCCGGTCGCGGTGATCCTGATGGCCGCGCCGATCCTGCTGCCGATTGTCGTGTCGGCCGGGTTCGATCCGTATTGGTTCGCAGTGATCCTGACGATCAATATGGAAATCGGTCTTATTTCCCCGCCTGTTGGATTGAATTTGTATGTCATCAACGGGATCGCCCCCGACATTCCGCTGAAGACGATCCTGAAAGGGTCGCTGCCCTATGTCCTGTGCATGGTCGTGGCGATCGTCATCCTGTGTGTTTTCCCCTGGCTCGCCACCGGATTGCCGGAAGCGGTGCTGGGGCCGGCGATCTGACGGAGGTCCGCAATCATGGCGAACCCGCTTTTCGACGCCCTGTTCCGTCCGCATCTGGACAGTGATCGCGTCTTTCTGGAACTGGCCGATGGCAGCCAATGGCGGTTTCGGGAATTCCTGATTTGCGCCGCCCGTTTTGCCAATGTCTTCACCGACGCGGGCGTCAAACCGGGGGATCGGATTGCGGTTCAGATCGCCAAGTCGCCGGAAGCGTTGGCCGTCTATGCGGCCTGCGTGAAGGCCGGGATCGTCTTCCTGCCGCTGAATACGGCCTATACGGCGGACGAGGTCGACTATTTCGTCGGCGACGCGACCCCGGGCGTGGTCATCTGCGACCCGAAGAACGAGGCGGCCCTGACCCCGGTCGCCGAGCGACACGGCGCACGCTTGCTGACATTGGACGGATCGGGCGGGGGCAGTCTTCCCGGCTTGGCGGCGCTGGTGTCGGACCGGTTCGAAACCCGCGACCGGCAGTCGTCGGATCTGGCGGCGTTCCTTTATACATCCGGCACGACCGGACGGTCCAAGGGGGCGATGCTGACCCAGGAGAACCTGCTGTCGAACGCCCAATCCCTGGTCGGCTATTGGCGCTTCACCGAGGACGACGTTCTGCTGCACGCCCTGCCGATCTTCCATACGCATGGATTGTTCGTGGCCAGCAATGTCTGCCTGCTGGCCGGGGCGCAGATGATCTTCCTGCCCGCATTCGATCCCGATGCGATGATCGCGGGCCTGCCGAAGGCAACCACGATGATGGGCGTTCCGACCTTCTATACAAGACTGTTGGACGATCCCAGATTGACCAAGGATTTGGTCGGCCATATGCGGTTGTTCGTGTCGGGCAGCGCACCGCTTCTGGCGGAAACCCATATCGAGTTCGAGGAGCGGACCGGACACCGCATCCTGGAACGCTATGGCATGACCGAAACCAATATGAACACGTCCAATCCTTATGACGGGGAAAGGCGGGCGGGCACGGTCGGTTTCCCGTTGCCGCAGGTCGAACTGCGGATTGCCGATCCGGATACCGGCGCGGCGGTCGCCCAGGGCGAGATCGGGGGAATCGAGGTGCGCGGCCCCAATGTCTTTGTCGGCTATTGGCAGATGCCGGAAAAGACCGCGGAGGATTTCCGTGAGGACGGATTCTTCAAGACAGGCGATCTCGGCAAGGTCGATGAGGACGGGTACGTCCACATTGTCGGCCGGTCGAAGGACCTGATCATTTCCGGCGGGTACAATATCTATCCAAAGGAAATCGAACTGCTGTTGGACGAACAGGCAGGGGTGAAGGAATCCGCAGTGATCGGCGTGCCCCACCCCGATTTCGGCGAAGGCGTGGTCGGCGTTCTGGTATCTGCGGGCGATCTGGATACCGACGCGGTCGCGGAATCGATCCGGTCGCGGATCGCCCGCTTCAAGCAGCCCAAGGCCCTGTTCGTGGTCGACGAATTGCCGCGCAACACGATGGGCAAGGTGCAAAAGAACGTCCTGCGCGACCGCTATAAGGACCTTTTCGCGAAATAGTCCCGGCCGGTCAGTCCGCCAGGGCGTTCCGAACGGCGATCAGCGCGTTCAGCGTGTCCACGGTGAAATTGGGGATCAGATAGTCCGGCCAGGTGGACAGTTTGACCGCCAGGAAATCGGCCTCCGGATCGACATAGATCAACTGCCCAAAGACCCCGCGTGCCATGTAGTCGCCCCGGTCGACATCGTGGATCCACCACATCCGCCGGTATGCGCCGTTTGGCGAAACCAGGTCATAGGGTGCGTTGAATTTCGCCGGGTCGCCGGTCCGGCAGGTGTCTACCCAGCTTTGCGGAACGATCTGCACCCCGTCATGGCGGCCGCCGTTCAGCATCATCAGCCCGAACCGCGCATAGTCGCGCAGCGTCGCATTGAAGCCGCCATCCGCCAGTGCGGTGCCGGCGGAATCCACGGTGAAGTAAGCGTCGCGGTCCATGCCCAGGCGTGACCAGACGCGGTCGCTCAGCAGGTTGGCCAGCGCGCTGCCGGCCTCGCGTTCCAGTACCCAGGCCAGTACATCGGTTTCGATCGACCGGTAGCTGAAGTCGCCTCCGTGGGGGCGCTCCTGGGGCAGGGTCAATATGACGTCCCGGATTGTCGAAGCGGCTTCACCCGGGCGAGGCGGTCGCCAGCCGGCGGCGATGTCGATCCGCGTCATGTCGGAATAGGGTTCGCCGTAATCTTCCACGAAGCGGACACCCGATTGCATGTCCAGAACCTGGTTGAGGGTCGCGTCGGCATAGCCGCAAAACCGCAATTCAGGCACTCGGTCACGCAAGGGCGCGTCCAGATCCAGCTTGCCCTCGCCGTGCAGGATCCCGGCCAGGGCTCCGGTGATGGACTTGGAAACCGATTGCGACAGATGCAGTGTCGCGGTGGTCATGTCGTTGAAATACTGCTCCATCACGACCCGGCCATGATGGCAGATCAGAATGCCGTCCGTATAGGTTTCGGTCAGGCAGTCGGCGAAGGTTTTCGTCGCCCCGTCGACCGCCCGGTAACGGACCTGGCCCACGGGTTGATGATCCGCTGTCAGTTCTGACGCCGCACCGGACCCGCGTGGTACGTCGACGGTCGGGATCAGGCTGCGGACATTCTGAAAGGACCAGCGATTGAACGGCGGCAGGTCCCAGTTTTCCATGGTCGGACGCTTTTCCGGAGGCGGCGGAAAGCCACGCATGGTCCCCAATTCCCGTGCCGTTCGGGGCCGGTGACTGGGCAACGTGGTGTTCGTGATCGCCATCTCTGAAAATCCGTCCTGATAGAAGTCGCCGGGAAGGCCCGGCCGGGACGGGCCGTCAGGCCCGCCCCGTTTCCGGTTACGACACGCTTACTGCTTCAGGCGCGTCCAAATCTTGTTGTACAGATCGACCGTTTCCTGCGGGCACGGCTTCACGAAATCCGGCGTCGGCGCATCGGCCGGCATGTTGATTTCCGGCGCGTCCAGCATTTCCGGGTCCATGAAGGCTTCGCTGCCCTTGATCCCGTTCGCATAGCGCGCGAAGTTCGAAATCAGTGCCGCGTTTTCCGGTGCCATGATGAAGTTCACGAACAGCTTCGCATTCTCCATGTTCGGCGCATCGGACAGGACGGCAACATTGTCCATCCAGCCCGTGAAGCCTTCTTTCGGATAGGCATATTTCAGCGTCGGGCGCTGGGCGCGGGCCCGCATCGCGGCGCCGTTCCAGTTCTGCGACAGGTCGACATCTTTGGAGGTCAGTTTCTCGATCGTGCTGTAATCCATGGTGCGCCAGTACTGTTTGGCGTTCAGCAGCAGTTCGGTGACTTCCTTGAGTTGATCCTTGTCGCCGTTGCATCGCGGATAGCCCAGATAACGCAGACCGGCGTTGATGACGTCGTTCATGTCGTTGAGCATGTTGATCCGGCCCTGCAGTTCCGGCGGCGGTTCGAACAACAGCGCCAGGGTGTCGATGTCCCCGGTATAGACCTCAGTGTCGACGGTGAACGAGGTTGTGCCCCATTGCCACGGAACGGAATAGCTCCGGCCCGGATCCCACCAGACGTCGACCCATTTCGGGTCCATATGCTTGAAATTCTCCATCTCGTTCGGCTTGATTTCGGCCAACAGGCCCTCGCCGATCATGATCTGGATCATGTAGTCGCCGGGCACGACGATGTCGTAACCGGTGCCGCCTTCCTTGACTTTGGCGAGCATGGTTTCGTTGGAATCATAGCCGTCGAGCGTGACCTCGACGTCGTATTCCTTCGAAAACTTCTCGATCAGTTCGGGGTTGGTGTAGTTGCCCCAGTTATAGATGTTCAGTTTGCCTTCGGCGGCGGCCGGTCCGGCCCACGCCAGCCCAACCGCGGCAACCGCCGTCAGGCCCGTCAACATACGCTTCATCACACTACCTCCTCTGTTTTCGGGGGCGTCCCTTTTCGCTCAATACGGCCGGCCCCCATTTGAACGCCGTAGTTACTTGCGCCGCCTTCCCAACAGGAAGAACAGCGTTACGAACGCGATCGACAATCCCAACAGCAGGGTCGATACAGCGTTGATCTCGGGCGTGATACCTCGGCGGATCTGGCCCAGGATGTAGATCGGCAGGGTCGTCTCGCCGGGTCCCGCCACCAGCAGGGTGATGATGACGTCGTCCAGAGAGACCACGAAGGCCAGCATGGCGCCGGCGACGATGCCGGGCATCAACAACGGCAGGGTCACCCGCCGGAAGACCTGCAGCGGCGGGGCGTAGAGGTCTGCCGCGGCCTGTTCCATCGTCAGGTTCATGTCCTCCAGCCGTGCCCGGATGGGCATATAGGCGAAGGGAATGCAGAACACCGTATGGGCCAGCATCAAATAACCGATCCCGTTCACGCCGGTCAGTTGCTTGATCAGCGAGAAAAAGGCCAGGGTCGACACAGCCGTCACGATTTCCGGGATCATCAGCGGCTGGTTGATGATCGCATAGGCCAAGGTCTGGCCCTTGAAGGGCTGGGTCCGAGTCGTCGCCAGCGCCGCCATGGTGGCGAAGATCGTCGAGAACACTGTCGCGACGGCAGCCACCTCCAACGACACGATTGTCGCCTTGCGGATTCCTTCATTGCCGAAGGCTTCGACATACCAGCGGAAACTGAACTCGGTCCACAGCACGACGGAACGGTTGTCGTTGAACGAGAAGGCGACCAATACGATGATCGGCGCGTAGAGGATGAAGATGCAGCCCCAGGCGACCTGGTCGAAACCGGGCTGCTTCTTCAAATCCGCCATCGGGCGCCGGCGTTTCGGGGCAGCCGGCAGCGGCGCGGTCGTATCAGCCATGGCGCGCACCCTCCTTGCCGGCATTCCGGATGTAAACCAGTAGCGCGACCATCACGACGGCCATCAGGATCAGGGCCGCCGCAGACCCGAAGGGCCAGTTGCGCGAGCTGCCGAATTGCAAGGCGATCAGGTTGCCGATCATCAGATGCTTGCCGCCGCCCAGCAGCTCCGGCGTGATATAGGCGCCGAGGCCGGGAATGAAGACCAGGATGCAGCCCGCGACGATCCCCGGCTTCGCCATTGGAATGATGACACGGCGAAGAACCTGGAATCGGTTGGCGTAGAGGTCGTAGGCAGCCTCAACCAGCCGGAAATCCAACTTCTCCAGCGACGCATAGAGCGGCAGGACCATGAAGGGCAGATAGGAATAGATCAGCCCCATGAAGACGGCGGTGTCGGTATAGAGAATGCTGACAGGCTGTTCGACGATGCCGATCCCCATCAGGCTCAGGTTGATAATCCCCTCGTCCCGGATGATCAGCAGCATTGCATAGGTGCGGATCAGAAGATTGGTCCAGAAGGGCAGGGTGATCAGGAACAGCCACAGATTCCGTTGCTCGCGCGGCTTGCTGGCGATGAAATAGGCCGTCGGAAACCCGATCAGCAGTGCACCGATCGTGGTGACGAATGCCAATCCGATCGAACGGCCGTAGATCTGCAAGTAAGACCCGGAGAAGGTCAGCGTGTCGTCAAAAATGTCCCGTTCGAACAGGAACTGGATATAGGCTTCCCCCGACAGTTCCCAGGTCACGCCGCCATAGGTGCCGGGCGACAGCACCGAATAGATCATCGTGATGGTCAGCGGAAACAGGCCGACAATGCCGATGGTCAGGATGGCGGGGGACAGAAGGAAGCGGCGGGTCCGTGTTGCGCGTGCCTCATGCAACCGCTTGGCGTCCGCCAAGCGATTGTCGGACAGCCCGGTGTCGGCGATCTCGGCCATCAGTCGATCAGGACTTGAAGGTGACGGTCCGGCAGGATGACGCCGACGCGCTCGCCCGGTGCGCCGGTTTCGCCGGAATTGCGGGCGACGATGGTGCCGCCGCCGTCCAACGCAATATGGGTGTTGGTGCCCGATCCGAAATAGACCGCGTTTTCGATCGTGCCGATCGCGGTGCGCGCCGCATCCTCGACACCGCACAGGCCGACATTCTCTGGCCGGATCGCAATGCTGACGGATCCCGGTTGGACGCTGGCCGATGACAGACGTGCCGTGATGGTCGCGCCCGAAGCCAGCTTCACCTCGCCGACTTCACCCTTCACCGCGGTCATTTCGGCATTCAGGATATTGATGTCGCCAATGAAGTCGGCGACGAAGCGGCGGGCCGGCCGGTCGTAGATTTCCTTGGGGTCGCCGACCTGCAGGATATGGCCGGTATCCATGACCGCGATCCGATCGGACATGGTCAGCGCCTCTTCCTGATCGTGGGTCACGAAGACGAAGGTGATCCCCGTTTCGGATTGCAGGCGCTTCAGTTCAATCTGCATTTCCTTGCGCAGTTTGAGGTCCAGCGCGGACAGTGGTTCGTCCAGCAACAGCACTTTCGGATGCGGTGCCAGGGCGCGGGCCAGGGCGACGCGTTGCTGCTGGCCGCCGGAAAGTTGATCCGTGCGGCGGCCGGCAAGATGCTCCATCCGCACCATGGCCAGCATTTTCTGGACCGTCTGGTCGACGTCGGCCTTCGGCTTGCCCTGCATCTCCAACCCGAAGCCGATATTCTGGGCCACGGTCATATGGGGGAACAGTGCGTAATTCTGGAACACGGTATTGACCGGTCGCTTGTAGGGCGGCAGGTGTCCGATCTCTTCTCCGTCCAGCAGGATTTGTCCGCTGGTCGGAAGCTCGAACCCGGCGATCAATCGCAGCAATGTCGTCTTGCCGCAGCCCGACGGGCCCAGCAGCGTGAAGAATTCGTTCTCGCGGATTTTGACCGAGACGTCGTCCAGGGCGGTCACAAGGTGATTGCCGCTGCCGAAGCTCTTGGTCACACGGTCGACGGAAATCATGGTCCGGCTGGACGCGGTCTTCCCTGCGCCAGCCGTCGCGGATGGTTCTACCGGCATGCGGTCTCCCTTCTCTGCCCGACCCCGCACGCGCCTGGTTGCCGAATTCGTTTCAGTGTTCGGCGGCTTCTTCCGATGGCGCGTTCAAGCCGTTCCTGTCAGGCAAAAGGGTAAGTCCGAAATCGCGCGGGCGTAAATATCCCCCGGGGGGTATAGCGGGTCAGACCTCGTCTCGGCCGGATAAGGCATTGAGAAATAGGGAAAATAACTCGCTCTGCGAAGAGATGTTCAGTTTCCGGTATGCGTTTTTGCGGTGAATTTTAACCGTTCCGGGACTGATCGAAATCGTCCGCGCGATGGATTTTGTCGAATGGCCGCGCAGGATCAGACCGGCGATTTCCCGTTCGCGATCGGTCAGTTTCTCGGTCCCGAACTTCTCCAGGGCGGCGTCGATCTCTTCCGGCGCGATGCCGTCTTCCGTTGCCGAGGCGCCATAGGATTCATTGGCGAAGTGACGGCGGTTCAGGGCGGCGAAGACCGGCAGGACGCGGCGCAGATTGGCGACATCGCGGGCGCTGAACCGGGTTTCGTCGCGCAGCCGCCCAAGCGAATAGAACAGATGCCGCCCCGTCGGCAGGTCGATCAGAATTGCCAGCTCGTCGCGCAGCAGGATCGTCCCGTAATACTGTTTGAAATAGGTCGACTGTTGAAATCGGTCCGGCGCGACATCCTTGATCTGCAAAACGGCGCAGGGCGCGGACTGGCGATAGGCGACATAGAACGGGTCCAGCAGATAGGCCCCGTCCAGATAGCGCTCGATGACTTCCGATCGGCGTTCGGCGCGGACATTGTCAAAGACATGAACCGGCCGCCTTGCGCCCTGAAGCAGGGTCAGAAAACAGCCGCGAAACGACGCGTTCAGCCGCAGATAGTCCAGGACCGTCGGCACGAAAGCGGCCGTTCCGACCGCCGTGATGGCGGAAGCGAGCGCGTCCTCGACAGTCTCGTATTTCGGTCCGTCCGATCGGTACACGCCGGTATCGACCCTTTCCGTGCCGCGACCCATCCCCAAAGGGATATTTACGCATAAGTTCCCTGGCCGTCATGGTATGCGTCCGTAATCCGATTGAGAAGGGGGAGTTGGCGGAATGCTGACGGTTCAGACAGAGAAACACCTGCTGCGCGATTCGAAGACGGAACTGCATGGCGGTCTGCTGGTGCCGCCCTTCGAATGCCCGGCGCGGGTCGACCGGATCCTGGCGCGTGTCAAAGCGGTCTCACTGGGCGAGGTGATCGAACCCCGCGACTTCGGAATGGACCCGATCCGGCGCATTCACGATGCCGGATTCCTGGACTTCCTGGCCAATTGCTGGACCGAATGGCAGGCTGCCGGTTTCAAGGGCGAGGCGATCCCGACGGCCTGGCCGGCCCGGCGCATGCGCGAAACGCCGCCGAAATTCATCGACGGCAAGCTGGGCTATTACGCGCTGGCGGCTGAAACCGCGATTTCCAATGGCACCTGGGAGGCGGCGCTGGCCAGTGCCAATGTCGCCCTGACCGCCCAGGCGGCGATTGCCGAGGGCGCCGGATCGGCCTTTGCCCTGTGCCGCCCGCCGGGCCATCACGCGACGTCGGACATGTATGGCGGCTATTGCTTCATCAACAACGCGGCGGTCGCGGCGCAGGCTTTCCTGGATCAGGGGGCATCGCGCGTTGCGATCCTGGATGTGGATTTCCACCACGGCAACGGCACCCAGGACATTTTCTACGGCAGGGACGACGTCCTCTTCCTGTCCCTGCATGGCCGTCCGGAAGACGCTTTCCCATATTTCCTGGGCTATGCCGATGAAACCGGCAAGTCGCAGGGGGAAGGGTTCACGGCCAATTATCCCCTGCCGCCCGGCACGGCCTATGATGCCTGGGAGGACGCGCTGAAATCCGCCTTGGCGCGGATCGACGCCTATGGACCGGATGCGGTCGTGATCTCGCTGGGGGTCGACACGTTCAAGGACGACCCAATCTCCTTCTTCAAGTTGGAAAGCGACGATTACAAACGCTACGGCAAACGGATCGCCGGATTGAACCGGCCCACCCTTTTCGTCATGGAGGGCGGTTATGCCGTCGACGAAATCGGCATCAACGCCGTCAACGTCCTGACCGGGTTCGAAGACCGATGAGTGGTCGGATGCTGACCGTCGCCGCGACGCAATTCGCCTGCGACTGGAACCTGAACGCCAATCTGGACAAGGCCGAGGCGGCCGTACGTCAGGCAGCGGCAAAGGGCGCCGGGCTGATCCTGCTGCAGGAATTGTTCGCAACCCCCTATTTCTGCCCGGATCAGAAACAGGATTACTTCTCTCTGGCCGCGCCGCTGGAAGGGAACCCGATCGTCGCGCGTTTCGCCGATCTGGCGAAGGAGCTATCCGTCGTCCTGCCGGTCAGTTTCTTCGAGCGGGCCAACAATGCCTATTACAACAGCGTCGCCATCGCCGACGCGGACGGCGCGGTGCTGGGCGTCTATCGGAAAAGCCACATACCGGACGGGCCCGGTTATCAGGAAAAGTTCTACTTCAATCCGGGGGATACCGGCTTCCGGGCCTGGGATACCGCCGCCGGCCGGATCGGGGTCGGCATATGCTGGGATCAATGGTTCCCGGAATGCGCCCGGTCGATGGCGTTGATGGGAGCGGAGATCCTGCTTTATCCGACGGCGATCGGCAGCGAACCGCAGGACCCGTCGATAAACTCCAAGGACCATTGGCAGCGGGTGATGCAGGGCCATGCGGGCGCCAATCTGACGCCGCTGGTCGCGAGTAACCGGATCGGGGCCGAACCGAACGAAGCGGCGGAGATGACCTTCTATGGTCATTCCTTCATCGCCGACGAGACCGGCGAGAAAATCGAAGAGGCGGATAACAGGACCGCGACAGCGCTGGTCGCGACATTCGATCTGGATGCCATCCGCGCGCGTCGGGCGTCCTGGGGCCTGTTCCGCGATCGGCGGCCGGAACTCTACGGGCCGGTGCTCAGTCTCGACGGTGCGGCGGTACGATAGGTCAGGCCTTCTCCCGACCCTTTGCCGCCTCGTCTATCCTGTCGATCAACTCGCTGATGACAAAGGGCTTCTGGACGAATTTGGCGGCGTCGATACCGGCGTAGCGGGCCTGGACAGCGGCGCCGCTGCCGCCGGAGACGACGACGACCGGGCCGTCCGGGTTCAGTTTCCGGTACTGCGCCGCCAGTTCCCAGCCCTGCAGTTTCGGCATGCTGTCATCCGTGATCAGGACGTCGACATCGCCCGGCCCGCCTTCCAGATAGGCCAGCGCCCGTTCCGGGTCGTCGAAACTGCGCACCTTATGGCCGGCCCGTTCCAGCAGGCGAATGGCCATGACATTGTTTTCGACCTCGTCATCGACATAGACGACGCTGTAATGCCTGATCTCCGAGGCCGTCGGAAGCGGTTCCGGCGTGGGGTGCGTCTCTGCGGCGTGCAGGCCGGTGTCCGCAGGGATCAGAACCGTGAAGGTGCTGCCCCTATCGACCTTGCTGTCGACCAGGATGGTGCCGTGCAGGGCGTCCACAATCCCGCGGCATGTGGACAGTCCGAACCCCGTCCCCCGGCCGGAACCCTTGGTGGTGAAATACGGTTCGAAGATCTTGCCTAGTACGTCTGGCTCGATGCCGCAGCCGGTATCGCTGACATCGACCCGGATGGCGTCACCGGGGCTCAACGGCGGATTGATCCGCGCGAAATCGTCTGAGATATGGGTCTTGCTGGCCCGGATATCGATCCGCCCTTCCCGGTCGCCGATAGCGTGATAGGCATTGGTGATCAGGTTCATCAGGACCTGATCGAACTTGCCCGGATCGCCGACCAGCATCGGAATGTCCGGGACGATATCGACGGACATCTCGATGCTGGCGGGTATGGACGCGGACATGAATTTGACCGAACCGCGAATCAGCGTGTCGATGTTGAAAGGGATCGATGCGTCCGTATCGCCGCGCCGCGAGAAGGCGAGGATCTGTTCGACCATCCGCCTGGCGCGCTGGGCGCCACGGAAAATGGCCTCCGCGTCCTCATGCGATTGCGTTCCGGGCTCGAAATCCTCCATTAGCATTTCCGAATAGCCGAGGATCGGTGTCAGGACATTGTTGAAGTCGTGGGCCATGCCTCCGGCCAGAGCACCCATCGTTTCCAGCCGCTGGGAATGCAGCAATTGCTGCTGCAGTTCGGTGCGTTCTTCTTCGGCGCGAATGCGGTTCAATTCCGCCGCCGCCCGGACCGAGAACACGGACAGAAGCGAGCGCATGAGTTCCGGATCCCGAACGGGTCGGTCCATCATCACGACCAGCATTCCAATAACGCGGCCCTTCTCGTCCCGAAGTGGTACGCCGCCATAGCTTTCGATCCCGCATTCCCGCAGGAATGTGTCGCGTGGAAACATGTTTGCGACCCCGGACGTGTGCAGCACCATCTTGCCACCCAACACCTCCGCGCAGGGCGCACCGTCGACGGAATAGGAAGATCTTTCCAACGGACCTTCGGCATTCGCCCCGGCCAGAATTTCGACCGTCATGGCATTGCTGCGGCTGACCCGGGCGATCCACGCGGTCTTGTTCCCGAACTCCACCAACGCGTTCACCGCATCGGCCAGGAAGGCCTCTCCGATGCCGCCGGACACGGTTGCCTGAATCGCGCGCTGGACCATCTCCTCACGGTACTTTTCCAGGATGTCCCGGCCCGTGCCCCGGTAACCGACAAATGTGCCGTCCTCACCGAAGATTGGTATGCCGCTTACGGCGACGATGGTTTCCGACCCGTCGTGTTTCCAGCCGCGTACGGCGAGGTCCCGAAACGGTTCGCGGGCCTTCATACGGTCCAACCGGGTCCGGCAACCTTCATTGTTCGGATCAAAGCCCGGGCTGTCTTGGATGGGCAAACCGATCACCCCGCCATCGGTCGAAACCTGGGAATCGCGATCTGACAGGAAAGTGTATTTCAGCTCCGCATCGCATTCCCAGAAGAAGTCGGAGGCAGCACGCGAGAAATCCCGGAACCGGGCGTCCCGCTCATGCAGTTCGCGGGTCGCGCGTTCGATTTTCTGCCGCGCATAGACCAACAGCAAAAGGTCGCCGACGGCATGGATGAAGCTGATGTCCTCCGGTACCCAGATCCGTTCCGTCCCGACGGTCTCGAAACAGATGATGCCTCTGCCGCCATCCTGGAGATCCAGTTCGACGTCGCATAGCGCGGTGACCCCGGTGGCCGGAAGGTAGCCCTGGCGAAAATCCTTCGTTCGGACGTCGTCCCAGCAGTTCGACACCGCCAAGACGTGATCCCCGCTTAACCCTTCAAAATAGGCTGGAAAGTCGTCCTCTCCCAAGATCATGCCGACGCCGTCGCCTCGGCGCATGCGGTCGAAGGAGGCGACACACTCGACCTGTCGGCTCTGCGGGGCGCCGATCCAGATGCTAGCCCGGTCCACCTTAAGGGCGTCCGCGGCGATTTCCAGGACGACCTCGTCGAAGTCTTCCCTTTCTTCTTCGGCGATTGAAACGAAGCGTCGCAAAGTGCGCCGGAAGGTCTCGCTTTTCGTCCGGCGGTCCGCCAGTTCCGCTCGGGTCGAGATCAAATCTTCGACGATCCGGTCACGCCCCTGGCTTTTGAATAGAAGATACCCGATGGACGTAACGGCGATGGCGGCCCCGAGAAAGCTCAGAATGTCCTGTATCAGCTTAAGGTCGGATGGGTCTCCCGAGCCGGCTGCGACATAGCGCAGGATCTGCGCCGCCAGGAGGATGGCAAGGGCGAGAACGACCACGGCCTCAATTACAATCGATCGGTTGCAGGCCTGACGATAGGCATAAAGAGCGGCACCCAGCAGGCTGATCGCGAACAAGAGTATGAATGGAATGTTCAAAGACACCGCAAATCTTCCCTTTTCCGATTCCGCCTAGACGCGAGCGTATCCTTCCGGCATTGGCGCACCCTAATTCCCCTGGTCTTAAAAAATCGTGAAAATCCGGGCTTTTTCGGACTTGGAACGGGGGGCGCCACTTACAGATCGGTACCAACCAAACCGTGTATCAGCGGCGCGCTGGTAACCTTTTATTCAGTCTTTTGTGTATATGATCTCCAACGGGAGGGACCCATGTCCGGTTGCGAGGATCGGGCGGGAAAAACCAAGGCCAAAGTGGGGTGCGGCCGATCTGCGCGGGGGCGCAAAAAATGCGTGACCGAAGAAAGCCAGTTCAATGGGATATTCCGTGGTGCCACCCCAAGGCTCATGCCCGCAATTTCGCGCGTCCTCACTTCACTCGGAGTTATCGATGACGGGGGAACAAGGTGTCCGCGCGGCGGGCGACGAACCTTCGTCCGCGCCCCACATTCTGGTGGCCGACGATGAGGAAGCGAACCGGGCCCTGATTCAGCGCCTGCTGTCGCATATGGGCTATCCGCGGGTGACGACAGCCGAGAACGGTCTTGTCGCCCTGGAGCGGCTCAAGGACGGTACGGAAACTTTCGACCTGGTCCTGCTGGACGTGATGATGCCCGGTTGTGACGGCGTCGCGGTGATCGAGGCGATGCGTGCCGACACGCGACTAAGCACGGTGCCCGTCATCATGATTTCCGCCCTGGGCGACAAGGATTCCGTCCGCCGCTGTATTGAGTTGGGGGCGGACGATTTCCTGCATAAGCCGTTCGACAAGGCGATTTTCCAGGCGCGGGTTCGCGCGACACTGGAAAAGAAACGCACATACGATTCAACGATCTCCCAGTTAAGGGATTTTGATCCCGTGACCCGGCTGCGGTTGCTGCCGCGCCTCATCGCCGATGTTAACCGATTGTTCTCACGCGCGGATGCGGAAAGGTTCGGGATCGTCGCCTATGGCCTTAAGATCGATCAGACCGCCAATGTCGGTAGCGCCCATGGCAGCGCCGCCGCCGACCGCTTCCTTGCCCAGATATCTGGGGATCTGAAGGCATTTTTCCCGGAAGGATGCCTCTCCGGGTCACCTGCGCGCGGTCAATTCTGTTTCGTACTGAAGACCGATCTGAACACCGCGACGGATGAAGCGGCCGGCACGATCCGGCGGCTTTCGGACATGCTGGCTGCGCAACGCGTGTCGATTGGCGACCGGACCGTCGGCATAACCGCCAGCATCGGTCTGGCGTTCCGTGGCCCAGGTGGCCGGTGTGACGCGGATACACTTCTGAACCGGTCCAACCTTGCGATGCGAGAAGTGGTGAAATCGGGGGGCAACGGCTACACGGTTTTCGATCCCGGCATGCACGACCGTGTCATCGAACGCCTGCATCTGGAAGCAGACCTGATCGGCGTGTCCGACCGCGATGAATTGATGACCCATTTTCAGCCGATCGTGTCGGTCCGCAGCGGTCGGATTTCCGGCGTGGAATCCTTGCTTCGCTGGTATCACCCTGAAATCGGAATGATCTCGCCGGGATCCTTCATTCCTGTTGCCGAGGAAATGGGTGAAATCGGCAAGATGGGAAATTGGGTCTTGAACGATTCCCTGCGCACGGTGTCGAACTGGCCGGGTTTCTCGCCGGAATGCGTGGTCAATATCAATGTATCCGGCCGGCAACTGGGGTTGCCCGGCTATGCCCAGACCGTGATCAAATCCATCGAAAATGCCGGCATGGCCCCGGAAAGGGTCAAGTTGGAAGTCACCGAAAGCGCGCTGATGGCCGAAAGTGATCGCGGCATGAAGGTCCTGCGGGCCCTGGAGGAAGCCGGGCTGCAATTGGCGATCGACGATTTCGGAACGGGCTATTCCTCCTTTAAGATCCTGCTGTCTTTTCCATTCGACACGCTTAAGATCGACAGAAGTTTCGTCAGTCGAATTGAAAGCGACACGCGCAACCGTAAGATCGTCGGAACGATCACCATGATGGCACATGATGTCGGCATGGATGTCGTCGCTGAAGGCGTCGAAACGGAAAGAGAATTCGCTGCCGTCGCCGAACAAGGCGTGGATTTCGTTCAGGGCTACTACTTCGCCAGACCGATGCCTGCAGAGGATGCCGGGCGTCTGTTGAGCGATGCCCCGGCCTGGACGCTGGATGCGACCTGACCCGGAACGGGAAAACGGGAACAGTACCGAAAATGCAAAAGCGGATATTGATCATCGAAGACGATGCCGGTGTACGCGACCTGGTCGCCCGGTTCTGCACGAAACTGGGCTATATGCCCGCCATCATGGCGGAATCCCGGTATTTTGATGCTGGGCTGGACATAGGCCCAATCGAAGACATTTCCGCGGTCGTGACGGATATCTTCATGCCGGGCAAAAGCGGCATTCAGATCATCAAGGAAATCCGAGATTTGTCCGAATCCGTGAAGATCATCGCAATATCCGGAGGCTGGAGCACGCATGGCAGCCGGGAAGACGCGCTGAAGGCCGCGGCGCTGTTGGGTGTCGACGCGGCACTGGCAAAGCCGTTCACGCTGGAAGACTTCAAATCCTGCCTGCAGGAAGCTGGATTGCCGGTGTCCTGAAAGAACGCGTCCGGCGCGCCTAGACCGTTTCGGGCGGGTTCACGCGATCGGCCGGCAGAACGATCGTGACACGCGTCCATCTGCCCAGTTCGCTTTCGATCCGCAGATTTCCGCCATGGGCGTCGATCATACGCTTGGAAATGCTGAGCCCGAGGCCGGTTCCTTCATAGGCGACCTCCGACGATGCGCGTCCCTGGGCGAACGGTTCGATGATCCGGTCCAGATCCTCAGGCGCGATCCCTTTGCCGGTATCGTGAACGGCGATTTCCAAATCCTGCGTGCCGGTCAACCCGGCACTGATCGAGATACGGCCGCCTTCGGGCGTGAACTTGATTGAATTGGACAGCAGGTTCATCAAGGCTTGGCGCAGCATCCGATTGTCCGCGCGGATTTGCGGCAGATCGCCCGGAATGTCGATTTCAATCGTCTGTGCCTTCTGATCCGCGCGGGATTTGGTCAATCTCAGAGACGCGTCAACCAGGGCGCGGATGGTGAAGTTCTGCTCGTGCAGTTCCATTTCGCCCGCTTCGACACGGGTAATGTCCAGAATATCGCCGATCACGTCCAGAAGATGCTGGGAAGATGCCAGGATATCTTTCAGATACTCTTCATATTTGGTGTTGTTGATCCGGCCCAGCAATCCGCCGATCATGATCTGCGAGAAGCCGATTATAGCATTCAGCGGCGTCCGCAATTCGTGGCTCATATTCGCCAGGAATTGAGTTTTCGCACGGTTCGCGCTTTCGGCCACACTGCGCGCCGCGTCCGCCTCGCGCTTGGCCGTTTCCAACTGTACGGCCAGTTGGATCAGCGCGTTTTCGAACCGCATCCCGACAATGATCAGATAGCAGCCGACGCTGAAAGCCAACAATGCGATCGCGACCGTCTGCCAGAACCTGTTCGACCGCTTCGGCCAGCCGTTCTTCGGCGTGGCGCTGATCCCCCAGGACGTGCCGACCAGCGAGACGTCGAGCGTAACCGGTTCGTCCCCGACCATGCTGCCATCGCCGAAGAACGGTGTTTCCGCCATCTGCCCGGCTTCGATGTGGTACAGCGCCAAATCGTAACGCCGGGTGAACTGAGAAATATTGACCGTTTCCAGCAGGCGTTCGAAGTCAATGACCATCGACGCGACGCCCCAGAGTTTCGGCCTTTCGGTCTCGGTGGTGTTGCGGTAGACCGGGAAGCGCGCAATGATTCCACGACCGCCCTGGATCAGATTGACCGGGCCCGCGATGATGATCCGGTTTTCCTCCACCGCCTTTTTGACCATCGGATACTGATCCGTCAGATCTTCGTACCGGACGCCGATGACGGAGGCGTTGCCTTCCAACGGATAGACATGGGACAGGGTCAGATTCCTGGCCAAGGCGAGATTGCGAATGATGTTGTTGTCGTCGGACAGAAGATATGCCGCCAACCGGTCGAACTCGATCTGACCGAGAGAGGGGCGGACACGGACATAGCTGACCATGCCCCGGACCAACTGGACGTCACGATTGATCTGACGTTCGATGTCGACCCGTAGCCGGTTCAGTTCCTCGCGTGCGTCGACGCGCGTCTGCGCAACGGTCTCGCGATAGGCCGATATTTCAAGCAGGGTTGGCAAGCCAATGCACAGCAGGGCGAGAAAGGCCAACCTAAGGGTGGTCTTACGCCAAACAGACCCGGCTCGGATGCCCAGATTTCCATCCAATGAACCGTTGGTAGAGAAGAACTGGTTCGGCATGCCCTTAATCTATCGAGTTCGGGTAGCGCAATCGTTGCACCGATCTCATTGCATCGCAATGTCGGACGGACCTAATGCACACCTTACAGTGTTGCGATTTCGTTAATGCCCGCCAAGGAGGCGGCAAATGTCTACGTCGCAGGGTAGACAGCGAATTGCAATCGCGTTTTCCAAGGTGCCGACTTCGGCTGCCGGGCCATCCCCAGCCCGGGCCGAAGACGTGAGAACCGGGACGCTCACGCCTGTCGTCGACGAAAGCGATTTTTCGCTATGTTGAATACCGGAAGCGGGAATAGCGTACTTGCGACCGGTTCCTCACGCCCTATTTCAGGACCATGCTGTCACGTCGAACCTTTATCGGGATGAGCGCCGCCGCCGGCGGTCTGGGCATTCTGCCATCGGCCGGGCACGCGTCCGGGCGCGTCCTGACGGCCCAACCCGGTTCCATGCGCTTCGCGGGGGAGGATGTCCCTGCGACCGATGTTTGGGCGTATGACGGCCAGGTGCCGGGTCCGGTTCTGCGATATCGGGTCGGCGAGGAATTGAACCTTACTCTAAAGAACGCGCTGGATCAGCCGACCACCATCCACTGGCACGGGTTGCGCCCGCCGATTGAGATGGACGGCGTACCCTTCATCAGCCAGCCGCCGACGGCGCCGGGTGAAACGTTTCATTATCGCTTCGCCCTGACGGAATCCGGCACCTATTGGTATCACCCGCATGTGCAGGGCTCTGAACAGCTCGGCCGCGGATTGAAAGGCGTGCTGATCATCGATGAGGACGAACCGCCGGAGGTCGATCGCGATATCCTGTGGATGCTGGACGATTGGCGGATGGACGCCGACGCGGTGATCGCACCCTTCGGCGCCGGTCATGACAAAAGCCATGCCGGGCGGATCGGCAATGTCGTCACCGTCAATGGGTCCTTGCAAACGGCCGAACCCGTTCGAGCGGGCGAACGCATTCGACTGCGTCTGCTGAACACGTCCAACGCGCGGCTGTTCGCGCCGCATTTCCCGATGGATCGCGTGTGGATCGTAGCTCTGGATGGGCATCCCGTGCCGCCCCATCGGCCTTCGGAGGGACGTATCTGGCTTGCGCCGGGGGAACGTGCGGATTTGATCCTGGATCTGACCGAGGAGCCCGGGACGACGGTACAGATCGACGACACCGCCTATGGCGACCAGCGCCGCTTTCATCTGATGAGTTTCGTTTACGGCGCCGAACCGGCGCTGCCCGGACGGGACAACCGGCCGGAGCCGGCGGCGCTGACGCCCCATATTCTACCGGAGCCGGATCTGGAACGGGCGGAACGACACGAGGTCGTATTCGAAGGCGGCGCCATGGGCGGACTGCACGGGGCGCAGATGGGAGACCGTTTCCTGTCGATGCGCGAACTGGTCGAGATGGGACATTTCTGGGCCATCAATCAGTCGGTTCCGACGAACATGATGACACCGGATCCGCTTTTGTCCCTGTCTTTGGGCAGCAGCCGGATTCTGGATCTCGCGAATCTGACGGCCTTTCCACATCCGATTCATCTTCACGGCCATGCCTTCCGGGTTCTGACGGTCAATGGCAAACCAGTGCCGAACCGGCCTTGGCGCGACACATTTCTGCTCTGGCCGGACATGACAGCAGAGATCGCCTTTGTTGCCGATAATCCGGGGCAATGGATGTTCCACTGCCACATTCTGGAACATCAGGAGAGTGGGATGATGGCGGTCGTGGACATTGCTTGACCGATCGGGGCCGGTCCTTTCCCATGAGGCGACGACGACGGTGTCGCGTATTGGTAATACCAGTTGATGCGGCACCGACCTAACATTAGAGTGATTCTAACAAGGTGCCGCGGGACCTCCCATGGGGATGCGGCGCCGCACGGGGTGGAAGGATAGTTCGGGTATGACGGAATTGATCGATCCGTTCGGCCGGAAGGTCGATTATCTCAGGATATCCGTGACGGATCGCTGCGATTTTCGGTGTGTGTACTGCATGTCCGAGGACATGACCTTCCTGCCGAAAGCGGACCTTCTGACCCTGGAAGAACTGGATCGGGTCTCGTCGGCCTTTGTGCGGCATGGCGTGCGCAAATTGCGTATCACGGGTGGCGAACCCCTGGTCCGGCGCAACATCATGTCATTGTTCAAGGCGCTGGGCCGGCATCTGGACAGCGGCGCGCTCAGCGAACTGACGCTGACGACGAATGGCAGCCAACTGGCACGATTTGCCGACGATCTATACGCCTGCGGCGTGCGCCGGGTAAACGTGTCCATCGACACGTTGGACGCGGACAAATTCACCGCCATCACCCGGTGGGGCAAGATCGATCAGGTGATGGATGGGCTGAAAGCCGCCAAGCGGGCCGGCCTGCAGGTCAAGATCAACGCGGTCGCCCTGAAGGGGGTCAATGACAGCGAAATCCATGACATGGTCGCCTGGTGCGGCGGTGAGGGGTTTGATCTGACCTTTATTGAAGTCATGCCGATGGGCGACATCGGCAACGAGCAGCGCATCGACCAGTACTGGCCGCTGAGCATGGTGCGGGCCGAACTGGCGTCTCGCTGGACCCTGGAGGAGTCCGACTATGTGACCGGCGGCCCGGCGCGCTATGTCCGCGTCAAGGAAACCGGCGGCCGTATCGGCTTCATCACGCCGCTGACCCATAATTTCTGCGAAAGCTGCAATCGCGTCCGGTTGAGCTGTACCGGCACGCTTTACATGTGCCTGGGGCAGGATGACGCCGCCGATCTGCGCGCGCCGGTTCGCGCATCGGAAGGCGATCAATTGCTGGACGAGGCGATTTTCGAAGCGATCACCCGCAAACCCAAGGGCCATGATTTCGTCATCGACCGGCGCCGAGGCGCCAAGAGCGTCGCCCGGCATATGAGCGTGACCGGAGGGTGACCGCGATGACGGCGCCGCCGATTGCGGGACAGATGCGGGTCTTCGCCCTGGAATGCTTCCCCGATCCCGGGGCGGACCCCAGCGTGGTGATGATCGTCTGTGCATTCAGCGAACAGGAAGCCATTCAGATCGCCTTCGATCATCCGAATGCGTCGCAATACAAGGCGGTTTCCCTGAGCAAGAGCAAGAAACACAAGAAGGCGCCGGGTATGGTTGCGGGCGTACACGGCTTTGTCAGCTGGCCCGCCTTCAAGGCGCTGGGCTAGGGGGGACGAATGCAACTGGGGGACAGCACGGTTCTGGTTTGCGATTGCGCGGGCACGATGCCGTTGGACGGCGCCGCCATCGCCAAGGCCTGCGGCGCGGAGAGCTGCGCGGTAAGCCGGATGCTGTGCCGGGAACAGATCGGCAAGGTCGCCACGGCTGCACGCGCCTCCGACCGGCTCGTCATCGCCTGCACCCAAGAGGGCGCGGCGTTCTTCGAAGCGATCGAAGAGGCCGGCTTGGACGTCGCCCCGAAACTGGTCAACATTCGTGAAAATGCCGGATGGTCGGAGGAGGCGGGCCGCGCGACCCCCAAAATCGCCGCCCTGTTGCAAGAGGCCACGCTGAAAGCCCCGGACGTTCCGACGGTGGAAATGCCGTCGTCCGGCATCTGTCTGGTCTATGGCGCCGGGCAGGTCGCCCTGGACGCGGCGCGGCAACTGGATGGCCGTATGACGGTTTCTCTGTTGTTGACCGATATGCAGGATCTGATGCCGCTGGGGGTGATGGATCTGATGACGGCGACAGGCAGGATCGCAGCGGCGAAGGGGCATCTCGGCGATTTCGAGATCAACGTCGACAGCTATGCCCCGTTGAACCCGGCGTCGCGCGACGCACTGAGTTTCGGGCGCGCCACCAATGGGGCCGCCGCAAAATGCGATGTGATCCTGGACTTGTCCGGCCGGGCACCGCTTTTCCCGACGCCGGAGCGGCGGGACGGCTATCTGCGCGCAGACCCGGCCGATCCCGTCGCGGTGCAGAAGGCAATCTTCGCCGCATCCGATCTGGTCGGTGAATTCGAGAAACCGCGTTATGTCGCCTTCCGCTCGGAACTTTGCGCCCATTCGCGAAGCCGCGTCACCGGCTGCACACGCTGCCTGGACGTCTGCCCCGCTTCCGCCATTCAACCCGACGGGGAATCGGTCGCGATCGATCCTTATCTGTGCGGCGGGTGCGGATCCTGCAACAGCGTTTGCCCGACCCAGGCGGCATCCTATGCCTATCCCGCCGACCGCTTCCTGGCGGAGCGTACGCGTACGCTCTTGTCGACCTATCTGGCGCAGGGCGGTAAGCGGCCGATTCTGGTGGTGCACGCGTCGGAGCATGGCGGCGGATTGATCGATGCGATGGCCCGTTTCGGGAAAGGACTCCCCGCCAGGGCGATTCCTTTCGCGGTGCATGAAACGACCCAGATCAACGCCGAATTCCTGATGACGGCTTTCGCCTTCGGGGCCGAACGTATCGTGCTTCTGGTTGGGGACAAGCGCCGCGCGGAGATCGACGGATTGGCACAGCAGGCGGGCTTGGCCGAAGCGATCCTGACCGGGCTGGGTTACGATTCGGGGCTGGTCGAGGTTCTGGTGACCGACGATCCGGACACGCTGGAGACCGCCTTGTGGGACGCGCGCAAGCCGAAACGCGCGGTGACGACGGCCGCCAGTTTCCTGCCGCAGCCGGAAAAACGGACGAACATGCGCCTGGCGACGGACCATCTGCGCAAATCCGCGCCGGACCCGTCGGATCATGTGTCCCTGCCACCGGGCAGCGCATTCGGCCGTCTGCGCATCGATGCGGAAAACTGTACCCTGTGCCTGTCCTGCGTCGGCGCCTGCCCGACGAATGCGCTGACCGACAATCCCGACAAGCCGCAGCTGGGTTTCCAGGAAAGCGCCTGCATTCAATGCGGTTTGTGCAAGAACACCTGTCCGGAAAAGGTCATCGCCCTGGAACCGCGCTATCGCTTCGGCGAAGGTGCGAACGAGCGGGAAATCGTGAAGGAGGAAGAGCCCTTCGAATGCATTTCCTGCGGCAAGCCCTTTGCGGCGAAATCGACGATCGAGAAAATGATCGCCACCCTGGGCGGAAAGCATTGGATGTTCCAGGGCGCGGGGGCGGACAGGCTGAAGATGTGCGAAGACTGCCGCGTCGAGGCCGTGTTCAACGACGAACCTCATTTGGCGGCAGGCGGTCGGCCGATGCCGCGCACGACCGACGATTATCTCGCCGCCCGCGACCGGGGCGAGGAGGATCTGGACTGATCCCGATCTCCGTCAGGGACGCGGTGCCGCCATGGACCGGCACAGCGCCTCGGCGCGGGACAGGAACAATTCCGCCTGCTGATCGTTGATCGTGCCGTCTCCGCGCATCTTGTCGATACCCTCGGCGCGTTCTTCCAGGCAGGCCTTGAACGCGGCCTCGGCCGGATTCGTCGGCGCCTCGGGTTGGGGGATCAGATCGGCGCGGTGGTAATAGGCCAGGATTCCGGCGCAGCCGATCATCACCAGCAGGGCGATCACGCGACTGACCATCGCCGGGCCTATTTCAGATCGATCGTGCCGTCGATCGCGACTTCCAGATCGACCCCGTCGACCGTCAGCACGACCTTGGCGTTCAGCGAGGCGGGCAAGGAGCCGGTATCGGCGTCACGGATCGCGGTTTCGATCTCGCGCTGAGAGGTGACGCCGACCTTCTTCAGAAACTTGCGGATCGACATGTTCATCGCATCTTCGTTCATTTCACGTCTCCTCGCCTTCAGGCGGCTTCGTTCAAGGGGAGATTGACCAAAAGGTTCTGCGGTTTCATGCGCAGCGTTCCGGCAGTATCCATGGCCAGACCCAGATAGATCGGCCGGCCGCGGACGCGTTCGATGACGGTATCCGCGTCCTTGATCTCCATCCGGAACAGCGACAGCAGCCGTGACAGCCGTGCCTCATCGGGTTCCTGTCCGCGATAGAGATCGTTCAGCAGCGCAGAGGAATCCGCATCCAAGCCGGTATGCCAAACCCATTTCTCGTCCCGGATCGATTGAACCGGGTGGATGCGGGTCTCCAGTTGCAGGAAATAGGCGACCCATTTCTCCAACACCCGGCAAAAGGCATCCAGTCCCGGCCGGGGGAAAGTCAGATCGAGAACCGTATCGAACCGGTCGGAGCGTGACCAATACATCTGCGCGTTCGCCTCGGTCAGAACGTCGAGATCGACCTCGCGCATCGCGGTGTTGCTTTCCTTGAGCAGTCGGCCCAGATCGCCGAAGCCGCCGGTCGTGGCGAACCGGTCCACGGTCTCTTCGTCGGCCAGCATGATCTGGCCGTCCTGGACCGTCACGCGCTGGCTGCGGAACAGCAGCTCCGCCGCTCGGGCCTGAAGCGGATTGTCCGTGTCGTTCAGGATATGCCGGGTCAGGGCATGGACCAGTTGATCCATGAACAGGCCGGGTACCGGGAAATCGACGCCGCGCGCCAATTTGGCATAAGCGGCTTCAAGGCTTCCCGCCGCTATCAGCATATCCCGGAAGCGCAGGAAGATGCGGTAATTGTCGGCTGTGTCGGAATCTTCGAATGCGCCCAATTGGGCATCGTCGATCGCTTGACGCGGAGCATCAATCAACGCGCCGTGGAGCGCGCGTTCGGCCGCGCAGGACTCGGCCACCGGGGCCAGTTCCGGCCGCGCCAGATAGGCTCGCAGCAGATCGTCGGTGACCGGCAGGCGGCCCGCATCGTCCGGCGGTGTCAGGGTGTAACCCGATGAAATCCAGAAATCCGGCCGCGCCGCCATGGTCAAAGCTCCCAACTCGGTCCTTCGAGGACCCCGGACAATGGCAGGATTCGCGTCGCGTCCCCTATGGTCAACTTCAGGTCACCGGTCGGCGACAGGCCGGCAACCCGGCCGGTGATCAGGCCCTGTTCTGCCGGAAATGCCAGATCTTCCTCGCGGCCGCCGGCCCGTTCCATCCAGGCGGGCGCAACCGCGTCCAGTCCGCCGCGCTGCCAGCGGTCCAGCCAGTTCATGAAATGCCGGCAATAAGCCTGCAACAGTGCCGGTGCCGAGGCGTCGCCCGCCCCTTCCTCATAAAGCGAGGTGCGGTCGACGCGGCGGCCCGGATCGGGATTGTGCGGAGCGCCCATGATGTCGATGCGGATGCGCGCCAGCATCCAGTCCGGTTCGGCCGCCAGGTCGTCCTGTTCGCAATAAAGGGCGATCCCGCCCGCCAGGGCGCCGTTGACCAGGAACCGGTCCGGCCAGGCCATATGCACCGCGACGCCGGGCGGCATGATCGCGCCCAGCGCGTCATTCCCTGCAAGGTTCATGGGATAGAGCACCTGAATGGCATGGCCCAGAGGCGTGTCGGGCGCCAGCATCAGGATCGCGTCCAACTGATCGGGCCGCTCCGAATAGCACACCGTGCCAGGATCGATACGGCCGCGGCGGGCCCGGTACAGCGCCTCGTTCGGAAGGTCCGCGTCGGGGGCAAACCCCATCGGGGTCAGCAGCGGGGGAAGGGTCAGGTCAGCCTGGGTCAAGGAATACCGCTTTCACACTGGGGCGCGCGCTGTAGGATGGCGCGGAAGAAACTTGGTTCCAATAGGTTTAGGGTATCCGTCCGGACCTTTCCAGATGTCGCGACAGCATCTTATGACAACGGCGGAAGTCGCCGATTATCTTCGGATCAAGGAACGCAAGGTCTATGACCTGGTCGCGTCGGACCGAATTCCCTGCACACGGGTGACAGGCAAGCTCCTGTTTCCGAAACCCCTGGTCGATCTGTGGATCGCGTCCGGCACGTCGGGGATCGACGACGGGCGCCGCGCCGTTCGGCCGATGATCGCGGCGGGAAGCCACGATCCGCTGCTGGATTGGGCCCTGCGGCGGGCCGATGCGGGCATCGCGATGCTGTTCGACGGATCTTTGAACGGTCTGCGCCGGTTCCTGGACGGCGACGCCCTGTTTTGCGGCCTGCATGTGCCACGGTTCGGCGGCGGCGACGTGGAGGGACCGCAGGAATCGAACACCCATCTCTTCTCCGTCGGCGGCCAGGGCGGCGCGGCGGCGTCTCAAATCGTGCTGATCGAATGGGCACGCCGTCAGCAGGGGCTGATCCTGCCGGCTGGAAACCCTATGCAGATCGGATCGCTTCAGGACTTGGCACGCAAGGGTGCGGTCCTGCGCGCCCGGCAGCCGGAGGCGGGCAGCCGCGTTTTGCTGGAAGGGTTGCTGGCGCAGGCCGAGGTATCGGCGGGCAGTCTGAAACTGGACGATATGGTTGCCCAAAGTGAAACAGAGGCGGCGACCGCCGTTGCGGATGGCGAGGCGGACGCGGCCTTCGGGATCGCCGCGGCGGCCAAACGCTTCAACCTCGCCTTCGTGCCTTTGGCGGCCGAGCGCTATGATCTGGCCGTCGACCGCCGCGACTATTTCGAACCACCGTTTCAGGCGTTGCTGGCGGTCGCGCGGGGAGAGGCGTTCCGGGCGCAGGCCGAGAAACTGGGGGGATACGATGTCTCGTCCTGCGGCCGGGTCGTCCTGAACGGCTGAGGCTTATTCCTCGACCGCCTTTTCCAGCCGGTCCACGGCGTTGTCGAAGGTCTGCTTGGCGTCGTCCCAGGTTTCCTCGGACGCGTTCTGAACTTCGCCCCAGGCGCTCTTCACATTGGCCCAGGCTTTCGACGCGGCGTCACCGGCATCGTTGCCGGCCTTCTCGGCAGTGTCTCCGACCTTCTCGGACCATTCCTCGAAGGTCTCCTTCACGGCCGCCTTTTCGTCGGCCAGGCTGCCATTCTTCTTCACCTCGGCGACTTGGATCGCGCCGCCGTGGTTTTGACCGGATGCAGCGAGGGCGCCCGTGGCAGGAATCAGAGCAATCGCGGCAGCGGCAAGAAACAGGCGTTTCATGTGTCATCTCCATCGTATTGGACAGGACGGACCGGACAAAGGTCTGGTCGAATGGTCGCCGGCCCGAAAGGCATCCCGGTCGGGATCAACAGGCGGGGTCCGATCCGCTAGGGCATTGAACTCGGGTAAAGAGATGGGGCGGGCCGCGCCGATTTCATGTGAAATTTTCTAATGAGCCCCGCGCTATCGGGACCCCCTCAAAAGCCGCACCCCGCCTGGACTTTCGTCCGGCGGGGCGCCAACATTCAATCGTGTTTCGGATTAGCGAGGCGGATCAGCTTCCCTGCATCGGGGCGTTCGGGAAGAACAATTGCGTGCCGCCCACCGTGTAATCCGCGATGGCCGCCTGACCATCTTTCGACACCACCCAATTCACGAAGGCGGTGGCGTCGTCGATCTTCACATGCGGGAATTTGTCCGGGCTGACCGCGATGATGCCGTACTGATTGAACATCCGCTTGTCGCCTTCGAAGACGATTTCGAACCCGTCCTTGTTTTTGAAGGACAGCCAGGTCGCCCGATCGGTCAGGGCATAGGCGCCCATGCCATGGGCGGTGTTCAGAGTCGCGCCCATACCGGACCCGGTTTCGCGGTACCAATCGCCGGACGGGCTGTCGATTCCGGCTTCCTTCCACAGGGAGCGTTCGCGCTTATGGGTGCCGCTGTCGTCGCCGCGCGAGGCGAAAGGGGCACCGCTCTGGGCGATGGTGTTCAGCGCCTGCAGGACGTCGCTGGACGCCTTGATCCCTGCGGGATCGTCGCTGGGGCCGACAATGACGAAGTCGTTATACATGACGTCGACCCGCTCGACGCCGAAGCCGTCGGCGACGAAGGCCTCTTCTGAGGGCTTGTGATGGACGAACAGAACGTCTGCGTCACCATTGCGCGCCAGTTTGATCGCCTGTCCCGTGCCGACGGCGACGACCCGCACTTCGATGCCGGTCTTGTCGGTGAAGAGGGGCAGGATGTGATCGAACAGGCCCGAATTTGCGGTCGATGTGGTCGATGCGACGGTGATGAACCTTTCCGCCGCCTGGGCATTCTGCAGGCCGCCGGCAACCAGCAGCGCCGCAAGCGCGAGCCGCGTTAGAATAGGTTTCAGCATATCAAATCTCCTTTCAGGAAGGCATTCAGTTCAGGGCTTCTCGGGGCGTCGAAGAGGGCGGGAAGCCGGCCCGTCTCAAACGGCCGGCCGTGGTTCAGGAACAACACCCGGTCGGCGAGCCGCCGGACCTGACCCATCTCATGGGAAGACAGGACGACGGTGATCCCGGCAGCGGCGGCTTCCGCGACCATGGTTTCCAACGCACCTGCGGCGGCGGGATCCAGCCCGGCTGTCGGCTCGTCCAGCAGCAGCATGCGCGGTGCCTGGGCCAAGGCCTGCGCCAGGGCAAGGCGGCGCTGTTGTCCGCCGGACAGATGGCGGGCGGCGGCATCGTGGCGGTCCGACAGGCGGGCACGCTCCAGCAACAGGGTGGTCTGGCGCTGTCGTTCCGGTTTATCCAAGCCGCGCCGCTTCAATACGAAATCCAAATTTGCTGCGACGGTGCGGCGCAGAAGGACGGGAGACTGCAGCAGGATGGCGCGGCGCGGCGGAGCATCGCTCGGCCAATCGACGGATCCGGCATCCGGGACCAGCAGATCGTGAAGCAACCGCAGAAGCGTCGTCTTGCCCGCCCCATTCGGGCCGATCAGGGCGGTTACGCCCCCGGAAAGCGGCAAAGACCAGGTCGGAATATCCAGGACCGTACGCCCGGCGCGCTGGACGCGAATGCCGCGCAAAGTCACCTTCTCGGACCCAACCGGGATTCCGGTTCCATCGCGCGGCATCATGCCTCTCCCCGGATGGTGACCTCGCCCGCAGAGCGGCGGCCGATTTCGCGGACCAGGGAAGCGGCCGCGTTCACGGACAGCGCGATGGCGATCAGCACCAGGCCCAGGGCCAGTGCCAGGGCCAGATCGCCCTTGCTGGTTTCCAGGGCGATGGCCGTGGTCATGACACGGGTGACGCCGGCAATGTTGCCGCCGACGATCATCACCGCACCCACTTCCGCCACGGCGCGGCCGAACCCGGCCAGGACAGCGGTCGCCAGGCTGAACCGTGCTTCCGCCAGCAAGGTCCAGGCCCGCTCCCGCCGGGACAGGCCCAGCGCGCGAAGCTGCTCGGCATATTCGGTGTTGAAGTCCTCCAGACTGCGCAGACCGATCGCGGCGACGATCGGCGTGATCAGAATCGTCTGTGCGATCACCATCGCGGCCGGTGTGAACAGCAGTCCCAGTTCGCCCAGCGGCCCGGCCCGGGATAGCGAAAGATAGACAAACAGACCGACGACGACGGGCGGCAGGCCCAGCATGGCGTTCAGGATGGTGACGGCCGCGCCGCGGCCCGGGAATCGGGCAATGGCAAGCCAGGCAGCGAGGGGAAGGCCGATTCCCGTCGCGATCAGCGTCGCCAGAAGGCTGACTTGCAGCGACAGGCCGATGATACCGTAGAGCTGATAATCGCCCTCCAGCACCAAATTCACGGCCAATGCCATTGCCGACGGATCGTTTTCCATTCCCTGATTCTGCAATTTGTTGCTTCAGCATGTTCTAATTCCGAAAAGCACCGGAATCAAGAATACATACAGTATTGTCTCTTAACCCTCCCGTGGCAAGATTGGTCAGACCAATTCTAAACTTCGCCGCAAGGGTCCGATTTTTGGGTTTAAATCGGTTGCCGGCGAAAACCGGGGAAGGACGCGCGCCGCACGATGTCCAACGAGAATCCGGATGCCTTCGATGCCCGCGAAATCCGCATGTCGTTGGGGATTGTTGTTGAAAAGCGCCCGGCCGCCAGCCGCTGGATCAGCCATACTTGGCGTCCGGTCGCGGTTCTGCCCGGCGCGGCCGCGCTGAGCGAATGGAAGCTTCTGGACCGCGAAGGCGATGTCGAACGCATCCAGATCGCGACACTGGAATTGGAACTGCACCGCAAGGAAACCGAGGCCTATCTGGTCAATCTGGCGAATGAAACGCCGTCGGTCTATGTCGTGCTGCGCGCGCCGGACCTGGAAGACGACGACGCGGATGCCCCGGAAATCTGCGCCGTGCGTGCCACCGCGTCACCCTTCGAGGCACAGGATTTCCTGGACAGCGGCGAGGACATCGTCGAACCGGTCCCGATGACCGAAGGATTGATCGCCTGGGTTCAGGCCTTCATCGACCGGCATCACGAAGAAACCCAATTCAAGAAGCGCAAGCGCAAGGATTTCCGGCACGAAGAACCGGCCTTTGGTAAGGCGCTGCATCCGATCGAACAGCGCTTCTATGATAAGCGCAAACTGAACTGACAGATGACGCAGGATCGATTCCTCAGCCGCTGGTCGCGCCGCAAAGCGCAGAATCGCCGCCCGACACTTGCGGCGGCTCCGGCTGTGTCGGAACTGGAGCCGACCCCCGCCTTGGCGGTGGAGGAGGACATCCCGGGAAAGGCCGCGGTCGTCGCGCCCGATTTCGAGGTTCCAGAAGCCGCCGATGGCGCGTCCGAGGACGAATCGGAGCTGACCGAAGAGGCGCTGCGCCGGCAGGCGGAGGAATTGGGGCTGCCCGACCCGGAAACCCTGGGGGCGGGATCGGATTTCAAACAGTTCATGGCGCCGGATGTTCCCAAACAGCTGCGCAGCTTGGCCTTGCGCCGGCTTTGGCGCAGCAATCCGGTCCTGGCCAATGTCGACGGGCTTGTCGATTACGGCGAAGATTTCACAGATGCCGCCCGGGTCGTCGCCAACATGCAGACCGCCTATCAGGTCGGCCGGGGCTATCGCCGGGACGAACCCGAGGAAATGCCTGAAGAGGAAGAAGAGTCGGTCCTGGCCGAGGGTGAGGCATCGGACGAGGATCCCGCCGATGTTCAAACGCAAGCCGACCAAGAGCCCGGTCCGGATGAAGCCGCCGAAGTAGGTGGCGAAGAAATCGCGGAAATTGAAAATCCGGTCGATGATACCGACCGTAGACAGGACGACACCATTGGGACATAATGAAATTGGTAATGCCAATTTCTCGCAACGAAATTGCGGATTTAGCCCAATATTGGGAATGTTGAGAATAATAATCAATAACAAGTTTCCGGGTCGATCTGAAAGCGCACGGACGTTGTACTGATCGCATCCGCGCCGGGACGAGGCTCAAGCCGGTCCCGGGGAAGAGGAGGGGACGAAGTGACAGGCACGCGAGACAATCTCGCCATGGATAAGTCACATGAGGCCGAGCGCTCGCCGGAAGAGCTGGCGCGCCAGGCTTTTTACGCGTTTTTGACCCGCGTTTTGGCACGGCCCATGGATCCGTCCGAAGCGGCCTCGATTGCGCCCTTTGCGGATGTGGGATCGGATCTGGGACGGGCGGCCCAAGGGCTTGCCAGCGACCTCGAGAATGCGGATTCAGCGCGCCTTGGGCGCGAGTTCCACGATCTGTTCATCGGGGTCGGGCGCGGGGAACTGCTGCCCTTCGCATCCTATTACTTGACCGGTTTCCTGAATGAAAAGCCGCTGGCAGTCCTGCGCGGCGACATGCGTCGGCTGGGTTTCGCCCGGCCCGATTCCGTGAAGGAGCCGGAGGATCACATGGGGTCCCTGTGCGATATCATGTGCCATCTGATCGAAGGAACCGCCATGGGCGAGTTCGACATCTACGATCAGGACCAGTTTTTTTCGGCCCACCTGAAACCCTGGGCCGGGAAGTTCTTCGCCGATCTGGAAAAGGCGAAGACTGCCGATGCGTACCGCAATGTCGGTCGGATCGGACGGATCTTCATGACGATAGAGGAGCAGAGCTTCGGGATGATTGCCCGGGCCTGATCCCCGATTGGAATGGGGTTCTATTCAGCAACCCTTGTTGAAGGGAGGAAGTAGGCATGAGCGATAAGGACGATAGCGTCAGCCGTCGCCAGTTCTTCGGGGCCGCCGGTAAAGGCGTCGCCGTGGGAGCCGGTGCCGTGGCCGCGGCCGTCGGCGTCGCCCCCGCGCAAGCGGAGGTGTTGACCGAGTCCGCAGGCGACTATCGGGAAACCGCGCATGTGAAGACCTATTACGATCTCGCCCGGTTCTGATGCGAACCGCGCGGGCCCGTTTGCTTTGGGTCGGATGCGCAGCGTCCCGAGGACGCCGAGAGAGACGAGCGTAGCGTAAAGATGTCGATAAGGAGGGGCCGAACGGGCGGCGCGACAGGCGCCTGAACCGGGATCGGCCAGAACAAAGGAAAGGGAGAGACATGCTCCGGAAAAAGACCAGCGGGGTTGCAAATGGCCCCCGTTCGGCAGCGGCCTTCGCGGCCGTGTCCGGTGATGCGGTGGATCGTCGTACCTTCCTGAAGCGCTCGGGCCTGACGGCCGGCGGAATCGCGGTGGCTGCCGCGGCTCCGGCGGGGTTGATGACCCGGCGTGCGGAAGCGGCGAACGCGCCCGGTACCGGCGGCAATGTGCAGACCGTGAAGTCGGTTTGTACGCATTGTTCCGTCGGCTGCACCGTAATGGCCGAGGTGGAAAACGGCGTCTGGACCGGGCAGGAGCCCGGCTTCGACAGCCCGTTCAACCTGGGCGCCCATTGTGCGAAAGGGGCTTCGGTCCGCGAGCACGCCCACGGCGAACGTCGGCTGAAATATCCGACCAAGCTGGTGGACGGCAAATGGACGCAGATTTCCTGGGATCAGGCGATCGAAGAAATCGGCGACAAGATGCTCGAAATTCGCGAACAGTCGGGACCGGATTCGGTCTACTGGCTGGGCTCCGCGAAGCACAATAACGAGCAGTCCTACCTGTTCCGCAAGTTCTACGCCTTCTGGGGGACCAATAACGGGGACCACCAGGCGCGTATCTGTCACTCCACCACGGTCGCAGGTGTTGCCAACACCTGGGGTTATGGCGCGATGACGAACTCCTACAACGATATCCACAATTCGCGCGCCATCTTCCTGATCGGGGGCAACCCGGCGGAAGCGCATCCGGTCTCGCTGCTGCACCTGCTGCGGGCCAAGGAGATGAACAACGCGCCGATGATCGTGTGCGACCCGCGCTTCACGCGCACGGCCGCGCATGCCGACGAATATGTCCGGTTCCGTCCGGGCACCGATGTCGGCCTGATCTGGGGTATCCTGTGGCACATCTTCGAGAACGGCTGGGAAGACAAGGAATTCATCCGTCAGCGCGTCTGGGGGATGGATCAGATCCGAACCGAAGTGGCCCGCTGGACTCCCGAAGAGACCGAGCGTGTTACCGGCGTGCCGGGGTCGCAGCTGAAGCGCGTCGCGCGGACGCTGGCCAACAACCGTCCGGGCACCGTGATCTGGTGCATGGGCGGGACCCAGCACACGAACGGCAACAACAACACCCGGGCCTACTGCATCCTGCAGCTGGCGCTGGGCAATATGGGCAAGGCCGGCGGCGGAACGAACATCTTCCGAGGCCACGACAACGTGCAGGGGGCGACCGATCTGGGCGTGCTCTGTCACACCCTGCCCGGCTACTACGGTCTCGCGACGGGCGCCTGGAAGCATTGGTCCCGCGTCTGGAACGTCGATTACGACTACCTGCTGGGCCGATTTGCCTCCAAGGACCTGATGGAGGCCTCGGGCTTCCCGGTGTCGCGCTGGATCGACGGCGTTCTCGAAGCCAAGGAGAATGTCGATCAGCCGGACGGCCTGCGGGCGATGGTGTTCTGGGGCCACGCCCCGAACTCGCAGACCCGTCTGCCGGAAATGAAGACGGCAATGGAGAAGCTGGACCTGCTGGTCGTGGTCGATCCGTATCCGACCGTATCGGCTGTGCTGCATGACCGGAAGGACGGGGTCTACCTGCTTCCGGCGGCGACGCAGTTCGAAACTTACGGCTCGGTCACGGCGTCGAACCGGTCGCTTCAGTGGCGTGACAAGGTCGTCGAGCCGCTGTTCGAATCGCTGCCCGACCACACCATTATGTACAAGTTCGCGAAGAAGTTCGGCATGGCGGATGAGATGTTCAAGAACATCAAAATCCAGGACAATGACGAGCCGCTGATCGAAGACATTACGCGGGAGTTCAACCGCGGCATGTGGACGATCGGATATACCGGCCAGTCGCCCGAACGTATGCGGCTGCACATGGAAAATCAGCACACCTTCGACCGGACGACGCTGCAGGCGATCGGCGGTCCTTGCGACGGCGACTATTACGGTATGCCGTGGCCGTGCTGGGGCACGCCCGAAATGGGCCATCCGGGGACGCCGATCCTGTACGATCCGTCGAAGCCGGTGGCCGAAGGCGGTCTGACCTTCCGCGCCCGTTTCGGCGTGGAACGGGACGGCGACAACCTGCTGGCCGAAGGGTCCTATTCCGTGGGGTCCGAACTCACGGACGGGTATCCGGAATTCACCATGCAGATGCTGATGGATCTGGGTTGGGATGCGGATTTGACGGCGGAAGAGAAAGCCGCCATCGATGCCGTGGCCGGACCGAAGACCAACTGGAAGGTCGACCTGTCGGGCGGCATCCAGCGGGTTGCCATCGAGCATGGCTGCGCGCCCTTCGGGAACGCGAAAGCCCGCTGCGTGGTCTGGAACTTCCCGGACCCGGTGCCGACCCACCGCGAGCCCCTGTATACGCCGCGGCGCGATCTGGTGGCGGACTATCCGACCTACGAGGATCGGAAAATGTACCGTCTGCCGACCCGTTTCGCGTCAATCCAGGCTCAGGACTTCTCGAAAGACTTCCCGACCATCCTCACGTCCGGCCGTCTGGTCGAATACGAGGGCGGCGGGGACGAGACCCGGTCCAACCCCTGGCTGGCGGAACTGCAGCAGGACATGTTCGTCGAAATCAATCCGCGCGATGCCAACAATCTGGGCATCAAGGACGGCGACCGTGTCTGGGTACACAGCCCGGAAGGCTCGAAGGTCAATGTCATGGCGATGGTGACGGAGCGTGTCGGCTCCGGCGTTGTCTTCATGCCGTTCCACTTCGGCGGCTGGTACCAGGGTCAGGACCTCCGCGACAAATATCCCACAGGGGCGGACCCCTATGTGTTGGGTGAATCGTCGAACACGGCCCAGACCTATGGGTACGATTCGGTGACCAACATGCAGGAGACCAAGTGTACCCTGTGCCGGATCGAACGCGCTTAAGAGGGAGGACTGAATTATGGCACGTATGAAATTCCTCTGCGACGCGGAACGCTGCATCGAATGCAACGCCTGCGTCACGGCGTGTAAGAACGAGCACGAAATTCCGTGGGGAATCAACCGCCGGCGGGTCGTCACCATCAATGACGGCAAGCCGGGTGAACGGTCGATCTCGGTAGCCTGCATGCACTGCTCCGACGCGCCGTGCATGGCGGTCTGCCCGGTGGATTGCTTCTACCAGACGGACGAGGGCGTGGTTCTGCACTCCAAGGATCTGTGCATCGGTTGCGGGTATTGCTTCTATGCCTGCCCGTTCGGTGCGCCGCAGTATCCTCAGGCGGGCAATTTCGGCAGCCGTGGCAAGATGGACAAATGTACCTTCTGCGCCGGCGGCCCCGAAGAAAACCTGTCTCAGGCGGAGTACCAGAAGTACGGTCGCAACCGTCTGGCGGAAGGCAAACTGCCGCTCTGCGCGGAAATGTGCTCGACGAAAGCCCTGCTTGCGGGCGACGGGGATGTCATCTCGGACATCTACCGCGAACGCGTGGTGTCGCGGGGCTTCGGCTCCGGCGCCTGGGGCTGGGGCACGGCCTACGAGCAGAAGGGTACCTGACCGCGTCATCCGCGTGCCGCCCCGGAAAATCGGGGCGGCACAAGGATGGCGGGTCGATGCCGCATCTGGGGGCGTCGGGAGCCGGTTCGGTTCCGGCGCCTCATTTTCCGGGCCAGGCGGTCGATGACCACCTTGTAAGCAGCCACTCTGTGGCAATCGCCCCTGAAAACGAAGGTCGATCGATACCCATGCTGAACCGACAAGCGAACCGCACCCTGATCCTGGTCGCCGCGACTGCTGCCGTCTTGACGGTGGCGGGGTGCCGGGAAGACGAGCAGGACCGTGTGCAATTCTTCCAGCCCGGCGTCTATCAAGGTCAACAGGATGCCGGACTGAGCCAGGAAACCCTGGACGCCTTGCGCAGCCGCGCCTCGCAACAAAGCTCGCCCTGATCACGGGGCCCGAATTCAATCGCGCGGCCATGCAGTCGCGCCCGCGGCCGTCGCGCCGCCGGATTATGGAGGTTGGGATGAAAGGCTTGAGATTTCATCTGATCGCGCTGACCGTGTTGGCAGCAATACTGTCCCTGGCGCCGCAGATGGTTCCAGGTGCCGGGGAAGCCCTGGCGCAGGCCCAGGGACAAGTTCCGGGCGATGCCCTGGGCAATTCCAGCGATTCCGAACTTTGGCGCGCCGTCCGGGCCGGGGAAGGCAATCTGATTCAGGCGGAGGGCAGCACCTGGCGGGCGCTGCGCAACGGCCCCCTGTCCACCTACGGCGTCTGGGCAATTGCCGGTATGCTGTTCCTGCTGGCGGCGTTCTTCCTGTTCCGCGGCCGGATCAAGATCGAACATGGCGCCGCGGGCACCACGATCGAGCGGTTCAATTTGATCGAACGCTGCGGTCATTGGCTGACGGCCGGATCCTTCATCATCCTGGCGATTACCGGCCTTAATGTTCTCTATGGCCGCTACATTCTGATCCCCGTGATCGGCAAGGACGCCTTCGCGGTGATCACGCTGGCGGGCAAGTGGCTGCACAACTGGGTCGCCTTTGCCTTCATGGCGGGGCTGGTGATCATTTTCGTCATGTGGGTCGTCCACAATATTCCCAGCCGACACGACCTGAAATGGATCGCACAGGCGGGCGGCTTGTTCTCGAAGGGGGTTCATCCCCCGGCCAAGAAGTTCAATGCCGGTCAGAAATTGGTCTTCTGGATCACGATCCTGGGCGGCCTGTCGTTGAGCCTGTCCGGCTGGGCCTTGCTGGATCCATTCACCACCAGCATGTTCGCCGACACATTTGCGCTGCTGAACGTCTTCGGTCTCGGTCTGCCGACCGATCTGACGCCGATGCAGGAGCAGCAAATGGCGCAGCTTTGGCATTCGGTCGTGTCGATGTTCATGATCGCGGTCATCCTGGCCCATATCTACATTGGTTCTTTGGGCATGGAAGGCGCCTTCGATGCGATGGGGACCGGTCAGGTCGATCTGAACTGGGCCAAGGAGCACCATTCGCTCTGGGTCGAAGAAGTGCAGTCGCAATCCGCCTCCGGCAAGCACGCGCCGGCGGAGTAACGCGGAGAACGGTGCCGCGGGCATGGTCGGGATGGTGTGTTCATGACCGGCCGTCTTGGAACGCCGGGTCTCCGGGTCGGACGGTTGGTGGGCGCCTTGGCGGTGCTGGCGGCTCTCGCCGTCGGCACGTCGCCCGCCCGGGCGGACTTCGTCGGGCATGGCGCCCCGGTTCGCGACGTCGTGATATCCCCGGACGGCCGCTATGCCGCGACCGCCGGATTCGACGATCTGGCCATTCTGTGGTCGGTCGAGAATCGCGACCAGCTGACCCGACTCTATGGGCACGAGGCCGGCGTGAATGCTGTCGCGTTCCTGCCGCCGCAATCCGAAGGCTTACGGCCGAGGCTGGTCACGGTCAGCGATGACGGCACGGCCCGGATCTGGGACGGCGGGACCGGCACCCAGCTTCAAATCCTGACCGGACACACGAAGAAGGTCGTGGCCGTGGCGGTCTCGCCCGACGGAACGCGGATCGCGACCGCATCCTGGGACCGGACGGTGCGCCTATGGGATGCGGAAACGGGTGCGGCCTTGTCCGTCTTCGAAGGCCATACCAACAGTGTAAACGACCTTGTCTTCACCCCGGACGGAACCCGTGTCGTCTCCGCCGGATATGACGGCGACATCCGCGCATGGCCCCTCGACGGCAGCGAAGCATACCGGTTCGCGCAGGTCGGCTTCCCGATCAACGCCCTCGCGATTTCAGGCGACGGCAAGATCCTTGTAACCGGATCTGCCGACAAGACCGTACGGGTATGGGATATGGCCAGCCGCGAGATGCTGCGTGAGATGACCGACCCCCATGACGGGGCGGTCCTGACCGTTGCCGTGTCACGGGAGGGCGCGTCGATCGCCTCCGGGGGCGTCGGCGGTACCTTGCTGATCTGGGACGGCGGCGCGGAACCGCGGATTGCGATGCAGGTGGAACATTATCGCGCCGTGTGGGCGCTGGAATTTTCGCCCGGCGGCGACCGGATTTATGCGGCGGGCATCGATTCCGTCGTGCGCGCCTGGCGGACGTCGGATGGAGCATCGATTGTCGGCGAAGCGACACGGTTCCAACCGTTGGAGCGGGTGTCCCGCGCCCTCGCAAATTCCGACGACCCGGTTGAGCGCGGCAGCTTCCAATTCCGTAAATGTGCGATCTGCCATGCCCTGGAAGAGGGCGGTCCGCCCCGATCCGGCCCCAGCCTGGCGGGCCTGTTCGGCCGCCGCGCCGGAACCTATCCGGGTTATGTCTTCTCCGACGCGCTGCACGGAAGTGAGATTGTCTGGACGGAGGAGACGGTGGACCTGCTGTTCGACATCGGACCGGACAAGATGTTTCCGGGCACGAAAATGCCGGTGCAGCGTCTGACGGATCCGGGCGATCGAAAGGACCTGGTGGAGTTCCTGAAACAGGCCACCGACTGAACTTTCACGCCGAAGTTTTTGGTTCTTTCGCGCCGTTGATTTTTCCCGGACATGGATCTTCAAGCCGGCACCTTCGATTTCCGGAATGCGGCGCGCCTATGCATGACCGTCCCGCATGGCGATAGCCCCCAAAGTTGCCAGTCTCATGGGAACGCCCTAAACAGGACCCTTGGGATGCGCGGAGCCGGGGGGCGGGCGGTGAACAGACAGGCGGTTTCGGATTTGCCGAAATGGGCAATCGCGCTGGCAGCGGCCTTGTCCGTCGCGCTTGTCGCCTATGCGCTGTTTAAGCCCAAATACGGCTGGGACGTGACGACCTATGTCGGTTGCGCCTTTCACGCGCTGGATGGGACCGATTGGTCCGAAACCCATGCCAAGACCTATGCCTATTTGAGCGACCGCTTTCCGGAAGAGGTCTTTCGGGAGATGACGACATCCCCGCCGGGGATCAGCACGTATCGTTTGATCATCGCGACCGACCCCGAAGCCTATCGTCAACGGCTCAGTGCTTCTTGCTACAAGATCGGGTTCATGGCGCCGGTGATCGCACTGACCGCCGCGGGGATGGACGTTTTCCTGGCGACACGGGTGAGTGCGGCCGTGCCGGCGGGGCTATTCCTGTTCGTCGCGGCCTTGTGGATCAGCCGGAAGATTCCGCCGGCCTGGGCCCTGCCTCTGGCGGCGCTATGTGCCTGGACCGGCCTGCTGCAGACGGCGCGCTATGAATATCCGGACGGGCTGACTGCGCTTTGTGTCGGCGGTGCGGTGATTGCCTTCGCCTCCACCCAAATTCGTCTCGCCTGTGCGCTGTTTCTGGCGGCGATGGTGGTGCGCGCTGACGCTATCGTCTATTTTGGGATGTTCCTTTTTTTCGCCGTCTTTATCGCCGCGCCGGAGCGCCGCCTGCGGTTCCGGGAATCGCTGATTTGGGGAATCGCTGCCCTCTGCCTCTGGGCGGCGGTCTCCAAGATCATGACGACGCCCACCTATGCTGCCGCCTTTCATCACAGCTTTATCGCCAACAATCCCTACCTCCTCGATTTTGACGGCACGCTGACCTTCGAAATCTATTGGGAGGTACTGATCCGGCAGATCGGTGTCGTCGCGGGCAAGAGCGCGAAATACCCGGCGCTGATCGTCATGGCCCTGGCGACAGCCGTCTTGTCCTGGCGGAGTCGCGCGCTGCGGGTTCAGGGCGAGGTGGCACTAGTGTGCCTGATGATGGTCAGCTTTCATTTTCTCTTCATTCCGTGGTTCGATACGCGGTATTACGCGGCGCCCTATTTCCTGATCGCCGCAGCCTTCGGAATCGTGCTGTATCGCCGGATCGCTCAGCGCGTCGCTGCATGATAAGCCGCACGTCAATCCCGGGAGTAGAATGTCAAAGTCCAACCGCCTCAATTCTGACTGGCAACGGCATCATCGCAGTCTGAAAGCGTGGAACCAGGCGATGGGCCGCTGGTCCCGCTGGCTGGTACCGCGTCTGTTTGCCCGGCGCGACTATATATTTGTCGCCGCCCTACCGAAGTCGGGATCGACGTTGTTGAACAATGCCCTGATCCGCCTGACCGGCCATTTTCCCCATCCGTTATGCGATCACCATTTGCATGAACAGAACATCATGCACAGCCGTCTGATCGACAGTTGGGGCTTCCGATCCATCGCGACCCAGCACACATTGGCGACGCCGCTGAATGTCGACTATCTGGAGCAGTTCGGGATCCGGCCGGTCGTTCTGGTCCGCGATATCTTCGACGCGGCGGTGTCTTTGCGCGATCATACCCAACGCGAGGCACTGGCGACGGCGACATTCCTGCCGCCGCCCGGCTATCCCGCGATGAACGATGCTGAGAAACTGGACGCGATCGTCGATCTGGCCCTGCCCTGGCACCTGTCATTCGTCGCATCCTGGCAGGCTGCGCCGCTGGATGTGCTGACGATTTCCTATGAGGAGATGATGCGCGACCCGCAGACGGTTCTTGAAAAGGTTCTGAACCATATCGGCCTCCGGAACTTGCAAGCCGAGACCGCGACCGCCTGGAAGGGGGCTGCAAGCGACGACGACACGCGCCGCAATGTCGGCCGGATTGGCCGGGGGCGCGCCGAGTTCAGCGACGAACAGACCGAGCGCCTGCGTCGGCTGACGGCGCGATACCCGGAAACGGATTTCTCGATCATCGGGCTGGATTAGTTGGGCGAAGCCCTGTTTACTCGCCGGTCTGAAGCCACAAAAAAATTACCCCCAAGCAAAAGCTTGGGGGCAAGTTGAACAGGGAGGCTTCACGTCTGGGAGACGTAGGGCCGAGCCGATAGGGACATCGGTCGGCGTCGCTGCAATGCAGCAACTGAAGCACCCCCTACATAGGCGTCTTGGACGGCTGCGCCTAGCGCCCAAAACGTCACACCCGACATGCGCTTATTGCATGGCTGATCGGTTTGACCCGCGCGATTCGCTGTGTATGGGGCTAAACACCTGAAATCAGGGGAAATTTGTGTGCCGACCGGTCAGGCTGGCGCATTGGCCAGCCTGTTGCCGAAATATCACATTTATTCGATTTTCTGGAAGTGAGGCCGAAACTTGGCCTTTTCCGGCGTTCTAGAGCGTCGTGAAACGGGCCCGGACGCCGCGTTCGATGCCGGTGCAGATCAGCCGATCCAGTTCAAGCTTCTGGCGGATCATCTGCAGCAGATTGAGTTCCTCATCGGAGGCCTCCAGGTCGGCAGCGGCGACTTCGACAGCCAGCGCATAGGCGGTCTCGCGCAGTTTGACCGGCAGACCGTCCTTCATCTCCTCGATGATCAGGTCGATACCGTTCTCGTCTTCCAATTTCGCAAGACAGGCCTCGGCGATCTGGGAGAGTTTGGTCGCGTCGAAATCCCGGAAGATCGGCAGATGGGTGACGATCCGTCCGATCATGTCCATTTCCGATTGGGTCATGATCTCATCCGCGGCGGCCATCATGACCATTCCGTGGATCAGGGCTTCGTGCCGGTTCAGCATAGATGACGGCTCCTATATGCATGAGTATCCGGCGGTTATTTCAATGACCCCCGCCCCCGTCAAGTCAAAGCGCATGGCGGGACGGGCTGTGGTGCGGGGGTTAACCCTTTGACAATCGTTTCCATGATATCACTATTGCCGAGGGGGGGGATAACCATCCCGACCGAAGGGCGCGGAGTGAGAGACTACCTTATCGGATCTGTAATGGCCGGAATAGGACTGGTCGTGCTGACCGTCCTTACGTTCACCCCGCCACGCGATGCGACACAACTCGCGCTCGTTTTTCCGCCATGGCTTAGTCAAAAAGAGGTATTCGCCCGGATCGCAGATCTGGATGTGCGCCTTGTCCGTAACGGATTTTCAGCGTCGGTGCTGATTGTCGATTTCTCCCATGATCCTGGACTGGGGCAAGCCATACGCAATCGCGCGCCCGTCGTCGCCGATGCACGTGTCGTCGGGGCCTGTCTTGGCGCCAACTCGTGACAACCTAGGAATATCCGAAATGTCCCAATCCAACCCGCTTTCCCTAGACACGATCCGACGCGCTGCGACCCGCATGGCCGTTTGGTATCTCTGGCTGCATGTGCCTTTGATCGCGGCCGCGGCTTATTGGGTCGACACGGATTGGCTTGTGCCAACCGCTCTGATGGCCGGGATCGCGGGGATCGTGACGCTGGATCGCTGGCGCAACCCCATTGGTGAGAGCGTACAGATTTCGATGTCCGCCGGACTGGCCTTGGCCGTCGCGTTGATCGTTTATGTCTTCAGCGGGCATCCGTGGCAGATCGATATGCATATGTATTTCTTTGCCGCGCTCGCTCTGTCGGCGTCGTTCTGCAATTGGCGCGCCGTGATGACCTATGCGACGGTTGTGGCCCTGCATCACCTGTTGCTCAACTTTACTATTCCGGCAGCGGTGTTTCCGGAAGGTGCGGATTTCGGACGTGTTGTCCTGCATGCCGTCGTCGTTGTGATTCAGACCATTGCTCTGGTTTGGCTGGTCCGGACCATCGAGCAATCTTTCCAATCGGCCGCGCGATCCTTGGAAGAGGCGCGTGCCGCTGAAGCGGAGACTCAGCGCATGTCCGAGGCGCTTCGGGTCGCCGACCGGAAAGCTGTCGAGGAGCGGCAAGCGCGCCGGCGCGAACTGGCCTCGGCCTTCGATTCCGATGTCAACTCCGCGATCGCGGCGCTCAATGAGGCAATGAACGACGCCCAGAAGGCGGTCGAAGATGCGATGGAACTGAACTCTCAATCCGAGAACCGAAGTGCCGCCGCGGCCTCCGCCAGCGAACAGATGGCGCAGAACATCAAGACCGTAGCGGCCGCGTCGGAGGAGCTTGCAGCGAGCGCAGCCGAGATCGGCCGACGCATTTCCGAGATGTCGGCAATCGCCGATGAAGTGAGCGATGCGACGCGCCAAACTGCAGGTAAAGGCCGGTCGCTATCTGAAAACTCGCGGCGGATCGAGGAGGTGATCGGCCTGATTGCCGATATCGCCGAACAGACCAACCTACTGGCTCTGAACGCCACGATCGAAGCCGCCCGGGCCGGAGAGTCCGGAAAAGGCTTCGCGGTCGTGGCGAATGAGGTCAAGGGATTGGCGACGCAGACCGCCCGGGCGACCGAGGAGGTTCGGACCGAGGTCACCGCGATTGTCGAAGCCATCTCGGAAGTCGCGAATTCGCTCTCGGCCATGGACAAGAAGAACGCGGATCTAACCGAGATTTTCACAAGTATTGCGGCTTCGGTCGACCAGCAGATGACGGCGACACAGGAAATTGCGCGCAACACCCAAGAGGCGGCGCTCGGCAGTGACGATCTGGGACGGTCGGTCACGGAGGTTAAGGACGCGACGATGCAATCCGCGCTGCATATGCGGTCGGTTACGGGTCTGAACAAGAAACTGACCGTGATTACCCATTCTGTGGAGGAAAAGTCGGACGCTTTCCTGGAAGCGATCCGTGCATAGGTGACGTGACAATCTTTCGCTCGACTTGACGCCTGTCCGCGGACATGGTGCGGCCATGCAGGCATTGATCGACGTTTCCATTCCCGTCTTCGCCATTATCCTGGCCGGATATCTGGCGGGCCGGTTCAAGCTGCTGGGTCAGGATTCGACAGCGGCGTTGAACGGGTTCGTCTATTTTATCGCCTTGCCGGCGATGTTCCTGTCGTCGACATCCCAGGCACCGGTCGCGGATGTGCTGGACTGGCGGCTGCTGGCCGTGATCGGCGGGGGATACTTCGCGACTGCAATTCCGGTCGCCGTGATCGCCCGAATCTTCTTCTCGAAACGGATCGGCGAAATCGGCTTGCACAGTGCGGCTTCGGTCTTCGCCAATACCGGCTATATGGGTATCCCGTTGGTGCTGACAGCCTTCGGCGCGGCGGCGACGAATGCGATGATTGCGACGGTGCTGGCCAATCTGTTCATCGTTCTGGGTATCGCCAGCGCGGTGATGGAGGTCGATCGCACCGGCGCGTCAGGTCCGCGCGTGGTCGTCGATGCCGTCCGGGGCCTCGTGCGCAGCCCCTTGCTCTGCGCCTGTGCGGCAGGGATGGTCCTATCCGCCCTGCAATGGACGATCCCGGGACCGGCGCTGAAGTTTCTGGATCTCCTGGGGGCGTCTGCCGGTCCCTGCGCCCTGTTCGCGATGGGCTTGTTCCTGGTCGGCCAGTCGGTGCGGCGCGGGGCGGGGGAAGTCGCCTGGATCACCGTCGTGAAACTGGCGGTCCATCCTATGGCAACCTGGTTGATCGCGCATTACCTGATCCCGTTGGATCCGTTGGAGGAGGCGGTGGCCGTGATCATGGCGGCACTGCCGACCGGTGGCCTGATTTTCGTTCTGGCACAGCGGTATGGCGTTTATGTGCAGCGGGCGACGGCGGCGATCCTGGTGTCCACGATTGTCTCGATCGCCACCGTCTCCTTCGCCATTCAGCACTATGTCGATCTGATCGGATCCTAGGCCGGGTTCTTCGCCGCATATTTTTCAACGATCTGGTCGGTCGGCTTGCCGGCCGCGCAATCCGCCGCTACGGCGATGCCGGTCCAGGCGAGGCCGTGATGCTGCGGCCCGTCCCCTTGCGCTTCGATCAGGACCGACCCCCGCCCCAGGGCGCGCAGGGCAAAGTGATATTCCGCCTGGGTGGCGAAGGGCGTGTTCCGGTCCTTGGGGTCGCCGATCACGAAGATACGGCGATCCGCGTTTTCCGGCACGAGGTGGGTTGTCGCAATGGGATCGACATAGTGCCAGAAGCCGGTGAAGTCGCGCCCGAACCAACCATGCATGTGGCTGCGGCTGCGGACCGACACGACACCGGACGAGATCGCGGCACAGGCGATGTCGTTGCGGCGTGCCAGCAAGGCCCCGACCAGATGCCCGCCGCCCGATTGACCGGCCAGGGCGAGGCGGTCGATGCCGTGTTTTGCCTTGATCGCGTCCAACGCGGCCTCGACGATCGCCAGATTCTCCGGCTGACGGCGCAGGCGGTGGTCGCCGGACGACCCGAAGGTGCCGGGCCGGGACAGGCGGATATAGGGCAGATTAGCCGTCTCGGCGCCTTTGTCGGCCAAGGCCTGAAGCTCGCTCGGTGCGGCATGTTCCTCGTATCCGTCATAGACGGTCGGGGTGCCGTTCGCGTCCTGCCACATCACGTCGCCGTGGAAATGGACCAGCGCGACCGGCACACGGTCCCCGCGCAAACCGGCAGTGAAGTACCGGACGCATTCGCCGCGCCCGTTCGCACTGACCCAAACTGCCGTGCCGCCGTCGACCGGACAGTCATTCTGTTCCAGGATGCTGCCGGATACGACCCCACTACGGGTAAACGTATCCGCGCCATAGGGATTGATGCTGCAGCCCGCCAGCAATGCGGCGGTCATGCCGGATAGAAGGATATTTCGCATCACGCTTCCTTTCCGATGCGACAAGAATAGTCCTGCCAATCTCGTCGGAGAGTATGGGCACAGCGGGGCGAGCTTAGGGAAAAAATACGGCCCTAACGCGACCGATCAGCCGTTTTCGGCACCGGCGTTCAGGAAGTCGCGGGTCTTTTCGACGGCATCCTTCAGGCCGATCCGCTCGACCGCGACGCCTTCGGGGAAGGCACCCAGCAGGCGTGATGGCATCCGGCTGTCCAGCAGGACGAAGATCCCCCGGTCGTCGCCGCGCCGGATCAGGCGTCCGAAGGCCTGTTTCAGCTTCAGGCGGGTCAGGGCGTCGTCATACTCCTTGCCGCCAAAATGTTTGCGCCGCGCCTTGTGCAGGATGGTCGGGCGCGGCCAGGGGACGCGGTCGAAGACGATCAGGCGCAGGCTGTCGCCGGGCACGTCGACACCGTCGCGGATCGCATCGGTGCCGAGCAGGCAGCTATGCGGATCGGCACGGAACATGTCGATCAGGGTCGGCAGGTTCAGGGCGTCGACATGCTGGGCCAGCAGATCGATCCCGTCCGCCTCCAAATCCTCGGCGATGCGGTTATAGACCCCACGCAGGCGGGAGATGGCGGTGAACAGGCCCAACCCGCCGCCGCCCGCCGCCCGGAACAGCGCGCGATAGGCCGCCGCGACCTGACCTCCGTCATTCTTGTTGACGTCGGTGACGATGAAGACCCGCGTATGGGCCGGATAATCGAAAGGCGAGGGGACGCGCGCGCGCACTGGCGGGGCGGGCAGGAAATCCGTGCCGCTTCGCCTTTCCGCCGATTTCCAATCCGCCTCCGCATCGCCCGACCCGTCGGTCAGCGTCGCCGATGTGACCAATGCGCCGTGGCTGTTGATCAGGACGGTTTCCGCGAAGGGGAAGCTGGGATCGATCCAATGGCGGCGCATCCCGACATCCAGGTCGCGCCCGTCGGCACGGGCGACGTCGAACCATTCCACGAACTGTTCCGGTGTCGCTTGTCCCAGCGAGTCCGCCATGCTGGCCGCCGCTTGGGCATAGTCGACGACGCGGTGCTGCAGCGACCGGCAGATCTGTTCGATCCGTGTCTTTTCGGCGGTTTCCAGTTCCTCCGCCTCGTCGGACAGTCGCGACGCCATGCCGTCCAGCAATCCCTTGGCCGACGCGGCCATGTCGCGGAACAAGTCCCGCACGGCCAGGGCGGTTTCGAGAATCTCGGGGCCGGGGTCGCTGACCTCGACCTCCAGGCCGAAGGGGCCGTCGGACTCGCTGGACCGTGCATAGACGGCGCGCCTGACCTGGGCCAGGAAGGCTTCCAGTGGGCCGGAAGGGCGGCCGTCGGAAAGGCGGCCATGCCAGCCTTCTCCCGGCAGACCCGCCGCCGCCCGCAGCACGCGCTCCAAATGCTCGCGGTTCGTCTCGTCGCCCAGCAGATCCTCGCAGCGCGCCTTCAGGCCTCGTGCGCGGCCGCGCCCCGTGCCTTCCGCACCGCGCAGCCAGCGTCGAAGCTCCGCCGTTTCCTGCCCGGACAGATGGGCGGAAAAGGCGCTGTCGGCGGCGTCGAAGACGTGATGGCCCTCGTCGAAGACCAGCCGCGTCGTCCGGCCGCCGAGGTCGAGCGCGCCGCGCGCTGCCTGAACCATGACCAGGGCATGGTTCGCGACGACCAGATCGGCGCGCCGCGACCGGCGCACCCCTCGCTCGATGAAGCAGCGGCTGTAATGCGCACAGGCGGTATAGACGCATTCGCCGCGCCGGTCGGTCAGGCTGGACAGCCGCCGCCCGCCGGTCAGGTCGATCAGCCAGGCCGGGAAGTCGCCGCCGGTCATGTCGCCGTCGCGCGTGGCGGCGGTCCAGCGCGCCATCAGACCCAACGGCACCGCCTCGCCGGGGCTGGCCGCGACGGTCCGTGCGGTTTCTTCCAGGTTCAGCAGGCACAGATAGTTTTCCCGACCCTTGCGCACGACGACGCGCTTCTCCTTCACTTTCGGATCGGGGAACAGGCGGTTCAGTTCCCCGTCGATCTGATGCTGAAGGTTGCGGGTATAGGTCGACAGCCAGACCGGGCCTTCGTTCCTTTCCGCCCAGAGGCTGGCCGGGGCGATATAGCCCAGGGTCTTGCCGACGCCGGTGCCGGCCTCGGCCAGGACGATCGACGGCGCGCCCTCGTCCCGGCGCGGCTGAAAAATCGCGCTGACGGCGGACGCATAGTCAGACTGGCTGGGCCGCGCTTCGGCACCTTCGCCCAGCAGGTCCGCCAACCGGGAGCGCGCTTCTGCCGGTTCCACGGCCAGGTCGCCGGGCGGCGGGGGTGGTGCGTCTTCTTGCCATTCGGGCAGGTCCTTCCATACATCCAGGCCGGACACCGGCGCGCGCAGGCCGGCTTCCTCCGGATCGGCGCCCAGGGCGGACAGGACGGAAGGCGCCCAGATCCAGCCGCCCCGCGCCATGGCCAGGGCCGTGCGCTTGGCGGCCGGGTCCCGGTCGCCGGTCGCGATCAGGTGGCGCAACAGGCGCTGGGCCGCCTTGGGCAGCAGGATTGCCTGATCCTCCAGCCCGCCCGGCACCGGCAGATGCAGCGCCTCCGCCAGGCCGCGCGGCGTCGGCACGCAGAACTGCGCCGGCGCGACGAAGGCGAAGAGTTCCAGCAGGTCGTAACAGCGCGACGGCGCTTTTGCGCCGATCCGGGCGGCGGTCGCCGGGGCGTGCAGGACATAGGCCGGCGCGCCGCGACTCAGCCGCCGTCCTGCCTCCTTATGCGACAGGCGCTCCAACTCTCCATCCGGTGTCAGCCAGGCGCAATCGTGCACGCCCGCTACAAGGGCGGGGGCCGGTTCGAGATGAAGGATCGGGGCGGCACACATTACGGGCACTTTCGCCGGATTCCGCCCCTTTGCTCAAGCGCGCGGCGGGTCAACCCGACAGGGATTTTGTCGCGATCTCGGTGCAGTCGCGGCTCAGCCCCTCGGTGTCCGCGAAACGCTGCAGCTCGGCCTTCATGGTCTGGCTGCGTTCCGCCGTCAGGCGGCGCCATTGGCCGAAGACGCCCAGCATCCGGGCTGCGACCTGAGGATTGACCTTGTCCAATTGCTGCAGGAAATCGACGACGAATTTATAACCGCTGCCATCCGGTGCGTGGAAACAGATCGGGTTGCCCATGGCGAAGGCGCCGACCAGGGCCCGGACCTTGTTCGGCTTGCGGATCGAAAAGACAGGATGCTCCATCAGCGCGCGGACCCGGTCCAGCGTGTCCGGACGGGCACTCATCGACTGAACCGACAGCCATTTGTCGATGACCTGTTCGTCATGGCGGAACCGCTCGTAGAAATCGGCCAGCGCGCCTTCCCGCGCTTCGCCTTCGGTATCGGCGAGGACCGACAGTGCTGCCATTCGGTCGGTCATATTGTCGGCCTCGTCATAGCGGGTACGGGCCAGGGCGACGCTTTCGGGGTCGCCGGTCGCGACCAGATAGGACAGGGCCGCATTGCGCAACGCGCGCTGACCCGCCGCCTCGGCCGACGGATCGAAAGCGCCGGTCTGGGCCATGGCGTCATGGATCCGGATCAGATCGTCCCACAGCGTGTCGCCGATGGCACGGCGCAGGGCGATGCGGGCCTCGTGAATCTCCTCGATCGGGACCGGGCGCAATTGTTCGGCGATGTAATCCTCGGTCGGCAGGGCGATCGCCAGGGCGCGGAAGGCCGGGTCCAGCGTCTCGTCAGTCAATGTCCGGCCCAAGGCCGCAATAAATTCGAGATCGATGCGGGCATCCTTTCCGTCCCGCAGGTCGGCGACCATCTGCAACAGCAGCGCCGTCGCATATTGCTGTCCGGCCTCCCAGCGCGCGAAGGGATCGGTGTCGTGCCCCATCAGCAGCACGCGTTCCGCCGGGCTATAATCCGCCTTCAGCGTGATCGGCGCGGAGAAGCCCCGGTTGATGGACGGAACGGTGCCGGCCGGCACGTCTTCGAACACCGTCTTCTGCATCGCCTCTGCCAGGGTCACGACGGATTCCGTGCCGATCTCCGTCCCGTCCGGCCCGATCAGTCCGATCCGGATCGGAATCTGCAACGGCTTCTTTTCGGCCTGGCCGGGTGTCGCCTTGGTGGTCTGACTCAGGGTCAGCGCCAACCGGCTTGTCTTCGGATCATGCGTCCAGCTAGCGGCGATTTCCGGCGTGCCGGACTGCGAATACCACAGTTTGAAATGGGTCAGGTCGACATCGTTCGCGTCCGCCATGGCCGCCACGAAATCGTCGCAGGTCACGGCTTGGCCGTCATGGCGGTCGAAGTACAGTTTCATGCCCTTCTGGAAACCGTCCTCGCCCAGCATGGCATGCATCATGCGGATCACTTCCGCGCCCTTTTCATAGACGGTCGCGGTGTAGAAATTGTTGATCTCGATATAGCTTTCGGGCCGCACCGGATGGGCCAGCGGCCCGGCGTCTTCGGGGAACTGCCGGGCGCGCAGGGTGCGGACATCCTGGATGCGCTTGACGGCGCGCGAGCGCATGTCGGCAGAAAATTCCTGATCCCGGAATACGGTCAGGCCTTCTTTCAGGCTCAGTTGGAACCAGTCGCGGCAGGTGACGCGGTTGCCGGTCCAGTTGTGGAAGTATTCGTGGCCGACAATCGCTTCGATATTGGCGTAATCGGCGTCGGTCGCGGTGTGGGAATCCGCCAGAATGTATTTGGCGTTGAAGACGTTCAGGGATTTGTTCTCCATCGCGCCCATGTTGAAATCGCTGACGGCGACGATGTTGAAAATGTCCAGATCGTATTCCAGGCCGAACCGGTCCTCGTCCCATTTCATCGACCGTTTCAGGGCATCCATGGCATAGGCACAGCGCGGGGCGTTGCCCGGCTCGACCCAAATTTTCAGGTCGACCTTACGGCCGCTCATGGTTTCGAACGTGTCTTCCAGCGCGTCCAACCGTCCGGCGACCAGCGCGAACAGATAGGCGGGCTTCGGGAACGGGTCTTCCCAGACCGTGCTGTGGCGGCCGTCTTCCAGTTCCGTCTTTTCGATCAAATTGCCGTTGGACAGCAGGACCGGGCAGGCCGCCCGGTCGGCGCGGAGCGTAACCCGGAACCGGCTCATCACATCGGGTCGGTCCGGAAAGAAGGTGATGCGGCGGAAGCCTTCCGCCTCGCATTGCGTGCAATAGATGCCGTTGGACTGATACAGGCCCTCCAGGCGGGTGTTGTCCGCCGGGTCGATCGACACGACCGTGCGCAGCGTGAAGGCGTCGGGTGCGTTCAGCAGTGTCAGTCCCGTCTCGCTTTGCTTGTAGGAATCCTCGGACAAGGCCTTGCCGTCGATCTCGATTTCCAACAGGCGCAACGCTTCGCCTTCCAGAAAAATCGGATCGGTCGTTCCGTCCGTCCGCGCGATGCGCAATGTGGCGGCGACCTGCGTACCCGAGGGCGCGAGATCGAAGCCCAGATCGACGGATTCGACCGATATGCGCGGCGGCGCGTAGTCGGACAATCGGATAACGGGGGGCTGTTCGGTCTTCATGCGGGGGCTCCGGCGCAGGGCGGGTTGAATGTCTTCAAGATCGGGTTTATCGGCGCGCCGTCAAGCCTTGGCTCCGGTCACGGCCACATCGTTTCAGGCCCGGCGAAGCGTGCCGCCAGGAAGTCGATGAACGCGCGGACCTTGGCGGATAGATGCCGGTTGGGCGGATAGATCGCATAGATGCCGAAGGGGGACGGTTCATAGTCCGTCAAGGCCGGCACCAGCACTCCGTTACGGATTGCTTGGGCGCAGATGAAGGTCGGGGTGAAGACGATTCCGATCCCGGACGCTGCGGTCTGGGCCAGGATGTTCCCGTTGTTCGATGTCATTGAACCCTTGATACGGACGGTAATGTCTTCGCCCGGATTGTCCGGGTCCCGGAAACGCCAGGTGTTCGGCGCATTCAGATAGGTGTAGGTCAGGCAATTGTGGTCGGCCAGGTCGCTCGGATGGGCGGGCATGCCGTTCTCGTCCCAATAGGACTGTGTCGCCGCCAGGACGACGCGGGTTTCGGCGATCCGCTTGGCGATCAGGCTTGAATCCTGCAGCACGCCGATCCGGACCGCCACGTCGAATCCTTCTTCAACCAGGTCCACCTTGCGATCGCTGAAATCGATCTCGACGCTCAATTCCCGATGGGCGCACATGAAATCCGGCAGCGCGGCGGCCAGATGGGCGACCCCGAAACTGAGCGGTGCCGAAACCCTGAGGCGGCCGCGCGGCACGTCCTGCAGCTTGGTGACGGCCAGTTCCGCCTCTTCCGCTTCGGAAATGATGCGCCGGCATCGTTCGTAATAAGCCTGTCCGACCTCGGTCAGATTAAGCCGCCTTGTCGTGCGCGCCAGCAATTGCGCGCCCAGGCGCTGTTCCAGCCGGGTAACCTGCTTGCTAATGGCGGATTTGGATTGTCCCAGCTTCTCGGCGGCGGAGGTAAAACTGCCCTCTTCTACGACGGCGGCGAACACCGCGATACCGCTCAAATCTTGCATTCCCAAACCCTTTCTAAACCCAATGGCGGCAGATTAGGCCTATTTTCGAAACAATCAAATTCTATCTCTCAAGATTGTCCGGAATGAGAGGATGACTAAATCTTGGGCAGTCGCAGAGATGGAATGACGAAGGGAAAGAAACGATGGGTCTTTTGATCGACGGCGAATGGCACGACCGCTGGTACGACACCAAGAAAACCGGCGGCAAATTTGTCCGCAGCGAATCCCAGTTCCGCAACTGGATCACCGCCGACGGTAGCGCCGGTCCGACGGGCGACGGCGGGTTCGAGGCCGAAAGCGGCCGGTACCGCCTGTATGTCTCGCTGGCCTGTCCCTGGGCCCACCGCGTGCTGATCTTTCGTGCGTTGAAAGGGCTGGAGGATCACATTCCGGTCTCCGTCGTGCATTGGCGGATGAAGGAAAATGGGTGGACCTTCGACACAGAAGACCCGGACGTCGTGGCGGACCCGGTCTACAACGCCGACTTCCTGCATCAGGTCTACACCGCCGTGACGCCCGACTATACCGGCCGTGTTACCGTGCCGGTCCTGTACGACACCAAGCGGCGGACGATCGTATCGAACGAATCCGCCGATATTATCCGGATGCTGAACACCGCCTTTGACGGGATCGGGGCGAAGAAGGGGGATTACTATCCCGAGGACCTGCGCGGCGAGATCGATGCGATCAACGAACGCGTGTACGACACGGTGAACAACGGCGTCTACAAGTCGGGCTTCGCGACCAGTCAGCAGGCCTATGAGGATGCGGTCCACCCGCTGTTCGACAGCCTGGACTGGCTGGAAGACATTCTGTCCCGCAACCGTTATCTGACCGGCGACCGCGTGACGGAGGCCGATTGGCGCCTGTTCACGACCCTGGTCCGGTTCGATCCGGTCTATGTCGGGCATTTCAAGTGCAATATCCGGCGCATCGCCGACTATCCGCACCTGTCCGGCTATCTGCGCGAACTGTACCAATGGCCGGGCGTCGAAGGCACCGTGAACATGTGGCATATCAAGGCGCATTACTACGGCAGCCACGACAACCTGAATCCGACCGGAATCATTCCGGAGGGGCCGGAACTGGACCTCGACCAACCGCATAACCGGGACAGGCTGAAGGCGGTGTAACGCCTTCCCCTGGCGCCGCGAAAGCGTGCCATTCCCCGATGGAGACGAAAATGAGTGTTGAAATCCGTTCGTTCGACAGTCTTGGCCATGCCGAGTTCGGCTGGCTGGACGCGCGGCATCATTTCAGCTTCGGTCACTATTACGATCCGTCCCGGATGAATGTCGGGCCGCTGCGGGTCTGGAACGACGATACGATCCAGCCTGGCACCGGTTTCGACGCCCATCCCCATCGCGACATGGAAATCATCACCTATGTCCGCGAAGGAGCGATCAGTCATCGCGACAGCCTGGGCAACAGCGGGCGCACCGTCGCCGGCGATATTCAGGTCATGTCGGCCGGGACCGGCATCGTGCATGAAGAGTTCAACCGCGAGGATGAGACGACCCGGATCTTCCAGATCTGGATCATTCCGCGCCGTCGCGGGCAGCCGCCGCGTTGGGAAACGCGCACCTTCCCGAAGGGTGCATCCGCCGGGGCTCTGGTGCCCATGGCATCCGGCCGCGCCGGGATCGATGGCGCCGTACCGATCGATCAGGACGCAACCCTCTTCGCCGGGACCCTGCCTGCGGGCAGCGTCCTGGAGCATGCCCTGGGCCTTTCGCGGCAGGCCTATATCGTCCCGGCGCGTGGTTCCCTCATCGTCGATGGTCAGCCTGTCGGCGAGCGGGACGGGGCGATCGTGCGCGATGCGGAAACCGTCCGGATCGAAGTGACCGAAGAGGCGGAGATCATTCTGGTCGATGTTGCGGCCGATTAACGCCCGCGCCGCGCCTTTCACGAATGTTGTGACGGCGCGGCGGCGTGACCGGTCTTGTCTTTCGCGGTTGCGAAATCATTCTTATCCGCCGAACTTTGCACTCCGGGGGCTCGGAAAAACTTGGTCGATCGCGACGGAATAAAACAGGGTTTCTATCAAACCATGGCGCGCGACGCCGAGGCGGCGGGTCTGATTAAGCCGCTGGACGACGCGGAACGGCGTCAATCGCGCATCGACACCATGGCGGCCCGTCCGGACGGCGCGGATATCTGGATTTTCGGCTATGGGTCGCTGATGTGGAACCCGGCCTTTCACTATGTCGAGCGGCGCATCGCGCGCCTTCACGGTTATCACCGGTCCTTCTGCCTGCAGACGCCGATCGGGCGCGGGTCGCCGGAATGCCCGGGCCTCGTGCTCGGCCTCGACCGGGGCGGCTCGGTTCAGGGCCTGGCCCTGCGGATCGCGGAAGATCAGGCGGAAGAGGAACTGGACGTCATCTGGGCGCGCGAGATGCTGGCCGGGTCCTACCGCCCCGCCTGGGTCACCCTGGTTGACGAGGCGGGCGGCCGGTTCCACGCTATCGCCTTCGTGATGCGGCGTGATTGTGAACGCTATGCTGGGCGCTTATCTTTTGAGGAGACCGCCGACCGCATCGCCAGAGCGACGGGCCGGCTCGGTCCGTGTTCGGAATATCTGGAGCGCACGGTCTCGGCAATGGACGAGATCGGCATTGCCGATGGTCCGATGCACGCCCTGCGCGCCCGGGTGCGGGCGCTGAAACGAGAGCTTGAGGGACATCCCGATGAGTGACACGACCGCCCGCAAGGCCAAGGTGAAGATGAGCGACGCCGATTGGCGCGCGCGCCTGTCCGAGGAGGAATACTACGTCACCCGCAAGAAGGGGACGGAACGCGCCTTCACCGGCAAATACCACGACAGCAAGGTCAAGGGCCGCTATCTGTGCAAATGCTGCGGCGAGCCTCTGTTCCATTCGAACACGAAGTATGACAGCGGTTCCGGCTGGCCCAGCTTCTTCAAACCGATCGAAGAGAACGCCGTCGAAGAGCATTCGGACAACAGCCTGTTCATGCGCCGCACCGAAGTGGTCTGCGCGCGCTGCGATGCGCATTTGGGGCATGTCTTCCCCGATGGGCCGCGCCCGACGGGTCTGCGTTATTGCATCAATTCGGCGGCCTTGGATCTCGACGAGGATATCTGACGGCGATCGGATTTTGACCTGACGCTGAAACAGTCCTATATCCGGCGCCATGAACCGACAGCAGCGACGTGCCGACAAAAGGAAGAACGGCTCCGGCGGCGGACCGGGCGACCCCCGGCTCGACCAGGCCATGGCTTTGCATCAGGCCGGACGGTTGATGGAGGCCGACGGCCTGTATCGCCAAGTGCTGGAGGCTGATCCGTCCCACAGCGACGCGCTGCGCCTGCGGGGGGCTCTGGCCTATCAAATCGGCAATCCGGCCGCGGCGGTAGAACTGCTTTCCGCTGCCCGCAAGGTCGATCCGGACAATCCTGAGGTCCTGACCCTACTGGGGCTGGCGCTGGAAGCGTCAGGCAATGCGGAGGGGGCGGAGAAGGCCTATCGCCGCGCCCTGACCCTGGCACCGCGATCTCCTGAAATCTGGAACAATCTGGGCGCGCTGCTGCGCGACAAGGGGCGTCAGCAGGATGCGGCGGAAGCCTTCGGCCGGGCCGTCGTGCTGAAGCCGGACTATGTCGAAGCCTATCAGAATCTGGGCGTCACGCTGTATCGTATGGGCAAGCTGGACGCGTCCATTGCTGCCTTCGAAGCCGGTCTGGATGTCGCGCCCGGCGATGCGGATATGTTGCTGAACTATGGCGTCGCGTTGTCCGATGCGGGCCGGACACGGGAAGCGGCGGCCTGTTACGCGGATGTCCTGGAGAAAGCCCCGGACGATCCCGACGCTCTGACCAATCTGGCCGCCGCGCAGATGCGGATGGAAGATCTGACAGGCGCCGAGGAAACCGCGCGCCGGGCATTGAGCCTGGCGCCGGACAGTGCGGGGGCGATGGCGAATCTGGCGATGGTCCTGGCCGCCGGCCGGCATTTCGAAGAAGCGGAGGGGCTGTACCACGATGCCCTTCGCGAAGCGCCGGACTTCGCCGATATCTGGGGCAATTACGGCAATCTGCTGATGGCGGCGGACCGGCTGGAAGATGCCGATGTGGCCTATAGCAAGGCGGCCAAGCTGGACCCGGCGGAACCGCGCCATGCCTTTCAATTGGGATTGTGCCGATTGAACCAGGGCGACCTGCGAAAGGGGTGGGCCCTGTATGAAAGCCGGATCGATTGCGGCGCCAGCGTGCCGGTCGAAACGCCGAAAGCGGCGCGCTGGCAGGGCGACGCCTTGTCGGGCAAGTCCCTGCTGATCGTCCCGGAACAGGGGTTGGGCGACGAAATTCGCATGCTGTCCTGCCTGACGGATGCGGTTGGCGCCGCGGGCGACGGCGCGACCGTGACGGTCGGATGCGACGCGCGGCTGGCCCCGTTGATCCGCCGGTCCTTCCCGAAGGTCCGGACCGTGTCGCGGGAGGCCGCATCGGCCCATAAGGCGGACTTCTCCATCCCCTGCGCCTCGCTGCCGAACCTGTTCCGGCGGAACCTGGGCGAGTTCCCGGACCGGGCCGGCTATTTGCGTGCCGATCCGGCACTGGTCGAGACCATGGCGGAGCGGGTCGCGTCGCTTGGCGGCGGGGTCAAGGTCGGCATTGCGTGGCGCAGCGGTCTGATGCGTGTCCGCACGCAGGCGGCCCTGACGGCGATCGCGCAATGGGAGCCTATCCTGTCGGTCCCGGGGGTCACCTTCCTGAATCTGCAGTATGGCGATGTCGATGCCGAACTGGCGGGACGCCCGGTCTCGGTTCTGGACGATGTCGATCTGCGCAACGATCTGGAAGCCGCCGCCGCGCTGACCGCGTGCTGCGATCTGGTGATCAATATGGGGACTTCGGTCGGGGATATGGCCGGGGCGCTGGGCGTGCCGTGCTGGTCGCTGCTGTTGAAACCGGATTGGGTGACATTGGGCGCGGACCGCCATCCGTTCTACCCGAATACCAAGGTGTTCTGGCGCATGCCGGACGAAGAGTGGCCCGCCGTCCTGTCGCGCGTGGCAGAGGCATTGGCGGCCACCGCCTAGCTGTCGACCGTTTCCCGTTCCGTCACATGATAGGCGCAGCGCCGCGCGCCGGCCAGGATATGGTCGGTGCGCGAGACGTCATATCCCGGACCCAGGGCATCGGCGAAAACCTGAAGTTCCATGGCGCATAGACCGGTGCAGGCCTTCGCCGCCGCGCAGATCGGGCAATGGTTCTCGACGAAGACAAGCCCTTCGGCGGTCTCCTCAACCCCGGCCATATACCCTTCGCGCGACCGGATTTCCGCCAAAGCATCCAATTTTCGGCGCAAATCCGGGGCGTCTTCCATGGCGTTGCGGTACAGGATCGTCTGGTGACGCGACCGTTCCAACACCAAGGCCTGCAAGGCATTTTCCCCCAAGCTGGTCCGGATCGTATCGATCAGGCTGACAGCCAGTTCGGCATGGGCGTCGGGAAAATAGCGGTCCGCCGCCTCGGTCAGGTACCATAGTTTCGCGGGACGGCCGACCGGGCGCGGCTCAGCGCGCGCTTCGACCAGACCTTCCGACTGCAGGTCGTAAAGGTGCTGGCGGATCGCCATCGGGGTGACGCTCAGGCCCTCGGCCAGCGTCGTCGCATCGCTGCAGCCGTTCGATTTCAATCGGTTCAGGATGTCGCGCCGTGTGCCGGGCTTCTTGTCTGACTTGGCCATAACAGGGTTTCTAAAGAATTCTCTTGCGTTAATCAAGGGGCGGTTCTAAAAGGTTTGTAAAGAATATGCTTTAGAAAAGGATGCGCGGCATGCAACAAGCGGCGGATACGGACTGGCGGGATGTGGCGGGCTTGGCGGATCTGGACACGACCGGCCGGCGGGTGATCAAGACCGAAGGCAAGCAGATCCTGGTCTTTCGATCCGGTGATCGCATCCTGGCCTGCAACAATCGCTGCCCGCATGAAGGCTATCCGCTGTCGGAAGGATCTGTTGGCGGCGAGAATGGCTGCACGCTGACCTGCAACTGGCACAATTGGAAATTCGACCTGGACAGCGGCGAGACCCTGGTTGGCGGAGACAAGCTGCGGCGCTATCCCGTCCGGGTCTCAGACGGGCGCATTCATCTCGACCTGTCCGATCCGCCGGCGGCGGAGGCGATCTCGGACGCGCTGAACAATCTGGCGGATTCGTTGGACCGCCACGAATACGACCGTTTCGCCCGGGAAATTGCCCGCCTGCAGCGGGCCGGCGGCGACCCGCTGGACGCCTTGCGCCGCACCATCGCGGAGACGGCCGAGAAGTTCGAGTTCGGCGCGACCCATGCTTTGCCGGCCACGTCCGACTGGCTGTCCCTGCGCGAGGCGGCTCTGGACGATCCAGTTCGCAGCCTCGCGATGCTGACGGAAAGTATCAGCCATTTCGCCTGGGACACGCGGCGAGAGCCCTCGTTCAAGTATCCGACCGACTGGCGGCCCTGGGACGAGGACGGGTTCGTCGGCGCGGTCGAAGCGGAGGACGAGGCCGCCGCCACCGCCTATCTGCGCGGCGGCGTGGAATCCGGCTTGGCATGGCCGGATCTGGAACGCGGATTTGCCCGCGCCGCCCTGGCGCATTACGCGGATTTCGGACATGCCGCGATTTATACCTACAAGATGCGCGCGTTGACCCGGATCCTGGGCGATTCGGAAAGCCTGCTTCATCTGGGCCTGATGCTGACGCGTTCCCTGATTTATGCGACACGCGAAGATCTGATCCCGGAATTCCGGGCCTATGGCAAGGCCTTGGCCGGGTGGGACGGATCGGGACAATCGGTTCCCGATGCGGAAAGCTTGTGCAAAGGATCGGTTCGAGAGGTTCTGGAACGTATCTCAGCCGGGTCGGCCAGGCCTGCGGCAGTCTATGAATCGGCGCTGGCCGCCGGATGCTGGCAGTTGCTGCATTTCGATCTGCAATGGCAGGACAAGACGGACAGTTCCATCGCCCAAAGCGTCGGGTGGCTGGATTTCACCCATACCGTCACTTTCGCCAATGCGGTTCGGAAACTCTGCGAGGCGCATCCCGACCTCTGGCCGAACGCGTTGCTGCAGATCGGATGCTTTCTGGGGCGGAACTCGGGATTCACCGACCCCGATCTGGACGAGGGGCCGTGGCGCGTCAACGATCCGCTCGGCGCGGTCGAAACGGCATTGGCGGAGGTTGAGGACCACGGCGTCTTCGAATACATCGTGGCCAGCCATCTGTTGAAGCTCACCTATGCGGTACACGAAGAAATGACGGACCAACCGGACCGGGCTTGGCATCCGATCGCTGCCGCGGCGTTGCGGCGGTTCCTGACCAGCCCCTTGAAGCGCAAACATGTGCTGCGCACGGCCCATCAGGCCCTCGACTTCGTGCGGGCGGAAGGATGAGCAGCACCGAAACCGTTTCCTGGCGGGCTGTTCTCAACGGCCCCAATGCCGGCATGTTCGCGGTTCTCAGCTTCGGAGTCTGGCTGCACGCGGCGGACAGCACCGTCGTCGCCACCCTGATGCCCAGCGTCGTCTTCGATATTGGCGGGGCGGAGCTGATCTCCTGGAACTACATGCTCTATGAGCTTGCCTCCATCGCCGCTGCGTGTTGCGGCGCCTTGGTGGCCAGGCGTTTTGGCTTGCGACGGGCAATGATCTGGTCCGCCGTCGCCTTCGGGCTTGGCTGCGCGATCAGTGCCGTGACGCCCATCATGGGCGGCATGTTGCTGGGCCGCGCGATCCAGGGTGCGGGCGGCGGATTGCTGGTCGCCCTGACCATGATCGGCGCGTCCAGCCTGTTCCCCAGTCACTACGCGCCCAGGGTCATGGCGGCGATTTCCGCCGTATGGGGCGCGTCGGCCTTTGTCGGGCCGCTGATCGGCGGCTTCTTCGCGGAATATTCCGACTGGCGCTATGGGTTCTGGGCTTTTGTCGTGCAGAGCGGCGCGCTCGCCCTGGCGTTGCGGCTGGCGTTGCCCGCTTCGTTGGAGGCGGGGGATGAGACGGCTCGCATTCCCTGGCGGCGTCTTGCCGTGCTGTCGGCCTCTGTCCTGGCGGTCGCTGTGGCCGGTTTGAAGGACACGTTTTCGATGCAGTCGGCGGGGATGTGCCTGTTCGGCCTGCTGGGACTGATCTTGTTTTTGCGCCTGGACGGACGTGCCGGGAACGACCGCTTGCTGCCGCGCGCCATCGGCGATATCCGCGCCCCGGCCTGGAGCGGCCTGACGGGCGTGTTTCTGCTGGCCGTGGTGACGACACCTTTCGTGGTCTATGGGCCGGTCCTGCTATCCATCCTGCACGGGATCGGGCCGATTGCCGCCGGGTACATGGTGGCGCTGGAATCCGTCGCCTGGACCGTCGGCGCGTTGGCATTCTCCGGCGCCGTCGGCGCCTCGCAACAGAGAGTCATCCGATACAGCTTTATCGGGGTCGCGGTCGGATGCGCCGGTCTGTCGGTCTTCGTCGCGTCCGGGCCGATCTGGCTGCTGCTGCCGCTCCTGTTCCTTCAGGGAATGGGGTTCGGCGCCTGTTTCGGCCATATCCTGCACCGCTGTGTCGATCTGGTGCCGCAGGACGACAAGGACCGGGCGGCCTCGGCCCTATCGTCGATCCAGACCTTCGGCTATGCGCTGGGCGCGGCAGTGATTGGCTTGATCGCCAACGCGGTTGGCTTCGGGGTCGACCCGGGACCGGCGACGGCCGGTGCGGCATCTCATTGGGTTTTCGGGGCGATGGTTCCGGTCGCGCTGATCGCGGTTCTGACGATCCGGCTGTTGCCGCAGACTAATCCGACGCCTCATGCTCCCGAAGGCGCGGCATAAGCTCGACGAAATTGCAGGGGCGGTGTCGGAAATCCAGTTGGAAATGCAGGATCTCGTCCCAGCCGTCCTTGCAGGCCCCGGTTGAGCCAGGCAGCGCGAACAGATAGGTGCCGCGCGCCACCCCGGCCATGGCGCGGCTCTGGATCGTCGATGTGCCGATTTTCTTTGCCGAGATCCAGCGGAAATACTCGCCGAAACCCGGAATATCCTTCTCGCAAACCCGATTGAAGGCTTCCGGGGTGACGTCGCGGCCGGTCAGCCCCGTGCCGCCCGTGGTGATCACGCAGTCGACCTGAGGGTCGTCGATCCACCGGGTCAGGATTTCGGCGATGACGGGAGCATCGTCCGTGACGATCTCGCGCGCTGCCAGAACATGGCCGTCCGCCTCCAGCCGCGATACCAGCGTGTCGCCGGACCGGTCCGTCTCCAGGGTGCGGCTGTCCGAAACGGTCAGGATCGCGATGCGCACAGGTTTGAAGGGCAGGCTTTCGTCGATCGCCATGACATTCCGTTCAGCGTAAGGGTTGCTGACGTTACGTGCCCGGCCCGCGCCCTTGTCCGGCAACGGGGATCAGTTTCGTTTCGCCATCCTGCTGAACATAGACCGGCCAGTTGCCACCGATCAACGCGTCCATGCTGACCGGGTGCTGTCCCAGGCGCAGGCGATAGATCCAATAATTGGACAGAACGTGCTCGATATAGTTCCGCGTTTCGCGCGACGGCAGGCTTTCGATGAACAGCAGGGGGTCGTTGCTGTAATCGATCCGTTGGCGCCAGCGGCTCAGATTGCCCGGACCGGCGTTATAGGCGGCCAGTGCGTAGAGCAGATTGCCGTCGATTTCTTTCAGGCCCAGGACATGGCTGACATATTTCTGACCGAGCGACAGGTTCAATCCGGGATCGAACAGCGTGTCGCGTCCGGCGCCGCTGAACCGCTCGCCGGCCATGTAGCCGGCCGTCGCCGGCATCAATTGCATCAGGCCGCGCGCGCCTGCATAGCTGATGGCGCGGGTACGGAACTGCGATTCCTGACGCACGATGGCAAAGACCAGGGCCCGGTCGATCTTGAACCCGTCCATCGGTTGCCAGCCGGGCAGAGGATAGAGCGCGCCGTCCAATTGCGTGTTCTGCCGACGCGCCATGTCCCGGCCTATGCGGAAGGCGACATCCGCCAGTCCCGCGCGGTCGGCGAAAGCCAGCAGAGTACCGGCGAAGGAGGGCGGCAATTCGTCGACGAAGCGCCGCAGTTCCGCGTCGGCCAGATCCGTCTGACCCGATTCGATCAACGCGATGGCGCGCCTTGCGGCCGGGATACGGTACAGCAGCTCGACTTCCGTTTCGGACAGGATCGGCAGGTCGAAATTCAACGGCATGGTTTCGCCCAGCGCCTGCATCGCCAGCAACCCATAGAAGGTCCGGGGATGAGCGGCCGCGCGCATCATGACGTCGCTGACGCGCTGGGGTTGGCCCGCGATCAAATAGGCGCGCGAAGCCCAGAAGCCCCCTGCCGCCTTTAGCCACGAGTCGGCCTCGGCGCTGACGCTCAATCGATCGAAATGGGACGCCGCGCGTTCCCAATTCTGCGACCGGAAGGCCGACAGACCGCCCCACCAATGGGCCAGCGCGGCGCCGTCCCCGGCAATGGTTTCCGCCGTCGCAGCGACCGCCATCGCCTTGTCATCCAGGTGATAGCGATAATAGCCGCGGGCGACGACGCCCAGGCTCTCGGCATAGCTGACCGGGTCGAACAGCCGCTTGTTGGCCTTGGTTTCCAGCGTTTCCAACGCCAGGGTCACATTGCCCCGCTGAACCAGGCTGCGAATGGTGCGCTGGACGCCGCGAATGCGGTTCCGCTCGCTGCGCGTCTTACCCTCGAAGCGGCGGCTGACCTCGGCGCCGGTTTCGGTTTCGTCCAGCACGTCCAGGTTGGTCTCGACCGCGTCCATTGACGGCAATTCGGTGGCGCGGGGCTTGGCGGGATAAGTATGGTTCGCAGGTCGCCGGCGCAGCGCCAGGCTATAGATGCGCGACGCGCCCGGATGGTCGGCGTAGTCGGCCATCCAATTTTTCAGCTCGTTATACTTGGACCGGTATTTGGTCGGGTGCATGTAGCGCTGAAACAGGACATGCCCCATCAGGCTTTTGTCCCGCAATGTGGCGATCAGGCCGTCCGCACGGGCCCAGTCGCCCCCGCGCTGAACGCGGAAAATCTCGGCATAGGTGGCGGCGTCTTTCGGCGACAGGACGGCCGGAAGGGGATCGGCGGTGGTGCGGGTCGACAGACCGGGCGCAATCGCGGCCGTCTCCGCATTCGAGCGGGTTTCCGCGGCGGCGGCGCCGGCGGTGACTGCAATACCCAGGAGGACGCCTAGAAAAAGGCGTGCGAGCGAGTGTGTCCGGGAAATTGGTCTTCCCCCAAATCAAGAGCCGTACGGATCGCACGATCCAGGCGACAAGGCCTTTTGTGCGGTAAGAATGGGATCGGCGACGCACGGCGTTTGTCTCAAATCCCCTCAGACGATAGGTACGATATCAGGGGTGTAAAAGCAAGCTGGCGGACTCCCCGAAGGCGAGACGGATTGCCTCGCCGACAGGGGGGCGAAACAGGCAGGAGAATCAGTGTGAACGACGATTTCTGGGTCGCCGCGGCGACGGGCTTCGGCTTCGTTTTGGTAATTGAAGGGCTGTGCTACGCGTTGTTCCCCGGTGGAATGCGGAAGATGATGAAGGCGGCCTTGGACCTGCCGCCCGAGAGCTTGCGGCGCGGCGGGGCGGTCGCGTTGGCAGCAGGTGTCGCGATCGTATGGTTGATCCGGGGGTGAGCGCTTGCGTCGGTCGGGTCGCGGCCTATAGTCACCGCTTATGAGCGATCTGGTAGACCTGAAACCGATAGAGCCGCAGGGGTTCATCCGCGGCGAGGCGCCGAAATACGACCGCCCCCTGTCCGAGGGCGGGCGGAAATTCCTGATCGAATCGGATTTTGCGCCGGCCGGCGACCAACCGGCTGCCATTCGGCAACTCGTGGCCGGCGTCCGGGACGGAGATCGCGATCAGGTGCTGTTGGGCGTCACGGGGTCGGGCAAGACCTTTACAATCGCGCATGCCATTCAGGAATTGCAGCGTCCGACCCTGGTCCTGGCACCGAACAAGACCCTGGCGGCCCAGCTCTACGGTGAGATGAAATCCTTCTTCCCGGAGAACGCGGTCGAATATTTCGTCTCCTACTACGACTATTACCAGCCGGAGGCCTATGTCCCCCGGTCGGACACCTATATCGAGAAGGAAAGCTCGATCAACGAACAGATCGACCGGATGCGCCACTCGGCGACCCGGGCCCTGTTCGAACGCGAGGACGTCATCATCGTCGCCTCGGTGTCCTGCATCTACGGTATCGGCTCGCCGGAGACCTATAGTCAGATGGTCATTCCGATCGAGGCGGGGAAGCCGAAGGACGTGCGCGATCTGATGCGCGAGCTGGTCGCGCTTCAGTACAAGCGCAACGACGTGAATTTCCAGCGCGGCAGCTTCCGGGTCCGCGGGGATACGATCGAGATTTTCCCGTCCCACCTGGAAGACCGCGCCTGGCGGGTTTCCTTCTTTGGCGACGAGATCGACGCGATCCACGAATTCGACCCGCTGACCGGCGAGAAGACGGCGGTGCTGGAAGCCGTGCGCGTCTACGCCGGTAGCCACTATGTGACGCCGCGCCCGACGCTGAAACAGGCGGTGGACCGCATCAAGATCGAATTGAAACAGCGCCTGTCGGAATTTGAGGCGGCGGGAAAGCTCTTGGAACTGCAGCGCATCGAACAGCGTACGACCTTCGACATCGAGATGATGGAGGCGACCGGATCCTGCAACGGGATCGAGAACTATTCCCGCTACCTGACCGGCCGCAACCCGGGCGAGCCGCCGCCGACCCTGTTCGAATACCTGCCGGACAACGCGCTTCTGGTGCTGGACGAAAGCCACGTCACCGTGCCGCAGATCGGCGGCATGTTCCGGGGCGACTTCGCGCGCAAATCGACCCTGGCCGAATTCGGCTTCCGCCTGCCGTCCTGCGTCGACAACCGGCCGCTGAAGTTCGAGGAATGGGAGGCGATGCGGCCGCAGACCATCTATGTCTCGGCGACGCCCGGCAATTGGGAACTGGAGCGGACCGGCGGAGTCATCGTCGAACAGGTTGTCCGCCCGACGGGCCTGATCGACCCGGTTTGTATTGTCCGGCCGACCGCTAATCAGGTCGACGATTTGCTGGATGAATGCCGGGGCTGTGTCGAGAAGGGGCAGCGCGTGCTGGTCACGACCCTGACCAAGCGCATGGCGGAGGACCTGACGGAATACATGTCGGAGACGGGTCTGAAGGTCCGTTACCTGCATTCCGACGTCGATACACTGGAGCGGATCGAGATCATCCGCGACCTGCGCCTGGGCGCCTTCGATATCCTGATCGGCATCAACTTGCTGCGGGAGGGGTTGGACATTCCCGAATGCGCCCTTGTCGCGATCCTGGATGCCGACAAGGAAGGTTATCTGCGGTCCAAGACCTCTCTGGTTCAGACCATCGGGCGCGCGGCCCGAAATGTGGAAGGGCGCGTTCTGCTCTATGCCGACCGCATGACGGACAGTCTGGACTATGCCATTCGCGAGACCGAACGCCGCCGCGAGAAGCAACAGGCCTACAACGCCGCGCACGGCATCACGCCCGAAAGCGTCAAGAAATCGATTTCCGACGTTCTCAATTCCGTCTACGAGCGGGATCGGGTGACGGTCCAGACGGGCGATGGCGAGCAGTCCCATTTGGTCGGCGTCGATCTGAAGACCTATATCAAAGACCTCGAAGAACGCATGAAGGCCGCCGCGGCCGACCTGGAATTCGAGACCGCGGCGAAGATGCGCGACGAGATCAAGCGGCTGGAGGCCTATGATCTGGATATGCCGGCCGATTCCGTTCCCATCGATCCGGCGATCGCGGCCAGTTTGATTACCAAGACGCCGGATGCGGTGCCGAAGGGCCGCAAGGGCGGCGGCAAATCCGGACGCGGCCGGCGCGCGCGGCGGTGACCAGGATGGGCACGGGACAACTTGCCATCGTGACCGGCGGGGCGCGGCGGATCGGACGCCGCATCTGCGAGGTGCTGGCCGCAGAAGGCTACGCCGTCTGCGTTCACTACAACACCTCCGCCGAGGACGCCGCGCAGGTAAAGGCCGGAATCGAACAGGCGGGCGGGACGGCGATGATCCATGCCGCCGATCTGACCTGTCCCGGCGCGGCGGAAGAGCTGATCGACGCGGCTTTGGCGTTCGGACGGCCGGGTCTTCTGGTCAACAATGCGTCCAGTTTCGACTATGACACGCCTACCCAATGGGAGGCCGGACGGTTTGAGGAGACGCTGCGCACCAATCTGATCGCGCCGCTCTCCCTGTCCCGGACGTTCCATGCGCGGATCGGGCCCGACTGGGTCGATCCGAACATCGTCACGGTTCTGGATCAGAAACTGTTCAACCGGAATCCCGACTATTTTTCCTATACGGTCGCGAAAGCCGGCTTGCATGAGGCGCAGTATCTGATGGCAATGGCTTTCGGTGCGGAATGCCGGGTGAATGCCGTGGCCCCTGGTTTGACACTGGTCAGCGGGCCGCAGAGCCAGGACCAATTCGACGCGGTCCATGGCCGGACCCTGCTGCGCCGGGGAACGACTCCGGACGATATTGCCCAGGCGGTTCTTTATCTGGGCCGGGCATCGGGCGTGACCGGAACCTGTCTTCCGGTCGATTGCGGGCAGCGGCATGTCGCGTCGGACCGAGACGTCATGTTTCTGTCACCGGGCGATGGGGACGAGGAGAGGCACAAGTGACCGACCAATGGCAGATCCGGCTGGAGGATTTCGAGGCGATCGTGCGGATCGGCGTCCATGATTTCGAACGAACGGGCCCCCAACGCCTGATCTTCACCGTGCGCCTGGATCTGGATTATGCCTTCGCCGGTGACAGTGACGATCTGGCCAGCGTGGTCGATTATGACTTCGTGCGCGCCGAGATACTGAATCGCGTGTCCGGGGGCCATATCGAAACCCAGGAAAAGCTGATTTCCGATCTGGCAGACGCCTATCTTCGACATGCGAGGGTTTCCCGGGTCGAGATTTTCTCTCGCAAGCCCGATGTCTATCCGGAACCCGGCGCAATCGGCGTATCCCTGGTCCGCTGTCGGTCGGGAGACTCGCGATGAGGGCGTTCCGGCCCGGCCCCGACGTATCGGGGTATGGTAAAATGCAGGTTGTGGGGAATCTGCTGAACCCGTCCTAAATCGCTATAAAATCGGCAAGATTCCGATCCGGAAGATTTGAGTTGTTCACAGGGGAAATCACGGGCTACGGAGTGCGTTATGTTGCAATAGGTTTTTTTGGCTTTAACGTTTTTTTCATACTTGACACATTGAAGATGTATATAAAACAAAGGGTTATGTTTTTGTGACTAAAAAATGGGCAAACCGCTTGAGTCCCCGGCGTTGCGCGGGGGGGACCTGTCCGACCACATGTTGCTAACAAGGTTATCCACAAATCTGGTGGATAGCTTAACCAAACCGGATTGGATCGCATTTTAGCTAGTTTTGGGAACAGACCGGGGACCAGAATACCAATTCATCCGCATGCACCGGTTGTGATGTGGATGGCCGAGCGGAGAGGGCGTAAGCGAACCGCTGATTCAAAAAGAGATTTTCGGACAAGGGGACGGGAAGAGCGTGATTGAGATCGACGGCGACGATGAGACCAAGATCGGGGAGGAGTCGGGTGGAATGACCCGCCTGCAAACCGGCGCGGAGGTCATTCGGGGCTATCTCGGTCATCTCGGGAACGAAGCCGGGGTCTACCGGATGATCTCGGCGGAAGGCGAGCCGCTTTATGTCGGCAAAGCGCACAATCTGAAGAAACGTGTCACGACCTATTCCCGTCCGGACCGACTGCCGATCCGGCTTCAGCGCATGGTCGCGGAAACGGCCACGATGGAGTTCGTGACCTGCGCCAGTGAAGTCGAGGCGCTGCTGCTGGAAAACAACCTGATCAAGCGTCTCATGCCGCGCTACAATGTGCTGCTGCGGGACGATAAGACCTTTCCGGACATCCTGATCCGGGGCGATCAGGACTACCCGCAGATCGTGAAACATCGCGGCGCGCGGGATCGGAAAGGCGATTTCTTCGGCCCCTTCGCGTCAGCCGGGGCGGTCAATCGCACGCTGAATGTGTTGCAGCGCGCCTTTCTCCTTCGGAACTGTACGGACGGCGTGTTCCGCAACCGGTCCCGGCCCTGCCTGCAATATCAGATCAAGCGCTGCAGCGCGCCCTGCGTCGGCTACATCTCGCAAGAGGATTACGCGGCGACCGTCGATCAGGCGAAGGCGTTTCTGTCAGGCCGGTCCCAGGAGGTGAAGGATTCGCTGGCGACAGCGATGCAGGCGGCGTCGGAAGCGCTGGATTTCGAACGCGCGGCGGCCCTGCGCGACCGGCTGCGCGCCATGGCGCATGTGCAGTCCAGCCAGGACATCAATATCGAAGGGATCGGTGATGCGGATGTCGTCGCCCTCGAACAACGCGGCGGTCAGAGCTGCATCCAGGTCTTCTTCTATCGCGGCGGCCGGAACAACGGGAACCGCGCCTATTTCCCCAGTCATGATAAGCAATTGGAGCCGTCCGAGGTCTTGAGCGGCTTCCTGGGTCAGTTCTACGAGAACCGGCCGCCGCCCAAGGACGTGCTGGTCAACCAGACGCCGGCGGAACTGGACCTGTTGGCGGAGGCGTTGAGCGTGAAGGCGGGGCGGAAGGTAACGCTCGCCGTGCCACAGCGGGGCGGAAGGCGGAAGGCCGTCGATCACGCCGCCGACAATGCCCGCGACGCGTTGGAACGGCGGCTGGCGGAAACGTCCAGTCAGAGACGGCTGCTGACCGGGTTGGCCGATCTGGCCGGGCTGGACGCGCCGCCGGAACGCGTCGAGGTCTATGACAACAGCCATATCCAGGGCCGTCAGGCCGTCGGCGCGATGATCGTGGCGGGCGGCGACGGCTTCCTGAAATCCGCCTACCGCAAATTCAACATCCGCGGCGATGCGGTCGAGAAGGAGGCTGCCGACGCCGCCTCGGCGGGCCTTGCGGAAGCCCCGGTTCCGCCGCTAGAGGGGGCGCCCTCGGCGTCCGCGCCGGCCGGCGGCGACGACTACGCCATGACGCGCGAGGTGATCTATCGCCGCTTCGCCCGCGCGATGAAGGAGGATCCGGAACGCAGCGAAGGTCAATGGCCCGATCTGGTGATCCTGGACGGTGGCCGTGGACAGATGACCGCCGCCTTGGAGGCGCTGACCGAGTTGGGCCTGCAGGACGAAGTGCCGATTATGTCCGTCGCCAAAGGGCCGGAACGCGAGGCCGGGCGAGAACGCATCATCCTGCCGGGCGCCGAACAGCCGGTTCTGCTGCCGCCGCGCGACCCGGTGCTCTATTTCATCCAGCGTCTGCGCGACGAAGCCCACCGGTTTGCCATCGGCTCGCACCGCAAGCGCCGGGCGAAGGATCAGGCGCGCAATCCACTGGACGAGATCCCCGGCATCGGCGCTAAGCGAAAGAAGGCACTGCTGCTATACTTCGGGTCCGCAAAGGCGGTGTCGCGGGCGTCGGTCGCGGATCTGGAGAAGGTAGAGGGCATTTCCAATGCGGTCGCGCGCAAGATTCATGGCTTCTTTCATCCGAACGGCTAGGAACATCGCTGCCGGGGGCGTCTTGGCTCTTTGCGGGCTATGGGCCGCTGGCGCTTCGGCCGCCGACTGCCGCGATGCGGTACTTGAAGTCGAACGCGCCATGCAGGACGGCCTCAGCGATCTGGCCGCCGGTCAGGGGCTGTGGGACGAGGGGCTTTCGCATCGTGGCGCGGCGCCGGGGCCGGACAGCCCGGCCTGCCGATTTCTGACGAACGGCCGGGACGCCTATCGTCGGGCGCTGACACAATTCACGAATTGTGAGAACAAGCTGGAGCGCGTTCTTGCCGACTGCGCCAACCCGGACTGGTCGGCCCTGAGCGCCAGCCCGCAGACTTGCGGTGAAACGCGGTCGGATGCTGAAGGCGACCTGGACGGCCTGGACAATGACCTCTCCACGGCGTGCGCGGAGTGACTATTCCGGCCGGTCTCCGAAACGGTCCCGGTCGTCGTCGCTGGACATGATCCCCAACATCACTGCCCGGAACCCTTCCACGGCCTCCGGGCCGGCCGCACGATAGGCACGGGCAATCCGTTTGCGCTGGGTCTCGGTCAGCAGCCGTTCCATCTCATGGCCTTGGTCGGTCAGGGTCAACAGGCGCTGGCGTCGGTCGACGCTGCCCTGCTCCTGGCTGATATAGCCTTCCTGAACCAACTGGCTCAGAACGCGGCTCAGGCTCTGCTTGGTGATCTTCAGGATGTCGAGCAGGCTGGATACGGTCATCCCGGGATAACGGCCGACAAAGTAGATGACCCGGTGATGCGCGCGCCCCAAACCGCGTTCCGCCAGGATCTTGTCCGGCTCGCCGGTGAAGTCGCGATAGGCGAAGAACAGCATCTCGATCGCCTGGCGCAATTCCTCCTCGCGCAGGAACAATGGATTGCCCCCGCTCTTGCCGGTGCGCGGTCGCGGCCGGTTGGGGCCGCCGGAAAACGGTTTGGAAGAATTTATGTCAGTCATGTTGACATATATGCCTCACGATGTTACCTGCTGCAACACTCAAGCGTAATTGATCGTAACTTTTGGCGGTTCACTTGGGTAATAAAATTGCGCATACCGCCGGGTCGAACCGGAGAAAAGCGCGATAAGTCGTTGCAAACCAATGGTTTGCTGGAGGAACCCTGGGTCGGGCCTGAAAACGATGCGGCCGAGCCCAAAAACGGAGTGGAAAATATGTCGCTGGTGCCCTTCGATGATCGCGACGGAACAATCTGGATGGATGGCCAGTTGGTGCCGTGGCGCGATGCCAAACTGCATGTTCTGACTCATGGCCTGCACTATGCGTCGGGCGTATTCGAGGGCGAGCGCGTATACGGTGGACAGATTTTCAAGCTGACGGAACATACCGAGCGGCTGCACAAATCCGCCGAGGTTCTGGGCTTCACCATTCCGTATTCGGTCGAAGAGATCGACCGTGCGTGCAACGAACTGGTGGCGGCCAACAATATCGATGACGGCTATGTCCGCCCGATCGCCTGGCGCGGGTCCGAGATGATGGGCGTGTCGGCCCAGAAGAACACGATCCATGTGGCGATCGCGGCCTGGGAATGGCCGGCCTATTTCAGCCCGGAAGCGCGGATGCGCGGTCTGAAAATGCGCATCTCCGACTGGGCGCGCCCCGATCCGAGAACCGCCCCGGTGGTCAGCAAGGCCGCGGGTCTCTACATGATCTGCACCATGTCCAAGCATAAGGCGGAAGCCGAAGGCTATCACGACGCCCTGATGCTGGACTGGCGCGGCTATGTCGCCGAGGCGACGGGCGCCAACATCTTCTTCCTGATGGAAGACGGGAAGCTGCACACGCCGGATCCGGATTGTTTCCTGGACGGCATCACGCGGCGGACGGTCATCGATCTGGCGAAGCGACAGGGTTTGGAAGTGGTCGAGCGCCACATTCAGCCGGAAGAGATGGCCAATGCCAGCGAGGCCTTCCTGACCGGAACCGCGGTCGAGGTGACGCCGATCTCGTCTATCGGCGATTACAACTTCAACCCGGGCCGCGTTTGCGAGTCGCTGATGAAGGCCTATGACGAGGAAGTGCGCCGCGGGTCGGACAAGGCCGCGCTGATCAGCGGCAGCGCCGCCTGATCTGCCGGTTTTCTGTCGTGCCAATCGGGGTCGGGCATGGTAAGCCCGACCCCGTTCGCATTTCATCCCTTGGCATTTCGACAGTCCCGGTGGCCCCATGCGCGTTCCCGATATCAGTGTCGTCGTTCCGGTTTGCGACGAGGAAGACAATGTCGCGCCGCTGATCGCGGAAATCGCCGAGGCGTTTCCCGATACGACGGAAACCGAGATCATCTATATCGACGACGGCAGCCGCGACGATACCGCCGCCGTCCTGAAGAAATGCAAGCATCTGCACCCCAATCTGCGGGTGTTGACCCATGGCACCCGATCGGGCCAAAGCCGCGCGATCCGCAGCGGCGTCCTGGAAGCGCGCGGACGTCTGGTCTGTGTCCTGGACGGCGACGGGCAAAACGATCCGGCGGATCTGCCGCGCCTGGTTCAGATTTTCGACGAGGCCGCCGCCGCAGGGGAGACCATCGGCATGGTCATGGGCGAGCGGGAGAAGCGCCAGGATACCGGCTTCCGCCGCTTCATCAGCCGGGTCGCCAATGCCTGCAACCGCGGCATGTTGAACCATTCCGCACGCGATGTCGGCTGTGGCCTGAAGGTCGTGTCGCGGGACGTCTTCGCCCGGATCCCGTATTTCGACCATATGCACCGCTTTATGCCCGCCCTGATCGGGCGCGAGGGCTTTACGGTCCGCTATGAGCGCGTTAATCACCGCGCGCGGCCACGCGGCAAATCCAAGTACGGCACGTTGGAACGGGCTGTGGCGGGCATCGTGGACCTGTTCGGGGTCTACTGGCTGCTCAAACGCTCAAAACGCCCGGAAGTGACGGAGGGGTGAGAGAATGATGGAGTGGTTGGCCAGTTTCGGGGCCAAACTTCAGGCCATGCCGACCGAGGAAATCGTCTGGGTGACGATCGGCTTCATGGGCCAGGCGCTGTTCGCCATGCGATTCATAATTCAGTGGATCGTCAGCGAACAGAAGCGCGACAGCGTGATTCCGATCGCTTTCTGGTATTTCAGCATCGGCGGCGGCACGGTGCTGCTGTCCTATGCCATTTGGCGGCAGGATCCGGTGATCATTCTTGGCCAGTGCACCGGCCTGTTCATCTATTTGCGCAATCTCTACTTCGTCCACCGCAACCGGCATGCGGATCTCGACGTGCCCAATCCGGACGGCGAGGGGATGGCGAGCGATCCGGTCGCGTCAGACGACGGGTTCGAAGAGACGGCGCAGGCGGATTCCGGCCCGGTCGAGGCCCATGCGCATGCCGGGCGTGGACGCGCGCATCCATAAGCCGCGCAGCCCGTTTCCGACAGGTCTGAGCACCGGTCCCAGATAGGGGTCGGCGACGCGGCGCAGCGGCTCCGTGTCCTTGGCCCAATGTTTCTCCACGATCCATCGGTATAACAGCAGAACGCCGCCGCAGGTGAAGACGCCGGAATACAGGATATCGCTGAGGAAGTGGGAGCCGTTCATCATTCGCATCAGGCCAAGCCCCAGCCCGGCGGTGATGGACAGGACGATCCAGAACTTGCGCCGCCGGGTCGCGTAAAGCGCCAGCGCCAGCATGACATAGCCGACGGATGCGTCGCCGGAAACGAAGGAACAATTGCGCTCGCACTGCGCCGCCGGTAACAGCGGCGGCGTGAAAACATATTCCCCGTCGAACTGAACCACATGTTTCGGGCGGGCGCGGCCCCAATTGTCCTTCAGAACGGCGTGAACCACCAACCCGGTGGATAGGATGATGCAGGTGAACAGGAAGCCGTACCGCGCCAGGCGCTGAATCTTGTCCAGCGGCCATGTCAGCCAAAAATACAGGAACAACAGAAGCCCGCCGACCGCGATATAGCCTACGCCGTGACGGACATAGGCGTTCAGGAAGGCATTGAACTCCGTCTGCCGCAGCCAGAAATCGTTCGCGCCCTTGTAGAACAGGTCCGCCGCCCAAAGATCCAGTTCGGGAAAGGGCAGGAAGACGGCCGTCAGGGCAATGAACGTGATCGCGCAGGCCGAAAGCATGCCGGTCGTGGTCCAGGGTTTGGCGGTCATCGCGGCTCCTCCAGCAGACGCAGGATCAGTTCGGTCTCCCGTCCGCGGCGGTCCCGGCGCAGGATCGGGTCGAGAACGGTGATTTTCGCAAAAGCATGCTCGTAGGGCGCGGCGTCATGGGGGGTCGCCAAAAGGACCCGCCCACCGTCTCGCTGCGGATCGTAGAGCCAGGCCATCTCATAGTGATGATCGATCTTTGAATCGTGGTTCCAGGCCCGGATCGTGACATCGCTGTCGCGTAGGGCATAGGCCAGACTGGCCATCATCAGGCGATTGTCCATCAGAAGGACCGTCACATCCTGATCCGCCATTCGATCGCGCACCGCGTCCGCGGTTTCCGTCCAACCATCCAGCTCACCCAGCTTCTTGGCCAGTCCGCGCGGCGCGAAATCGGGGTTCAGGACTACCAGGTAGAACCCGGCCGCTGCCGCAAGGTGAAGAAGGGTCGATCCCAGCAAGAGGCGGCGGCGCAGAGCGCTTTGCAGCAGCGCCGACGTGACCAGGATCGTCGCGGCCGGATAGGCCGTGGCCGCCCAATTGGCGTTGGCCCTTGATAACAAGGCTTGGACCGAGATCGTCACCAGGACCGGCAGACAGAAGGCCAGCAGCAGACGCGCCGGCCCTGACAACCGCGCCGACTTTTTGCGCGTTACCGGAATGGAAAATAGCAGCGCGCCGAACAGGACCGGCCCGAAGACGCCGAACTGGGCGCCGAGAAACTCCAGCATTTCGCCGGGATGCAGGACGATGCCCTGCCAATGGGCATTATCCGCCGTGTGACCGACCGTCGCCCAGCCGTTGGCAGCATTCCAGGCCACATTGGGCAGGATCATGGCTGCGCCCAGTGCGAAGCCGCCTGCCAGGTACGGCCATGCCGCCTTTAAGGCGCGGCGCGCATCCGGGCACAGCAGCCAATGGACAATGGCGCAGAGCAGGAAATAGGCCATGGCGTATTTGGCGTTCAGGCCCAGACCGAAGGCGATGGCCAGAACGGCGGCGGCGCGCCAGTCCGGCCGGGTCAAAACGCGGTGATAGGCCCAGAGCGCCGCCGACCAAAACAGCAGCAGCACCGCATCGGTCGACATGATCAGCGAAGAGTAGGAGACGGCCGGAACCGTCAGCCAGACGATCCCCGTCCACAGGGCGACCCGCCGGTCGAACAGGCTTTGCGCCAGCGCGGTCAGAACGAACGCCGTTCCGATATGCAACAGGGCGGCCGGCGCCCGGACGCACCAGGCAGCGTCCCCGCAAACACTCGTCGCGGCGCCGATGACCCAGGCGATCATCGGCGGTTTGGAATAGTACCCGAAGGCGAAATCGCGCGACCAGGTCCAGTACTGCGCCTCGTCGCCGTGCAGCGACAAGTCGGTCAGCAACAGGACGCTGTATCGCAGGGCCAACAGGGCGGTTGCTACGGCGAACAGGATCGTCCAGACCGGCCGGTCTTCGCTGGGGGGATGGTCCCCGGCGGCTTGTTCGCGCATGTTGCCTCTCACAGGGGACGGGTCGCCACTCGGTGCCAAGGGGCGTACACCATTCGGCGCTCTCGTCCAAGTTCCGCATTGCCTCACCCGCGCGCACATCGCAATTTCGAAGTGTCCGGGAACCTCCTATAGTGCCGCCCATGACCGAAGAAACGCATATCCTTGTTGTCGACGACGATGCCAGGCTGCGCAGCCTGCTGCGGGACTATCTGACCAAGGAAGGCTTTCGCATCACGCTTGCGGAAGACTCGGCCGACGCACGCCGAAAGATGGGCGCCTTTACCTTCGATCTGATGATCCTGGATGTCATGATGCCGGGCGAGAGCGGCCTCGACCTCGCCAAATCCGTGCGCGGCGACACCGGCGTTCCGATTCTGATGCTGACCGCCATGGGAGAGACCGGGGACCGGATTCTGGGCCTTGAGGCCGGCGCCGATGATTACCTGCCGAAGCCGTTCGAACCGCGGGAGCTGATCCTGCGCATTCAGTCGATTTTGCGCCGTATCCCGTCGGCGGAGGAACCGGCACGTTCCTCGGTCGTGCGGCTGGGCGGGCTGCTGTTCGATCTTGGGCGGGAATTGCTGTTGCGGGGCGACAGCCCGATCAAGCTGACCACGACGGAAACAGCCCTGATGAAGGTTCTGGCGGCCGAGCCGGGCCGGATCATGTCGCGTGAGGAACTGACCCATATCCTGCAAATCGACGGTGGCGACCGGGCGGTGGATGTGCAGGTCACCCGGCTGCGCCGCAAAGTCGAACCGGATCCCAAGATTCCGCGCTATCTTCAGACGGTACGCGGCCGAGGCTATGTCCTGAGGCCCGACGGATGAGCGCCGCGCCGGGGCAGATCGGCTCTGCCGCCAGATCGGTGAGACTGGCCATCAAGAGCGTGCTGCCGAAGCGCCTGTTCGGCCGGGCGCTGATGATCATCGTTATTCCGCTGATCCTGCTGCAGGTGGTTTCCGCCTGGATCTTCTATGACCGACATTGGGATACGGTCACTTGGCGCCTGTCGGTCAGCGTGACCGGCGACATCGCCAATGTCATTGAACAGTTGCGGCGCGATCCGGACGCCCGCGAAGAAATTTTTCGGGCGGTGCGGCGGAACCAGGAATTGGATCTCGCCCTCTATCCGGGCGAAATCCTGCCCAATCAGCAAAACGAACTGTCCGGTCTGTTGGAAACCCTGCTTGCCGCCGCGATGGAGGAACGCGTTCGTCGCCCCTTCGTCATCGACAGCGAATCCCGCGACGAATTGGTCATCATCCATGTCCAGTTGAAGGATGCCGTCCTGACGACGGCCGTCCCGCGCAGCCGGTTGTTCAGTTCCACCACCTATATCTTCATTCTTTGGATGGTCGGTACATCGTTGGTCCTGTTCGCCGTGGCGTCGATTTTCATGCGCAATCAAGTCCGCCCGATCCGGCGGTTGGCCCGGGCGGTGGAGAGCTTCGGGAAGGGCCGGGAGCCGGAAGAGGATTTCAAGCCGGAAGGCGCGCTGGAGATCCGGCAGGCGGCCGGGGCATTCAACCTGATGTCGGAGCGGATCCGCCGGCAGGTCCGGCAGCGCACCGACATGCTGTCCGGCGTCAGTCACGATCTGCGGACGCCCCTGACACGGATGAAACTGCAGATCGCCATGCTGGGCGAAACGCCGGAAACGCAGGAACTGTCCGCCAATGTCTCCGAAATGGAGAAGATGATTCAAGACTACCTGACTTTTGCGCGGGGAGAAGGCGGCGAGAAATCCGTGGAATGCGATTTGGGCCAGATCATAAGCGACCTGGGGGCGAAGTGGCAGGCGGGCGGCATCGCGCTGGACTGCCATGTCGAAGGCAAGATCGTTTCCTGGTTGAAGCCGAACGCATTGCGGCGCTGCGTGGACAATTTGATCGCCAACGCATCGCGCTATGGGACTCAGGTCTGGCTACATGCCGGACGGCGCGGCCAGGCGATTGAAGTGCTGGTCGACGATAACGGTCCCGGTATCCCGGAGGAAGAGCGCGAGGATGCTTTCCGGCCGTTCTATCGCCTCGACCGGTCGCGGAATCCATCGACCGGCGGGACGGGGCTGGGTCTGTCGATCAGCCGCGACGTCGCCCGCACCCATGGCGGCGACATATTTCTGGAAGATTCGCCGCATGGCGGTCTGCGTGCCCGGGTGCGGCTGCCGATCTGACGGCGGGGCTTAGGGTCAGGATGCCGTGCGCTGCTTGTAGTTCGATACGGCGGACGAGATCTGACCGGCAATGTCGATGGCCGACAGGTCCGGATTGAACGCCGCCAGAATGGCTTCCGACATCGGCTTCAGCAGGTCGACATCCTTGCTTTCGGGATGCGTGATGCTGTCGGCGATGGACGATGCGACACGGATCATCGCGTTGCACAGGCTCGTGACATGCTGATAGTCGGTGCCCTTCATCCGGTTGCCGGTATCGCGCGACACGGCGATCAACCGGTCGACGGTCTTGATCCGCTCGTCCGTCACATCGAATTTCTTCAGTTCGGGCAGCAGCAGATTGACCAGAAACCCGATCTGGAAAGCGTTTCGTTTCAGACGCTGGTCGTTGATGTCCCCCTGCGCCTCGCGGATCGCGTTTTCGATCGCGGTCCGGTCGATCGGCTCGCCCCGCACCTTCGACCGCAGCGTATTGGGCACTTGGATGGTCGGAATCTCCGACCCTCGGCCGACATCCTTGCGCCGGTCCGGTCCGATATAGTCGCTGGTCACGACGAAGGGTTTCCGGTTGTTGACCAGAACCTTGATGCGCTCGAACACCTGGGTCGGGCTAAGCGGCTTCACAAGAAGATCGTCCGTGCCCGACGAGGCCACACGCTTGACCTGTTCGCGGGTCGGCTCCCAGATTGTCACGATCACCGGAACGAAAGGGTTCCGACCGAGGCGGTTGTACCGCATCTCCGTGATGATCTGGTCCGCCTCGCGTTCGTCCATCTCGGAATCCATGACGACCAGATCGGGATCGTTCTTCACGATTGCCTCGCGCAGCAAGGCAATCCGGTCGAAATCATAGACGTTTTGATAGCCTTCGCGGTTCAGGGCGGCGCGAATGGCGTGGCGCAATTGTGCTTCCGGTTCGCCGAATACGATCCGGACGTCACGGCTTTTGTCCGAACTGGGCTTGTCATACTGGAAGCTCATAATGATTTCTTTATCGCACTGTTTGCATTTGGAGGCAATTGGCCGGGATCGTCGCACGGCAACGGCTTTGACCCGGCCCAAACCTCCAAACTTCGGTGGACCGATCTGGGGCGCCGGGGCATAGTCCGGCCATGAAAATCATCGGTAAGATCATCCTCTGGGCGTTCGCCATTTTGGGCGGGCTGAGCTTCCTCTTCATCGCGGCGGTTGCGGCCTTTACGGCCAGTCAGCGGGACAAGGCCCCGCCGATGCCGGACAGTGCTGTCCTGAGCCTGGATTGGAACGAGCCGCTGGAAGAGCGCTATGTGACGGCGCCGCTGTTCAAGCCTGTGCAGCCGGCCACGGTTCTGGATACGTTGACCGCGCTGGAACGGGCCGCCGCCGCCCCGCAAGTCAAGGCGCTGGTCGTGCAACTGGGTGCGGAACCGATGGACTTTGCCCGGGCGCAGGAACTGGCGGACGCGGTGCGCGCGTTCCGGGAGTCCGGGAAGCCGGCCTATGCCTATGCCGACGATCTGGCCGCCTTCGGCGATGCCACGCCCGAAGTCATGCTGGCAGCTGCCTTCGATAAGGTCTGGATGGCGCCGTCCGGGATCGTCGGGCTGACCGGGGTCGCCTTGGAGGTGCCCTATTTCGCGGAAGGTTTGGGCGAACTGGGAGTCACGGCGGAGTTCGAGCAGCGCCATGAATTCAAGGGCGGCGCTGACCCGTTTACCGAGGAGAGGATGCCTCTTCCGGTGCGTCGCTCGCTCGGCGCCCTGGCGCAGGGGCTGCTGGATCAGGCGGTTTCCACGATTGCTGCTGGCCGCGATCTGGAGCCGGCCGCCGTTCGTGCCCTGGTGGATCAAGGGCCGCTTCTGGGGGATGAGGCCGTGGCTGCGGGCCTGATCGACGGGCTGTTGTACCGCGATCAGTTCGAATCCGAAGTGGAGAAGGAATTTGGCGACGACGCGCAATGGATCGACGCGCCGTTTCTGCTTGCCGCCAGCAAGGAAGACAGCGACGGGATGACCGAGCCGGCGGCCAAAGTGGCGGTGCTGTACGGCATCGGACCGATTGGCGTCGGCGATTCCGATGGGCCCTTCGCGGATCCGGGATTCGACACCGAAACGCTGATCGATACCCTGCAGGGTATCGTGGACGACGGCGGGTACGACGCCGTCCTGCTGCGCGTCGACAGCCCCGGTGGCGCCTATGGTCCGTCCGATGCCGTCTGGCATACGGTCGGTCGGGTGCGCGAGGCGGGAATTCCCGTTGTCGTCTCCATGGGCGGCACGGCCGCCAGCGGCGGGTACTTCGTGTCGGTCGCGTCCGACCGGATCGTCGCGCAACCGGGCACGATTACGGGTTCCGTCGGGGTTTATGGCGGCAAGTTCGATGTCAGCCGCCTGTGGGAGGACCTGGGCGTGCGCTGGGACCGTGTCGCAGCGGGTGAGAATGCCGGCATGTGGAGCATCAACCGCGGATTCGACCGCGAGGAGCGCGCTCGTTTCGCGCGGGCGATCGATTTCGTCTATGCCGATTTCACGACCAAGGTGGCCCAAGGCAGGGGCTTCGACGCCGCCACATTGGACCAGGTGGCCCGCGGCCGCATCTTCACGGGTCAGGATGCGCTGGATGTCGGGTTGGTCGACCGGCTGGGCGGCTATCCGGCAGCGCTGGCGGAACTTCGCGACCTGATGCAGATCGCGCCGGAGGACGAGATCGAGCTGGAAGTGTTGCCCAAGCCGAAAGCGCCCTGGCAGGCGGTGCTTGATGCCGCGCAATCCGGGGATTTCACGCTGGGGGCGGCGACCCTGGTGGCCGATGCGGTCGAGGGCCGTATCGTCACGCGCCTGGAAGGCGCGCTTGGCGATCTGGACCGGATTGCCGCACCGCAGGGCCTTGTTTCGGCCCCGCCGCTGCGCCTGGCGCGTTAGGGCGGGCCCGTCAGGTCGGCTTTACACCGTATAGATGGCAAGGGCGCAGCGCGCCCTCCGCCACGGCCTGTTTGCGGATTTCAAAGCTTTGATGGCGCTGGATTGCGGCATCCATGCCGATGGTCGCTTCCAGCTGCTGGAAGCCCGGCCCGGTAACCTGCAGTTCCTCTTTCCGCAATTCACCGGCATACCATTCGTTCCGGTCGCGGACGCGCACATCCTGAAAGCCTGCCTCCTCCAACGCGCGTTCGGTCATGCCGGGTGTCGCGAAATCGGCGGTCAGGCCGGTCTTCCGTCCCCATTCCTCCAGGATTGCCGGGACCGGTCCGTCATCCGGTCCGCCGCGTAGCCAGTCGCTGGCGATCAGCCGGCCGCCGGGGCGCAGCACGCGCAGCAAGTCGGTATAGAGGGACGCCTTGTCCGGGATATGCAGCATCGCGTCCTTGCTGAACACCGCATCGAAACTATCGGCGTCGAAGGGCAACGGTCCCGGTTCGACCAGTTGAACGTCGATGCGGCTGCCCAGATTTGCCGCCGAGACCCGGTTTGCCGCGTGATCGACCAGCTGTGGCTCGACATCGATGGCCGTTACATGGTCCGCGCCGTATTCTTCGACCAGGATCAGATCAATCCCGCCGACGCCGCAACCGATGTCCAAGACCGACATCCCATCCAGGCGTGTCGTCCCCATCATGGTGGCGATTTCAGCCGGTCCGCCGGGTGACAGAAAGCCATCGCCCCAGATCGCCTGAAGCGCGGCAATGAATTGGTCGGGATAGTGCAGGTCTCGTTCGGTCATCCGGCGGCCTCGTCTTCCGTCTTTTCGATCTTCGAAGAAACCTAGCGGATCGGGGCATTCAATCCAATCATGCGGCTGCCGTCGGTCAGGCCGTACCGGTCGCGACAAAGAGGGCGTAGGTGCCGACACCGGCGGCAAGACCCGTCGGAACCGATTTGCCACGCCAATACCATGCCGCCAACCCGACCAGGAAAGCGGTGAAGCGCCAGACCATCGAATCCGGCGCCATATCCCCGCCGGGCATCAACAGGACACGCGCCATCAGCCCCGCGACCATGGCGTAGGCGACACAGCCGATCCAGATGAACAGCGGGCTGTCCTGACGCACGCGGGTCTCAACGGCGACTCCCAGGACCCGCCACATGAAGGTGCCCAGCGCGCCGACCGCGACCGCAATCCAAATCTCGGCGTCGCCCAGGATCATGCGCCGTCCCCCGAATTCGGGAACAGGCGCGGCGCGCTGAGGAAGGCCAGGGTTCCGCCCAGCAGCCCGGCGGCGATGACCGACCAATCCCCCAAGACTGGATAGAATCCAACCCCGACCAGAATGCCGAAGATGACGGACAGTCGGTTGACCCATTGGCGGGCCCCGCTGATCAGCAACAGCAGATAGAGCGGGGTCATGAAGATCGTCACTGTCAGCACCGCCTGCGGCACGACGCGGCCCAGCTGGTGCCCGACCAGCGTCCCGATCAGCCCGGCGGAAAGCAGCGTTGCCGCGAAGCCCAGATAGTAGGTCAGGCGTTGTGGGTTGGGGACATGGTCGCTGCGGGTCATCATTTGCGTCCAGCAGGAAATCGCCATGGTTTGCATCAGCATCACGCGGCCCAGGAAGGGCAGCTTCTTTCCGCCCAGAACGGCGGAAAGGCCTGTCACCGACATCGGCAGCATGCGCAGATTGGCCAATGCGACCGCAACGAAAAGGGCCAGAATACCGCCGCCACCGGCATGGATCTCGATCAGCGCGACCTGACCGGCGATGCCCCAGACGAAGGCGGTGACCCCCATGGCGGGCAACAGGGCGATGCCCGCATCCTGCGCCATAGCGCCGAATCCGACCATTGTCAGGCCAAGCCCCAGGGCCGGGACATTCAGGCAATCCAGCATGCCGCGTAAGGCGGGGCGGGACAGAGGGGGCGGGGCCGTGGCTTCGGTCACGGGAGAGCCGATACCTTGTGGTTTCTCAATCGATTGCCAGAGCTTGGCGCAGCGCGCCTGGGCGTTCAACCTTGGCGATGCTGCAGTGCAGGATCAGCACCTGTAACCCGTAGTCAGGTGTCGCGCGCCTTCAACCCGGCCAGATAGGTCTCGATCAGGTCCTGCGCCAGAACCCGGCCCTCCGCCGCTCCGACCGCCGCGATCGTGCCGGCATGGCCCGCCGTCAGCAGGCCGTGAACCGATAGCCAGAGCAGACGTGCGGATTGAGCCGTTTCGGCAGTGGCCTGAGGACCGGGTCGGTGGGCGAGGGCGGGGGCCAGGACGGTTTCCAGCCGCCCGAGCAGTCGACCAATCCGCTGACGGTACCATTCCGGCGCGGATTGACCGTCCGGCAGGCTGTGTTCGATCAACAAGGCCCAAAGCCGCGGCGCCGCGTCGACCTGCGCCGCATAAATGTCCAGAAGCGCCGCAAGATCCCGCGCGGGCTCGCCGGACGGGGGCGGAGCGGCATCCAGCGCCTGTTCGAGCCGTTCCAGCGTCCGGTCGTTCAGGGCCAGGATCAGGCCATCCAGATTGTCGAACAAATTATACAGGGTGCCGGCCGCATATCCGATCCGTCCGGCCACGGCGCGTGCGGTGATCGCCGGCAGGCCGCCGTCCTGGGCCAATGCCTCCGCCGCATCCAGCGCCATGACGCGCAATTCATCCCTGCTGTGATCCGATCGCCGTGCCACGAATGTCCCAAGCCTTGTGCAGATCCTGGCAATTGCGCCACGGATCGTCCGATAAAGAAAGAGGGGGGCTTGCGCCCCCCTCGTACCATTGCTGTCCGGCTGCCGATCAGACGTCGATCAGCAGGCGTGCCGGATCTTCCAGCATTTCCTTGATGCGGACCAGGAAGGTCACGGCTTCGCGGCCGTCGATGATCCGGTGGTCGTAGGAATGCGCGACATACATCATGCTGCCGACGACGATGTCGCCCTTGGCGTTCACGATCGGACGTTTCTGGATCTTGTGCATGCCCAGGATGCCCGATTGCGGCGGGTTGATGATCGGCGTCGACAGGAGCGATCCGAACACCCCGCCATTGGTGATGGTGAAGGTGCCGCCCTGCATCTCGGCCATGCTCAGCTTGCCGTCACGAGCGCGGCGGCCGAAATCGGCGATCGCCGCTTCGATCTCAGCAAAGCTTTTCTTGTCGGCGTCGCGCAGGACCGGGACGACCAGACCCTGCGGCGTGCCGACGGCGATGCCGATATCGTAGTAATTCTTGTAGATGACCTGATCGCCGTAGATTTCGGCATTGACGGCGGGCAGTTCCTGCAGCGCCGCGACCGCCGCCTTCACGAAGAAGGACATGAAGCCCAGCTTGACCTTGTGCTTCTGTTCGAACTTGTCCTTGTAATCGGCGCGGACCTTCATCATCGGGCCCATGTCGATTTCGTTGAACGTGGTCAGCATCGCCGCCGTGTTCTGCGCTTCCTTCAGGCGGGTCGCGATGACCTTGCGCAGTTTCGACATGCGGACATGTTCTTCGCCGCGCGGATCGGGCGTGCGTTCCGGCAGGCTCTCATAGGTCGGCGTGGCCGGCTTTGCGCCGCCCACCGGCGCGGCGGCCGGGGCCGCCGGTTTCGCGGCAGGCGCCGGTGCAGCCGTACCACCGGATTTCAGATAGTTCTGAACGTCTTCCTTGGTCAGATTGCCCTTCGGGCCGCTGGCCGGGATCTTCGCGGCGTCCAGATTGTTCTCGGCAACCATTTTCGCGACCGCCGGCGACAGGGTGTCGTTGGTCGCGGTGGCAGCCGGTGCGGCGGTCGCCGGGGCCGGGGCAGCAGCGGGCGCTTCCGGTTTTGCCGGTTCGGCCGCCGGGGCGGAGGCTTTGCCGGCCGCTCCTTCCTCGATCCGGCAGAGCAGCGCGCCGACCTCGACGTCGCTGCCGTCGGCCGCGACGATCTCGGTCAGGGCACCCGCCACGGGGGAGGGCACTTCAATGGTCACCTTGTCGGTTTCCAGCTCCACCAGGGGCTCGTCCTTACCGACGGAATCGCCGACCTGTTTGAACCATTGGATCACGCTCGCTTCGCTGACCGATTCGCCGAGCGTGGGGACCGTTACATCCGTCGCCATAGTATCCTCTCATCTGTCTGGCCCGGGGTCTCTCCCCTCTGGGCCGTCGGGGCCGTGACCCCGGGTCAAATCCTAACGCGTCCGATTACTTCTTCTTGGCTGCCGCCTTCTTGGAAGCAGCCTTTTTCGAAGCAGCTTTCTTGGAGGTCGCCTTTTTTGCCGTCGCCTTTTTGGCCCCGGCGGCTTTCACCGGGGTCTTCTTCGCGGCGGTTTTCTTCGACACGGCAACCGGGCGGCTGCGTTCCGGCAGGTCCAGGGCCTCGTTCACCAGGGCCGACTGTTCGGCGGCATGGCGCTTGGCGCTGCCCGTGGCCGGGGACGCGGCGGCTTCGCGGCCGACATAACGCGGACGGCCGTTCGGCTTATGATTCAGTTCCTCCAGAACCCGTTCGATACGGCGGTCGACGAAGAACCAAGCGCCGTTGTTTTCCGGCTCTTCCTGGCACCAGATCACTTCCGCATTCGGGAAGCGCGCCAGTTCCGTCGTGACCGCGTGGAACGGGAAGGGATAGAGCTGCTCGACGCGCATGATGTAGACGTCTTTCAGTCCCCTGGCATCGCGTTCCGCCTCCAGATCGAAATAGACCTTGCCGGAACACAGGACGACACGGCGGATATCCTCGTCCACCGCCAGGGTGCCGTTCAACTGCCCGTTGTCCCACAGCACGCGGTGGAAGGTCGTACCCGGACCGAACTCCTCCAGCTTCGAGACGCAGGCCTTATGCCGCAGCAGCGATTTCGGTGTCATCTGGATCAGCGGCTTGCGGAAGTTCCGGCGCACCTGACGACGCAGGGCGTGGAAATAGTTGGCCGGCTGCGTGATGTTGCAGACCTGCCAGTTATCCTCTGCCGAAAGCTGCAGGTAACGCTCCAGACGCGCGGAGGAATGCTCCGGCCCCTGACCTTCGTAACCGTGCGGCAGCAACATCACCAGACCGCACATGCGCAGCCATTTGGTCTCGCCGGACGCGATGAACTGGTCGATGATGACCTGCGCCCCATTGGCGAAATCGCCGAACTGGGCTTCCCAGAGAACCAGCGAATGCGGTTCCGCCGAGGAATAGCCGTATTCGAAGCCCAGCAGACCGAATTCGCTCAGCGGGCTGTCGATCACTTCGAACGGCGCCTGTCCCATCCGGATATTGTTCAGCGGGATGTGCCGGTGTTCGTTCTCCTGATCGACCAGGACCGCATGACGCTGCGAGAATGTGCCGCGTTCGCAATCCTCGCCGCTGAGACGGATCGTCGTGGATTCGCAGAGCAGGGTCCCGAAGGCCAGCGCCTCAGCCGTACCCCAGTCGATGCCCTCGCCGGTTTCGATCATCTTGCGCTTGGCTTCCAGCTGGCGCTCGATTTTCGGGTTCAGCTTGAAGTTCTGCGGTGCCTGGGAAATGGCATGGCCGACCTCGCGCAGCAGATCCATGTCGACCGAGGTGTGACCGCGGCGGGCCCCCTCTTCGGCGATCGACAGGCCGGACCACTTGCCTTCCAGCCAGTCGGCCTTGTTCGGCTTGAACGATCTCGCGGCTTCGAAGCTTTCATCCAAGGTTTTCTTGATCTCGGATTTCAACGCTTCGCAGCCCGCCTCGTCGATCACGCCCAGTTCCTGCAGGCGCTTGGCGTAGATTTCGCGGGTGCGCGGATGCGACTTGATCTTGGTGTACATCGAAGGCTGCGTGAACATCGGTTCGTCGCCTTCATTGTGACCGTGGCGCCGGTAGCACCACATGTCGATCACCACATCCTTCTTGAACTTCTGACGGTATTCCATCGCCAGACGCGCGACATGCACACAGGCTTCCGGGTCGTCGCCATTCACGTGGAAGACCGGCGCGTCGACCGTCTTCGCCATGTCGGAGCAATAGGGCGAGGAGCGGGATTTCGACGGGGCGGTGGTGAAGCCGATCTGGTTGTTGATCACGATATGGATCGTGCCGCCGGTCTTGTAACCGTCCAACTGACTCAGCAGGAAGGTTTCCGCCACCACACCCTGGCCGATAAAGGCCGCGTCGCCATGCAGCAGCAGGCCCATGACCCGGTCCCGATCGCTGTCGGCGCGCTGGTGCTGCTTGGCGCGTACCTTGCCGAGGACGACCGTGTTGACGCATTCCAGGTGGCTGGGATTCGCGGCCAGCGACAGGTGAACGGTCTTGCCTTCGAATTCCCGGTCGGCCGACGTGCCCAGATGGTACTTCACGTCGCCGGATCCTTGAACCGATTCCGGTTTGCCCCCCAGACCTTCGAATTCCGCGAAGATCTGCATATAGGGCTTCTTCATGATGTTGGCGAGGACGTTCAGGCGGCCCCGGTGGGCCATGCCCAGAACCACTTCCTCCAGACCCATCTGCGCGCCGCGCTTGAAGATCTGTTCCATCATCGGGACCAGGCTTTCGCCGCCGTCCAGGCCGAAACGCTTCGTGCCGCGGTACTTCGTGTCCAGATAGGTTTCGAACATATCCGCGCTGGTCAGGCGTTCCAGGATCGTCTTCCGGCCCAGGTCGGTGAAGTCCTTGCGGTTCCGGCTGCTTTCGATCTTTTCCTGAATCCAGGATTTCTCGTCCGGGTCCTGAATGTGCAGGAATTCGACGCCGATGCTGCCGCAATAGGTCTGGCGGCAGATCTTCACGATCTCGCGCACCGTCGCGGATTCGAGACCCAGATAGTAGTTGATGAAGATCGGGCGATCCATGTCCCGTTCTTCGAAACCATAACTCGCCGGATCCAGCTCCGGGTGGTCATCGCGCTTTTCCAGGCCCAGCGGGTCCAGATTGGCGGCCAGATGGCCCCGCATGCGGTAGGCGCGGATCAGCATCAGGGCGCGGATCGAATCCAGCGTCGCCTGACGGATCTGATCGCTGCCCGCCGCCACGCCGCCGCCCTGCAGTGCGGCGATCAACTGCTGGATCGAATCCGCGCTCAAGTCCGGATCGCTCAACGAGTCGGAAAGGCTCTGCGCCCCGCCGCCATTGCCCTGGCCGACGACGCGGGTCGTGCGTTTGGTCCAGCTCGGCCCCTTATGGTCGTCTTCGAGGATGACCTCGCCCGGTTCCAGGGTCTCGAAATAGGCCGCCCAACCCGGATCGACCGCGTTCGGATCCAGTGCCCATTTGGCGTAGAGTTCGGCGATGTAAGTTTCGTTGGCGCCGAAGAGTTGGGACGATTCGCCGATATACGTCATGATATGACAGCTCCCTAAAATGCCGCCCGAACGGTTGGGAGGCCGGCTTCCATTGAAAGCCGGCCTCCCGTTTCTCTATCAGCCGCCCATGGCCTTGACCATGGTTGAGCCAAGGGCCGACGGGCTGTCGGCCACCAGAATCCCGGCGCTTCGCATCGCCTCCTGTTTGGATTCCGCCGTGCCCTGACCGCCGGAGATGATGGCGCCCGCATGACCCATCCGCTTGCCCGGAGGGGCCGTGACGCCGGCGATGAAACCGACCATCGGCTTCTTCACCTTCGACTGCTTGACGAATTCGGCCGCTTCCTCTTCCGCGGTGCCGCCGATCTCGCCGATCATGATGATGCCTTCGGTTTCCGGATCGCCCAGGAACGCTTCCAGGCAGTCGATGAAGTTGGTGCCGTTGACCGGATCGCCGCCGATCCCGATACAGGTCGTCTGCCCCAGGCCGGTCGCCGTGGTCTGCGCGACCGCTTCATAGGTCAGCGTGCCCGACCGGGAGACGACGCCGATCTTGCCGCGCTTGTGGATATGGCCCGGCATGATGCCGATCTTGCACTCGTCCGGCGTGATGACGCCCGGGCAGTTCGGCCCGATCAGGCGGGTCGTCGAATTGGCCAGCGCGCGTTTCACCCGGACCATGTCCAGGACCGGAATGCCTTCGGTGATGCAGACGGCCAGTTCGACTTCGGCGTCGATCGCTTCCAGGATCGCGTCGGCCGCGAAGGGCGGCGGGACGTAGATCACGGACGCATTGGCACCCGTCTTCTCGACCGCTTCGGCCACTGTGTCGAAGACCGGCAGGTCGAGATGGGTGGAACCGCCCTTACCGGGGGTGACGCCGCCGACCATCTTGGTCCCATAGGCGATGGCCTGTTCGGAATGGAAAGTCCCCTGCGCGCCGGTGAAGCCCTGGCAGATGACCTTGGTGTTCTTGTCGACGAGAACGGCCATCAGTTCGCCTCCTTCACGGCGGCGACGACCTTGATCGCCGCTTCTTCCAAATTGTCCGCGGAAATGATCGGTAGGCCCGATTCCGCCATGATCTTCTTGCCCTGCTCCACATTCGTGCCTTCCAGGCGCACGACCAGCGGAACATGCAGGTTCACTTCGCGGGATGCCGCGACCACGCCTTCGGCGATGACGTCGCAGCGCATGATGCCGCCGAAGATGTTGACCAGGATGCCTTCGACATTCGGATCGCTGAGGATGATCTTGAAGGCCTTGGTCACACGCTCGCGCGTCGCGCCGCCGCCGACATCCAGGAAGTTGGCAGGCTCGCCGCCCTTCAGCTTGATGATGTCCATCGTGGCCATCGCCAGGCCGGCGCCGTTGACCATGCAGCCGATCGTGCCGTCGAGCTTGATGTAGTTCAGCTCATGCTTGGCCGCTTCCAACTCCGCCGGGTCTTCCTCGTCCTCGTCACGCATGTCGCCGACATCGGGATGACGGAACAGCGCGTTGTCGTCGAAGTTCATCTTGGCGTCCAGCGCCATGACCTCGCCGCCGCCGGTGACGACCAGCGGGTTGATCTCGACCATGCTGGCATCCAGGTCCAGGAACGCCTTGTACATGGCGGTCAGGAACTTGGTCGCGCTCTTAACCTGTTTGCCTTCGAGGCCCAGGAAGAAGGCGATACGCCGGCAGTGGAAGCCGGAAATGCCGGTCACCGGATCGATGGAGACCTTGACGATCGCGTTCGGATCGCGCTCGGCGACCTCTTCGATCTCCATGCCCCCTTCGGCGGAGGCCATAATCGTCACCCGGCTGGTGGCGCGGTCGATCAGCAGCGAGAGATAAAGTTCCCGCGCGATGTCGCAGCCGTCTTCGATATACAGCCGTTTGACTTCCTTGCCGGACGGGCCGGTCTGCTTGGTCACCAGCGTGTGGCCCAGCATGCCCTTGGCGTTCTCGCGGACTTCGTCGATCGACTTGGAGACGCGGACGCCGCCCTTGCCGTTCGGATCGTCCGAGAAGCGTCCGGCACCGCGGCCGCCCGCATGAATCTGCGATTTGACGACCCAGATCGGGCCGCCCATGTCGTTCGCGGCCTGGACGGCTTCGTCGACCGTATAGGCGACCTTGCCATCGGGCACGGCGACCCCGAACCGGCGAAGCAGTTCCTTCGCTTGATATTCGTGGATATTCATCGGGTGTGAAATTCCCTTGAAAGCGGGTTGGTAAGTTCGGGCGTCACGCACGGGCGGAGCGAGCCGCAAAGGGCTTTGCCTAACAGATTTGCTGTCGCGTCCGGATCGCGCGCGCCGGTCATTCGGTTCCCCCCAATGCCGTGGAGGTTATCGTATTCATTCATACGGCTTTGGAGGGGGTACAATATCAGGCCTTTATGACCGTTCAACCGGTTAACGCCGCTTTTTGGCTACCAAAATGACGCAACGCGGCCAGCATTCCCGATCGGGGCGGCGGCAATGCGTATTTCATTGACTTCGGTTCTACGACGGCTTATGTGCAGCGCACAAGAACGAGGCGGCGCGATACGCGCGATCGCCTGGACCTGCAGCGAACGCGCAAGCGGTGACCGAAAGCGGCCACTTCATACTCGCGCAGCGTCCCAAACCCCTCCCATAGGCGTTGCGCGCACCTTGGGCGCACAAGAAACGTCCCGCCGTTACAGGCCGGGGCGCATAGGATATTGTTTATATGCAAGAAGACTCCGTTCGTTTCGAAGACCTGAAACTCGCCGGCCCGCTATTGGGCGCGCTGCGGAACCAGGGCTTCTCCGTCGCGACCCCGATTCAGGCGCAGGCCATTCCGCCCGCGCTGGAAGGCCGCGACGTTCTGGGTATCGCCCAGACCGGGACCGGCAAGACCGCGGCTTTCGCCCTGCCGATCCTGCAGCACCTGTCGGAAATGAAGGGCAAGCCGGCGCCGCGCACCACGCGCGCCCTGATCCTGTCGCCGACCCGCGAACTGGCCGCGCAGATCCATCAGAGCGTCACCGCCTTCGCCAACCGCCTGCGGATTTCCTCCGCCGTCGTGTTCGGCGGCGTCGGCAAGGGCCCGCAGGCACGCCAGTGCCAGCGCGGCGTCGACATTCTGGTCGCCACGCCGGGCCGCCTGCGCGACCTGATGGAAGATCGTGCGATCAGCCTGCAGGACGTGTCCTTCCTGGTCCTCGACGAGGCCGACCGGATGCTGGATATGGGCTTCGCCCCGGAAGTCCGGCGTCTGGCCAAGACCATGCCGTCCGACCGTCAGACCGTCCTGTTCTCGGCCACCATGCCGAAAGACATTGCCGTGCTGGCGGGCGAGTTGATGCGCGATCCGGTCAAGGTCGAGATCACGCCGGAATCGACCACGGTCGAGCGGATCGATCAAAAGGTCCTGTTCGTCGAACGCCTGCGCAAGGCGCCGCTGCTGCGCGAAGTCCTGTCGGGCGAAACGGTCGGCCGGGCCATCGTCTTCACCCGCACCAAGCGCGGGGCGGACAAGGTCTGCAAGAACCTGAAAGATGACGGGTTCGGCGTGGCCGCGATCCATGGCGACAAGACCCAGGGCGCGCGCCGTCAGGCGCTGGCCGATTTCGCACGGGGCCGGGTATCGATCATGGTCGCGACCGATCTGGCCGCGCGCGGCATCGACGTCGAAGGCATCACCCATGTTATCAACTACGACCTGCCGGTCGACGCGGAAAGCTATGTCCACCGGATCGGCCGCACCGCGCGCGCTGGGGCCAGCGGCATCGCGCTGTCCTTCTGCGCACCGGACGAAGTCGACGCCTTGAAGGCCATTCAGAAGCTGACCCGCCTGACCATCCCGGTCGACGCGGAACATGCCTATCACGCCGAAGACGCCGCCGCCGCGGCGCTGACCGGCAAGGGCGGTCCCGCCGGTCACGGCAAACCGTCCCGCAATCGCGGCCCGAAACGCTTCGGCGGTCCGAAAGGCCAGGGCAAGCCGGGCGCTCCGCGCAGCGGCAAGCCTTTCCGCCAACGCCGCCCGAACAAGGCGGCCGGCGAAGGCGGCAATCGCGGCTAAGCGATACGCGCGTTAAGCGGTGAAAGTGGGCGCCTCAAGAAATTGGGGCGCCCATTTTCGTTAGTACGCCGATATCCACTCTCTCAGCGTCTGCAGGGCGACCAACATAAGTTTGGCAATCCAGCCAGCGGTCGGGAATCCGTAGAAGACGGTCGTCAGGGCATAGACTTTTGGGCGACTGCCAGTTCCCGGAGGATCGCCGCTTCGGCCCGCAATGCGGCGGCGGGGTGATAATCGATCCCGCTTTCCGGCATGTTTGCCGCGGGGAACGTGAAGGCATGCATGGCGTGGCCGTAGGCGTTCAGTTCCCAATCGGCGCCGGCCAGTGTCAATTCGCGGGCCAGGGCGGTGACGTCCTGCGGTGGGGCCACGGGGTCTTCCCAGCCATGCAGGATCACAATCCGGGACCGGATCGGGGTGGGCGGATTGTCGTGTGGCGGGGTGAGGCCGCCGTGAACGCTGATCGTGACCTTCAATCCGTCCGGGTCGGTGCGGGCCAGGTCCAAGACGCAGAAGCCGCCGAAGCAGAAACCCAGTGCCGACATCCTGTTTTCGTCGACTTCGGGCAGGTTTCTGGCGGTGTCATAGCCCGTTTGAATGCGGCGGGTCAGCATGGCCCTGTCTGCCATGACGGGATTCATCAGATGGGAGTTGTCGCCGGTTTCCTCCCCGCGCACACCCTTGCCATAGGCGTCCAGCAGGAAGGCGGCGTATCCCAGGTATGCCAGTCGGCGGGCAATGGTCTGTGTGCTGATATTGGGGCCGCTCCAATCGTGCCCCAGAATGACGCAGGTATGCGGCCCGGGACCGTTTGGTGTGGCCAAATACCCTTCGAATTCGATCCCGCCTTCCTGGTAAGAGACAGGTCGCAGAGGGGGCAGGATTGCCGGGTTCGGCGGGTCGACGAGAAGGCCTGATCCTTGTGTCATGATGTTTCGCTTTCCGTCCCTGGTGATGGTCGGGGCAGGGATAGCGCGATACGCGTCCGACGGATTGTACGAATGGGACATGCCGGAAATTCCGGCTGGAGGCTATAGCCGGAAGCTACAGATAGAACGGCGTGTGCTTGCCGTATCGTTCGGCGAAATGCGTCGCGATGTCCGACGGGCCGGCAAGTCGGTACCGGACGGGGGTGGTTCCGGTATGGCGGCGCCAGGCGCGGATCTGATGACTTTGATCGTAATAGCCGTCGGCCGCATCGCCGCCGCTCTGCGCCGCCCAAAGACTGTCCGACACGCGCTCCAGATCCTGCAAAGCCTTTGGACCGATACCGATGCTGTCCCGGAACCAGCGGGTCAGTTGCCGTCGGCTGACGCCCATGCGTTGGGCCGTCTCACCGACCTTGGCCGTCCTGAGGCGCGGATAGGCCCGGATGGCGCGATAGGCGGCGGTGTCGAAGGGCAGGGCCCGCAATCGCTCGCTCAGCCATGAATCGAGAATCGGCTTGATCGCGGCCGGGTGCCAGCCCGCCGCGACGCTGCGGGTCAACGATTCCGTCACGCGGTGTCCCAGATCCCCTTCGAGATCGACCAACCCGTTCGCCGCCGCTGCGCCGGTGCCGGGAAACAGGGCCACCAGGCCCGGTAGGGTCAGCATGGCCATGACGAAATAGGTTTCGTCGGACGCGATCCAGGTGCGGCACTGCGTCTGTACACCCGCCAGCGAGAGAGACGGTACGGGCGTAATGCCCTCAAGTCGGTTCGGTTTGGCGATGTTGATAGATAAGGCGGCACCGGGATGCGGCGCGGTGCGAACCGCCCTGCCATCGTAATGACCGTCGAGGTCTCGGATGAACCAATACCCGCGGATATAGGCCGCGAGATTTGGCGCCGCCGGCAGTATTTCAAATCCGGCGTTGGCAATGGGCGAACCCGCCGTCACGGGCGGACCCGGTCGAAGCGCTGCAGGCCGACGGTGCCGGACCATGGGTCGGCGGCTTCTTCCTGCGTCAGGGTGAATCCGTGCCGGTCATAGAGTGCCCGCGCCGTGTCCAATCCCTGGAAGGTCGTCAGATAGGTGCGCTTGTAGTCCCGGGCATCGACGAAATCCATCGCGCGGGTCATCAACCGGCCGCCCAATCCGGTGCCGCGCGCCGCGCTGCCGACGATGAACCAGCGCAGGTGCGCGCCCGTGCCATAGCCCTCCAGCCCGTCGACGGTGATGCTGCCCGCCAGTTCGCCGCTGGGGAAATAGGCATTCAGGAACAGGTCGCGATCCGGATCGTAGCGGTCCAGGAACGCACCCAGTTCCCGCGCCAGTTTCGATTCGAACAGCGCGCCGAAATCCCAGGCCTCGGCGTAATAGTCCATATGCAGGCCAATGATCCCGGAAACCGTCCCGGGCCGATAGCCGTCGAATTGCATTCCTTCGGTCATGGTCTCACCCCGCATGGCCAACCGTATCCACCAACTGCGCCAATTCGTCGGCGAATGAATTCGTGAGGTCTTCCGGTGCCATGATCAGCCGCTGCCAGATCATGGAGACGATCAGGTCATTCACATGTTCCATGCGGGACCGGTCCGCGCCGGCGGGTGCCGCGTCGCGGATACGATCCAGCAGGATAGACCGGCGGCCGAGCACCAGCCCGTCACGGACTGCGGCGCGGGTTTGCGTATCTTCCGCCGCGGCACCGATCAGGCCCGCCAGGATCGAGCCGGCCGGGGTGCTGCGGTACAGGCCGAACAACCGGCGCAGAAGGTCGGACACGGGACGCCCGGGCGGGGCCGCCGCCATGGCGCCATCGGGGCTCAGTAAGGTCCGATTGACCAGGGCGGAATAGACTTCGACGAACAAGGCGGGTTTGGACGGCCACCAGCGATAGATCGTCTGCTTGCCGACCCCGGCCTCCGCGGCGACCGCTTCGATGCTGGTCGCGGCATATCCATCGCGCCCGACGCAGCGCGCGGCGGCTTCCAGAATCGCGCGGTGCTTTGTTTCGGATCGGCGTGGCGCATCGGTCGTAGGACTGGACATGGCACTAAATTGAACGAGACGAGACGGTTCGTCTAGTTATATGTTGCCTTCGAGAGAGCGTCAGCGATGTTGGAAATGTCAGTGCATTTTGCGCCGGGTTCTCTGGGCGCGGTACCGGGCCGGCGGCATTCCGAAGGCGGCCCGGAAGCGCCTCGTGAAGTCGGAGAGATCCGAAAAGCCTGCGTCCAGGGCAATATCCAGGATGCGCGCGTCGTCGTCGAACAGCGCATCTGCGGCGGCCAACAATCGCCGGGACATCAGATAGGCATAGGGCGTAACACCGGTCACCCGGCGAAAAACACGCAGAAAATGATGACGGCCGATCTGCGCATCGGCTGCCAGGTCGGAAAGGCTGATCCCGGCATCAGGGGCGTGATTGATCCTGTCTATGGCCGCCGCCACGCGTAATTCGTCCTGCGTACGGACCGGCGCTTCGTCGGTGTCATGGCAGGCACGCAAGGCGAGGCTGACCACATCCACGGCCAGCGCTTCCGCGTCCTCTTCATGGCCGTCGCGTGCGAAACGGGCGATGCGGGCAAGGGTCGGTACGAGAAACGGATGTGCCGCCAGTCGGTGCGTGGTGAAGCCGATGTGCTGGACCCCGGGAAGATCGGCGGCGATCTCTTCCACGAAATCGGGCCCACATTGGAAGGCGACGCACCGGTCGCCGGTATCATGGGCATGACCGCAGCAATAGCATTGCTCGACGTTGCCAAGCAGAAAGGAACCGGGTGCCAGGAAGGCACGCCCCTTGTCCGAGCGATAGGAGAAACTGCCGGAAAGCACGGCCGCCACCGAAACATGGCTGTGCCGCTCCTCGGTGGGCGAATCGCCGGGGCCGCATCGGCACAGGACATCCGCGACCTGCCATCCCCGGCCTGCCGCTATCACGGTCTCCGTATATTTCGGCAGGTCTTCGGCGGAGGGTAGAGGCGTCATGTTATCCCAAGTCAATATTACCCAAGCGCAAATCCCGCATATCGCCGTAGGGTCCCAATGCGCGCGGCATTGAAAGGCCGCGACGATTGGATTTCAACCGAAGAAGCGAGTTGCAAATGATCTGTCGAATTTGGCGTGGATGGACGACGCCGCAGAATGCCCCGAAGTATCAGGATATTGTCCTGAACAAGGTCATTCCCGGAATCGAAGCGATGGCGATACCGGGATTCCGCCACATCGATGTTTTGTGCCGGGCACATGAGGATGAGGTCGAATTCACGACGATCATGTGGTTCGACAGCCTCGCCTCCGTGAAGGATTTCATGGGTGAGGATTACACGGTCAGTCACGTGCCGCCGGAAGCCCAGGCGGTTCTCAGCCGCTTCGATTCCCATGCGGCGCATCACGATATCGTCGATAGACGCAGTCAGTGACCGCGGGGCAACGGGCCGGAAAACCGCCGGACGCTAGGTCTCGCCCGGTGTTTTCAGGGCACCCTGTCAGGCCAGAGTGTTGACGATCTGGCCCGGTCCGCTTGCATTGAGCGGCTGGTCGCCGGACGCGGGCGCGGCTGTACCGGCGGCCTGTGCCACCAGCTGCGTCACCTGATCCTGTGCGTCCAGATTTTGTTTCAGCAGCGCGATCGACATCTGCTGCTGATACTGTGCCTGATTCAGCGCCAAAACGCCGAGCACGTCCGCCATTGGATTCTCCTACGCGTCGTCGGTCGACCTTCTGCCGACCGGAACTCCAGGCACCATATAGAAAAGGCGGCGCGGAATCAAATTCCGCGCCGCCTTAGAACTTTGTCCCGGTCGGGACTTATTGAGGCACGTCGGCGGCGACGCGGACGGAGACCATGGCGTCCGGATCGGTCACGGACCCGCTGCGGCCGGCGCCCTTCTTGATCTGATCGACGACATCCATGCCTTCGACGACCTTGCCCCAGACGGTATATTCGCCGTTCAGGAAGGAACAATCGTCGAAGCAGATGAACCATTGGCTGTTGGCCGAATTCGGGTCCGGCGTGCGGGCCATGCCGACCGTGCCGCGCAGGAAGGGCGCGCTGTTGAATTCCTGCTTCAGGTCCGGATAGGTCGAGCCGCCCGTGCCGGTTCCCGTCGGGTCGCCGGTCTGGGCCATGAAATCTTCGATCACGCGGTGAAAGACGACGCCGTCATAGAAGCCTTCCCGGGCCAGCAGTTTGATGCGCTCGACATGGTTCGGCGCCAGGTCCGGGCGCATTTCGATCACGATGCGGCCGAATTCCATATCGATGAACAGCGTGTTTTCCGGGTCCTGTTCGGCGACGGCGCCCGTCGAGGCGCTGAGCGTCAGTCCGACGGCGAGGGCGAGGCTGCGGAAAGTGCGGGTACGGCTGATCGGCATGACGGATCCTTTCAGGTCAGATGCAGTGCGTCGCCGGGAGACATAGACCGGCGATGCGCCCCGGTAAACCCTGCACAGTCCCCGGAACGGACCGGCGAAAGCGGAATCTTTCGCGCGGTTCCGCAATCGGGTATAGGAATCGGCATGCTGATTCCCCGCGCCCTGAAACCGATTCTCAGTGTTCTGGCCGTGCTTTGCGCGCTTCCGGCAAGCGCGGCGGCACAACAGAACGATGCGGCTTCACAATCAACCGCTCAGCAGGTCATTGTGCCGGTCGACGGGGTGGACCCGACCGACGGCAGCCGCCTGACCGGTGTTCGTCTGACGTCTGAAAACGGTCAGGCCTTTCTGTTCTTCCTGTGCGACAGCGACAATACCAATCCGCGCATTATCTTCGGCCATGGTCAGGATATTCATAAGCCGACGAAACCGATCGGATTCGACATCGCGATCGACGGCACCGAAAGCCAGCGTCACTATTTTACGGTGCTGAAAAACAGTCGATCCGCCGTATTCTTCGTGCGGACGGCGGAAATGTATCATGACCGCTTCGGCGAATCGCCGCCGGTTTTCAACGAACAGACCCGGTCGGTGAACCGTCAGTACATCGCCTGGACCGACAATATCTATAACCGCGTGACCGCCGACCTTTTCTTCGGGAAACTCGCGTTGCTGCGGTTCACCGACGGCGCGAACAAGCCCCATGCCTATGTCTTCCACCTGCAAAGGCTGGCGGAGAATATCGGTCGGTTGGAAAGCTGCTACGAAGCGCCTTGGGTCTATTGATCCGGCTTCGCGGCGGGCCCGCTTCGTCCATAGTGTCGCGGACCTGAAAAAACCCGCGCGGCGGCGTTGATTCACGCGGGACGCATCAGTATTGTGCGCCGCACTGAAAATCGGGGTCGCTCCCCGAATGCCAAGAGATATCACCGGACGATGACCCAACCGAAGCGCTCCGGCGCGAGTTTTCAGGACATCATTTTGACCCTGCACCGCTATTGGTCGGACCAGGGTTGCGTGATCTTGCAGCCCTACGACATGGAGGTCGGCGCCGGCACCTTCCATTGGGCGACGACGCTGCGCTCGCTGGGTTCCAAGCCTTGGAAGGCCGCCTATGTCCAGCCGTCGCGCCGTCCGACCGACGGCCGCTATGGCGAGAATCCGAACCGGCTGCAGCACTATTATCAGTATCAGGTCATCATGAAGCCCTCGCCGGCGAACAGTCAGGAGCTTTATCTCGGCTCCCTGAAGGCGATCGGCCTTGATCCGATGGAACACGACATCCGCTTCGTCGAGGACGATTGGGAAAGCCCGACCCTGGGCGCCTGGGGCCTGGGTTGGGAAGTCTGGTGCGACGGGATGGAAGTCAGCCAGTTCACCTATTTCCAGCAGGTCGGCGGTTTCGACTGCAACCCCGTCTCGACCGAACTGACCTACGGGCTGGAGCGCCTGGCCATGTATGTCCAGGGCGTGGAGAACATCTACGACCTGCGCTTCAATGACACGATGACCTATCGCGAGGTCTATCATCAGGCCGAGGTCGAGTATTCGAAGCACAATTTCGAACTGGCCGATACGGATATGATCCTGCGCCATTTCGAAGACGCCGAGGGCGAATGCGCCCGCCTGATCGAAGGCGGTGTGGCCCTCCCGGCCTATGACCAGTGCCTGAAGGCCAGCCATCTGTTCAATCTGCTGGACGCGCGCGGGGTGATCTCCGTCACCGAACGCCAGGCCTATATCGGCCGCGTCCGCGCGCTCGCCAAAGCCTGCGCCGAAGCCTGGCTGCGGAACGAAGGGGAGTTGGGGTGATGACCGAACAACTGACCTTGAGCCTGCGCGGCGGCGGTTCCGGCAATGGCTGGCGCAAGCTGCCCCTGTTTGTGGCGGCGCAGCGGCGTATGCCGCGCCATCAAACGGCGCTGCCGCTGATCGGCGGCGGATCCGGGACCGGATACCGCGCCCTGCCGCTCTTCCGCGCCGCGAATGACGCGCATCCGTATTCCCGCGAAAGCGGGAATCTTCCGGCCACGGGCACCGATGGTATTCCGGCAAGGCCCCTGCTCGCGCAGGAGCACGGTGTCTGAGATGGCTGAACTTCTTCTCGAACTGTTCAGCGAGGAAATTCCCGCACGCATGCAGCGTCAGGCGGCGGAGGATTTCAAACGGCTGATCACCGACGGGCTGGCCAAGGCCAATCTGAAATTCGACACGGCCCGCTGTTTCTGGACGCCGCGCCGTCTGGCGCTGGTCGTCGACGGCCTGCCGACCAGTCAGCCCGATCTCCGTGAGGAAAAGAAGGGGCCGAAAGTCGGCGCACCGGATCAGGCCGTTCAAGGCTTCCTGCGTTCCGCCGGCCTAGACAGCCTGGATCAATGCGAACAGCGCGATACGCCGAAAGGCCCGGTCTGGTTCGCGGTCGTCGAGAAGAAGGGCGGCGCGACGGCGGACATTCTGCCGGAAATCGTCGACACGGCGATCCGGGCGCTGCCCTGGGCGAAAAGCATGCGTTTCGCCGCGCAGCAGTTCCGTTGGGTCCGTCCGTTGCACCGCATCCTGGCGGCTTTTGCCGGTGAACCGCTCAAAGGCGGGTTCGATCTGGGCGGCGCTGCGGTTGATTATGCGGCGACGTCTTCCGGCCACCGCTTCCTGTCGCCGGAGCCGTTCACGGTCGTCAATTTCAGCGACTATGCGCAGAAACTGCGCGATGCCCATGTCATCCTCGACCCGGAAGAGCGCCGCCAGAAGATCGCTGACGATCTGCGCGCCGCTGCAGACCGGGAAGGGCTGACCGTCAAGGACGATCCGGCGCTGCTGGACGAGGTCACCAATCTGGTCGAATGGCCGGTCGCGCTGATCGGGAAGATCGACGACGAATTCATGGAAGTGCCGCCGGAGGTGCTGTCGACCTCCATGCGCGCGCATCAGAAATACTTCTCGCTGCAGCGGCCTGACGGCACGCTGGCCCCGCGTTTCGCCGTCGTCGCCAATATGGCGGCCCAGGATGGCGGGGAGCGGATCCGCGCCGGGAACGAACGCGTCCTGCGCGCCCGGCTGGCCGATGCCAAATTCTTCTGGGATCAGGATCGCGCGACCAAGCTGGAGGACCGGCTGGAGGCGTTGGAGAAGGTCATCTTCCATGCCAAGCTGGGGACCGTCGCGGAACGGGTCGAGCGTCTGGCGAGTACCGCCGATGTCCTGTCCCAATACATCCCGGGTTGCGACAGCAACGACGCCCGCCGTGCCGCGCGCCTGGCCAAGGCCGACCTGACCACGGAAATGGTCGGGGAGTTCCCGGAGCTTCAGGGCATCATGGGCCGCTATTACGCCCTGCATCAAGGCGAGGAGCAGGCCGTCGCCGATGCGATCGCCCAGCATTACTCCCCTGCCGGGCCGAACGATACCTGTCCGACCGCGCCGATTTCGGTTGCCGTCGCCCTGGCGGAGAAGATCGATACGCTGGTCGGCTTCTGGCTGATCGACGAGAAGCCGACCGGGTCGAAGGATCCGTTCGCACTGCGCCGCGCCGCGCTGGGGGTGATCCGCCTTGTGCTGGAAAACGGCGTTCGCCTGTCGCTGACCCATGTGGCGGCGGAATGCGCCGGCCTCTATGGCGAACAGGGTAAGGTTTCCGTCGACATCCGCGATCTGCCGAAGATCACCTCCGATCTCCTGTCCTTCTTCGCGGACCGTCTGCGCGTCCATTTGAAGGACGAGGGCGTGTCCCATGATCTCATCCAAGCGCTGTTCGCGCTGGGTGACGAGGATGATCTGGTCCGGCTGGTCGCCCGGGTTCACGCGCTGCGCGCCTTCCTGGACAGCGACGATGGCGCGAACCTGCTGACGGCCTATCGCCGCGCCGCGAACATCCTGCGCGCGGAAGAGAAGAAGGACGGCACCGAATTCAAGGGTGAACCGGATGCGGCACTGTTCGCGCTGGACGAGGAAAAGGCTCTGGCCGATGCGCTGAAGACCGCATCGGCGGCGTCGGCGACCGCCATTCGGGCGGAGGATTTCGCCGCCGCGATGACCGCCCTGTCCGGTCTGCGCCAGCCGGTGGATGCCTTTTTCGACAAGGTCACCGTGAATGCCGACGATCCGGCGTTGCGGAAGAACCGTTTGGTTTTGTTGGCGCGCATCCGCGCGGTGATGGGGCAACTGGCCGATTTCGGCCAGATTGAGGGCTAGGGGGCGGTGCGCAATCGTCCCCCAACAGACAACAAGGGTTGGAAGAGACGATGACCAAATGGGTCTACGGGTTCGGGAACGGTAAGGCCGAAGGCGCGCGCGAAATGCGCAACCTGCTCGGCGGCAAGGGCGCCAACCTGGCGGAAATGTCGAATATCGGTCTGCCCGTGCCGCCCGGCTTCACGATCTCGACCGAAGTCTGCACCCATTACTATGACAACGGTAAGCAATACCCCGCCGAGCTGGAAAACCAGGTTGCGGATGGGCTGAAAGCCGTCGAGAAGATCGTCGGCGCGAAGTTCGGCGACGAGACGAACCCGCTGCTGGTTTCCGTCCGGTCGGGCGCGCGGGTCTCCATGCCGGGCATGATGGACACGGTGCTCAATCTGGGCCTGAACGATGTGACCGTCGAAGGTCTGGCCGAACAGTCCGGCGACCGCCGCTTCGCGCTCGACAGCTATCGCCGCTTCATCCAGATGTACGGCAACGTCGTACTGGGTGTTGAGCACTTCCTGTTCGAAGAAAAGCTGGAAGACCTGAAGGACGAGACCGGCGCGGTGCTGGATACCGACCTGACCGCCGATCACCTTGCGACGCTGATCGAGCATTACAAGGACATCGTCCGCGAAGAGCTGGACCAGCCCTTCCCGCAGGATCCCCAGGAACAGCTTTGGGGTGCGATCGGCGCGGTGTTCAATTCCTGGCAGACCCCGCGCGCGATCACCTATCGCAGGCTGCACGACATCCCCGAAGCCTGGGGCACGGCGGTCAACGTCCAGGCCATGGTCTTCGGCAATATGGGCGCGGATTGCGCGACCGGCGTCGCCTTCACCCGCGACCCGTCGACCGGTGAGAATATCTTCTATGGCGAATATCTGGTGAATGCCCAGGGCGAAGACGTCGTCGCCGGTATTCGTACGCCGCAACACCTGACCATCGCAGGCAAGCAGGCCCAGGGGTCGGATCTTCCTGCAATGGAAGAGGTCATGCCCGATGTCTTTCAGCAATTGTGCGAGGTCCGCACCCTGCTGGAAAACCATTATCGGGACATGCAGGACATCGAGTTCACGGTCCAGAAGCACAAGCTGTACATGCTGCAGACCCGGTCGGGTAAGCGGACCAGCCAGGCCGCGATCCGCATCGCCTGTGAAATGGTCGATGAGGGCCTGATCGACAGCAAGACCGCCGTGATGCGGGTCGAGCCGCAATCGCTGGATCAGATCCTGCACCCGCGCCTGGATCCGGATGCGAAGCGCGATGTGATATCGAAGGGCCTGCCGGCCTCTCCCGGTGCCGCGTCGGGCATCATCGTCTTCTCCGCCGACGATGCCGAGAAACGCGCCCAGAACGGCGAGAAGGTCATGCTGGTACGCATTGAGACCTCGCCGGAAGACATTCACGGCATGCATGCCGCCGAAGGCATCCTGACCACGCGTGGCGGGATGACCAGCCATGCCGCCGTCGTCGCGCGCGGCATGGGCCGGGCCTGCGTTGCAGGGGCCGGGGAAATCCGCATCGACTACAAGGCGGCGACCTTCACCGTGCGTGGCACGACGCTGAAGGAAGGCGACTGGATCACTATCGACGGATCGACCGGCGAAATCATGAAGGGCCGCGTGCCGACGGTTCAGCCCGAACTGTCCGGCGATTTCGCCCGGATCATGGAATGGGCCGATGCCCATCGCCGCATGACCGTCCGCGCCAATGCCGAAACGCCGGAAGATGTCGCGACCGCCCGCCGGTTCGGGGCGCTGGGCATCGGACTGTGCCGGACAGAGCATATGTTCTTTGACGGCGACCGCATCCTGGCGGTGCGCGAGATGATCCTGGCCGCCGACGAAGATGGCCGCCGGGCGGCGTTGGCCAAAATCCTGCCGATGCAGCGCGGTGATTTCGAAGAGATCTTCGACATCATGAAGGGCCTGCCGGTGACGATCCGACTGCTGGACCCGCCGCTGCACGAATTCCTGCCGCGCGAACGGGCGGAATTCGAAGAGATTGCCGCCGATCTGGGGGTCGATGTCGACAAGATCCAGGGCCGGGCCGCGCAACTGCACGAATCCAATCCGATGCTGGGCCATCGCGGGTGCCGTCTGCTGAACAGCTATCCGGAAATCTGCGAGATGCAGGCCCGGGCGATCTTCGAAGCCGCCGTGGCGGTGGAAAAGAAATCGGGTGAGGCGGTGTTGTGCGAGGTCATGGTCCCGCTGGTTTCGGTCAAGAAGGAGCTGGACCTGCTGCGCGCGGTGATCGACGAGACGGCCAAGGCCGTCGCGGCCGAACAGGGGATTGCACCGAAATACACGGTCGGCACCATGATCGAACTGCCGCGCGCCGCGTTGCGTGCGGCCGAGATCGCGGAATCGGCGGAGTTCTTCTCCTTCGGGACCAACGACCTGACGCAGACGACCTTCGGCCTCAGCCGCGACGACAGCGCCAATTTCCTGACCGACTACGAACGTCGTGGCATTCTGGAACACGACCCGTTCCAGACCCTGGACCGCGATGGTGTCGGCGAACTGATCGGCATCGCGGCAGTACGCGGGCGAGAGGCGCGCGACGGCATCAAGCTCGGCATCTGCGGGGAACATGGCGGCGACCCGGCTTCCATCGCCTTCTGCGAAGGTCTGGGGCTCGACTATGTGTCGTGCAGCCCGTTCCGCGTGCCGATCGCACGGCTGGCGGCGGCGCAGGCGGCGATCGAGGCCGCTGGCCGCTGATCTGTCAGGGGGCTGCTACTCCGCGACGCGGGCCATGCGGGTATCGGACTGCGTCCGGTCGGCGGGGAAGTTGATCGTCACGGCCGTCCCCTTGTTCGGGGCGCTGGTCAGGGTCAGCCGGCCGCCATGCAGTTCGGCCAGCATCCGGACCAGCGGCAGGCCCAGCCCGGTACCCGCATGTTTGCGGGTATAGGCGCTGTCGACCTGGACGAAGGGCTGCAGGATGCGTTCCTGATCCTTCTCGGCGATCCCGATCCCGGTATCCGTGACCGCGATGTCCAACCCGCCATTGACCGCCGGCCGGCAGGTAATCGTGATTGTCCCGCCGGAGGGGGTGAACTTGACCGCATTCGATAGCAGGTTCAGCACCATCTGACGGACTTTGCGCTCGTCGCCGCGCAGGGCCGGGGTCGAGGCCGGGACGCTGGCATGGATGGTCAGCCCCTTTTCCTGCGCGCCGTTCCGCACCATGCCGGTGCAGGCCTCGATCGTCGCGCCGACATCCATCACGGCTTCCTGCAAATCGAGCTTTCCCGCCTCCGCCTTGGACAGGTCCAGCAGGTCGTTGATCAAGGTCAGCAGATGGATGCCGCTTTCGCGAATGTCCTTCGCATATTCCTTGCGCAGATCCTTGTCCGTGACGGAATCGCCGCCCAGCAGTTCCGCAAACCCGATGATGGAGTTCAGGGGGGTGCGGAATTCATGGCTCATATTCGCCAGGAATTGGCTTTTCGCACGGCTGGCGGCCAGGGCTTCGTCATGCGCGCGTTTCAGTTCGGACGTGCGCTCCCGCACCCGCCGTTCCAGGCTGGCCCGCGCGCCTTCCAGTTCGATTTCGTTCCGGTGCTGTCGGTCGCGCATCTTGTTGAAGGCGCGGAAGACGTCGCCGACCTCGTCATCGCGGATCGGTACGGCGCGTTCCACGCCGCGTCCCTGATCGGTTTGATTGATGATCGCGATCAATTGGGCCAGGGGGTCGCCAACGATCCGCCGATAGACGAAAGACCCGACGATCACGATGGCGGCGAGCAGCATCGCCGACAGCGTACCGGCGAAGGTCAATCGATCCGCCATGGCGTCGATCAACCGCTTGTCCGTCAGCACAACGCGGATACGCCCGACCGGGATCGCATCGTCGCCGACGCCGATATTCAGTATCTTGGAAAAGACCAGGTCCGCGCCGGGACGGACTTCGCCGCGCGCCACTTCGGCGATGGGCTGGCCCTGGGCGTCGAAGACACCGATTGACGCCACATCGCGGTCGTTGACGGCGTTGGCGATCACGGCCTGAACCAGTCGGCGCTCGTTCTGGGCAACCGGCTCCGCCAGAATGATGGACAGGTTGGCCCCCATCCGGTCGACGCGGTCGCGCAAGGATTCCCGCGCATTCTGATAGGTGAAGATCTCGACCAGGGCGACGAACAGGACGATGACGACGATCACCGCCGGCACATAGGCGATCAGGAAGCGGCCATGCACCGTCCGATTCAGGCGGCGTCCTTGCGGCTGCGGCTCCTCGTCACTCATCGATGCTGGCCCCCCGGATGGCGATCCCACCCACAAAGCCGGAGTCTATCGGAAGTGCCGCGATCCGCCAATTCCGGATGTGCCGGGCTTACCGGGCGTTGCGGCGGGTCAGTTCCAGGAAGACCGCGCTTTGGTCCTTGTCGCCGTCGCCATGCGCCACGGTATCTTCGTATAGGCCCGTGGTGACGCCGGATACCGGCAAATCGAGGCCCAGCGTTGCGGCGAAGGCCATTGCCGTGCGCAGATCCTTCAACTGGTATTTGGAGAACCCGCCCGGCGTCCAATTGCCCTCGCACATGCGCAGACCGTGCTGCTGCAGGATTGTCGAATCGGCGAAACCGCCCAGAAGCGCTTGGCGCACGGCCGCCGGATCGGCACCGCCGCGTTCGGCGAAGATCAAGGCCTCCGCGACCGTCGCCAGGGTGTTTCCGACGATGATCTGGTTTGCCAGTTTGGCCAGTTGTCCGGCGCCGGCGGGACCGACTAGGGTGGGCCGGCCCATGGCGCTGAAAGCCGGGCGCAGAGCGTCGAAATCCTCCTGCGCACCCCCGGCCATGATCGCCAATGTGGCTTCTGTCGCGCCTTTCTCGCCGCCCGAGACCGGCGCGTCCAGATAGCCGACACCACGCGTGGCCGCGCGTTCCGCCTGATCGCGGGCGGTTTCGACGGGGATGGAGGACATAACGACAAGCCGGCTGCCGGACGCCATGGCCGGTAGAACCGGCGCGCCGTGATCACCCTGATCGTTCAGGACGTGATCGCAGGTCGGGCCGTCACTTAACATCACGATGACAAGGTCGGCGCCATCGGCCGCCTGTGCCGCTGTCTCCGCAACGGAGATGCCGCTATCCCGTAACGCGTCCGACTTGGCGCGACTGCGGTTCCATGCCGTGACCGCGAAGCCGCCCCGCGCGAGGTTGCGCGCCATGGGGGCACCCATGATCCCGGTCCCGACAAATCCGATGCGCATGTTCGCCCCCTTCGTTTCTGGTTCTGTTAAAACGGGCGGATGGTGGGACGAATGCGCGGGGAACTCCAGCCCGGAATCCCCGACGTTGCGGTCATGGCTGTTGTGAATTGCCACGCCCCGGATCGGCGCGCCGATTACATTCCCTTGGCGGCAAGCGGAGTCCGGCCCCGGCGGCGGGGTTTAATGGCCCGGTGAGGCAGGGTTTATCCGCACGGGCGGCGCCGTTCACAGCGCTTGCGAAGCGGCGCGGGCCATGGCTAGGTTCCCCCGACCAATTCATGAGACCTTTCCATCAAGGGAATGACGCGAAATGACTTCCGCGGCACAAGGCGCTATTCGGCATGGTGGCCGGATCCTGGCTGATCAGCTAAAAATCCAGGGATGCGACCGCGTATTCCTCGTCCCGGGCGAAAGCTATCTCGCGGTGCTGGACGGGCTTTACGACGTGCCGGAGATCGAGCCGGTCGTGTGCCGCCAGGAAGGCGGCGCGGCCATGATGGCCGATGCCTATGGCAAACTCACGGGTCAGCCGGGCGTGTGTTTTGTGACGCGCGGGCCGGGGGCGACGAACGCGTCGGCAGGCGTCCATATCGCGTTTCAGGATTCGACCCCGATGATCCTGTTCATCGGTCAGGTCGGCCGCGACATGGTCGACCGCGAGGCATTTCAGGAAGTCGATTATCGTCAGATGTTCGCGCCCCTGGCCAAATGGGCAGCCCAGATCGACACGGTGGAACGCATCCCGGAATACATCAGTCATGCCTACCATGTCGCTCTGTCCGGGCGTCCGGGCCCGGTCGTGCTGGCCCTGCCGGAGGACATGCTGACCGAAACCGTGGATGTTCCGGATGCCAAGCCGGCCAATCCCGGCTATGCCAAGCCGAACCGGGACGACATGGCGACCTTCGCCGATATGCTGGCGAAGGCCGAGCGGCCGATGATGGTGCTGGGCGGGCCGGGCTGGAGCGATGACGCGCGCCGGTCGGTGGAGGCGTTCAGCGCCCGCACCGGTCTGCCGGTCTGTACGTCCTTCCGGGCGCAGGACTACTTCGATAACGACCATCCGAACTATGCCGGGCACAGCGGCATCGGGCCGATCCCCAGCCTGCGCGATGCGATCCGCGACGCGGATCTGCTGATCGTCGTCGGCGCGCGGATGGGCGAGATGACCACCAGCGGCTATACGCAGATGGACATCCCCAATCCGAAACAGAGCCTGATCCACATTCATCCGGATGCGTCCGAATTGGGGCGTGTCTACCGTCCGGACTTGTCCATTGTCGCCGCCACGTCCGCCTTCGCGGCCGCACTTCAGGATGTCGAAGTTGCCCAATTGGCGACCAATGCCAAGCGTACGGCGGATCTGAACCGGGGATACCGGGACAGCCTGACGCCCTTGCCGACCCCTGGTGACGTTCGGATGGAAGAGGTGTTGAGCCATGTTGCGGCGACCCTGCCCGCGGACGCGATTATCACCAATGGGGCCGGCAACTACGCCGGTTGGGTCCATCGCTATTACCGGTTCCGCACCTACCGGACGCAGCTTGCCCCGACCTCCGGGTCGATGGGGTACGGCATGCCCGCCGCCGTCGCGGCCAAACTGACCGCGCCGGATCGTGAAGTCGTCTGCTTTGCCGGGGACGGTTGCTACATGATGCATGGACAGGAACTGGCGACTGCGGTGACCCACGGGCTGGATATGACGGTGATCGTGTCCAACAACGGGACCTACGGGACCATCCGCATGCATCAGGAACGGGAGTATCCGTCCCGCGTTTCCGGCACCGATCTCAGCAATCCGAACTTTGCCAAGCTGGCGGAAGCTTATGGGGCGCTGGGAATCCGCGTCGAACGATCCGAGGATTTCCCGGACGCCTTCGCGAAGGCGCGCGCTCACAAGGGGCCGGCCTTGATCGAATTGATGACGTCGGCTGAGGCAATCTCTGTCTCGACCACCATCAGCAAGCTGCGCGAGCGGGTGAAATGACCGATGTCGTCGTCATCGGCGGCGGCGTCATCGGCAGCGCGGTCGCGTATTTCCTGGCCAGCGACCCGGCCTTCGACGGCACGGTAACGGTCGTCGAGAAGGACCCGACCTACGAATTCAGCACTTCGGCGCGGTCCGTTGCGTCGATACGTCAGCAATTCTCGACGGCGGAAAATGTCGCGATTTCCCGCTTCGGCTATGCCTTTCTGAAGGAAATCGGCACGCATCTGGCGGTTGATGACGAGGCACCGGACATTCAGTTCCGGGAAGGCGGGTATCTGTTCCTGGGGGAAGAGGGCGATCGGGCAGCCTTTGACCGAACCCTTCAGATCCAGCGGGATGGCGGCGCGGAGGTCGACAGGATCGACGGGCCCGCCGCCATTGCGGCGCGCTTTCCCTGGATGAATACGGAAGACTTGGCCCTGGCGCATCTGGGCCTTTCGCGCGAAGGCTGGTTCGACGGATACGGCCTGATGCGCGCCTTCAGGCGCAAGGCCGCATCGCTGGGCGTCACCTATGTCGCTCAGCAGGCAGTGGGTTTCGAACGCGACGGAAGCCGGATCGCGGCGGTCCAACTGTCGGACGGGACGCGCATCCCGGGCGGGGTCTTTGTGAACGCCAGCGGGGCGCGGGCGCGCTGGACCGCGGAAATGGCGGGAATCGAGGGGCTGCCCGTGTCGCCACGCAAACGCTGCGTCTTCTATTGCGAGACCCGCGAAGCCGTTCCGCAGGGCCTTCTGGTGATCGACAGCAGCGGCACCTATTTCCGTGCCGAAGGGCAGGGGTTCCTGTGCGGCCGGTCACCGGGGCCGGGCGAGGACGATCCCGAGAACACCGATTTCGACGTCGATTATAGTCAGTTCGAAGAGTATCTTTGGCCGTCTCTGGCACACCGCGTCCCGGCGTTTGAGGCGATCAAACAGGTTTCGGCCTGGGGCTGTCATTATGCGATGTGCCTTCTGGACGCCAACGCCATTCTGGGGCCGCATCCGGACGTGACGAATTTCCTGTTCGCCAATGGATTCAGCGGGCACGGCATGCAGCAATCTCCTGCGGTCGGCCGGGGACTGGCGGAATGGATTGTTTACGGTCAGTATCGCAGCCTGGATTTGTCACCATTCGGCTATGAGAGAATTCTCGAAGGGCGGCCGCTGGAAGAGACGGAGGTCATCTGATTATGGTCAATATCGAACTGTATGTGGCGTTCTGTCTGGCGACGACCCTGTTGATCTTGATGCCGGGGCCTGTCGTGGCCTTGGTCATTGCAACCAGCTTGAAGCGCGGGACGCGGTTCGGCATGGCGACCATGCTGGGCGCCAATGTCGGGACCGGCGTGTTGCTGATCGCCGGCGCGATCGGCATGACAACGGTGCTGGCGCTGTTGTCCGACGTATTCGATCTGGTCCGCCTCGTCGGTGCGGCTTATCTGATCTATCTGGGAATCAAGGAGTGGCGGTCGCGCGGGACGATTCTGGACGAAGGACAGGCCGATAAGCGGCGGGGACTTTCCGCCCTGTTCGGCTATGGTTTCCTGACCGGCATCACCAATCCCAAGACCATTATCTTCTATGCGGCCTTCTTCCCTCAGTTTGTGGACCCCACCCTGGCGGCGGGGCCGCAATTGGCGGTGATGACGGCGAGCATGCTGGCGATCGCCCTGGTTTGCGACGGGGGCTATGCGGTTCTGGCGGGGCGGGTGCGTCCGTTCCTGATGGATGCGAAACGGGCGTTGATCCGCGCCCGGATCACCGGGACGCTGCTGATCGTCACCGGGATCGGGCTGGCCCTCGCCCGACGAGACGGTTAGGGGCCAACGGCGGCTCTTCCATCGCGATCCGGACGGCCCTATATTGGCGCGTCCGCCGTTCGGAAGCGGCCGAAAAGACGAGGAAGGGAATAGCATGTCGAAAATGGGGAATGCCGTTCTGTTCTGCGCCGCGCTGACGATCGGCGGCGCGCTGTCCGGGACCGCTTCGGCGCAGAATGTCGATGAATCGACGCGCGATATTCCGGGCCGCTATGCCGTGGTTGAAACCGACAGCGGGCCGGTTCTGGTCGATACCGCCTTCGGCCGTACCTGGGTCATGGTGAAACAGGGCGACGGCTTCGTCTGGCGCCGGGTGTTCCTGGAAGCCCAGGCCGAGCCCCCGGCCGGAATGGTGCGTCGCCCGCCCAAACTTAAGAACTGACGACCTTCCGTCGGGCAGGTTTGGGGATTCGTGGTCCTTGGGCCGCGAAATTAACCGCCTATGACTCTTGCATTACAATTCCGACCGGCTCAAAGTTGCACCGCAACATAGAAAGGACTGCGGCCTGATTTCGGGACCGTGGCCGGTAAATGCGGGAAAGGAGGCGGCGATGTTCAAGACCATCGGCGTCATAGGGGCGGGCCAGATGGGCCACGGCATCGCCCATGCGTCGGCGTTGGCCGGTGCGAATATTCGTCTGATCGACGTTTCGCCGGAGGCTCTGACCGATGCTGTCGACCGGATTCGGTCGTTCATGGGCAAACAGGCCAGCCGCGGCGTCATTAAGGAAGCAGAGATCGAGCCCGCATTGGCGCGGATCAAGACCGGGACCGACTATGCCCTGCTGTCCGATTGCGACATGGTGATCGAAAGTGCGACCGAAAATGAGGGCATCAAGCGCGACATCCTGAAACGCGCCATCGAGCACATGCCTGCGGACGCCCTGCTGTCGACCAACACGTCGTCGATTTCGATCACGCGCCTGGCGGCCAATACCGACCGGCCGGACCGGTTCTGCGGTTGTCATTTCATGAATCCGGTCCCTGCCATGCCGTTGGTGGAACTGATCCGGGGCTTGGCGACGACAGACGAAACCTTCGAGAAATTCCGCGCCTATGCCGAAGGCCTGGGCAAGACAGTTGCGGTGTCGGAGGATTTCCCTGGTTTCATCGTGAACCGGATCCTTCTGCCGATGATCAACGAGGCGATCTATACCCTGTATGAAGGGGTCGGGACCGTCACCGCGATCGATACGGCGATGAAGCTGGGCACGCGGCATCCGTTGGGACCGCTGGAATTGGCCGATTTCATTGGGCTGGATACCTGTCTGGCGATTCTGTCGGTGCTGCATGGCGATCTGGCGGACGCGAAGTACCGTCCCTGTCCGCTGCTGGTGAAGTATGTCGAGGCGGGATGGCTCGGGGTTAAGACCGGGCGCGGTTTCTACGACTATGCCGAAGAAACGCCCCGCCCGACGCGATAGAACCGGCAGGGCGTGACGATGACGATCGGGCCGGAATCCGGTGCGGCCGGACCGTCGCGCGCGATGGCGCTAGTTCTGGCGCTGATCGGCTTGATCGCGGTCAGTCACGCGGTGATCTTCATCCGTTGGGCGGGCGACGCGCCGGCCCTTCTGATCGCGGCAATGCGGGTGGCCATCGGTACGGCGGTCTTCCTGCCCTTCGCCTTTCGGGGTGCCAATACCGGGTCGATGCCGCGTGCGCGCCTGCTTTCCGTACTCTCGGGTATCTTCCTAGCCCTGCATTTCGGTGCCTGGATCGAATCCGTCCAGCGTCTGACCATCGCGGAGAGCGCGGTGCTGGTCAGCCTGTCGCCGGTCTGGCTGGTGATACTGGATGTCGCGACGGGCAAGGGATGGCCGGATCGACGCACCTCGGCGGGCGTGTTTCTGTGCCTGTGCGGCACGGTCGCGTTGGGTTGGGACGGCCTGACCAGCCCGACCGGCGAGCCGCTAGGCTTGGTGCTCGCGATTGTCGGCGGTATGGCCATGGCGGGGTATCTCGCCATCGGGCGGCAGGTGCGCCCGGTTCTACCGACGGCGCAATATGTCTCGATCTGCTATGGCACGGCGGCGGTTCTGCTCGGGGTAGCCGGGATCGGCGCCGGCGTTTCTTTCGCAAACATTCCCGCAGAAGCCTGGTGGGCGATGCTGGCGCTGGGCCTCGTCAGTCAGGTAGTCGGACACACGTCTTATAACTTTGCCCTGATCCGCCTTTCGCCGGTTTTCGCGTCGATCTGTCTTTTGGGGGAACCGATCTTCGGGACGCTATTGGGGCTTCTTTATCTGGGGGAGACGGTTCCCCAGACGACCCTGCTGGGTGGCATTCCGATTCTGATCGGCATATGGCTGTCGCTTCAGGGTGAGATCAGCCGCCCGCAGCGCCGATAGCTTCCCGCGACACCGCATCGGTTTCGACCTCTGCGGCGGGAAACGAAATCGTGACGGTTGTGCCGACTCCCTTTTCGCTGCTCAGGCCGACCTGGCCGCCATGCATTCGGACCAACGATTCAACGATGGCGAGACCGAGGCCGGTGCCGCCGGCCGGTCGGATATAACTATCCGCCTCCTGATGAAAGGGCTGCAGGACGCGATCAAGATGTTCCTTGCTGATCCCGATACCCTTGTCCTCAACGGATATGGTAACGAGTCCGCTTTTCATGGCGGCGGCGATCCGGATGGTGGTGCGTTCATAGGCGAATTTGCAGGAATTGGTCAGCAGATTGAGAATGACCTGGCGGAAGGCGGTCCGGTCCGCCATCGCCTCGATTTCCGGCGCAATGTCGATTTCCAGGGCCAGCGCACGCCGTTCCAATTGCAGGTGAATCAGCTTCTCCAGGGATTCCACCTCGTGTAGGACCGGCACCCGATGCATGGCCAATTTGCGCTCGCCTGCTTCGATCTTGGAATAGTCCAGCAACTGGTTGATCAACTCCAGCAGGTGCCGACCGCTATCATTGATATCCCCGGCATATTCCAGGTTGCGCTCGGCATCTGAATGGCCCGTACCGATCAGTTCCGAAAAGCCGATGATCGCATTTAATGGGGTCCGCAACTCGTGGCTCATATTCGCCAGGAAGATGGACTTCGCGCGATTGGCGGCGTCGGCCTGTTCGGCTAGCCTTTCCGCCTCCTCTTTTGCGCGGCGCAGACTGCGTTCCCGCTCCGCCACAGCTTCGGCGAAGAAGGATGCGGCCTGTCCGATATCGCCAATCTCATCTTGTCCGTCTACGGGGATCGGAACGGCATGGCCACTGACGCGCGCGATCAACGCTTCGCGCAGCGCGCTCAGTCGCAGGACTATGCGAGACCGGGCGTAAAGCGACAGGCTGATCACCGCGGCGATGCTTAAGACCATGACACCGATCAGCAGCAGCCATTTCGAATAGGCGGCTTGGGCAAAGGACAGGCTGCTCGCCAGGGTTTCCTCGCGCAGCATCAGAGTCAGGTCTGCGACCGAACCGACGAAGCGGTTGGCCAGGAATTTGTTCGCGTTCAGCAAGCCTTCCTGGCGACGCAACAGCGCCAGTTGGGCCCGAACAAGGCCGAAAATGCCGCGTTCCCCCTCAATCAGCCAGTGCGCCTCCCCCTGCAGCGACTGAAGTCGCAGGACTAGGTCGCGGGACATATTGAAGTCCGCGATGATTTCCGGTCGTGAGGCCTCTTCCAGTGCCGCGCTGGCCCTGATATGGGCCTGTTCCACCAACGCATCCGCCTGCAGGGTGGGGACTGCAAGAACCTCCGTCAGGACGTCGTCCATTGGTTGGTACCAGTCGCGGTGCAGGCGCTCGGTCATTGGATTGCCGCTCGCTGCTTCCTGCTCCAGCACGACATGGGTAGCGCGCAGTCGTTCCACGATCGATCGCGCCGTCGCATAGGTCTCGGACATGCGAGCGTCGACGGCGATCCGTTCGGCTACCGCGACGTCCAGGGCATCCAGGTTTTCTTCAAGCGCATTGCGGCTGTCCCGGATACGTTGGATCAATTCGTCGAAACGCGGCCGTGACCGCGTAAAACTGTGCAGTTCGTCGAGATATCCGTCTAATCGGCGCAGTTGATCATTGATGCGGTGGTTGACCGATTGCTGCCTGAATGTGGAATCGACCGCTGCCAGTGCGGGTGCGGTGGATGCGATTGCCTGGGCCGTCTGTCCGATCCGAGAGGCGGCAATCAGCTCGGGAACCGTTCGGTTCGCCATCTCGTCATAGCCGACGCGCATTTTGTCGAAACTGTCCAGCGCCGCCAGCAGAGCCCCACAGGTGACGAGGCCCAAAAGCGATATGGCGGCGATGAGCCGGACTGAGATCAATGACCAACGCATGGTGCGGTTCTGTGAGTCCTCATCAAGCCTATACGCGCCTCGGCGGCAGCGCCGGTGACCGGATCACCGCAGAGGCGGCGCGTAAAGCAATCCGCCGTCCCGCCAGAGAGCGTTCAAACCGCGATCCAGCATCATAGAGGATTCGTGCCCCAAAGTACGCTCGAATATCTCGGCATAGGAGCCGACCTGCCGGATCGCGTCAAAGGCCCAACGCTCTGGTAAGCCCAGCCCCTTTCCCAGTCCGGGGTCTACCCCTAGAAGGCGGCGGACCTCGGGGTTGGAAGAGGTCTCAAACTGTTCAACGGTTGCGGCGGCGATACCCATCTCTTCCGCGGCAAATGTCGCAAAAACGCACCATTGGACGATGTCGAACCAGCGCTGGTCGTCCTGCCGGACGGCCGGTCCGAGCGGCTCTTTGGAGATGACGTTCGGGAACAGCACGAAGTCGTCAGGATCGCTTGCGCGGTTCTGGCGTTGCGACACCAAGGCCACCCGGTCCTGGGTCATCAGATCGCAATCGCGCGCGAAGAAGGAATCGTAGACCCCTTCGATGGACTGGAACGAGACAATTTCGATCGGCAGATCCTGGCTTGTGACGAGGTCGCGCAGATTGACGATGGTGGTCGTCCCTTCGCTGACACAGACCGTCACTCGATCCAACGCAGCCAGTTCCCGCAGGTTGCGCGCGCCGATTGAGGCGTGGCCGAGAAATCCCTGGCCGTCGTAGAAAAGCGGATGGGTGAAACTGAGCTTCAGATCCGTGTCGCGGGACATTGTCCAGGTCGTATTGGCCATCAAGACGTCGAACGCGCCGGAATTCAGGGCATCGAAGCGGACCACATAGCTGACTTCGACAAATTCCACCGCCTGTGCGTTGCCGAGGACCGCGGCAGCCAAAAAGCGGCAGAATTCCGGGAAGAACCCTTGCCAATGGCCCTGATCGTCCAGTTCGGACAGTCCGACACCGCTGTTGATGACGCCGCACCGCAGGAGCCCCCGATCGCGCACATCGGACAGGGTATCTGCGGAGGCCGGTTGTGCCGCGGCGCCCGCCGCCAACAAACCGATCAAGAAAACCGCAACCGCCCGTCGGAGAATGAAATACGTCATATATCCCTCGGCAGAAATCGGACCATACCATTGGCGGCAAACCTGCCGCCATGACACTGAACCAATCAATCAATAACAAACAATTAAAGAATGCCGCGTGTTCGATTGGAATCAAAAAGAAAACGGGCGCCCGGCTTCGAGAAACCGGGCGCCCGATTTATCGGATCGTTGTCGTCGAAAGGGGCCTGCCGAACGGCCGACCCGCTTTCGGTCCGCGGTACGCGCCAAGCGGCCCGAACCGGCGATCCGGTGACGCGAGCGAGACTCCGATCCGCCGGCCTGACAAGCGTCTGGCGTCACCCGTCGGGGCGGTGCCGGATCGGCCGAAGCGGATCGCGGCAAACGGAGCCTCCAGGAGCCGAAACCCCCTCGCGTCGGCGCAGTGTCTGACGGCGGGCACGCGATCCGCTGCATCCCGTCCGAACCATAGTCCCGGTCACCCTGGCAAAGCACCTGGTCGCCGGTTCGGTCCGGGCCGCCCAGTCCGAACCCCGAAAGGTCCCGACTTAAGGCCGCAGCCGCATCCCCCGCAGTACCTTCCGGATGCAAGTACCGTCCCGGTCGCCCGTTTCAGTTCAAGCCCGTCCGGCCTGCAATCGGCCCCGCCGCGTTCCGGCGTCAACACCCGAAGGTGTTTCCGTAAACCCGGAAGGCCGTGCCGTGGAACCGGATCCTGGCGAACCCGATCCCGCCAACCCGCGTCATTTCGTCCGAACAGCCGTTGCCTGGAAGGCGCGGACCGAATTCAGCCAAAGAACACGAAGTGGCCGTAACATCTGCGTTGATAAAACTGTGCAAGCGATGTAGAGACCTGTCCAGATAAAAGTAATGAATTGGTCAAAAAAGTTGTTGAGTAGATTTTTATTTTTGAACAATTTGATAACAACTTGTTCACAGACTTATCCACAGGGTGGTGCAAGCGTTTGAATCTTCAACAGCTTTTGGTTGGCGGATAGTAAATAGAATTTGGTGTGCGTCATGTTGCGCCGCGAAAGATTTTGACAGAAAGGCGGTACGGCTTAGTCTAGCCAGCGGTGCCGCTTACACTATATTCGGTGCCGCAGATCCGGCGGTTCGCGTCGGAAGGCCCCTGTCGCGGGGGGCGATCCGGGGGTGCCCGGGCTTAACGGGGACCGCCGTATGAATAAGACATTGGGCGTCGCGGCCTAAAGTCGCGGCGTGGAAAGGCAGTAGGGGTGATGAGCACGCAAGAAAGACCGCTTTCCCCGCATCTTCAGGTCTATCGCTGGCAGTGGACCATGGCGTATTCGATCCTGCACCGCGCGACAGGCGTGGCGCTGGGGGTCGGGACGCTTCTTCTGGTCTGGTGGCTGGTGGCCCTGTCGAGCGGACCGGAAGCCTTCGACACCGTCCAGGCGGTGATCGGCAGCTTTATCGGACGATTGGCACTGTTCGGCTGGACATTTGCGCTGTTCTACCACCTGGCCAACGGCATCCGACATCTGGTTTGGGACACCGGCCGTGGTTTCGATCTGGACGTCGCGGCGAAAACCGGTCACGCGGTGCCGGTCGTGGCGGCGGTGCTGACGATCCTGTCCTGGATTGTCGGCTACGCGGCGCTGTGAGGAGACGGTCCATGAGCTTGAAAACGCCTCTCGGTAAGGTTCGCGGTCTCGGTTCGGCGAAGGACGGTACCCATCATTGGTGGGCGCAGCGTGTGACCGCCGTGGCCTTGGTGCCGCTTACTCTCTGGTTCGTCTACGCCGTGATGGCACTGGCCGGTGCGGATTACGCGACGGCTTCGGCTTGGCTTGCCAGCCCGTTCAATGCGATTGCGATGCTGTTGCTGATCATTGCGACATTCCACCACCTGCATTTGGGTTTGCAGGTCGTCGTGGAAGACTATGTCCATGCTGAAGGCACGAAGATCGCGGTCATGCTGGCGGTAAAGCTGGGCGTGTTCGCCCTGGCCATCGCGGCCGGCTTCGCGGTGCTTAAAGTCGCCTTCACGGCATAACGCGACCGTTCGCGGAAAAACCCGAAAAAGGGATCCGAGTCATGAGTGACGCATACAAAGTCATCGATCACACATACGATGTGGTCGTCGTGGGCGCGGGCGGCGCGGGGCTGCGCGCGACCTTTGGCCTGGCGGAACGTGGGCTGAAGACGGCCTGCATCACCAAGGTCTTCCCGACACGGTCGCACACCGTTGCGGCCCAAGGCGGCATTTCGGCCTCGCTGGGCAATATGGGGCCGGACGATTGGCGCTGGCACATGTACGACACCGTCAAAGGGTCCGATTGGCTGGGCGATCAGGACGCCATCGAATACATGGTGCGCGAGGCGGCGCCGGCGATCATCGAACTCGAACATTACGGCGTTCCATTCAGCCGGACCGAGGACGGCAAGATCTATCAGCGTCCTTTCGGCGGCATGACCACGAAATACGGCGAAGGCCCACCGGCCCAGCGCACCTGCGCGGCCGCCGACCGGACCGGCCATGCGATCCTGCATACCCTGTATCAGCAGTCGCTGAAACATGACGCGGAATTCTTTATCGAGTATTTCGCGACCGATCTGCTGATGGACGAGGACGGCACCTGCCGCGGCGTCCTGGCATGGAACCTGGATGACGGCACGCTGCACCGTTTCGCCGCCAAACAGGTCGTCCTGGCGACCGGCGGTTATGGCCGCATCTACTTCTCCGCCACCTCGGCCCATACCTGCACCGGGGACGGTGGCGGCATGGTTCTGCGCGCCGGCCTGCCGCTGCAGGATTGCGAATTCGTGCAGTTCCACCCGACGGGGATTTACGGCGCGGGCTGTCTGATCACCGAAGGCGTGCGCGGCGAAGGCGGCTATCTGACGAATTCCGAAGGCGAGCGTTTTATGGAACGCTATGCGCCGTCGGCGAAGGATCTCGCCAGCCGCGACGTCGTTTCGCGCTCCATGACCATGGAGATCCGCGAAGGGCGCGGCGTCGGGTCGAAGAACGACCATATTCATCTGCACCTGGAACACCTGGCGCCGGAGGTCATCAACGACCGCCTGCCGGGTATCGCCGAGACGGCGAAGATCTTCGCCGGTGTCGACGTCACCAAGGAACCGATCCCGGTCATCCCGACCTGCCATTACAATATGGGCGGTATCCAGACCAATTATCACGGTGAGGTGCTGACGCTGCGGGACGGCGATCCCAATTCGCCGGTGCCGGGCCTGATGGCGGCGGGCGAGGCGGCCTGCGTTTCGGTGCACGGTGCAAACCGCCTGGGTTCCAATTCGCTGCTCGACCTGGTCGTCTTCGGGCGTGCGGTCGCGAACCGCTGTGCCGAGACGGTCGACCCGAACGAGAAGACGCGTCCGCTCGACGATAATGCAGCCGAAGCGGCGATCGAGCGTTTCGACAGCCTGCGTCACGCCAAGGGCTCGACCACCACGGCCGAGCTTCGCGCCGAGATGCAGCGGATCATGCAGAACAACTGCGCGGTCTTCCGTACCGGTGAAGTGCTTCAGGAAGGTATCGAGGAACTGAAGAAAGTCTGGTCGGCGAAGGACGATATCAAGGTTTCCGATCGCGGTATGGTCTGGAACTCGGATCTTGTGGAAACGCTGGAATTCGAGAACCTGATCGGTCAGGCCATGGTTACCATCGTCGGTGCCGAGAACCGCAAGGAAAGCCGCGGCGCCCAGGCCCGCGAAGACTATCCGGACCGGGACGACAAGGAATGGATGAAGCACACGCTGGCTTGGCTGAACGAGGACGGATCCGTGAAGCTGGATTACCGCCCGGTCATGATGCAGCCGATGTCGAACGACGTGAAGGCCATCCCGCCGAAAGCGCGCGTGTACTGAGCCCCGGCGGTCAGGAAGGAAATTGAGACATGGCTGAATTCGCACTTCCCGCCAATTCGAAGATCGGCAAAGGCAAGACCTGGCCGACGACGGATGCCGGCAAACGGATCAAGAAGTTCAACATCTACCGCTGGAATCCGGATGACGAAAAGAATCCGGTCGTCGACACCTACGAGGTCGATCTGGACGAATGCGGGCCGATGGTTCTGGACGCGCTGATCAAGATCAAGAACGAGGTCGATCAGACGCTGACCTTCCGCCGGTCCTGCCGCGAAGGGATCTGCGGGTCCTGCGCGATGAATATCGACGGGACCAACACCCTGGCCTGCACGAAGTTCATCGACGATGTCGACAAGGACGTGAATATCTATCCGCTGCCGCATATGAAGGTGGTCAAGGATCTGGTGCCGGATCTGAACAACGCCTATGCGCAGCTCGCCTCTGTCGAGCCCTGGCTGAAATCCAAGACGCCGCCGCCGCCGGACAAGGAACGCCTGCAGACGCCGGAAGACCGGAAGAAGCTGGACGGTCTGTATGAATGCATCCTGTGCTTCTCCTGCGCGACCTCCTGTCCCAGCTATTGGTGGAACAGCGACCGGTATCTCGGCCCGGCTGTCCTGCTGCAGGCCTATCGCTGGCTGATCGACAGCCGCGACGAGGCGACGGGCGAACGCTTGGACAACCTGGAAGACCCGTTCCGGCTCTATCGCTGCCACACCATCATGAACTGCTCCAAGACCTGCCCGAAGGGCCTGAACCCGGCCAAGGCGATCGCGGAGATCAAGAAGATGATGATCGCGCGCCAGGGCTGAGCCGTCGCACGACTCGTGAAATGACAAAGCCCCCGGCAAGGTGCCGGGGGCTTTTGTTTGTGGACCGCTCGATAAACTGAAAATGACCCTGTTCCAGGTCCGGGTTTTCTCTTACCTCCTGCGGGCCGCGCGTCTGATACGAAGGTCAAAATGTTCATACCGGATATGTTCAAACTGTCCGATCCCGAAGAAATTCGCGGGATCGTCGAGCGTAATGGCTTCGGCTATCTGATCACCAATGCCGGCGAAGGCGCCTTCCCGATGATCACCGCCGTTCCGATGCTGCTGTCGGAGGGGGTGCTCTATGGCCATGTCGCGCGGCCGAATCCGCATGGGCGGCTTTTCGACGGGGCGCACGCGACCCGCGCTTTGTTCTCCGGTCCGCATGCTTATATCTCGCCGACTTGGTATCCAAACCCGGAAGCGTCGGTCCCGACCTGGAACTATATCGTTGCGATCGCCGAAGGCCGTCCGGAAACGGTGACGGATTCGCAGACAGTGGACTGGATATTGTCTGAAACGGCACGCCAGTATGAAGGATCGGAAGGCTGGTCCCCCGCCACGACCAAGCCCGGCTTCATGGAGGGGATGAAGCGTGGCATCGTGGCCTTCCGCATGCCGGTGGATCAGATGCTTGGTAAGGCAAAGTTATCACAGAACAAATCTGTGGAGGTTCGGACGGCGGTGGCGGACAGATTGGCGGAGGTAGGCGAGAAAGCACTGGCCGCCGTCATGCGTGACGGGACGGCCGAGGATTAATCCAGGGGTTTGAGCGTTCCGGCCTGAGGCACGGAAGGCATACCGGGATCGGGCAGGTATGGAATGAAGTTCTTGTACCGGTTCCCGGTCGAACCGGTCGAACCGGCCGGACCGGCAGCAGGCGAAATATCGTAAACCTTCTCCACGTCGGTTTGGGTCGCGATGCGCGGGTCCGGCATTGCAAGCGCGGCGATCAGTGCGCCGCAAACCAGAAGCGCGGAAATTCCAAGAACGAACCATCCGGACTCTCCCATGCCACTACTTTGCGGAGAAAGGCCGGTTTGGTGTGCGGAATCAGGCATACCGACAGAGTCGCGGTCCAGGCCTCGTTCTTTCAACGCATCGTCCAGCTCTCGCCGGGGCTTACGCAGGTACGGGCTTGTCATGGATCGTCGTCTTTGAACGCCGCCTCAGGATTCCCTTCGCGCGGCTGTTCCCCCTTGTTCAAAGGCGCCGGTTTATACCATAAGTCGATGTGTTACGGAACCGTGAATCGCGCCCGTTGTAACCGCTTGTAAGCATTCAAGGAATCACCGATGCCTCAAAATCTGCAGCCATTGCGGTGGTTGCCGAGCGGGGGATGGCAAGCAAAATCGCCCAGGCCTAGAAACAACGCAAGATAGTAATACTGCATCTTGTCTGGATGAATTACCGGTAGCGTTGAATCCGTGTCAAAGCACCTTCACCGTGCCGTGACTTTTCCGATCCGCCCCCAGAGATTAGGATCGACACCGGCCGTGGCGTGCGCATATCGGCAGTGGTAAATCAGGAGAGAAAGAATGAGGAATACGGCAGTTGCATTTCTTCTTGGCGTTGTCGTCACGGTAACGGCGCTCATGCCGTCGCGACCTGGACCGGCCGCCGAAGAAGGCGCCGTGTTCTACTATGATATGGGGGCCGCGCAGGTACAGTTCGAAACAGAGAATTGCGGCCTTCGGACATTGCTGGTCGCCTATCAGATCGAACATACCAGCGACCAGGACGTGCCGAGAATCACCGGCTACAAGCCCAAGGTTGAAGCCGTGATCTTTGCGACGCTCAGCGATTATCTGATGCAGAACAAGACGCCGCGGGCGGGTGCCGTACAAAGCCTGATCAAACGCGCCGCACAAAGTATCTTGGGCAAGGATGTGGTGCAGGACGTTCTGATCACCGACATCCAGCAACTGGACATGTGATCCGCTAGGGAGAGTCAGGCGTGGCGGTCCAATATGCAGGGGGCGTCGCGCCCCTTTCGCATTCTCAGGGATCCGGATTCGCCGTTGCCGTCACTGGCCCAGACGCCATTCAGGAACAGCATGCCGGTATGGAACCGGCCCTCGAACTTGCCGTCGCCGACGAAATTGTCGTTGGTGGCGTTCCGCTCCCACATCGCAAAGGTGCCTTTGACCGGATCGACGATCATCTCCGCGTCGACGAAATCGACGTCGTCATTGATGCCGGTTATGTATCGTGTGACCCCTTCCAGCCGGATGCGACCGTCGGGGAGCCGCGCGGAGGTATTGAAGACAAGCTGCATGCATTGCAGGGCGACATTGCCCAGCGACCGCTCGGAGTCCCAAATGAAGTACCCGCTATAGGCCTCGCCGGGTGCCGGAGCCGGGCTCTCGTCGGGTATAGTCTGGCAGGCGGCGGTCAGAAGGGCCGCCGCGCACAGAGACTGCCGCAATATGGAACGCATAGAGTAGGTCAAGGTAACGGCCTGCATGGCCGAATTCCCTAGATTTGTGCAAAAGCCAGGCAACAACCGTGCACTGAAACCGAGGGTACGATCAAGCCCGCACGGGCCCAACGTGTCTCGATGCCGGCATTGGCCAGCCGGCCACGCAGGCTGTCCAGATCGCTGACACCGATCCGGGTCGCGGCGAAGTGCGGGGTCTTGGGCGCATGAGGGTCGGCACCGCCGCCATACCATTCGGCATAGGCGTCCGGGGTCAGAACCCGCACCCGCCCGCGAAGGGTTTCGCAGGTCAGGCCTTCTTCATTCTCACTCACCGCCTCAGGGGCCTGGAGCCGACCCAAAAGGTCACGCAGGCTGGCGGGGTCGTCCGCGATCATCGCGACTTCCTCAACGGTGCGCGCGCCATTGGGGTGGTCCTGATATTCCGGTTTCCAGAAATACTCCGGTGCGTGCTGCTGGCAGGTGAAAAAGACCGCGTCCGGCGTTTCCGGCGGTGGCGCGAAGGCCAGGGAAAAGGCGACACGGACGGTGTTTCCGTCGGGCAGCACTGCCTGCCGCTCAAAATCGAACGGATCGAGGTCCGGCAGGCCGCGCGCGGCGAATTGGTCCCGGTCGGCCCGTGCGTCCCGGCTTTCGAAGACCAGCATGGCCAAGCCTTCCCGCGCTTTCAGATAGCCGTCCAGATAGCCGCCGAAACTGAAGCTGCGGGGGCCGTGCGGGAACAGTTTCTCCGGGGCCGCGACTTCGATGACTTCCAGGAAGCTGCCCTGCAACTGGACGAGGCGGTTCGATGTGCCCCAGGGATGCATGGCTCGGGGCGTCATTTTGAAACCCAGCGCCTCATACCGGGCGGCCGCCTGATCCAGATCGGTCACCGCGAGAACCAGATGGTCGATGCCCCGGTCGGGCAGATAGATCGCTTCCCGGGTCAACCGACATGCTCCGCGATGAATTCCATGGTTCGGCCCAGGGCGCGCTCGGCGCTGTCCTTGTGATAGCTGCCGCGCAGGTCGCAGTTGAACCCGTGGCCGGCGGGATAGACGAAGGACTGGACCCCCGGATACAGGGATTCCAGCATGGCGCCGTCCGTCGAGGGGATCATTTCGTCCAGATCGCCGTAATGCAGCATCACGGGACAGGTCGGCGCCTCATCCTTGAACGACGCGGCGGTTCCGTAGTACCCGATCGCGGCGTCCAGAGAGGGGATGCGGGCGGCGCTCAACCAGGCGAGGGCTCCACCATAGCAATAGCCGACCGTGGCGACCTTCAATCCTTCGCTTTTCAGGGATGTGACGGCGGCAGCGATGTCCAGGACAGGCTTGTCGAAGCCGACGGCGACGCGGATGTCGCGCCCTTTCTGGACGTCGTCTCCCTCGTAACCCAGTTCGATATCCGGCTGATGTCGGTCGAAAATTTGCGGGGCGACGGCGACATAGCCCAGCGCCGCAAAACGGTCGGCAACCGACCTGATATGGCGGTTGACCCCGAAAATCTCCTGAATGACGACAATGCCGCCCCTGGGCGATTCCTCCGGATCCGCCCGGTAGGCGCCAAAGCGGTGTCCGTCCGAAGTGTCCAATACGATCGATCGTCCCATTACCCTCTCCCGATCAAGCCTGATGTCCAGGGTCAGATATAGGAACTATGTGACGGTTCGGCCATGCCCGTTCAGCCCCCCGTATTGGACCGATCAGACGAAGCCTTTTTCCTTCAGGTAGGTGAAGACCCGCTCGGCCAGGACATCCGGATCGCCTTCGGTCGTATCGATGCGCAGTTCCGGCGTTTCGGGCGCCTCATAGGGCGAGTCGATCCCGGTGAAGTTCTGGATCTGGCCGGCACGCGCCTTGGCGTAGAGGCCTTTCGGGTCGCGGTCCTCACAGACCGACAGCGGCGTGTCGATGAAGATTTCGACGAATTCTCCTTCCTCAACCAGGTCGCGGGCAAGCTGCCGCTCGCTGCGGAAGGGCGAAATGAACGAAACCAGCACCAGCAGCCCGGCATCGACGAACAGTTTCGCGGTCTCGGCGACACGCCGGATATTTTCGACGCGGTCGGCTTCCGTGAAGCCCAGATCCTTGTTCAGACCGTGACGGACATTGTCGCCGTCCAGGATATAGGTATGCCGGCCGCTTGCGATCAGGCGTTTTTCCACCAGATTGGCGACGGTCGATTTCCCCGCGCCGGACAGGCCGGTGAACCAAAGCACCGCCGGCTTCTGGCGTTTCAGTTCGGCGCGCGCCTGTTTGTCGACATCCAGTTCCTGCCAGACCAGGTTGGTGGCCCGGCGCAGCCCGAAGGAAATCATGCCCGCGCCGACCGTTGCGTTGCTGTGGCGGTCGATCAGGATGAAGGAACCGGTTTCGGGGTTCTTGTCATAAGGGTCGTAGGCGACGGCATGGTCGAGCGCCAGATTGCAGACAGCGACCTCGTTCAGGTCCAACGTCTTCGCCGCCGTATGTTCCAGCGTGTTGACGTTGATCTTGTGCTTCAGTTCGGTCACCGCCGCGCCGACCGTTTGCGTGCCGATCTTCAAGAGATACTGGCGTTCCGGAAGCATCGGCTGATCCGACATCCAGACCAGATGGGCGGCGAATTGGTCGGTGACCTCCGCTGGCGTCTCGGCGTCGGCCAGAATGTCGCCCCGGCTGATATCCACCTCGTCTGAAAGGACCAGGGTAACCGCCTGACCTGGGCGTGCTTCGGTCAAGTCACCGTCGAAGGTGACGATACGGCGGACCGTGCTTGTCTTGCCGGATGGCAGGGCGGCGATCTTCTGTCCCTGACGGACCGGACCGCCCGAGATTACGCCGCTGAAGCCGCGGAAATCCAGATTGGGTCGGTTGACCCATTGCACCGCCATACGGAACGGCCCGTCGGCGCGGTCCTGCGGCAGCGGCGCGGATTCCAACGCTTCCAAGAGGGTCGGGCCGTCATACCAGCCGGTCTTGTCGCTGCGGGTCAGGACATTGTCGCCCTCCAGCGCGGACATCGGAATGGCGGTGATGTCCTTAAGGCCGATCTGATCGGCGAAGGTGCGGTACTCCGCTTCGATCTCATCGAAAACAGCCTTGTCGTAGTCGGCCAGGTCCATCTTGTTGACCGCCAGCACGACCTGCTTGATTCCCAGCAGCGAGACGATGAAGGAATGCCGGCGGGTCTGTGTCAGAACACCCTTGCGCGCATCGATCAGGATCACTGCCAGGGACGCCGTTGAGGCGCCGGTTGCCATGTTGCGGGTGTATTGCTCATGGCCGGGCGTGTCGGCGACGATGAACTTGCGCTTGTCGGTCGCGAAGAAGCGATAGGCGACGTCGATGGTAATGCCCTGTTCCCGCTCTGCCTGCAGCCCGTCGACCAGCAGGGCGAAGTCGATGCCGCCGGCAACCGTGCCGTCACGCTTGCTGTCGGCCTCAAGGGCCGAAAGCTGGTCTTCGAAAATCAGCTTTGAATCGTACAGCAGCCGGCCGATCAGCGTCGACTTGCCGTCATCCACCGACCCGCAGGTGATGAAGCGCAGCAGATCCTTGTTTTCCTGCTCCGCCAGGTAGGTGTCGATCTCCGCAATCGTCAGCGGGGCGGCGGCTTCCAGTTTGGCACCCATCAGAAATATCCTTCCCGCTTCTTCTTTTCCATCGACCCGGATTGATCGTGGTCGATCACGCGGCCCTGACGTTCGGAGGTGCGGGCGATCAGGGTTTCCGCCACGATTTCCTGTAGCGTCGTCGCGTCGGATTCTACGGCGGCGGTCAGCGGATAGCAGCCCAGCGTTCTGAAACGCACGGTTTTCATTTCGGGCGTTTCACCTTCATTCAAGGGCATCCGGTCGTCATCGACCATGATCAACTGCCCATCGCGTTCCACTACCGGTCGCGGCTTGGCGAAATACAGCGGCACGATCGGGATGTCCTCGGCCAGGATGTATTGCCAGATGTCCAGCTCCGTCCAGTTCGACAGCGGGAAGGCGCGGACGCTTTCGCCCTTGCCGATCCGGGTATTGTAGAGGTTCCACAATTCCGGCCGTTGGTTCTTCGGATCCCAGACATGCCCCTTGCTGCGGAAGGACATGACACGTTCCTTGGCGCGGGATTTCTCCTCGTCGCGCCGCGCTCCGCCGATGGCACAGTCGAACTTATGGGCGTCCAGAGCCTGTTTCAGCGCCTGGGTTTTCATGATGTCCGTGTGCAGGCTGGACCCGTGGCTGAACGGACCTACGCCATCGCGCAGACCGTCCGGGTTGGTATGAACCAACAAGTTCACACCCAGTTCCGCGGCGCGCCGGTCCCGGAACTCGATCATCTCACGGAATTTCCAGGTCGTATCGACATGCAGCAGCGGGAAGGGCGGCTTAGACGGATAGAACGCCTTCATCGCCAGATGCAGCATCACCGACGAATCCTTGCCGATGGAATACATCATCACCGGATTTTCGAAGGAGGCCGCGACTTCCCGGAAGATATGGATGCTTTCCGCTTCGAGTCGGCGGAGATGGGTCAGTCTATCGCTCATGTTTCATAGTCCGGGAGTTTGAAGCTCGGATTCGGGAACGGTCTGTTGTCATGCAGGCGGGTAGCTTATGCAAGTTGCTAAGTCCACACAAAAATGGTGTGAAGAAGATTATTTACCATAGAAATATGTTGTTTTATTCGGGAGCTCTGCCTTTTGGCCCTGTATCCTGGACTGGACGTGGTCCGGCGCAGGCGTTATCAGGGGGACGGTTCTTCAATCAAAGCAGACGAAAGACCCGTTAGAATGGTTCCACGGCTCGCGACACGTCTACAGGCCGTCCGGAACCTGTCCTGGCCGGTTCTATTGGCCCGAACGCTGCGGCATGCCGGCGTGCGGAACGGGTGGCTGGATCGTCTGGATTTTCTGAATGCGCCGGACGCGACGCGTCCTCGTAAGGCCGTCGACATTCTGTTCGGGGCGATGCGATCGGCCGGGCTGAACCCGCAGCGCATCGTTGAGAGGCTGCCGGGGGCGACGGTCCTGGAGATCGGATGCGGGCGCTATATCGGGTTCGCACCGTTGTCGGCCGTCGCCGGTGCGAACCTGTATATTGGCGCGGACCCCGGCTTGAGGCCGGAACTGTTTCAGAACCGTGCCGTTCTGGACCGGATCGTCGATCCGGCAATCGCGGCTGCCGCTGCCCTGATAGAAAAGGGGCCGGTCGACCGGGCGGACATGCTGGCCAAATGCCGGCTGGAACGATGCGGTGTGGCCGAGGCCCTTCGCCCCGACGATGCGGTGGATGTCTGCGTTTCGGTTTCCTGCCTAGAGCATATCGGCGACCTTGAGGCTTCCATACGGCGCGTCGCGGCGGCATCCCGTCCGGGCACGGTCCATGCGCATCTGGTGAATTTCTCAAATCACCTCAGTAAATCTTCGCCCTTTGCCCATCTCTATGAGACGGACCCCGGCAGCTTCGCGCGGGATTGGGGTGGGATCGTGAACGGGTTTCGTCATCCGGATATGGCGGAGATGTTTCGATCCGCCGGGCTGAATCTTCGGTTTGTACCGTTGGATCGGGTCGCGCCGGACCATATGCCGGCGGAGATCCATTCGTACTGGACGGAGAGATACGAGGACGACGTTCTTGCGGTCCGGACGGGCCTGTTCTTTTCCGAAGGGCTGATCCGGGATCAAGGCGTCAAATCATAGCACGCCGAATGTGTCCCAATGGCGGCGGATAAGGCTCGCGATCAGACCAGATAGCCCTTGTCCCGGCGCAATTTGCCGGACTGGATTTGCCCGCGCCACCAGTCGACCGTCCGCGCCAGCCCCTCTTCCAGCCCGATTTCCGAAGACCATCCGCTGACTTGGCCAAGCCGGCGGGCATCGGCCAGTAGTTCGAAAACTTCGGATTTCGTGGGACGCTTGCGCGTTTCGTCCGTCGTCAGAGGTTTGTCGCTGCCAACGATACCCCGGATCAGGTCGGCTGTTTCGCCGATCGTCACGCCCCGGCCGGATCCCGCATTGTAGGCCGTGCCGAATTCAATCGCTTCGGGCGCGGCGCAGGCGAGCTTCACGAAGGCGTCCGCCGTGTCTTCGACATAGTTGAAATCGCGGATCGGGGTCAGGTCGCCGATGCGGACCTCGTCGCAGGACGGATCGAGAAACTGACGGATCAGCGTCGGAATGACGGCGCGTTCGCTCTGCCTCGGCCCAAAGGTGTTAAAGGGGCGCAAGATGACCGCGGGCAGGCCGAACGACCGGAAATAGGCGTCGACCATGTAATCCGCACCGATCTTGCTGGCCGAGTAGGGCGACTGGCCCTGAAGCGGATGGGCTTCCGTGATCGGCGTGAACTGCGCGGTGCCATACACTTCGGACGTCGAGGTGTGGATCAGGCGACCGACGCCGCCGGCCTTGCAAGCTTCCAGGACGTTCAGCGTGCCGCTGACATTCGTATCCACATAGGACGCCGGAGCGGCGTAGGAATAAGGAATGGCGATCAGGGCGGCGAGGTGAAAGACGACGTCCATGCCGTCGGCAATCGCTCTTACGAAATGCGGGTCCCGCACGTCGCCGGACACAATGGTCATGGCCGCAAGGCTGTCATCGTCGATCGTGTCGAGCCATCCGCGCGTTCCGAAGGAATTGTAGAGCGCCAGGGCGGTGACGGATGCGCCTTCCCGCACCAGCCGTTCGCAAAGATGCGACCCGATAAAGCCATCGGCGCCGGTAACGAGAACCTTCATTCCGCGTAACGATTTCATGTGCATGGGATTGCCTTACATTTCTACCCGGGCCGGTCAGGCCGTGACCGTATCCGAACGCACCGATCGCATCCAGAGTTCGAGATTGATCAATTTGAAAAGGTCTTCGACGCGGCCCGACGTGCCGCTGCGCACGGCGGCCAGGGTGGCGTCCAACCTTTTGCCGTCCGCCAGTTCTCGGATCTTTGCGCCCGGCTCTTCCAACAGGGTCAGAAAGCGTCCCAGGGCCGTGCCATCCTGAATCCACCGGTCATAGGGCAGCAGCAGGCCGACCTTGCGGCGATGCACGAGGTCGCGGCCGAGATGACGCTCCGCCAGGGACTTCAGAACAGGCTTGGTTACGCCGCCCGGCGCGCGCACGGCATGGGGCATCGCGTTTACGACCTTCAGCAGCGGCATATGAACGAAGGGCACCCGCGCTTCGACGGAACCGGCCATGCTCATCTTGTCCTGCCGGACCAATAGCGATTCCAGATAAGCCGTTTGGTCGACGGCGAAGAGGCGGTCGCGAAATTCATCAAACCGGGCCGAGGCCGCTTCGCGGGCGCCAGGCGCCGGGGGCAATATCTCAGGAAACAGCGCCCTGATGCCTTCGTAATCGCCGTAGACCGAACTGTAAGCCGCGTGATCCAAGCCCCGGAGCCGCCGCGTGCTTTTGAACGGCCAGATGTCGGGCATGGGCAGAAATCCGGGATAGGCCCGATCGATCATTTCATGGCGGCGCAGTTTCGCGCTGACTTGATAGCGAAGATATCCGCCGAACATCTCGTCGGCCCCTTCTCCGGTCAGAACGACCTTGTGATCGCGCCCGATCTTGTCGCACAGGGCATGTAACGCCACGCATCCGCCATGGGGAACCGGTCCCTCCATGGAGGCAATCGCCTGCGGTAGCCTGTCCGCGAACCGGATGCCGTCCATCGGGTCTTCCAGATGGTCCAGGCCGAACCGGTCGACCAGCGGCGCACGATACCGGCCTTCGTCGAACTGGCTGTCCGAAACCTGAACGGCATAGCTCGACAGGCGCGTGTCCGTCGATGAACAGGCCAGGGCGGTCAACAGGCTGGAATCGACACCGCCCGAAAGCTGCAGGGCATAGCCGACATCACTCATCAAATGTGATTGCAGGGAGGCTTCGATCGCCTCGTGGGCTTGTTCTGCTGCCATCGTCCGCGGAACCGTCAGCGTGTCGAGCGGGTCGCAGAACCGCCGCTCCGTTGCTTCGCCGGTCTGCAGGTCGACACTTACAAGCGTGCCGCCGGGCATGCGTTCGATATTCTTGTAGTTCGATATCCGGCCTGCCGCCCAATGGAAGGTAAGCAGTTCCGGCAGGGCGACGGGATCGATCTCTGCCGGCACCAATCGGGTCAGAGGACGGATTTCGCTGGCGACGGCCGTCAGTTTGCCCTGCCGCAACAGATAGAGCGGCTTTATGCCCAGCGGGTCCCGCGCGGCAAGGAACCGTCCTTTGCGACGGTCCAGGATCCCAATGGTGAACATGCCCTCCAGGCGTTCGAATACGCCTTCGCCCCAATGGGCATAGCCGCGCAGGATAACCTCGGAATCGCCCTGGGTCCGGAACCGGATGCCGGCCTGCTCCAATTCGGTGCGCAGGGCGCGGAAATTGTAGATCTCGCCATTGAAGACCATGGTCACATCGCGGTCCGGGTCGGTCATCGGCTGATCGGAGCCCGGCGTCGGATCCATGATCGACAGACGCCGGAAGATCATGGCCGCGCCTGCTTCGTCGATTTGCCCCCCGGAATCCGGACCGCGATGGAACAGATCACGGTCGATCTGCGCCAGCAGTGCCGTGGAGAAGGACCGGCCGGGTTCTATCAGGCAGGCGAAACCGCACATTTACGTTCAGACTCCTTTGCGCTGGCGGGAGGCGACCGCCATCTGGACAATTTCCAAGAAAGCCGCCTTGGCTCTATCCGCGACAAAGATGTCCGGAAGCAGGCTGGGCCGCAGTGCCCGGTCGGTAGAGGGGCTGACGGCCATCATGGCATTCGGAAGATCGTCCGTGACGGTGACTGCGCCCGGTTCGGCCAGGGCAGCGATTTCACCGATGGCGCCGCTTTCGGTCGTGGCGATGACAGGGGTGCCAAGCGCCAGTGCTTCCAGGGCCGCGTTCGGCATGCCTTCCCAGCGGGACGGCATGATCAGCGCATCCGCGCCGGCGACTATCGGCGCCGGGTTGCCGCAGAATCCTGAAAGATGGACGCGCGTGTCGAGACCCGCCTCCATAATCTGTTGCTGCAGCTTTTCCTTCTCAGGACCGTCGCCCAGAATTTCAAGGCGGTCCGCGCCGGGCATGGCCTTCATCCATTCTATCAGGCGGTCGAAGCCTTTCTGGCGGACCAGGCGGCCGACAGCGACAAAGCGGCGGCCTTCGCCTGGGGACCGGACCGGCGTGCCCGCCCGGCTGCGGATCCTGTCCCGATCCACCGGGTTGTAGAGAACCGCAAGGCGCGACTCGGGGATTGCGAAATCGGTCCGGAACTCTGCAGCCATTTGATGCGACGATGCGATGACCTTGTCCGCCCGCCGCAGTGCCCAGCGGTAAAGCGGCCCGTACCATCGCGGCCAATGTCCGCTCTGCAGGCAGGCCGACGGCATATTCGCCTCCCGCACGATGACGGTCAGGGCCGGCATCAATCGCGCGATGGCGAGCAGCCCGATATTCAGGTGGACCTGGCTGGTGAATACGCTGTCGACATGGAACAGGGACAATACCCGCCAGAGCCGCCAAAAGGCATGACGCAGGCGTTCCGTCGCCAGATCGTGGACAAAACCGATCCGGCTGAAATCGGCCTTCAGATCGCCCTTATTGCTCAGAACGAACAGGCGGGTCTGGTATTCGTCTGGCGGCAGACCGTCGACCAGCGTGGTCAGGACTCGTTCCGCGCCGCCGGCGGTGAAGGCCGGCATGATCGCAGCCAAGCGGGTCCGGGCGGGGGGAGCTTCGTGCTTGGATGTCAGCACATTGTCCCAATACTGCGTCAACTGCCTGAAAACCAAATCCGGGTTGCAGGTTGCTTCGGCGCGGTCCCGCGCGGTCTGGCCCATTTGGCGGCATAGGGCGCGGTCGCGATCCAGTGTCATCAGGAAATCGGCGACCCCGGACGCGTCGAAGCGCGATTGCAGCAAACCGGTTCGGCCGGTTTCCACGAAATTGCTATAGGTGCCGACGGATATTACGGGCAGACCCGCCGCCATGCCCTCCAGTATGTCCCGTCCCCACGGATTGTTCTCGCGCGTCGGCTTTATCAGGACATCGCCCGTTCGCAGGACGCGTTCCGGATCGGGGACATGCCCCAGAAACTCGAAACAGTCGCCGACACCGCGTGCCTCGGCCATTTCCTGAAGGGTCTTCGCGCCCGGTGCCTTCTCCGCGATCTCCTTGGGCATGCGGCGGGGCATGTCCATGTCTCCGGCGAGAACGAACCGGAATCGATCCCGATCGCCCGCCGGTATCGCCTCCGCGATATCGATCAGGCGATCCAATCCCCTGGCGGGGGAATAGTTGGAGAGGCAAACGGCGCGGAGTGGTCCGTCGGGGGGGCGGGTATCCGGCTCTGACGGAAAGCGAGGAACAGGATTGTAGATGACCCGGCCGGGCGCCGCGGCCCCCAGCAGGGATTCGAAATGGTCGCGCTCGTTCTCGGTAATGAAGACGAAAGCGTCACAGGCTGCGGCCGCGCGCTTCGTTTGCGCCACGGCGAAGGCCGTCGCGACCGGCAGGGTCCTGATATGCATGACGATCGGCAGATCGGGACGCTGTCTTTTCACCCAGACCGCCAGATCCGCCAGGGAGATATGGTTCAGGTGCAGCAGATCCGCGTTATCCAGTTTTTCCAGAAGCCGTTTCCGGAAATCCTTGGATCGCGACCATGATCTCAGCCGGAATTCGGCCCGCGTATAGGCGTTGGGCAGGAATCTTTCCAGGCTTGTCCAACGCGGCATGTCCGGCTCGACTTCGCAGGAAATTCCGGCGGCCTCATACCCTTCGCGGATCCAATTGTCCTTCCGGCAAATGACCTCAATCCGGATCCGGTCGCCTGTCCGCCTTGTCAGGGCATGGTACAAACTACGCGACGAGCCGCCATGGCCGCCTTCGATGTCGATACAAACGACCCGCATCACGAATCCGCGTGATTCCGGATGTAACCGGCAGCGCCGTCCCACCCTGTGTGGAACAGGACATCCAGAATGCTGAGACCGGCTTCGAACGGAAGTCCCCCCTGATCATAGGGGGCAGGGGAGAATGCGGTCATTTCCAGGGCGATCCCCGAGACCTCAAATTTTTCCGGGGATTGGTAATTGGCGCCGCCCTTGCCGGACAGGTAGATGTCGCCGCCAACCTCGCGCACGAGGTCGATCAGGCGGTCATCGGATCTCTTTTCTTCCTGATTGGGAATAGTAGAGGCTAACCGGTATTCCGGGTTCAATCCCAGCTTTTCAGCAAGGACCTGTATCAGCGTCACATTGGCCGCACAGAGATTGTCGCCGGGCAGGTCGGCATAGACCTGTTCCAGAACCGGCCAGATTGCGGAGAAATGACGGGCTTTCCGGTAGTCGTTCCGAAGCCTGTCCAGATGCCGCGCGGGCCAGTCGGCCTGGCCCGGCACGACGGCGTGTATGGGCGTGCCCAGTTTCGGCTTGGCGGGTATCGTAAGCCATCCGGGTGCGCCATCGCCCCGAATTTTGACGCGGTTTACGAAACTGTTCTTTGGAAACTGGGCATCGTCCAGAAAGATGAAGACGTCGCAATGGGCCAGTTTGTGGAAATACCCGGCCCAGGGAACATAGTTCGGCTGATGTATGGCGACGCGCGTCACGGATTAGAGGCTCTCGACGACCGCGTCCGCAATTCGATCGATTTCTTCCTCCGTCAGGAAGGGATGCATCGGAAGGCTCAAAACCTCGCCGCACAAGGTTTCGCTGACGGGTAGGGAACCCTCGCCGCCGCCGAAGGCCCGATAGGCCGTCTGCAGGTGCATCGGCATCGGATAGTAGACAGCCGACGGGATGCCTTTTTCCTTCAATGCGGCCGCGACCGCGTCCCGCCGACCGGCGGGCAGACGCAACGTGTATTGGGCCCAGGCACTCTGCTTTCCGTCGCGGCGTCCCGGCGTCTTGACCTGGTTGCCCAACCGGCGGTCATAGGCGGTGGCGACGGCTTCCCTGGCGTCGATCTCCCCGGCGAAATGCGGCAGCTTGGCCAGAAGAACGGCGGCCTGGATCGTATCCATTCGGGCATTCAGGCCGACACGCTGGATGTCGTATTTTTCGGTTCCCTTGCCATGCGCGCGGATGGATCGCATCACGTCCGCCATGTCCGCGTCATCGGTGAAGACCGCGCCACCGTCGCCATAACAGCCGAGTGGTTTGGCGGGAAAGAAACTGGTCGCGGTTGCCCGCGCCAGGGTGCCGACCTTTTTGGCGCCGTCCGCCCCGCCCATGCTCTGGGCAGCATCGGCCCAGACCGTCAGGCCATGATTTTCGGCCAGGGCATGGATCGCGTCGTAATCGGCGGGCAGACCGAAAAGATCCGTCGCCAGAATGCCTTTCGGTTTCAGTCGGCCCTCGGCCTTTACCGCCTCGATCCGGCGCTCCAGATCGGTCAGGTCCATATTGAAGTCGTCACCGTCCACATCGACGAAAACCGGGGTTGCGCCAAGCAACAACGGCACTTCCGCAGTCGCGGTGAAGGTGAAGGACGGGACGAAGACGGCGTCCCCGGGACCGATCCCTTCCGCCATCATGATCATGACCAGGGCATCGGTGCCGCTCGAACAGCTGATCACGTGCCGGGCACCGGTGAAGGACGCCAGTTCGGCCTCCAGTTTGGCGATCTCCGGCCCCATGATGAAACGGCCATGGGCGAGGACCCCGGCGATTCCGGCGTCGATGTCGTCTTTGTATCGGGCGTATTGCGCGCCCAAGTCAACGAACTGCATTCTGAAATCCCCTCATTCGGTGAAGGATGGTCGATAGGGCCACGCCGATAAAAACGCATAGGGCGGGTTCGATCGGCAGGCGGTACTTTGGCGATACGATCGGGCCGGTCACGGCCAGCACCGCCGCACACCAGCCGAACAGCAAAAGCACGGCGAAGAGGTCGGTTCTGGCCGCCGGAACGCATCCGTAGGCGCAGAGGGCGAGCCAGGCGACGGTGGCCAGACCCATGGCCGCGACGATCGCGCCATAGGGTTGGTTCTGTGCGGCTGTCAGGAAGGTGAAGACTTTCCCGACGGCGCCGTTCCCCGGCGTCGCATAGAAGCTGTCATGCGGCAGGGCGCGTAGGATCGGATTGATCGCCAGGGCAGGGGTCGCGACATTCAATGCCGAACCGAGGACCCAGGCTTTCAGCAGATTGCCGACGCCGGTTTCGCGCAGCATCTCGGCCCCCAGGGATTCCATCGTGCGGGACTGGGCGAAGCCGTCGCCCGTCGCGTCGGAAATCTCCTGAAGCCGGGTTTGCGCCTCCTGTTCGGCTTCCTGCTGAGGCTGCATGCCTGAAAGGTCTCGCGCCATCGGCACCACCCAGTACAACAGATGGACACCGCTTTGAAGCGAGAAGGAATAGTGGCCTGTGCTCTCAAAATTGCGCCAGGCAATCGGCTGAATCGCGGCAGCGGCAATCAACGCCGTCAGTGCCAGGGCGCCCAGCCGCTCCCGCGCCTGGAACCCGAACCGGCAGAGGATGAGCACGGCCAGAAGGCCAATCAGGAAGACCGAAAGATGCAGCGAGACATAGCGGCTGAACACGGCGCCGGTGATACCCATCGACCCGAGCGCCACACACTGCCAGAACGGAAACGCCCTTTCTTCCCCCCGAAGGATAAGCCGCATCGCCGCGTAGATCAGAATTGCATAGAAAAACAGGCACAGCGTGTCCGACAGCATCATGTTCGAGACGACGATCATTGTCGGGTTCAACGCGGCGGCAAGACCGGCGGGCAGGGCATACCGGGGTGAAAGCAGGCCGGCCGTCAGAGCGATCACGACGCAGGTCGCGGCGTCCAGCACATGCTGGATCAGGATGACGCGCCAGGCCAGCGCCACATCCGTGACCCCGGTCCAGGCGAACAGCCAGCCGGCCAGCGGCATGATCTGGGGGTTGTAGATCCCGGTGCCGTCCGTCGCGAAACCGAACAGGCTGCCGGCCTCGGCATAGGCCTTCGCTTCGAGCAGAAACTGGGTTGAATCCTCTATGGCGAAGGCTTCGACACCACCCAGCCACCAGGATAGGACCATGGAGATGAGGCGAATGCCGAGGGCGACCCCGAAGATCAGAAGAATGGAGCGGCTGGCCAAATCAGGAAACATCCCCGGCAGGAATCGATCTAGCGCCGCAAGACCAACCGACCGTCGCCGGTTTCCTCATAGCGCTCCCCGGTTCGGGAACAGACCAGATCCGGGCCCAAGCGCTCTCCCTCGCGGCTAACCCAACCGAGCTGCCGTGCCGGGTTGCCGACGACGAGTGCGAAATCGGGTACATCCTTGGTGACAACGGCACCGGCGCCGATCATGGCATAGGCACCGATGCGCGTGCCGCAAACGATCGTCGCATTGGCACCGATCGTGGCACCCCGTCCGACCAGGGTCGGCGCAAACTCGTTTTTCCGCTCCACAAAGGCGCGGGGCGTCAGGACATTGGTAAAGACGCAGGACGGGCCACAGAAGACGTCTTCTTCAAGCTGTACGCCTTTATAGAGGGAGACATTGTTCTGCAGCTTGCAGCCATTGCCGATCGTGACATCGGGACCGACGGCAACGTTCTGGCCTAGAACGCAATTGCTGCCGATCGTCGTCCGGGGGAGGATATGGCTGAAATGCCAGACCTTCGTTCCATCGCCGATCGTGACGTCATTGTCGACGATTGCGGTCTCGTGCACGAATGCATCGGACACGGTCAGTTTCCTTCATCGAGCCCGCCAACCTTCAACGGTTGGGCGGACAAGGATTTAAGTGTCGCCGCATCGCACGCGACGGAGGCGCCGCCGCGCTCCATCGACGCCTGCGCCGCGGCCAGCACCTGCAGCACACGTTCGGCTTCTTCACCGTCGCTGACCGGCTTGCTTCCGGCTTCGGCCGACCGGATGAAATGTTCGCATTCCTGCCGCAGCGGCTCGGCCTCGGCGTCATAGGGGATCGGTTTGGCCTGGGCGCGGTCGACACTGGGCGGAAGCTGGCGTTCGCCGGTCGTGACCTGATGGGGCCAGACAAGCAGCTTCTCGCCGCCTTTCGCCACATCGTCGAAGACAGCCATTCCTGTGCTGCCGACGATGACAAGCTTGTGGTCCTTGTAGGGATGCAGCCAGGATACGAAGATATGGGCCCCGACCCCGCCCTCGAAGCTAAGCGACGTCAGGCAGACATCGGCGATTTGCGGCGTGATGAACCCGTTGCCCCGCGATTGGACATCTTCCGGCAGCGCGCCGATCAGATTCAGGATCATGGAGATGTCGTGTGGCGCGAAGGACCACAGCGCGCTCTCTTCCGTACGGATTTTCCCAAGACTGGCCCGATTGGAATAGATGTATCGAATGTCCCCGATACCGCCGGCCCGAACGAATTCGCGCAGTGCGACGAAGGCCGGATGATAGAGCAGCAAATGCCCGACCATCAGGGTCACGCCCTTTTCCAGCGAGAGTTCCGTCAGGGCGCGGGCCTCGTCCAAATCCAGACAGAGCGGCTTCTCGACGAAGACATGCTTACCGGAAAGGATGGCTTTTCGTGCCAATTCGCCATGGGTCACCGCCGGGGTGGCGATCATGACCGCGTCGACATCCGGATCGGCGAAAACCGTGTCGGGATCGTCATAAGTCCGGGCCGAGGGGTATAACTCGCCATAGGTCTTGCGCGCGGCGTCGCTGGTGTCGCAAAACCCGTAGAGGCAGCCGAGCGAGTCGACATTGCGCAGGAGGTTTTTCCCCCAATAGCCGGTGCCGAGCACCACGATCTTCAGTCTCATGGAAGCGTCTCGCATATCTGTTCCCGGGCCGGCGCGGGGCATACATCCCGCAATCCGCAGGGCCGGTCAAGCGACCGAATTGCGGCAATTTCGTAATTCATTCCGCGCTGTCGACCCGATTGCGATAGGGTTCGCAATTGTCGGCGATGGCCTGCGCCAACTGGCGGTCTCGGCCGGTCCGGAACGCATCCAGGGTCGCAACGGGATCGCCCGGCGTCTCGGACGTCCACCAGATCGGATGGGTCAGCAATTGAAGCGCGGTGCGCGCGGCGACCGCGGGATGATCCTGGGGCGTTCCATGATGCCACGCCCCCCGACTGTCGGAGCAATAGCCCATTTCCCGGAAATAGCGCGGTTGATAGGCATGAACCCGCCCGGCCAATGGGGCGTCGTAACCCAGCAAGGATTCCGCCGGCCGGTGGAAACTGACGGTGCGAACCGGTTTGCCGATGGCGTCTTCCAACAAGGCGGCCTCACGGCCCGCCGCCGTTTCGAGTGCGTCGCGGTCATTGGCATAGTTGGAGGCGTCGAAATGCAGCCCGACTTCATGTCCCAGGCCGAGTATTTGGCTCAAAGCCTCGCTGGAATCAGGCGTGTGAATGCCATACATCGGCGAACGGGCCAGGACGAAGTAAGTCGCCTTCCAGCCATGGTCCGCCTCAATCCGGGCCATCGGCAACGCGGTGCGGATGGAGAAATCCAGGTCGTGCCGCAGAATCAGGTCCTGACGCTTCGGGTCGGCGTCGTGAAAATCCGCGATCCGGTATCCCTTGCCGGTCAGATCGGCGATCAAGTCGCAATAGGCATCCAACGTGAACGCCGTCATGCCGCGCGTCCTTCCAGCATGCTGCCGTCCCAGGCCAACCCCTTGTTGTTGAGATAGTCTTCGATGTGCCAGGCGATCGCGCTGTGGTGGCCGCGGCGATCGGTCCGAACGGTGCCGTAGGGCCATCCCGCGAAGGCGCAAGTCGCCCCCATCCAGTATTCGAAATAGCGTTTCTCGAACCGGTGCCATGCGGCGCGACCTGCGAAGACATGCGCGGCTTTCGCCGCCAGCCGCAACGGCTTGATCCAAAGCGGGCGAATTCGGGTCGGATTTACCGGAATATCGCGCCAGACACCGGCCCAGTTCGCCTGATGCAAGGCCTGTTTGTACAGCGACTGTCCCTGCTTCGCGGAGATCGGGGCGCGGGCCCAGTAATCCATATAGGCCCGGTCCCAGAGCGGTAGCCGCCAATCCAGCCCGAAGTGGTCATAGAGGCGCTGGCCGTTGATCACATATTTGGACTGGCGGTCCCAGAACTCACGGAATTCATAATATCCGTGGGCGCCATTCTTGTCCGTCCCCGGCGCATTTACCGATTGAAGAAGGCCCCGCAGCTTTTTCGCGATCGTATTCAATCGCTCCGGGGTTCTGAGGGCGGCCCATTGCCGGTAGTGCTTGTTCAGCAGCCCGTCCACGATTGCGTTCAGGCGCGCCTCCTCCGAATCCGGAGGGTCGAACAGGCTGGCGGGCACGTGATTGCCGGTAATGAAGTCGCCGGATTGGCCGTTGACGACCACGGTATCCCGGTCGATATCGCCCTGGCGCAGCAGGGTATCGATCGCGTGGTATTCCTGCGGGAAATGCACCGAGGTCAGACTGTCGGACAGGTTCTTGAAGGCAGCGTAGTCGTCGCTGCGGAACATCCTGGACAAGGCGCCGTTCGTATAGGGGACGAACCGCCATTCATAGCCGAGGCGCCGCGCGATTTCGCGACTGGTTTCCGCCTCGCGGTTTCCCTTCTGGCCATAGGCTACGGTCAGGACATTGTCATAACCCGCCGCTTTCAGGCCCGATGCGATGAAGCGGGAATCCAGTCCTGCCGAGAGCGGGACGAGAATCTGCCGTCCGTCGGCGTCCCGGATCAAATCGTCGATCAGTTTTTCGTGCAGCGAGGGTAGGGCATCCGGGTCGAATTCCGCCGAGACATTCCACGCATCCCAAACCGTGTAACGCTTGGGTTCCGGCTCTCCTGAAAGAAGCCAGAGATATTCGCCCGGGCCAATTTGCTGAACGTCCCGATACAGCGTTTCGTTTCCGATCGTGAAGCCGGACAGGGTGACCGGAACGACGGCGCCGGGGTCGATATCGGATTGACCGAGGTTCAGATGGGTTTCGAGAGCCGGTCCCGACGCGCTGATGCAAGGAAGGCCTGTACCGTCCCGGCCCCAGATAAGGGGATAGCTTCGAACGGTGTCGCAGGCCGCAAAGGCGGCGCTGCGGCCAAGGACGACGATCCGGTAGAACCCGTCCAGTCCGTTCAGCCATGCCGCCACCGTCGCTTCGGTCGCGGCGAGGGCTTCCGTCGCCAATTGTTCCGGGGATCGGTTTCGGACGAAGCCTTCGAACCAGACGGTGCCGGCATCGGTACGAATCTGCCGGGCCCGCGGGCCGGAAAATCCCAAGGGCTCAGCCAGATCGGCGCGCGAGTCGACGGTCGCGGAAGTCATGACATTCGCTACAGGAAGGAACCCGGTCAGGTCGCTCGCGTGTCAGCTCGCCGTCTTGACGCCTGCTGCCGTTGTGGCGAGACGTTTGATGGCCTGATCCTGGCGCCGGGCCAATCGCAATTCCACGGCCTTTTCACGTGCGGTCATGGTCTTGTTCTCTTTGTCCTTTTCGGACGCCAGAACATAACCGACGGGCTGGTACTGCGTTTCCATCAGCTCCAGCCGTACCGTCGCCAGATCTCCCGCGGCCAGTACCTTGCCAAGGCGGGTCAACCGATCCAGGTCGGCGCGAATCTCCGCCTCGTTCAGGATCTTGCCGTCGTGGATCCAGGCGACCATCGGCCGGGCAATCACGGTATGGTGCCGGATCATCGAGGTCATGACCCGAATGTCCAAGGATTCGTTCGATCCGATTTCCGCGAAGATCAGCGGTGCAACCAACCGGTCGGTGAAGACGTAATCGCCTCGGCGCAGATAGCGCGTGCGCTCCATGAACTGCTGATAATGCGATTGCAGCCCCTTCCGGTCTTTCGGGCTGTATAGGACCGGCACGATCACGTCGGCATCCAGAAGCTGCTCGTGAATCTTCGTCAGGCCGTCTTCCTTGCGCTTGATGATGCAGCGGTATTCCTCGTCCGGACCGACATGGATCGGGCAGATGTCGCAGGCGATGCAGGGGCGGATTTCGTCGCACAGCATATCGATCTGATTGGCTTTGACCGACTTGCCGTCGTTCGGCGCCAGTTTCGCGGCGAGAGAGGCGGCGGTGCCGTCGCGATCCTGCAAAATCCAGTAATCGGCGCGTAGGGCGCTGGACAGCGCTGCGTCCCGCGCGGCGGACAGCTTGACCGCAACGCTGGCGATGCGTCGGCCGGTGCCGATGCAGGTGTCGATGCCGTATTTATCCTTAGGCGCGGTGCCGACATCGCCCGCATGGGCCGTACCGCCATATTGCGAGGTCGTTTCGGAATCGTTGCCGACGCCCAGCATGCCGGCGTTCAGCATGTCCATCAGGGCGTAGATCAGCGTCGTTTCCTGCCCGCCATTGCGTTTCGCGCCGACGGCCAGCCCGGCGAACAGTTTGCCGTCCAACCCTTCGCGCAATTCGTCATCCGCGCGGATGAATTCGATCAATTGCTGCGCCAGGGAACCGCGATCCCCGAAATAGACCGGCGTCGACAGGACGATACCGTCCGCGCGAAGCAGGGCGGCCTTCAATTTGTCCAGGTCTTTGGGTTCGCCATTGGCCGGGAAATGGTCGGGAAGGGGAATATGGTCGATCGCCGCCCCTTTGGAGATTGCCCCCCAAAGCCCGGCTGCCAGACAGATTTCGCTGTTCGACAGGCCTTTCAGGTCGCCGGTCTTCTGCAGATTGCGGTAAATCTCATCGAAGGGCAGGCCTTCCTTGCGACCGGCTGCCACGAACTGGTCGAGATGCTCGTTCGCGCGTTCCGCAAGATATCGATCCAGATCGTCACGGGACTGCAGCGCCTCGACCTCGTCCTTGAGACGATGGCCGCCCGCGGAGGAGCGCGCATTGCGAAGGCTAGCGGAGAGTCCGAGGATCAGCGGTTTGCTCATGTGAGATGTCCCAGTAAGAGTCATTGCATCCGGGCGAAAGAACGGCCGGGTCATGCCGGCCCCGGTAGCCGATATCGTGGCATCTTTTGCGGCTTCGCCATGCTACCGCAGGCCGGGTCGCACCAGCCTGTCACGATTTGGCATTTGGGCGGCGAAAATTCCCTGCCGACACCGTGTTCATTACCTGAACATGACGTTTCGGTCAATCCGTCCCGTGCTGCGCCGCAGCGAAAAATCAGGCGGACAGATCCAGTTCTGCGACGGGTTCTGCCTTATCGAACAGCGTTTTAGCGTCCGTAATCCCATCCAAATGCAGCGCGCCCGCTTCCAGACGCATGCCTGGATCGGCCGGGTGGGCGGCAATCTTGGAGAACCCATTTGATTCGATCGCGGTCGTGAGACCCGCTTCCAGATACAGGAAGGCCTCCTGGCGATTCCCGAGGGCGCCCTGCACGCCATTGCCGTAGACGACCTTCAGACCAAGCGACCGAGCGTGCTCCAGAAGGGCGAGGTTTTCACGCAGGCCGAGATGCTTGCACAGTTTCAGCTTCACATAGTCCATGCCGAGCTTCGCCGCGCGGTCGATATCGTCCCGGGTCCAAATCGATTCGTCCAGCATCAAGGGCACGCGGGCCACATCGCGCAAGGCCAGCATCCGGGCATCCGCATCCGGCGCATAGGGCTGTTCCATCAACTCGATCGGGAAGTCGCCTGCTGCTTTGGCGAAGGTAAGGGCATCGGCTTCGGACATCTGCTGGTTGGCATCGACCCGGATCAGGGCGTACTCCGGCAGGACGGCGCTGACCGCTTCGGCCCGGCGCAGGTCGTTCTGGACATCGCCGCCGATCTTCATCTTCAGCACGGTGTAGCCGTCATCCGACAGCCGGTGCGCGCGGGCGGCCGCGTCTTTCGGTTCCGTGCCGCCGCACAGGGCCACGCAGGGGATGGAGGACCCGACGGAAAATCCCAAAATTCGGTCGTCGCCCATTTCGATGGCATCCGCCGCCGCCGCCAACCCGCTCATCGCCATCGGCGCACTCTCCCGTCTGCCGTTCAGGCAATCGGAGAGATTGAGACCGGCTGACGACGCCAGATCCTCGAAGGCCGCCAGGACGCTGGCACCGGTCTCGAAGCTGTAGCCCGGCAAGGGGGTGATTTCGCCATGTCCCACACCGTTCCGTCCTTCCGCCCGGACAATGAAGGTATCGAAGGTCGATACCGGGCCAAAGGCGAGCCAGTAGGGTTCTTTCAGCGGCAGGGGGAGATGGCGGATTTCGAAATGGATATTGGTCATCGCAATCCGATCTCCAATTCAACGGCATCGGCCCCGCGCCGACCTGCCTCTTCCGGCCCGAAAACACAGTCCCGCAGGAAGGCGTCCCGCGCGTCGGCCTTGGCGCGCCATTCCGCCAGGATTGCGGCGTCGGGGCGGTTGGCGATCTCGACAACCTTGTCGTGCCAATCCGGTTCGGCCAGATCCACCAGAAAGACGGATTTTTCCATCCGCTCCCGGATCTCCGGGATCAGCGGCGTGCCCGGATCGGCCAGGTAAATGATCGGTTTTCCGGTTCCGAAGGCCCAGCCGATGGTGCTCAACGGGCTTTCCATGAGGATGAGATCCACACCACCCCGGAAGAATCGGAAGTCGCCGGTCTTGATTGTTTGCACCGGCGTCGGCGCCCGCTCCATATCCCAGAACGCATCGCCGTCGATGTAGCGACGGGTCGAGTAGAGCTTGACCACGCTCCGGCCCCGAATCCTCGGCATGACCGTGCGGCACATCGCATTCTGCAATTCGTAGAGGTCGCAGTCCCTGGGGGCGTAGCTGAGTTTCCGGAAATTGTTCTGGCTGGCGCGCGCCAGATAGACGACGATCCGTTCTCGCGGACGGGGCTTGAACTTGAACCGGGCCAATAGGCGCTGCATCCAGCGCAGCGGTACGCGTCGTGTCTGCTCGGCCAGACCGATGGTGTGGAAATGAACCTGCGCGGTGCGCGGTTCTTCCAGGAAAAAATCGGACGCATTCTGCGCGCAGGCCAGATAGGCGGTGCCGTGCACCGGCTCGGCCCAAATGCGAATGGGTTCGTGATAGCGCGACAGGCCGGCGGAAACCCCGTGTTCGACCAAGATCGTCGGGATTCCGGCGTCTTCGGCGGCGGCCGCCTGCATACAGCCCGACAGCGATCCGATCGTATTGGTTATGATCGCCGCCGCACCGTCTTGCGCATCGCCGCGCCGCATCTCGTCGACGCTGGCAAGCGCCGCATCCCGCGCGGATTGCCAGTACCGAGAGGCGTCCTGCAGGCGTTCGGCGGCGATGCCGGCCGGGATAGCCGGGTCGATTGTCAGGTCATGGTCGGCAAAGGCCTGTTTCAGGGCCTCCGACAGGGCCGACGCATCCGGCAGCCCCACTTGCGGATCGCCTGCGACCGGTGCCTGCGGCCGGGGCAGGCGGGCCAGGGCGATGCCGCGATCCAGTAACGGCGGCAGCATTTCCCGGATGGTATCGTTGTCCCTTCCGACAAAGACGGTTGCCTTTGCGTGGGACGGCCCGATGCGGGATGCTTTCAGAAACCGCAATTGTCGGGACAGGCGCTGGGCGCGCGAGATATCGGCAAGCGAGACGATACGGTCGCTTACCGTGCCACGGTCGAAATCGGCTTCCAGGACGGAGCGGTCGAAATCCTTTCCGTCCAGTAACCGGCATTTCAGTCCTCCGGCAATGTTCCTGAAGACGGTATCGAAGGCGCCGATGCCGAAATGGCCGCCACCCCCGCCGGTCAGGCCTGGAACACCGATAATGACTGTTTGTCCGCCCGAATGTGCGAAAGCCTCGACAATCGCGCGCTTGTAACAGAGCAGCCCGAGGAAATAGGCAAGCTGTTGTCCCACGAAAGGGACCAGTGCCGGCGTCGCCAAACGCTCGGCCACCGTCCGAAGGGCCGGTTCGACCGCCAGAACGGCCGCCCGGCAAGCCAGGCCGATGGCATCCGACGATTTCGCCGAAATCGCCGCATCAGCCCACTCGACCGGCTCGCCGGACCGTTCCAGACTTTCGACCACCACCGGCGACGTGCTGTACCAGCGGATCGGGCCGTCGATATGCTGGCGGGCTTCCTCGACGTGAGAAAGCGATTCCACCAGAACATGTGTCGTCATCGACGGGGCTTACCCTTCCAGCGCGGCGATACGATCGGCGCGTTCGATGGTCAGCGGCAAGTCGACGCCGCGCAGGAACACCCAGCCCGGATCGAAGTCGTAGACATCGCGCGGCATCGGCGCGTCGGCATCTTGGGCCAGTTTCACATACAGTTCCAACTGGCTGTACTTGCCGACCCGATCAAACTGGGGAGAGGTCATCGGGAAACGCCCGATATTGATCTCGGTGACATAGGGCGTCCCATCGGCATCGCATTTCAGATCCGCCTGATACAGACCGTGAGGCTTCGTCCCAAAGGCAGAGCAGACCGCCCGCACGGCTTCGACGGTTGCGTCCACCGGTTCGCGCTCCGCCACGGTCTGGCTGGTCTTCGGGGTAGAACCCATCATCGAAAGGGAAACGTCCTCGGTATAGTATTCCAGGCGTTCATAGACCTTTCCGACGCATAGTTCGCTGTTCTGGAACAGGACGGAGACGCAGAAGTCGCGGCCGGACAGGAACGGCGCAACCACGAAATCTTGGGGCGTCATGCCGCGCAGTTCGCACCACAGATCCATCCATTTCTGACCCTGTTCGACGGTATGCAGCCAGGTCGCACCCTGACTGCCCGCGCCTTGGCGGAGACGGATCCAGTAGCGGTCGCCTTCTGCAAGGTTCAGGCCGGCGACCGCGTCCGCCAAGCCTTCACGCGATTCGACCGGCAGGTTCGGAACCGTCCGGCAGCCTTGATCCTTCAGGAGGCGGTGGAAGTCATACTTGTCCTGGACGGCATCGACCTGCGCGGGCAGTGGCAGCAGGTGGTGGCATTTGATCCGGTCGAGATGCCGCGCGAAGACCGCCGCTTCGAAATCGCTGTTCGCGATCAGAACGTCGATCTTGTGCTTTTCAATCAGTTCCTCGTGTTTCGCGAAATAGGCGGCTTCGTCTTTTGCCTTCGGAACGATGTAAAGATGCTCCAGATCCGACTTGGCGATTTCATAGGGGTTGAAATGCGTGCCGACGATCGTGTGTTCATCGGCCGACGGCAGCAGGCGCAGACTGTTCACCAGGTTCAAGCTGCCCGAACCGCCCATGGACGTAATCAGGATATTCGCCATTTATCGGTCTCCTCCTTCGACGCGGCTGAATAGGCCGCGTGATACACATTGTTCCGCTATGTCGTAAAGCAGTGGCAAGGGCATGCCGCTGCGTTCCGCGATGTCGATCAGGTCGCGCCGGCCGTCGCATTGATTGCACAGCCACAGGGTCGCATGGGCGCGTTGCCTGTGATCCATGTTCGCCCGCTTGCCGCCTGTGGTCGGGTAGAGCCCGCGCTTACCCAGATTGGGTTCTCCGAAGGGCGCGTCATTGCGATAGCGATGGTTCCGATCCAGCGTCCGGCAGATTGCCTCCATCGCGTTCAGCGAGGCGTTCAGCGCCGAGAAATCGATCAGATCCTTGTTGTCCAAGGATGTGTGGTATTCGTCATATTGCCCGTACCGGCCGCGAATGTAAGACCCAACCGGCAGATCGAAACCGGGGGAGCAGTATTGCCGCTCGTCGCTTCCGGTCGGATGAAAATCCCGGACTTCGAAAGGCTCGTCCAACTGTGCCAGGGCATAGCGTGCCGCGCGGTCCGCCAGGGTATCGGCCCGTTGCGACAGTTGGTAGGTCGGGACGGTCGGCAGCCCGACACAGGTTACGACATAACCGGCGGCGACCGACTTCTTCAGGTGATCGCCACGTTGGGAAAGATAGGTGATGGCCCCAATGGTTTCCGGTGCGAAGACAAACCGGTAGGTGAAGTTGCGCTCCGGCCATTGTGCGATACGGCGCGCCAGAAAGGCGGAAACCAGCGGGCCGGAAAGCTCGTTATTCGCCATCGACGGGTGGCAGGTATAGGTGGAGATCAGCACCTCGCGGTCGGACTTCCCCGGAAGGACCGCTTCTGAAAATGTCAGAGACCCGTCAATGAAATCCGTGTCGATCACCACATCATAGTCGCCGTCCGGAAGCGCATCGCGCTGGTTCTGACTCAGACAGAACCCCCAGTTTTCGCGGTAGTAGCTGGTGACATAGGGAATGGCGTCCGGCATGCCCGGCAAGCTGTAAAGCCGCTCGTCCAACTCCGCGCGGCTAAGCCTGCCGCGGAAAGGCGCGGCATAGTTCACGACATGGAGTGTGTTTTCTCGGGCATCCAGAACCCGGTTACCGTCAGGCCCGATCACATAGGCATCCCGGAACACCCATTCCTTTGGCACGGTCCAATCGAAAGCCTGGGTGCCGGACGGCACTTCGGTGCGGTCGAGGGGAATCAGCTCCGACAGGATATCGTGGGTTTCCCGCACGCCCTCTCCGGTGATCGAACGCATGATCGGCCAAAGCCGGTCGAAATAGGCTTCCAATTCTTGCCGCTCGTCCATTCGGTCAAACTCCATCCCGTCCGGGCAGGATCGTTCCCGGATCGTACAATCCGGGAGCCGTACACGCCTTGCCGTTGCGTTTCAATTGCGTCAGGCGCACCGCACCCCCGCCACAGGCCACCGTCAGGCCTTCGGATTCCGCGGACAGCACTTCACCCGGCTTTCCCTTGGCGTCAATGGGCTCGGCGCGCAGAACCAGTATCGGACCGTCGGCATGGGCCAGATGCGCCGTGTAGGTTGGTGAAGAAAGCGGCGCGTAGTTTCCGGCCCGAATGAAGTCGACGACTTGGCGCGGGCTCCAGCGCCAGTCGATCCGCCCGTCCAGCGCGTCCTTGTGCCGATACAGATGCCGCAATGTCAGGTCCTGTTTCCGCCGGGGCAGCGAGCTGCCGGCGGCGAGAGTTTCGACGACCTGCAGCATCAAATCCGTTCCGAGCCGGAAAGATCGATCGAACAGCGACAGGCCGGTTTCTGTCGGCCCAATATCGTACCAGGTCTCAGCGACGACATCTCCGGTATCGATCCCGGATTCCAGATAATGGATTGTCGATGCGAACCGGCTCTCTCCGTTTCGAATCCCCCATTGCGTCACATGCCGTCCGGCATAAGCGGGCAAGGGGCCGTTATGCAGATTGAGGGCCTGGCCCTTGTAGGCATCGAGGACCTCTGCCGGGACCAGTCGCGCGCAATTGACGGTGAGAAGCCAATCGTACGTCGTCTTCAGGGCGGTGCCATCGCTTAACCCGGTATCGGGATGCAGGGTGGCGCCGGCCTTGCCGGCCAGACTTGCGACGCGCGGCTGATCGTACTGGGCAGTGAACCATGCGGCGAGGTGACCGGCCTCGCTCAACGCCGCCGCGACCCGTTGAGCCGGGCGGTCTTCACCGGCAAGTGCGATCCGCATCGTGATGTTCTCAGGCTGCCTTCAAACGTTCGACTTCGATGCAGAGGCCGTCAACGGAGACCATCCGCTCTTCGTCCAGATCGGAAATGTCGATGGGAATTCCGATCGCGTCTTCCAGGGATCCGATGAAATCGAGATAGCCAAACGAATCCAGAACCCCGCTCTCAAGCAGGTTCGCCTTTCCGTCGACATCGACCGGGGTGCTGCCCATGCCGCGCAATGTGTCGTCCAACACTTTTCGAATCGTGATCTCGATATCGTTCATGCTCTGATTTTCCCGGTGTAGGCGTGAGATTACGGAAAGTCCGCCCGTTTACTCCGACTGCATCCGGGACAACAAGGCCCCGGCGTCGATTTTGTCGTTCGCATTGCGCGGCAGTCGGTCAAGGACGCGGATATCCTGGGGTATCGCATAGGCGGGAAGGGTGCCGGTCATGCCGTTCCGCAAGGCTTCGACATTTCCGTCGGCCATTTCGACGAAACCGACCAGCCGGCCGTCATGAAAGACGACACAGGCCGCGATGGCCCCGGCGTCGCGCAGGGCGGCCTCGACGGCGCTCAATTCCAGTCGATAGCCGTTGATCTTGATCTGTCGGTCTATCCGAGAGGTGAAATAGATATCCGGGCCGTGCCGCGCGACCCAATCCCCCGTCCGGTAGGCGGCTAGGGTTTGTCCGGCAATTTGTCTGGACACGAAACGGTCGGCCGTCAGGGCGGGATCCTGCCAGTATCCCCGTGCCACCTGCGGTCCGGCGATAACAATTTCGCCCTCATCGCTGTCCGGCCCGTCCTCCAGAAGGATATGCATGCCCGGGATCGGGTCGCCGATGGCCACATTCTCACGGCAATGGTCCCGATAGGTATCGGCATCGAGGCGCAGCAGGGTCATCGACACAGTCGCTTCGGTCGGGCCGTAGGTGTTGTAGACCGTCAGGTCCGGGCGCGCTGCGAAGATCGCATCCAGATGCTCCCGCAACAGCGGTTCCCCGCAGAAAGTCATCAGGCGCAGGCTGGACAATGTCTCGCCGGTCATCTTGCCGCCGCGCCGCATCAGGTCGACGACGCTGGGCACGGAATTCCAGATGGTGAGACCCAGTTTCCGAATTGCGCTTGCGGGCACTAGCCGGTCCCGCCGGTCGTTCAGCGGGACCAGTGTCGCACCGGAACACAGCGCGCCATAGACATCCAGAACGCTGAGGTCGAAACCGAGGTTGGGGTGCTGGGACCATCGGTCTTGTGGCCCTGCCGCGATCTCCGACCGCGCCCAATCGGTGTAGTGCGTCAGCGCTTCGCGCCCGACCATCACCCCTTTCGGCTCGCCGGTCGATCCGGAGGTGAACATGACATAGGCTAGGTCATGCGCTGCGGCCGGCTCCGCGAGCCTCTCTTGCGGAAGACTTTCGGACGGATCGATAACCGGCACGCCGGGGGGATCGATATCCGAGACGGCGCCGACAATCACCGAAGGCGCGAAGCGATGCAATTGCCGCCGCTGCAAGTCGGCGGGGTGGTCCAGGTTCACTGGGGAGTAATAGCCGCCCGCATGCAGCGCCGCGAACATCGCGGCATAGGCTTCGGCATTGCGCGGCAGTCGAACCAGAACCCGACGTTCCCGATCCGCCGGGACCGCGGCAGCAATGGCAGCGGCCAAACGGCGGACGAGATCGGCCAGTTCGGCATAGCTCGTGATCCGGGCCCCATCCTCAACGGCAGGGTGGTCGGGATGCCGGTGCGCCGCTTCGAACAGCAGGTCTACAGGATCTTTCACGGCGTCGCTTCCTGTCGGGTCAACGCATAGGGGTCTTGGTGCAGCAAGCCGCGCACCGTCTCGTCGACTGCCGCCAATGGGGCGCGCAGGCTGTCGCGGGACGCATCGATCGGGGCCACGACACAGTCCGGATGGTCTTTCAGGGCGGCTTCCGCGCGGCTCAGATCGTTTTTTACGCGGCTGTCCCTAGCACGGCCATAGTACCGGCACTGGACATCTGTGACGGATCCGGCACGAAGAATGCGCCGCGGCACGTCGATCCAACTCCGGTAAGGCACGCCAACCATGGCTTCGACATGGTGCATATAGGTGGCGCCTTCCTGCGCGGTGCATCCCAGCAGGAGAAGATGAAAACCCTCCGCCAGCATCCATTCGAAGGAAGCACCGGGGCCGAGGGAAAGCAGGGGATCGCAGTTCAGCAATCCCGGCGCCTTCGGTCCAATGGCGCAATGACCATGCATCGGGCAGTCCGTCCGCACAGCGTCGGGACGCTGTCTGGCATATTCCGACAGGGCACCCATGCCGTGCGACGGAGTGGTCGCCGCATCGTAGAGAGTCTCCGAAGTGAGCGGCAGGGTGTAGGTCGGAAAAATTAGGGTCCCGCCGGGGCCGACGGCATCCCGAAGGACCTGATAAACCGTTTCAACCCCGCCCGGGATGCGGCCGAAGCTGAGCAGTCTGGAATGGACCGCCAGATCCATGCCGGGCCGCAGATCGAGCGCGTCTAGATTGGCCTTCAATGCGGCCAGATTTTGGTCCGGTGAGGCTCTCACGGTTTGCGGAATACCGGCTGAACCCGTTCGCCACGCAGCTTGCCGTCCAGGTCGCCCGACGCAAGTCCGTCGGCAATCGTGGCGAAGGCGACGTCATAGGCTTCGAGCGTCCGCTCGACGTCCTGCATCGTGTGGGCGAAAGACGGCGCATGCCAGCCGGCCGCCAGAACGCCCCCGGCGATTCCTTCCTGCTGAAACACGCTTTTCATCAGCATGCCGTCCGCGCCGTCTCCCTTGAACCACATGACATGCCGCGCGGCGTATCCGTCCAGGCCGATATTGCCGCTCAACCCATGCGCCGCGATCTGCCGGGACATGCCGTCCATCAGCGCTTGGCCAATGGTGGAGACATGCTCCAGGACGGGTTCCGTCTCAAGCAGCGACAGGACGGTCTGCGCCGCCGTGATGCCCAGAAGGTCGCCGCCGAAGGTGAAGGAAAAGAACACGTCGTTGAAGACATCCATGATGTCGGCGCGGCCCAGCACCACCGAAATCGGGACACCGTTGCCCAGCGCCTTGCCGAAACAGGCGAGGTCCGGTTGAACCCCGAACGCGCCGTAGGCGCCCTGCAGATGAATGCGGAACCCGGTCCAGCATTCGTCGAAGATCAAAACGACGCCGTGCTTGTCGGCCAGGGCACGGACCCCTTCCAGGTAACCCGGCTTGGGGGGGATGATTCCCATCGGTTCCATGATGATGGCCGCGACCTGGCCCGAATGCTGGTCCAGCAATTTGGAAAGGGCGTCGAGGTCGTTGTAAGCGAAGGGCGTGGTCAAATCGCGGACCGCTTGCGGTACCCCGGCATGACGCAGCGTCGTCCCGATGAACCAATCCTGCCAGCCATGGTAACCGCAGCACAGAATGCGGTCCCGCCCGGTGAAGGCCCGCGCCGCGCGAACCGCGCCGGCCGTCGCGTCGGAGCCGTTCTTGCCGAAACGAACACGTTCGGCATAGGGGAACCAATCGATCAAACGCTCGGCCAGGGCCAGTTCCACCGTGGTGGGCAGGGAAAAGGCGATCCCGTCCTTCAATCGTTTGGTCACCGCTTCCGTTACGGCGGGGTGATTGTGGCCCAGCAATAGCGGGCCGAGCGCCATCGGCCAATCGATAAAGGCATTTCCGTCGGCATCCCAGATCGTTCCGCCGTCCGCCCTTTCGGCGAAGACAGGCGAGACGCCGCGCGGAAACTGGGTCCAGCCTTTGGAAAAAGTCTGGGTCTGGGAGGGAATGGCGCCTTCCGCCTTTTTCAGCAGTGCCAGGGAAGCATCCAGCGGCGGCGTGCGCCGATTGTCACCGAGTTTCGTCATTTTGAGGATTCGATCCCGTCCTTCGCGAGCGACTTCAAATAGCCTTCGTCTCGCAGGGTTGACTGGTTTGCCAAAAGATTCGCCGGTTGCGACTGAAAGGCCGACAGGACCTGCTGCCAACCGGCCGTGGCTGCACCGTCCCTGCCAAGGGTTTCCGCGATACCCCGGGCGAGCCGGTAATCCAATCCATCGTCGACCGTCCAACGCAATGCCGACAGATCCGCGGGGGCCGCTAGATTGGCGCTGGAGAGGCGGCTGCCGCCCTCGAACGCGCAGTTCTTCCACATCCAGGGCACGACATGCTCTCGTTCGGACGATAGCGTGGCTTCCGCGTCGGCCGCCATCAACGTCTCCCTGGTGAAGACGGAGGCATCCAGGCCATCCGGCCAGGTCTCGGGCTTCACATTGGTCGCATAGTCGAGATTTTCATGGCTTCGCAGCGACAACAGCGCGTCCAATACGTCGGGGTCGATGAATGGGCAATCGCCGGTCGCGCGTAGGACGACGTCGGCCTGGGTCGCCTCGCAGGCAAGACGGTAGCGCGACAGGACATCCTCCTCGGATCCCCGAACGACTTGATAACCGGCATCGGCAACGACGGCGGCGAGCGCGTCATTGGCGGGGCCGTCGCCCGTTGCCAGGGCGACCTGGTCGATACCGGCGGCCCGGCCGATCCGTTCCAGGATCAGACAGATCATCGGCCGTCCGGCCAGTTCGAAGAGAACCTTGCCCGGCAACCGCGTGGAGCCGATCCGGGCCTGGACGATTGCGACCGTCTTCATGCTGATTTCCGTCCGAACAGATCGAATTTTACGGCGTCGCAAAGGGCGGTCAGCAGCCGCCGGTTCGCGCGGAAACCCTGACCGAACCGGGATGGGCCGGATTGCCGGGGCAAGACGGTTACCGGCACCGTGTCGAAGGCTTCGCCCCGCCGCAGGGCGGCCAGCGCCAGTTCCGTGCCGACGGACCGGCCTGTCCCGAAACGTCCGACCTCGCGATACAAGGACACGTCATACCCTTTCAGCCCGCACAGGATGTCGCCCACACCGAAACGGAGCCGCGTGTAGACATTGAACAGCCATTCCCCGAAACGGGCGGCCTCCGGCCGTTGGCCGAGCACGAGGCGGTTATTCCCCGACGCCATGGCCGCGATCACCGCCTTGAGCCCGGCCAGTTCGAACTGGCCATCGGCGTCATAGGTCACGACGCGGCGCAGTCCGAGGCGGCCTGCCGCTTCAAAGCCCGCTTCCAGCGCGCCCTCATAGCCGCGATTGGGCGACAGCCGGATGACCGTGGCCCCGGCGGCTTCCGCCAGTTCAGCAGTCCCGTCCGTCGACCCGTCATCCACCACAAGCGGCAATCCGCATTGGGAGACGTTGCGCACGACCTCCGCAATCGTTTCCGCTTCGTTGAAGGCAGGCATCAGAATGGCGGTGTCGCCGGCCCCTGTCATGTCAGCGCAAATCTTCCATCGTCACGATATCGCCCTCGTCGATGTCACGCGCCAGGGCTTTGCCGATCAGGTCGGGCATCCGATAGGGCGGCAGGCCGTTCGCCGGGCAGGGGCGCAGCGGAATCAGGTCCGCTTCCGTCAGTGTCGCGCCGGCCGAAAGCGCGCGGGTCGTGCGGATCGCCCGTCGCTGCAGCACCACGGTTTCCTTCTCGTTGTCCATGACCCGCTTCTCGGTCGGGCCGAGGGCCGCTTCCAACTCTCGGGTGCGTTCCACCATGTCGCGCCAGGTCGTCGGATCCATCGAGAATTTATGGTCCGGGCCTTCGCGGTCGACACTGTCGGTGAAATGCTTCTCGACCGCCCGTGCGCCCAGGGCGACGGCGCCCAGAACCGTGGCATGGCCCGGCGTGTGATCGGACAGGCCCAGCACAACATCCGGGAAGGCAGCGGCATAGGTCTTGAGCACGTTGAGAGCGATGTGATGAAAGTTCTCGAGCGATGCCGTGTAGTTGGTATTGCACTGCATGACGCAAAGCTGATCGGTATGGGCACGGGCGACCGAAACGGCGGCCTCGACCTCGTCCATATTCGCGGCGCCGGTCGCGATGAAGAAGGGTTTGTTGTCCTTCGCGAGTTCCGCGATAGACGCATGCCAGGTGATGTCGCCCGACCCCAGCTTCCAGGCGGCGACGAATTTCGACAGTTCCTTCAACATCGCCATATCGTAAGGCGCGGTGAAATAGTCGATCCCCGCTTCGTCGCAGGCCGCTTTCAATTCCTGGGTCCATTGCATCGGCAACGAGGCCGCGTCGTAGACATCAAAGACGCTCTTCTTCCAGGCGGATTGATGGGACTGCTGACCGCCCAACGCGCGGAAGCCGTAGTCGGAAACGATGGTCGCTGCCTGGAAATTCTGGAACTTCGCCGCGTTCGCACCGGCTTCGGCGCAAAGATGGATCAGATCCTTGGCGCGGGACAGGTCCCCGTCGTGGTTGGCCGCGATGTCCGCGATGAAGTATGTCGGATGGTCGTCGCCGACTTTGAAACGGCCAGTATCCAAGGTGACCCGTTCAGTCTCGCTCATCTTGCTTCCCCTTGCTCTTCCGCCGCATGGGCGTCGATTTCCTGTGCCAGCGTCGGTAACTCCAACCCGGCGGCGGTTTCCAGTTTCGCCACATCCATCCGCATGTCCTTGGGACGAGGGGCCCGGCCGGGCAGATCGGCCGATACCCCTTCCGTGGCATTCGTCAGCGGCAGGTTCAATGCCGCCGCCAGGCGGCGCGCAAACCAGGCTTTGCTGGCGCCTTCCCGGCTGCCGAGATTGTATGTTCCGCGAATGCCGTCGGCGACCAGATTTCGCGTGATGCCGGCCAAGGTCTCCATGCGCAGCGGCGAGAACAAGCTGTCGGTGAACAGCGTCATCGCGCGGCCTTCGCGGGCACCCTGGGTCAGCCAATCCGACAGGCTGACACGCCCAGCGGTGCGGGACCGCCCGAAGAAGTTGACGCGAAGTACCAGCGAGTTCTGATGGGCCGACGCGGCCAGTTCGCCGGCCAGTTTCGTGCGCCCGTAGACGTTGATCGGATCGGTCCGGTCTTCTTCGTAGGGGCCGGCGCTGCCCGGGTAGACCTGATCGGTGGACAGGTGCACCAGGCAGGCCCGCGGCGCCAGGATTTCAGCCAGGGCGGCGGCGGGGCCTCGGTTCAGCGCGTCCGCCCGCTCCGGATCCCGTTCGCATGCGTCGACATCCGTCAGGGCGACGGCGTTTATTACCGTGTCCGGTTGCTCCGCCTGGATCAGAGCCGCCATGGCGTCCTTGTCCAGAACATCGACCCGGTGCGGCCCCTTCGTCCGGCCGACAACCATTGCCGGCCCGTCCGCCGCGAAAGCGTCTTGCAGATAGGGACCCAGCAGGCCGGTCCCGCCCAGGATCAGGGTCTTCATCAATCCGCGAAACGCATCAGCAGGTGGACTTCGGACGCGGTCTTGCGCGTGTCTAACGCCAGTTGTGCCTCGTCCAGGGCCGGCACGATCATTTCGCGCCAGTAACCCGCGAGGGCGGCCGTTTCCGGATTGCGCTCCAACTCCACCGCGACGGACCGATAGAAATCCACCATGTCCGTTCCGAACCACCATTCCGACAGGCGGCTGAGGCCGAACTCCCGGCACATCCAGTCGATCGAGCCTTCGGTATAAAGATGCGTATGGCCCGCCGACAATTGGCGCTGAAAGACCTCCGGGAAGGCACATTCGATCATCGTGCTGGGGCTGAACAGCGGCACGGAAATATAGAAATAGCGTACATTGGGATTGCTGCGCAGCGCGGCGACGATGTCGCGCGGATTCTGGACGTGTTCCAGAACACCGATCATGCTGACCACATCCGCCTCGACGGTCCCGGCGATTTCTGCGGCCGCGTCCAATGCGTGTGCCTTAACCGCATCCTCGGAAATCATCGCCTGGGCAAGGGCGACTTGCACATCGGATACTTCATATCCGTGAGAATGCGGCCAGCCAACGTCCCGCATCGCGGCGACGAAATAGCCGGAGCCGGCGCCCAGATCGGCGAAGCGCAGGGTCTCCGGCGTCTCTCCCGCCTCGGACAGCGCGTCGCGCAAGAATTCGGCTTTCGGCACATAGATGTCGCGAACCCGGGCGCGATAGGCATCCTTGTCGGCGGATGAGTAGGTTTTTGCGTAACTGGCGCCGCCGTCTTGAACATACATCGCCTCGCAAAAGGCATCGGTATCTTCATGGGCGCCGTTCAAATGACCGCAACGGCCGCACAGAACGTATTCGATGCCTTGCTTGGTGAAGCGCGGCCCTTCCAGGGGGGCGTCACAGCATTTGCAGTCCGTTCGGCGGGGCTGCTGGGTATAGACGGCGCCAATGCGACGGCCCTCGTTCAGAAGGCCGTCATTCTCTGCAAAGAATCCCTTCTTGTGGGCCAGAAGGGCGCCGGAGCTTTTCCCGTAACGGATCATTCGGCCGGCTCCGCCGTTGCCAGAAGCGCATGCAGGCCCTCGGCGTCCAGCCACCAATCGTTCAGATCGGACCGGTATTGAAATCCTTCTTCGACCGAGGTTCCCGCCTTGTTGCGGATCGTCGGCTTCAGGGTTTCAAACTTGGGAACATTGGTCGGCTTGATCACATAGCAGTTTTCGAACTCCAAGGTGTTCGGCACGTCGTCCACCGTGATCATCGTCTCGTGCAACTTCTCGCCCGGCCGCAGGCCGACGATCTTGGTCGGATAGCCGGGCGCGAGCGCATCCACCAGTGCCGGGATCGTCATGCTGGGGATCTTCGGTACAAAGATTTCGCCGCCCTGCATTTCGCCCAGACACATCAGAACGAAGTCCACGCCTTGTTCGATGGTGATCCAGAAACGGCTCATCCGCTCGTCGGTGATCGGCAGGGCATCCACCTTGCGGCGGACCATGCCGCGGAATAGCGGGATGATGCTGCCGCGGCTGCCCAGAACATTGCCATAGCGCACGACACCGAACTTCGTTTTGGCCTGTCCGGCGAGATTGTTCCCCGCAACGAACAGTTTGTCGGAGCACAGCTTGGTCGCGCCATAAAGATTGACCGGATTGGCGGCCTTGTCGGTGGACAGGGCGACCACGCGTTCGACGCCGCAATCGATCGACACGTTCACGACATTCTCCGCGCCGATCACATTCGTCTTGATGGTTTCGAACGGATTGTACTCGGCGATCGGCACATGTTTCATCGCGGCGGCATGGACGACGATATCGATCCCCTGCATGGCGCGCTGCAGGCGTTCGGCATCGCGCACGTCGCCGATGAAATAGCGCAGGCACTTATGGTCCAGCGGCGAAAACTCCTGCGCCATTTCCGCTTGCTTCTGTTCGTCGCGGCTGTAAATGACCAGGCGCGCGGGCTCGAACTTCTCGAGAACGCGGCGAATGAAGGCCTTGCCGAATGAACCGGTCCCGCCGGTGACGAGAACCCCTTTGCCGTTGAGGTCGATTGAGTTGGGGCTCGTGAAATCGGCCATCGCTGTCATGGTTACATGCTCCGATTATGCTACTGTCCGGAAATGGCGGGCAGGGTCGATCCGATAAGCCCGCACATCAAGTTGGAACGCGTTTGATGAGTTTCTCTGAAATCGTCCTTGGCACAGTTCAGTTCGGTATGCCTTACGGACTGAACCGCACCCTTATGACCGAAGCGGCGGTGTTTCGCATCCTCGATCGTGCCTGGGAAATGGGCATCCGCAGGTTGGACACGGCGCGCGGATACGGCTTGGCGGAAGAGCGCCTGGGCGCCTGGCTCGCGCGGCATCCGGATCGAGACCCGGAGATCGTGACCAAGTTTCCCGACGGGGACGCCGGTTCCGTCACAAAATCCGTCGATACGAGCCTCGCCCTTCTGGGGCGGGAACGCGTCCACGGTTTGCTTGCCCACGACCCCGCGACTCTGTCGCGGCCCGGCCTGTTCGACACCCTCGCGACCTATCGCGATCGGGTACACGCTTTCGGTGCCTCCGTTTACGATGTCGCCGCCGCCCGTCGGACGGACGAACTGATCGACGGCGCTGTCCTGATCCAGGCCCCGGCCAATCCCTACGACACGCGCTTCGCCGATAGCGGCTTCCCGGACGCGTCGACCGATACGCGGGTGGTTTATCGCAGCATCTATCTTCAGGGCATCATCGGCCTGTCGCCGGAGAGACTGCCGACACATCTGCAAGCCCTGCGTCCGGCCCAGGAAATCCTGCATCGCGCGGCGGCCGACATGGCAATCGGCCCTCATGCCTTCGCCATCGCCTATGTTCGCCACCGATTGGCATTGCGCGACCTGGTCTTCGGTATCGCCGAACCGGGGCATCTCGACGCTTTGGCCGAAGGCCTGGCCGTGCCGGCGCCGCCCAGCGCGATTGAAACCGCAATTCGGCAGGCTCTGATCTCGGTTCCGGATGCGGCCATCGACCCGAGGGTCTGGCCCAAAACACAATAGCAGCAAGGCCGAAGACGCCTATTGAGTCTGCGACTTGAAGGCGCTGGCATACCAACCGCCGGCGGCCAGCAGCGCATCATGGGACCCGGCGGCTTCCACCCGGCCCTCCATCAGCACGGCGATCTGATCGGAATTCGTGACCGTCGTCAGGCGGTGGCCGATCAGGATGACGGTGATGTCGGTTTCCCGCCGGATTGCCGCCAGCGCCTCGCGGAACAGCATTTCCGATTCGGCATCCAGATTGGCGGTGGGTTCGTCGAGGATCAGGATCGGTGCACGCCGAACCAGGGCCCGGGCCAGGTCGATCCGTTGGCGTTGTCCGCCCGACAGTTTGGCGCCGTTTTCACCCAGGAGCGTATCGTATCCGTCGCGGAGCGTTTCAATGAAACCCTCGGCATTGGCCAGCCGCGCGGCGTCGCGAATTTCGGCGTCCGTCGCATCGGGCTTGGCGTAGCGAATATGGTCGGCGATGGAGACGTTGAACAATTGCGGCTGTTGCGGGGCATAGGAAACGCCTGCCCTCAGCGACGCGACTTCCAGTTCCGATTGCGGAACTCCATCGAAAAGGATCCGGCCGTCCTGCGGCGTCCGCAGGCGCGGAATCAGATCCACCATGGTCGACTTTCCCGATCCCGATGGGCCGACAAGGGCGGTTGTCTTGCCGGCGGGAATGGTCAAATCGACGCCACGCAGCGCCTTGGTGCCGCCGCCCTCTTCCTCTTCGGTCGTGTCCGAATAGGTGAAGTGGACATTTTCGAAACGGATGGCCTCGTTCAAACCATCGAAACGCTGTGTGCCGCCGACTGGATCGCGGTGTTCCTTCAGGCCGGTCAGCCGGGCCGTCACCACATCTGCGGAGGCGAGGTTGCCGATATAGGCCTGCCGGGAATACAGCATCTCCTTCATGATCGGAACGAGACGGATCAGGATAAAGAAGAAAAGCAGGACACTTTCGAACGGAACCCGCATGCGCTCGATGGCGATGTAGAGCAGAACGAAGGCCACCAGCAGGATGATCGGTTCGACCACGACGGCCAGGATCGAGAATGCCTTGCGCCGGACCATCTCGTGCCGCCGCTGGCTGAGCGTCCGGTCGAACAGCATTGCGGTCTCCGCGCGTTCCATGCCCGACAGGCGGATCAGACGCACATTGCGCAGCCGTTCGACCAGGAATGAGATGGTTTCCTGGTTGGCCAGGGTGACCAGCTTCCCCATTTCCCGCATGCGACGGATGAAATAGAGGAGCAAGACCGCGGCAATGGAGAAAACGGCAATGGCGGCCAAGGTCAATTCGGGCGACAGGCTTATCGCGATCGTCGAGTAGGCGACGAACAGCATGATGTAGCCGATGAACTGGGTGGCCGCGACGACGCTGCTGAGGGCGCCGCGCAATTCCGTTGTCAGTTCGTTGACGAAATCGCCGCCGCGAATGCGGTCGTGATAGGCGAGACCGGCGAAGACGAAGCGTTCGAAGGCGGCATTCCGGATGCGCCGCGACAGTTCGTAATCGATGTAGCCGGAGAACAGTTCCCGGAAATAGAAGAAGACCTGCCGCACCAGGATCGCCAGGAAGCATGTGGTCAGCAGAGAGATCAGGGTCGGTTGAACCCCAACGCTCTTGAGGGCGTCGATCAGGAATTTCGATACGCCGCTGATGGATTGGGCGTCGTCCCCGGCGGCCTTGTTGCCGGCGATGAATTCCAGAATCGGCATCAACATGCCGATGCCGATCCCTTCGAAGATCACGGCCCCCAACTGGATCGCCAACATCAGGAAGATCCATTTGCGGGGGAAACCGAGGGTTCGAAGCGTTTGAAGGAAGCCGGGGAGAACCAACTGAGCGAACCTTAAATCGGGTTATCTTGACCGGTCTTTTCGGGCGGCATCCAAGTCCGTCGGGCGCCCGAGGTCGATCCAGTATTCGTGGATGGGGAAGACACCGATCCGGTAGCGCAGCGCTTTCGCGCGTTCCAGAACCGTTGGCATGTCGACGACTTCGTCATGTTCGATAAGGTTGAGGAAAGACGGCGACAACAAATAGATGCCCGATGCCACATTGTGCACGACGGTCGGTTTCTCCCGGATCGCACCCAGCAGACTACCGTTTTCGACCTCGACCACGCCATAGGGGATTTGCTGCCTGTATTGCGACACGCACAGGACGCCGTCGAGTTTGGTATCCGACTGGAACCCGCTCAGCGCCGAGTAGTCGACATCGGTGATGATGTCGCCGTTGACGACCAGGAACGGGCCTTGCGGGCGCTTCGGCAGCAGCGACAGCGAACCTGCCGTGCCCAAAGGGGTTTCCTCGTAGATGAAGAGAATTTCGGCACGGTTGGGCCGTTGGGCGATGAATTCGCGAATCTGATCGGCGCGATAATGCAGTGTCAGATAGATTTCGGCGACACCGGCGTCTTCCAATGCCTGCAGCACATGATCCAGGATCGGACGCCCGTTCACCTCGACCAACGGCTTTGGTATGTCCTTGGTCAAATCCCCCAGGCGCTTGCCGAAACCGCCGGCCATGACGACGGCCATGTCGATCGGGGAATTGAGGATGTCGCGCACCAGAACCGACTGAACCGCCCCCGCCTTGTCCACCAAAGGCAGGAAGGGCACGGGTCGCTCTCGATCGCGCAGCAGCCGGGCGTCTTCCCGGGCGGTCTCGAGCCGGCCCAGCTTGAAGTTCCGGAACATGAACTGGTCGACCGCCTCGTCCAAGGCGTGGCCGCTCAGCAGCCCGCGCCGGATATCGCCGTCGGTCAGCGTGCCGATCGGGCGCTTTTCGGTGTCGACGATGATCAGGAACTGATGCGTCAGTTCGTTGATTTTTGCCAACGCCGCACGGGCGCTGATATCGCCCGGGCACAGATAGGGATCTGCGTCCGGATAAGGTTCGTTACTGGGGCTCATGCCTTACTCCAGGGTAACTCGGTGCCGGCCCAGCCGATGACCTGTCCGGTCAAATCCTTGGCGGCCAGGGCTTCTGCAATGTTCCAATCGTTCGGTGTGTCGATGTCGATCGATCCGACCCAATCCGTAATGACCGCGCCCAACCGTTCCGGAAACAAAGTGCCGTCTCGCCGCAGGACTTCGGTCCGGATCGCGTAGACCGTGCCGTTGGGCACCAGAACTGGCTCCAGGCCGGTATTCAACGCGGCCAACTTGGCAGCCTCCGGATAGTGATAGGCGGCGGGAACGGTATTCCGGCGCATGCCGACGACCGCATCGAGCGTGCTATCCTCGTGCAACAGGCGGATGGCATCCGCCACGGCCTTGGCGGGCCGGAACGGAGAGGTCGCCTGGATGACGACGGTGACGTCCGGCGCGGCCGCCCCGGTTTCATATACGTCCAATGCGTGCAGGATCGTATCCAGGGTCGAGGCGCTGTCGCTGGCGAGTTCGGCCGGACGCAGAAACGGCGCATTCCAGCCCAACGCCTCGCCGGCGGATCGAATGTCGGGCGCATCGGTGGTCAGTAGAACCGGGAAGCCGAGTGCGCTTTCCGTCAGGCAGCGCGCCGTTCTTTCAATCAGCGACGCCCCGTTGAGCGGGATCATGTGCTTGCCGGGCAGCCGCTTTGATCCGCCCCGGGCAGGAACGATGAATAGACCGGTATCGCTCAAGGCTCAAAGCTTCCGAAAGGCTTCCAGCAGGCGAAGCCCCGCGTCGCCGCTTTTCTCCGGATGGAACTGCACCCCCAGAACGGACTCCCGGCGCACGGCGACCGGTACCTCCCGCCCGTTGTAGTCCAGCCAGGCGGCGACAAAATCCGACTCGGCATAAGGCGCGAATGAATGCACGAAGTAGACATAGTCCTCTGCACTCAGGGTACCCAGAACCGGATCCTCCGCAATCACGCGTATCCGCCGCCACCCGACATTCGGGATTCGATCGGACCGCTGAGGATCGTTCCCGCGCGGCAACAGGGCCACGCGGCCGGGAATGACGTCCAACCCGTCATGCGTCTCGAACTCCTCACCCAGGCTGAGCAGGAGCTGGCATCCGACACAAATCCCGAGCAAGGGCGTGCCCCGTGCGATCGCGTCCTTGAGCGGCCCGACAAGCCCCGCGGCGCGCAGGCCATCCATCGCATCGCCGAAGGCACCGACACCGGGAAAGACGATCTTGTCGGCGGTTGCCAGATCCGCAGGATCGCTGCTGATCTTCGGTGCCCCGCCGACATGCAGCAAAGCCTGTTTCAGGCTGAACAGGTTGCCGCGTCCATAGTCGACAACGATCATGACAGACGCACCGGAACGCCGGAATCGTGCAGGGACGATTTCAACTCGGAAACCGTTGCCAGCTTGTAATGGAACATGCTGGCGCAGGCGACGGCATCGACATTTCCATTCAGGAAAGCGGCGGAGATATGCTCCGCTTTTCCGGCGCCGCCGCAGGCGATCACCGGTACTTCCACCAATTCGCGGACGCGGGTGATAAGGTCCATATCGAACCCTTTCTTCGTGCCCTCCATGTCGACGGATGTGAGGATGATCTCCCCGGCCCCGAGCGAAACGGCTTCCTGGACCCAGGCGAGCACGTCCTTGCCGGTGGTTTCCCGGCCATTGTCGCAAAGCGCTTCCCACTGTCCCGGCGCGTGCCGCTTGGCCTCAATGGACAGGACCACGCATTGACTGCCGAAGGCGGCCGCGGTTTCCCGAATGAATTCGGGCCGCTTCACGGCGGCCGTGTTGACCGCCACCTTGTCCGCCCCACATCTCAACGCCTGTTTGAAATCATCGACGGTTCGTATTCCGCCGCCGATCGTAATGGGGACGAACACGTCCCGGGCCGTTTCTTCGATGACCCCGAAGATGCTGCTGCGGCCGTACAGGCTGGCGACGGTGTCCATGTACAGGATTTCGTCGATTCCGTCCTTGTAGTATGCGCGTGCAAGGTCTCCGGGCTTTCCGACGACACGAAGGCCTTCAAGGTGAATGCCCTTGATGACATTCGGGCCTTTGATGTCGAGGCGGGAGATCAAACGAATGGGATGCATGATGTGTGTCGGGACCCTGATGCGAGATCGAGGTTCGGGTTAGATACTGTTCGAGGGCAGGTCGGCGTCGCGCCGTTCCTGCAGCTCTTCGTCCGTCGGCTCGTGGATGCTGCGGCGAGACCGGTTCAACATGATCCGGCCTTCCGTCAGCGTACAGCACAGCCAGACGGCTTCCGGCAGGATCTGGGCCGGGATCATCGCGATGACGTATAGAGCGGCGCCGTATTCCGGCACGAACAACAGGACCGGGGCCAGGAAGGACGAATTGACATAATAGGCCGCGACCCAGCCGGTGACGGTCCGGACGCCCTTGAGTTTCGCTTCGGCCTCGTCGCTGACGGGACCGCTTTGGACCGTCATCCATTCGCGGAAGAAGCTGAGCCGGTTTCTCGCGAGTTGGCTCGTCAAGCAGGCGGCGGCGCCGGCGAACCCCAGAACGATGAAATAAGGCGATCCGCCCGCGTGCCAGACCGCGATCCCTGCGGCGGGTGGACACAGAACCAGGAAGATCATGTCGGCGAGGCCGTCGGAGTACTTTCCCCAATAGCTCGTCGACTTCGCGACCCGTGCAATGTTGCCGTCGACGAAATCAAGAATGTAGGTCAGGTAAAACAGACCCCCTGCGGCGGCCGTTGCCGGATAGTTGCCCAGTAACAAAAGGCCTGCGGCCAGGACCGACAGGCATGCCCGCAGCCCGGTCACGCCATTGGCCGTCCACCCGGTGTTGTAGAATAGGGGCGTCAGAAGGTTTCCCGCCGGCCGGCCAACAAACCGGACGAAGAAAGGCGGTTTGATACGTGCCGAGATCGAATTCCGGACGTCTTCCAGAGTAACCTTACGCTTGATCATGGGAATACGGATGGCCCGGGTTCAAATCTTGTGAAGGATGGCCGCACGGAATGCGGACGCGATGGTGCTTGGGGCGGGTGGTTCGTACTGTTGGGGTGGCTGGATGTTCAATTGCTACCGCACACCAGGATCTTTCACCTGATGAGAAAGCGGCCAAGATCAGCCTTGCTGATGGAGGTTGTAGTGCGCGCGCCGTCGGACTGTCAAGGGAGCGACCGACCCAATTGGGCGCGGATTCGCCGCCGTTCCAGTGCCGGTGGCGCGGTTTGACGATGCTCCGCTTTGCCGGTAAGAGGGGGCTGCACTGTCTGAAAGCGTGGGTTCTCGTCCTATGGTGATTTGGATTACTGGTCTCTCGGGGGCTGGGAAAAGCACCGTTTGCAATCGCCTATGGGATTTACTGAAACCGACGATACCCGAACTGGTTCTACTGGACGGGGATACCGTCCGGGAGATTTTCGGTTCCCAACTGGGTTATTCCGAGGCCGAGAGGCGAATCCAGATCGGTCGAATCCAGTCGCTCGCCAAGGAATTGGATCGGCAGAACCTCGTCGTCCTGGTGGCGGCGCTTTATGCCGCGCCCGACCTGCTGGCGCGGAATCGCGAACTCTTCGCCGATTACCGGGAAATTTACCTGGACGCATCGTTGGAGCTTGTCCAATCGCGCGATCCGAAGGGGCTCTATGCGCGGGTTCGGGGGCAGGAAAACCCCGAAGTGGTGGGCATCGACATCCCTTGGAACGCCCCGCAGAATGCCGACCTCCGCATCGACATGAGCAGCGCCGGGTCGCCGGACTCCGTGGCGCAGGACATCATTCGGATCGTTCCCCGTTTTTCGGATGCAATCGCTTCTGGCGACCTGTAAGCGTTCGTCGGGCTTCGGACACACCAATAGCCGGATATGAACATGACCGACGACAGCGCCAAACTGGAGCTGACATTTTCCCAGTTCCTTGAGGTGACGAACATCGCGACCGGGACCTATGCGCCGGTGGCCGGGTTCATGGGAAGTGCCGACCTCAAAAGCGTTGTCAGCGACATGCGGCTCACGGACGGGTCTCCGTTCCCGATACCGATCGTGTTGCAGACCAAGAAAGAATTGGCCGACCGGTTCGCCGGGCGGGACAGTATCGAACTGGTTTTCGCGGGCAAGACCGTGGCTCAGCTTTCCATCAGCGAGATCTTTGACGTCAACTTGATCGAGATCGCGCGGGCGGTGTTCGGGACCGATAGTTTCGACCATCCGGGCGTGCGCTTCATGGCGGGCGATCCATCGCGGAATGTCATGATCGCGGGCATCCCGCAACAGGTTGTGACACGGCAGTCCGGATTCGGGTCTTGGGACATGACCCCGGCGGAATCCCGGGCCTATATCGCTGAAATGGGATGGCAGACAGTTGCGGGATTTCAAACCCGGAACGTGCCCCATAGAGCGCACGAGTATCTGCAACGGACGGCGCTGGAGGTATGCGACGGCCTTTTGATCCACCCTCTGGTCGGTTGGAAGAAGAAGGGCGACTTCACCCCGGAGGCGGTGCTCGCCGGGTATCAGGCGCTGATCAGCAACTACTATCCGGCCAATCGCGTGAAACTGGCGTTGCTGCTGGCGCCGATGCGATATGCGGGCCCTCGCGAAGCTTTGCTGCACGCGATCATCCGGCGCAACTACGGCTGCACGCATTTCATTGTCGGGCGCGATCATGCCGGGGTCGGGGATTTCTACGGCAAATACGACGCCCATGCGCTCGCGGACCGTTTCCGCGGGGAACTGGGAATCGAAATTCTGAAACTGGCCGGTCCATTCTACTGTCCGGCCTGCGATGGGATCGCCACCGAAAAAACCTGCAAGCACGTCCACGAGAGTCCGGACTCGGTCGATCACATTGCCGGTACCGCGATGCGTCAGATGCTGTCGGCCGGCGGCAAGCCGCAGCCGCATTTAATGCGTCAGGAAGTCCTGGACGCACTTAAGAACGTCGATCTTTTCGTTACTGGGGAAGACCAATGAACAAGACCAAGATCGTTTGCACAATCGGTCCGGCGACAAGTTCCGAAGAGGCGCTGCGCGAATTGCACGCCGTCGGAATGGATATGGCGCGCCTTAACGGATCGCATGCCGATCTGGATTGGCATCGCGGCGTTATTGCGCGCCTTCGGAAGGTTCTGCCGACGACGCCGATCTTGATGGATATTCCCGGCCGCAAGATTCGGACGGTGCAGTTGAAGCACGAGCCGTCCTTCCGCGAAGGCGAGACCATCATTCTGACGACGGATCAGAGCCATGACGGCAGTGAAAAAGTGCCGGTGAACTACGCCAACCTTCATCGGGATCTCGCGGCCGGCAATACGGTCCTCGCGGATGACGGAACCCTGAAGTTCACGGTCGAGAAGGTTGAGGGACAGGACATCCACCTGCGCGCGGAGGGCGACGGTACCTTGCGCAGCCGCAAGGGGATCAATGTTCCCTTCGTGAATCTTCAGACCGCGCCCGTAACGGATCGCGACCGGTCGATGCTGGCCTTCTGTGTCGAAAATGGCGTGGACTATGTCGGGATCAGCTTCGTGGAGTCGGGCGCCCATGTCGAAGAGATCAAGAAAGTGATCGGCGGCGCCTCTCCGCGTGTCGTCGCAAAGGTCGAAAACCGGGGCGGCTTGGCGCATGTGGACGAGATCGCGCGTGTCAGCGATGCCCTGATGATCGACCGGGGCGACCTGTCCGTCGAAACCTCCATCGAGGATGTGGTCCTCAATCAGAAGCGCGTCATCGAAGTCGCGCGGTCCCATGCGAAGCCGGTGATCGTGGCGACGGAAATGCTGCACACCATGATCGAGCAGCGGTTCCCGACGAAGGCGGAAGTCTCCGACATCACGAATGCGGTCCTGGATGGATGCGCCGCGACGATGCTGTCCGGCGAGACCGCCGTCGGCAGCTATTGGCGCGAATGTGTCGCCCTGATGCGCAGCGTCGTTGACAAGGCGGACGCGTTCCAGCATCCGGTCGCGGAAACCGCCGCAAAGCTGGAACAGCGCAGCCAGCTTCCGGACGCGGTCGAGGACGCCGTCGCGTTGCTTTGCCGGCAATTGCCGATTTCCAAGATCGTCACGATTTCGGTCTCCGGTTTCGCGGCCGAGCGGATTTCGTCACGGCGCCCCCGTCAGGAAATCATCTGTGCCAGCAACGATCCGAGAACCGTCCGCGCGACCAACCTGTTGCACGGCACGCGGGGCGTTTTCGTGGATATCCCGTTCTCCAAAACGACGACGGATCATATTCCGGCATGCCTGAAGGCGCTGTTCGATCAGAAGGAAATTCTGCCGGAAGATCTTATCATCGTCATCGCCGTCGGTTATCCGAAAAGCGGCAATCGCATGAACCTGATCCAGACCCATGTTGTCAGCGATCTGGCAGACACGCTCGGCTGGGTAGGCTAGCGCCGGGCGTATAGCGGCGCGCCTCTGCGGGTTACGGCGTCAAACCAGACGCCGGACATCAGAGACGTGGAAACGGCCGCCAGGACCAGAGTCACATATACCCGCTGATCGACGATCCCATGGTCGTAGACGACGCTGGCAAGGACGATGCCCGGGCCGCCGCGCGTGTTCATCGCCACGGCGAAGTTCAAGGCTGTCAGCTTGGTGAATTTGGCCAGGTACATACCGCCATAGACACTGATCATCTCCAGGGCGGACGACATCACCAGGAAGCCGAGGAACAGCGTCGGATCGAAGGCTGCCGGGATGTCGATGCGGCAGCCGACCAGGGCAAAATAGATCGGCACGAAAAAGCCCATCGAAAACGAGTAGATGCTGGATTTCTGCGGTTCGAGCACCGGGCTGTTGATCGATCCGAAGGCGATGCCCGCGATGAAACCGCCGAACACGGCGCCAACCCCGATCCAGGATGCCAGAGCCGCGACGGCAAGGCACCAGACCATGGCATAGCCGAGCGGCTGTGACCGGATCAGCGGCGCCATCTGGAAGCGGATCGGCAATCGCAGGATCTGCGGTCCCAGGAGAAGCCCGCCGGCGCAGAAGGCGAGCGAGAGCAGTGCCGCCCGACCGATATCCGCGAGGGACGGCGAGGTGAATTGGGCAATCTGCGTGACGGTCGCCAGCAAGGCCCAGAGCAAGATGTCCTGGACCGTCGACGCGGCCAGGACGATCCTGGCGAAGCGGGTTTCCACAATGCCGAGATCCAGGAAAATCTTTGAGATTACCGGGATCGACGTCACCGAAACGGCGATGGCCAGCACCATGGCCATGGTCAGCATGCTGCCATTCGGCCCCATGTAGTCCGATAGGTCATAGACGAAGGCGGTGGAGAATCCGGCGGTGAACGGAAGGATTGTTCCCGCCGCAAACAGGATCAGAACAACCCTGGCCTCGGGGCGGGTCCAGTTGCTGTTGCTGATCTTGAATCCCGCGCAGAACATGAGCAGGACGAGACCGATCGAATAGAAGAATTGAACGATGTCGTGATCCAGCAGCAGGATGCTATCGACAATCGAACCTTCCGCGCCCCAAAAGTATCCCAGGATAGAGGGGCCCAGAAGAATCCCGGCGAAGATCTCCCCCATGACGCGCGGCATCCGGCATTTTTCGAAAACGAATCCGAACAGATGGGAAAACATCAGGATCAGGCAAAGTGTGAACAGAACCTTAGAGAGTTCGTTGTAATCCATGGAGGGAAACCCGCCGCAGCCTGATCGTTCTGTTGTGGGGAGTGTCTGCCAGAAGGACGGCAGATTCGATCCTTACCTGAAGGAAACCGGGCGAGACATAACACCTTGCCCCATTCTTGTCAGGCTGTTTGTGACCGGACGGGCCGCCGCGCGGTTCAGGCGAGAACCCGGATGCGCCGTCGGCATGAACCGCTTGCCGCTGTCGGATTGGCCGATCGAGCGGCGGATTTGATCAACTGACGCGGTGGCGCAGTTGCCATCCTTCGCTGGTCTTCTTCCAGAGATGCGGCGACCGGAAGCTGTCGGCGATCTCCATGAACTCGGCCTCTTCCATATTCAGGTATTCGAGCACCTGGGGGAAGTAGCGCGCCGGGAACTCCCCGTCGAAGCGGTGGACCAGTGCCACGCCTTCTTCGCGTTCGATATGCTTGTGCCGGATTTCCTGGCTGGCTTCATGGGTGCAGCGGCCGATGCCGAACTTGATGAAACCGCACCAGTAATGGAACCCGTCAATTTTGTCGTCGATGGAATTGTACTTCGAGAACGTGCCTTCGGTGCGCACGGGATTGGCGCTGAACCCAGTGTGGTCGACGGCGTAATAGAAGCATTCCTGTGGCGTCCAGCGCAGGAAATGGCCCAGATAGTGCGCCTCGATACCGGCGTCGCGCACCGTGTCTTCCGTGATCGGCATATAGGGCGACAGGTCGCTTTGCGAGATCCCGTGCTCTGCCAATTCGTCGGTCGACAGGCCGCCGATGCGGTAATCCTTGTTCGGGTCGCCGGTCAGATAGCGGATCGGCACCTGGGAGTCCGCGTCTTCTCCCTTGCCCGCGCCATACTCGGCGGCATTCTCGCCGTAAAAGACCAAGGGGATGTTCATTTGCCGGGCAATCTTCACTGGGAAGTTACGCTGCCCCAGAGTGAAGGGCTGGAACGGGTGCAGCAGGTTGCGATAGGCCAGTTCCGTAAGCTTGCGCTGGACCAGACCATTGGCGGTGAACAGGTAATTGTCGAAGCCGCCCTGATGGATCCAGTTGGTGAAATTCTGCCAACCGATATCGGTATACATGTGCGGTGCCCAGGTCACCGTCAGGGGACGCATGCCGAACTTCGACTTCAGCATATGGGCCGCATAGGCGGAATCCTTGCCCCCCGATCCCGGAACCAGACAATCGTAGGAGCCGTTGCGCGACCGGAAGCGGTCCAGAAGTTGACGCAAATCCGCTTCACGCTTGTCCCAGTCGATCTCGTCCTTGCGCTCGACGACCCGGCAGGCCTCGCAGACGCCGTCCTCGCCGAAATAGATCGTCGCTTTCCGCGCTTCCCGGCGGTCGGAGCCCATGACGCTGGGGGCGGCGCGCTGATTGGAGATGACGCAATTGCTGCAGAAGGTCACATTCGCCGGCAGGCCGTACCGCACTTCCAACTCGCCGTCGACGGGGTCGACGACATAGGTCGTGCCGTTACGTTCGATAATTTCCGGCTGGGCGTCGCTCGTCATTGCCGCAGATACCTTCAGTCAGATGTCGGTCGGGTTGGCCCAGGGTTCCTTGAACGCCGGGACCGGTTCAGTCTGGAACCGTTTAATGACCAATGTGGATGGATCAGGCAAGGCCTCCATGACCGCGCGAATGCGCCGCGCCGCCTGACCGTCGCCGTAAAGCGACCCGTTGGGCCGACCCGATGCGCGGGTTGCGAGGCGGGCCATCAAATTGGCGATCTGATCCGGGTCCGGGGCGCAGTGATGGACGCTGTCTGCGGCCTCCCGCCCTTCCTGACGGTTCCCGACATTGATGACGGAAAGGCCGAACAGCCCGGCTTCGATAATGCCGCTGGAGGAGTTGCCGATCATGGTCGATGCGCGCCGCATGGCGTTGGCATAGAGCCGTGCACCCAGATTGGCGCGATAAACCACCCAGGGCCGTTCCGCGCAGAAGGCGTCGATCACGGGCAGCATTTCCGCGCTGCCGGGATCGGTATTGGGCGCGGTGAACAGAACCGGGTCCTTGTGAACGTCCAGGGCCTTCAGCACGGCATCCAGCGGCGCCGACGGGGTACGGCTGTTGGTTTCCGGATGCACGGTGACCAGACGCAGACGATCCAGCCCGGGCAGGCCGGTCTCGGTCAGGAAATCCCCGTCCGTCATAACGGGAACGGATTTCAACGTGTCCAGGTTTGGGGCGCCGACGATATGGATGCGATCCAATTCTTCGCCCATTCGGAACACCCGCATCGCCGAATGGCGGTTCAGGACGAAATGCAGATGGCTCAGCTTGGTCATCGCGTGGCGCAGGCGCTCGTCCACCGCGCCGAAACTGAGGTCACCGCCCGCGATATGGGCGATCGGCAGATTGAAGGGGATGGAGGCGGTGACGGCAGGGAACATGTCGATGCGGTCCCCCACCACCAGCAACAGATCGGGCGCGGCCGCGGCGATCAGTTCGGCACAGGCGCTCTCAATCTGTCCGGTCCGGTTGCGGCATTCCAGACCGTCCTGTCCGGCGATATCGGCGCCGCCGACATGAACGTCGCACCCGTCCGGCACCGCCGCGCGGCCATAGTCGGAATCCGCCACATGAGACCCGGTCAGGAACACCGTCAGCCGCAGATCGGCGGACTCTGCGATTTCCCGCCAGACCGGCGCAATAATACCGATATCGGCGCGATTGCTGGAAATGCTGAGGATGTGAATCGGCGCGGATCGGGTCATGCCTCCTCCACGCATTCTTCAAAATAGCGCCGGACCCGGCCCGGCCGCAGAGCCGGCGGTTCGGATAGGGGCAGTCCCAGGTGATGCTGAAGCACGCGCCGAGGTTCGTTCACGCCCAGCAAGGTCCGGAAGTAGGTGGTTCCGGAGAAGCGCGGGTTGATTTCGAACGCCATCGGCGCGCCATCGACAATCCGGCACTGAATGTTGATCGGAGCATCCGCCCCAAGCGCGTCCGCGATGCGGCGGCAGTAGTCTTCGACCGATCTGGCTTCCGGGTCGTCGCGTTCCGCCGCAATGGCGGTCCAGGTGTTTCCGTCCCGAAGTTGACGCCGCAAAGGCGTCACCGCATCAACCTTGTCCCCAAGAACCAGGACGCCGCAGGAATACTCCCGGCTTGAATCCGGCAGGAATTGTTGAACCATCATATCGGACGACCCCGCGACGGCGGCGTCGAACTGGCGTTCGGTCTCGACCAGCGCCACGCCCCGGCTGCGGGCGCCGCCGCGCGGTTTGACGATGAAAGGCGATCCGACACGCCTGGCGGCTTCATCGAAACCGATATCCGAAGGGGCGGAGAGAGGGGCATCCAAACCGGCTTCCGCCAACCGCTCGGCCGTAAGCAGCTTGTCTTTGCACACCCGTACAAGTCCAGCATTGGGGACGATCAGCCTGCATCCCGTTCGGGACCGGAACGCGTCGCGCTGTTCCGCCAGTGGAAGGACTTCGAAATCCGCCCCCGCGAACAGAAGTTCGCTGCCGTGTTGAGTCACAAAGCCCGCCAAGGCGTCGAACCATGCGTCCTCGGTCACCGACGGCGAGAGGAAATCGGGCAACAGTCCCCGGCTATCGCAATAGCGGAAACCGAACGCGTCCGCGAAGTAGTCCAGGCCCTGGATGACGACGGGGATATCGGCTTGCCTCAACGATTTCAGGATACCCTGACCGAAAAGCGACCCCGCGCCGGTCACGGTGAGGCGCAGGCCGGTCATTTTCGCAGCAAGTCCTGCAATGCATCCCGGCACCGGCCCATCGTATCCAGATCGTGCACATCCGATCCGATCGAGACGAGCGGGTTGTACTGCCGCACCAGTGCGACCAGCTCCGGCAGGATCGGAGCGTGATACGAATGATTGAACTCGAACGCCATATCCGTATCCCGGATCGCATCCAACAGTTCTTCATAGTATTCCAGCGGGAAACCGCCATGGAACCGCATCGACATGCCGCCGGGATGGGACATGACATCGCCTTTGCCGGCCCGGATTGCGCCGAGGGAAAGGTCCCGCTCCGTCTTGGTGGCCTCGGCCGCGTCCACGGTCTTGGGGCTGATGACGCCGCTGCCGTCGCGCAACGGGAAGGAATGAACGCTGGCCAAGATGATTTCGGCCTTTGCCCGCATATCGTCGCTGATATCCAGATTGCCGTCGAAATCCGTGATCTTGACCTCAAAGCCCCGATACACCGTCAGGTCGGGGAAGTCCTTGGCCTCCCGGTCGATCTCGGCGAAGAATTCGGGATAGTAGGTGCTGGTATGGCGCGCATGTTCGGTGAAGGCGATTTCCCGGACCTTGCGGTCGCTCGCCTTCTGCAGAACCTCACGCACGGTGCCCTTACCGTCCGTCCACAGGGTGTGCACCTGAAAGTCCCGCGAAAGAAGGACATCCGTCAGCGCGTCGAAGCGATAGAATTTAGGGCGGCGATCAGGCCTCATCCAATTCTCCGCGATCGATCAATTCCCCGGCGCTATAGGCCCGCTTTGCCGTTCGGCCGATCAATTCATCCGCGCGCATGGCCGGAATGCCGGTCTCCGGGCGAAGGGCATTCAGCATGCCGGTGGCGAAGGTTTCGCCGGCGGCGACATCCCGCGCCGCACAGACCGACCGCCGGGCTACCAGGGCGACATTCCGTTCGGCCTCCACCGGTTCCTTGCCATGCCGACCCAACGCGGTCTCGATCCTGCGGACTTCGCGCACAAGGTCGGGCAGAAGGTCGAGGGAGAGGGATGCGGCATGGTCCGGACCGGGCAGGGTCGGATCCGGGGAGACGTGCTTTTCGATCAGAACCGCGCCACGGGCGACGGCCGCCAAAGGCGCCGTCATGCCCAAAGTGTGATCGGAGAACCCCGTCGGCAGGTTATAGGCGTCCCGAAGCGCGTCCATGGCGCGAAGGTTGGCGTCCGGCAAATCGGTCGGGTAGGAGGACGTGCAATGCAGCAGCGTCACCAATCCGGGCCGTTCATCGATCCCCGCCTTAGTCCATTCGGCGCGGATGAGGTCCAGGCACGCGCCGACTTCCGCCAAAGTTGCCATGCCGGTCGAAACGATCAGCGGCTTGCCGGTCCGCGCGACGTGACGCAGCAGGAACGGGTTGGTGATTTCCCCGGATGGAACCTTGATGGCCGGCATGCCCAGGCCGAGCAGGAAGTCGACGGAGTCTTCATCGAACGGCGTCGACAGGAAGGTGATCCCGGCCTTTTCGCATTCGGCGGCGACGGTATCGAAATCTTCGCGGGTAAGGCGGACCGAATCCAACAGGATTTCCTGGTCGCCCCAATCGCCGCCGGCCTTCATATAGTCGGCCAGGGGCGCGTTCTTTGCGACGACCGCCGCGGCGGCCTTATAGGTCTGAAACTTGACCGCGTCCGCACCGGCCTCGGCGATCCGGTGAATCAGGTCCACCGCGCGGCCAAGGTCGCCGTCATGGTTCGGTCCGACCTCGGCGACGATGCAGGCGCGTCCGGCTTCCATCAGTAACGGTTTCAAGGTTCCCTCGTCGCGAAATGGTGGTTGCCGGTCGGTCGGGGTTACTCTTCCTCGAAGACAGGCAGGATCGTCGGCGCGTCGTCGCCCAGCAGTTTCTTCAGCCCATCCGAGATCGGGTCGAAGAAATTGACCGGGGTGATGAAGATCGCGTCATAGCCAAGGAGCGCCTGTCGGTTCGGAACATCGATGGGACGATCGATGCCCGGCAGAAACTGGCCCTTCTTCAGATCGTCATTGTCGAACAGGCCAATCTCGACCGTATCGGTGAGGCCGCTGACATTCAGCGTGTTGCACAGACCGACGGAACAGCCGACGAAGGCGACCTTGCGCCAGCCCTTTTCCGCGATAAGGGATTTCAGCCGGTCTAGGTGACGGCGGTAGTTGCGATCGAACCCGTCCAGCAGCGCTTCGGATTCATCCGCCCGTGCAGCCGGGTTCGGGGCGGCTTTTTGGGCCAGGACCTGCAATGCGCCCTTGTAGTTGGCTTCCGCGACGCGTTTCAGACCGACCACTTCCAGGCAGGCATCCAGAGAGGCCGGCGTGAAATAGGACAGATGCTCATGCACGCACAGTCCGAGATCCCCGATGGCGAGGCTCTGGCGGCATTCCGGCAATTTCAGATAGAGACTGGCCTCCGGCGCGAGTCGGTCCGACATGGCCTGCAGGAAGGCGACCGGTTCCGGAACATGTTCCAGCGTGTTGAACGATACGATGACGTCGATCGGGCGGTCGATCGGCGTGTCTGCGCCGAAATAGTCCCGGATGACGGTGATCTTATCCGTGCTGGGTTCATCCACCACGGCGGGGTCGACCAGCAGAACGGAGTCGGCGCCGAACTCCGAAATCATCGTTTCGGCGCTGTACAAAGTACCGCCGCCGACTTCCAGGATGCGCTTGCCCTCGATGCTGCCATAGGTGTCGATCAGACCCTGGATGCTCTTCCGGGCCAGCTCGTTGCCCCAGTCCGACGCTCCGGGCGGTGAGGTGATGAAGTGGTATCCTTCGACGCTATAGGCCGACACCATGCGTGCCACGATGTCCTGGTTGGCCATGCGGACCAGGCCATGATCGCCGATGGTGAAGCCGAACGGGGCGGTCTCAAGATTTGCGTTGGGCTGCGTGCCGAGCCAAATCGGCAAATCTCCAACCTGACAATCCTTCATACTCAATCTCTCCAGCCAGTCGTTCGTCGAGATGGGGGACGGTGCGGATCTACGCCGCAAGAAACGCCTCGACGGCGTCGGTTACGCGGGACAGGTCGTCGTCGCTCAATCCCGTGCTGCAGGGGAGCGAAACAACCCGCCCGGAAAGGCTCTCGGCAACGCCGGCCGAGATGAATTCGGCGCCTTTGTACGCGGGTTGACTGCTGAGTGCACGCCAGAACTTTCGGCTGTCGATGCCCCGATAGTCCAGATGGGCGATCAGGGATTCCGCCACTTCCTCCGTTTCGCAAAGAACGGAAAACAGCCAGTCGTTCCCCTCGCCCCATTGCGGGTTGGGCATCGCTTTCAGGCGAACCCGGGAATCGGTGGACAGAACGGCACGGTAGGCGTCGCCGATCTTGTGCTTGATGGCCTGAATCTCGTCGAAGCGTTCCATCTGGGCTTTGCCGACGGCGGCGTTGAGGTTCGACATTCGATAGTTGAAGGCCGGGGAGTCGTGCCGGTAATCCGTCCCGATCCTGGCCTGGGCCGTCACGTGCCGCAGCCATTTGGCGGCTTCCGCGTCATGGGTCACGACCGCGCCCCCGGCACCGGCGGTGATCATCTTGTTGCCGTTGAAGCTCAGGCAGCCGAAGCGCCCGATCCCGCCGGCCAAACGTCCGCCATAGGTGGCCCCCAGAGCGCCGGCCGCATCCTCGACGACCGGTACGTCACCCGCGACGTCGAGCAACGCGTCCATATCGCAGGTATAGCCAAGCGGGTGGACCGCGACGATTGCCTTTACATTCGGGTATTTTGCGAGCGCCTGGGCGACAAGGGCTGGGTCCAGGGACCAGGTGTCCTGGGTCACGTCGACGAAGATCGGCTTGGCGCCGGTATCGGAGACCGCATTCGCCGAGGCGATGAAAGTCCAGTCCGGCAGAATGACGGCATCGCCCGGTCCGACGCCGCAGGCCAGCAGCGCCATCTTGATCGCAACCGTGCCGTTGCAAACGGCGACGGCGTGTTCCGTCCCGCTCTTGGCGGCGATCATGCGTTCGAAATCCTGGATGAAATGACCCGCGGAGGATACCCAATTGTCCGTAACGCAAGCCTGCAGATACTTGGCTTCGTTGCCGCGCAAATCCGGTTCACTTAAAGCGATGCGGGGGAGCGGTGCGGTCATTCTCGATACGCGTCCTTTCCTGAGGCGGCGTCTCGCGATCAATAAGGCGGAGGCGCCGGCAATTTAGACCGAACGCTTTCTACCAGCTTTTCCACACAAGAATCGACATTCTCCTGATCATAGGAATTCATATCTCTATAGTCGAAACGTCCCATATCGAAAGATTCCGCCGCCAAGGCGTCCAGGAAGCGCCGTCCTTCGGTGCGGATCGCCTCGCTGTCATAGTCGCGGGTGCAGACCGATTTCAGGGCGGGATAGATTTGCGTCTCGTCCGTGATAACCGACACGGAATCCAGGAAATTATACATGTTATGGCGACCGAAACTCAAAACGGGCCGGCCGCTTACCGTCGCCTCGAGCCCCGCCGTTCCCGAAATCGTGCCAATGCCCAGCGATTGTCTGGAGCAGTCCAACCCCATTTGGTCGGTGCGCAGAATGACGACGTTTTTATGTTCCAGAAGCTGTTCGTAGAAACGGGGCGGACGGCGTCCGATCATATTGAACGCCTCCTTGACCGCCAGGACGACGCCGGCGGGCAATTCCCGCGCCAGAGAGGTGATCGCGGCCTGCTGGTACAGGTATTCCGGTGAAATGATCTGCAGCGCGGCTTCCGGCTCGATATGCAGCGGGAAGAAGACGAAAGGCTGGTCCTTCAGGTCGGCGAGCGTCGTCTTGGAAAGCTGGCTGAGGCGCTTGAATTCCCGATAGCTGCGGAAGGGGAGCGAGACCACATCCTGAGGGAGATAGCCTTTCCGGCCCTTTTCGTAACCCCGGATTTTCCAGTATGCGAACTGAGCCGCGCGGTAGCCGGATTTCTTGATGGCGGAAGTCAGACTGCGTTGCTTAAAGAAATCCGTCCGGTTCGCCATATGGGCGTCGTAGGGACGCTGAAGATCCAGTTCCGGCGTCGTGCCCTGCCGTTTCAATTCCGCATAACGCTCGGCGAACATCGGATTTTCGTAATGTTCGTTCCATGCCCAGTAATGCAGGTTCTTGTATCGCGATCCCGCCATGGCCCGGTAGGGAATTCCGACGGCGTTGCAGACGACGGCCGCCTCTTTGTAGGGATTGATGGCAAGGTCGATCTGCTTCGCCTCGAAAGAGTCGAAGAAGAAGGACAGGACCTTGTTATACCCGTTCGCGATCGACAGGGGCGTGGCGTTCTTGGACGTAAAGGACCGCGGATGGTAAAAGCCAGCCGGCGAAAACCCCCTTCCGAGGTGACGGTTCGCGGAGGTCAGGCGCGAATAGGGGCGGCCGATCTTCTCTTCCAGTCGCGCGGCGGTCTTCAGCGTCTCCGCCGGGTCGCCGGGCTGCTCGGTCGCGGCCTGGAGAAGAAAGCCGGCATCCTCGATGCTGTCCAGAAATTCGGATTCCGGTCGCTTGCGGTAGAATGCGACCTGTTCGACGCCGTTGCAGTAGAGATGAATGCGGCACCCGAATTTCGCCTTCAATTCCTTGATGACCGACAGGTGGAACAGGCGGGATTCCGCGCGGGCGAAATAGGCTATGGAGCCTGGAAATTCGGACATTTGGCGCTCTGACTGCGGCTTCGGGACGGTTTGGCGCGTATACTAGCTGGCTTCCGCATTGGCAACCCGACAGGGAGGGACCTCTATCCGTCGGTCGTTTTCTGCGCCACCGTGTCCGTCATCATCAAGCGCGACAGGATTGCCGTGAAAGCGGCCCCGACAACCGGTACCCGGCACAACCCGCCAATCCGCCGCCGCAATCCGATATTGCCGTCATAGTAGGACATCTCGGTCAGGCCCGTCAGGCGTTCCGATGTCACGTCCCGATAGGTCCCGAAATGCCGCCGCAACAGGGATTTGTGTGTACCGGGCCAGCGCAGAAACAGCCCATGCTCGGCGGTTTCGTTGGAGCGGCCCAACGCCTTCAGCACGCGAAGCCAGGCACGGCGCGGAAGAAACCAATGCAGGAACCAGGTCTGCGTGTGAGAATCGTACGGCACCAAACGGTGCGGCACGCTGTGGAGGGCGCGGCCGCCCGGTTTCAGAACCCGCGCGCCTTCCGAATAATACGTATCCAGCACGTCGTCATGGACATGTTCCAGGACCTCCTGGCTGATCAACAGGTCGATGGATTGCGACGCGAAGGGCAGGGTCCGGCCGTCATAGACGAAGAAGCGATCCTCGGGATGTCCCAAACAATTGCGCGTCAGCGCGTTCCAGCGTTCGCAATTGCTGTCATGGACGTCGACGCCGCGAATATCCGTGTAGCCGCTTGCTGCAAGAAAGAGGAGGGTCAGTCCGCCGCCGCACCCTTGGTCCAGAATGGCGATAGAGGACCGGTCCCGATCCCCACGAAGATCGTCGAGGCGTTTCAACAAGGCGGCAAGATGATAGGGCGGCGTGGACTCGTATTTTCCAACCACGGTTCGGAATGCGTCCCAATGCGGGGCGAGGGGCGCGCCATCGGAGGCAGCCTTCGCCAGAGGCGCATAGGCGCTTTTAATCTCGGTCCAGGACATGGGGACGCCGTCAACTCCATTGATTTCGCGAATTCGAACGGGACGGTGTATACGGCAAACGGCGCACCAGGTCCAAAGGCAATAATCGCCCGGCGTGTCCGCCGCGCCGATTTACGGGCCGCATGCCTGGCCGCATACCCATTTGTCATGAATCGGCGTCTATGCTATCCGATCCCCGTATTCATCCAAGTGGCCGACGGCCCCGTTTTCCGGGCCGGTCGCGACGGCGACTTCGCTGCGGCGGGGCCTATCCAGAGAGGTCGATTAATGGCGCCGCCCGTGCGTAAGATCGTACTTGTCGGGCGCTTGCTCACGACTGCGACGCTGCTTGCGGCAGCGCTGTACTATTTTGGCGGCCGGGACTTCGTCGACGATCTGCTGTCGCTTGGCGGTGGCGTTTTCGCCGCAATATTCGGCCTGGTCACGCTCAACATGGCGGTCATTTTCCTCCGCCTGGTCAGCCTGTTTCGGCTGTTCCAATTCGTCCTGCATCCCTGGCGGCTCTACCGCGCGCATGTGGTCGGCCTCGTTTCCGGGCTATTCATCTTCAACATCGCCGGAACCATTATCGGCCGCAATATGGAACTCAGACACGCGGGGGTCAGTGCCTCGGCGGTCGCAGTGCTCAGTACGTTGGAGAAGGGGATCGCTTTGGCGATCGCCGTCGTTTTCCTGTGTGCCGGGGCGGTGGTGCTACTGGGGACCAGGGCGTCGGATTACGCAGATCTGTTCGCCAATTCCTGGCTCTTCGTAGGGACCTTCGGGGTCGCGCTGGCCATTGCCGCGGGCCGGTCCATTTCCGCGCGGACCCTTCGCGCCGGTATGGATGCCGTCACGCGGAAGGCCGGATCCCAGATGCTGACCGTCCTCTTCTATTCGACGGTCAGCCAGGCGATCATGATCTCGGTCTATGCCGGTGCGTTCGCCCTGATTCACCCGGAAATCTCCCTGCTGAGCATCGCCGCCGCCGCCGCCATCGTGAGTTTCGCGGCCAGCATGCCGGTCAGCGTAAACGGATGGGGTGTGCGGGAAGTCACCTCCGTCTTTGCGTTTGGGATGGTCGGGGTGCCGGCATCGGAAGCCTTGGCCGTTTCCGTCGCGGTGGGCGCGTGCTCGACCTTCCTGGTGCTGCTGAGCGGCGCCACCCTGGCGCTGGAACCGGCATCGGTAAAAGCGCACCGAATTCACAGCAATAAATCCGAAACCGGCTCGCGCGGCCGACGGTCGATGCCCGGGAAGGATGCCTATCTGAAAGTCGTCGCTATTGTTCTACCGGTCATTTGCGGCGTCGCCCTGTTCTTCCAGATGCATATCCGGCTGTTCGGCAGCGACATCGCGATAAACTTTTCCGACGCGACCTCCATTCTGGCATTGGCGGTGATTGCCGCCTTGGCGATGACGGGCGCGCGACTGCCCGTGCGTTTGCCAAGGACCGCGCTTCTGTGGTTGGCGGTGCTGACCGTCTTAATTGTCGGAGCGTTCCTGATCGGCGCATTCCGTTTCGGGGTGACCCCTTGGGCTTTGAACAATCGGCTCGCGGGTTGGGTCATCCTTCTGGGTTATGTCGGGGTCGGCGCTCTGTTCGTCGGTGTTTGGGGACGCCGTGCGACCCGCCGGTTCGCGGAGTTCCTGGCATATGCCGGTGTCGCAACCGTTCTTGCGACGATCGTCGGGGTAAAGATCCTGCCGTGGTTCGGGTTCGAATCGCTGTCCGGGAGTAATTTCGAAGGCTTCTCGGCCAATCGCAACGCCTATGCGTTCCAGCTTCTGATCACCCTTGTCCTCTTCTGGGCAACCCAGCCGATGCGACGGGGACGCCTGAACCGAATAACGGCGGTCGTTGTGGCGGGAATTCTGGTGCTGGGGATATTGCTGACGGCGTCCAAGGCGGGGATTCTGTGCTTGGTTCTACTGGCCCCCTTCGTCGTTCGCTGGAACCGGTCGCTGCTGAAGGTGATGCTGCCTTTCGTCGGGGCCGGCGCCATCTACTATGGAATCGGTTTCTTCAATGATTTCAGCGCGACCGGTTTCGATATTGCCGAAGCGGTCGATCGTGTGATCCGGCGGTTGAATGTGGAGGGCGTCCTGGAAAGGCTGGATTCGGTCCAGGACGGTATCGCGCTCTGGCAGGACTATCCGATTTTCGGCGCGGGTCTGGGACGGTTCATTCACTGGATGATTGAGGAGACCGGCCGACCGCTCGTCATTCATTCGATACCGGTCTGGGTTCTGGCGGAGTTTGGCCTTGTCGGATTTGCCGGGATTATCCTGCTGCCCTCGCTATGGGTGGCCCGCTTGGCCTTCGCGCCGCGCGGATGGGAAACGCGGCCGCTGCGGATTTTTGGCCTTCTCTGGCTCATGTTTCTGGTATTCGGTCTGGTCCACGACATTTTCTTCCAACGGATTTTCTGGTGCGCCGCCGGGGTGACCTTGGGGTCCTATGCGTTCTCCCTGTATCGGCGCTATCGTCCTTTGCCCGCCCGACCGAAGGTGCTGCATGTCATCACCAGCCTGAACCGGGGCGGCGCGGAGCGGATGCTGGTCGGGCTGCTGGGCGCCGGCAAGGACAAGGAAGACGCTGTCGCGGTCTCATTGATCTCGAATAGCCTCATGACCGAAGAGGCACGGGCGACCGGGGCCCGGGTCTATGAACTCGGGTTCCGGCAATCGAAACCCAGCCTGTGGGGCCTTGTCCGTCTGATCGGAATTATCCGCCGAGAGAAGCCGGACGTTGTCCAGGGATGGATGTATCACGGTGATCTCGCCGCCTTGATCGCGCTGTATCTATCGGGTCGAAGGGCCGTCACGCGCCTTGCCTGGGGCATTCGCTGTTCGGATATGGACCTTTCCAATTACGGGTTCGCGTTGCGTTGCGTGGTGAGGCTGTGCACACGGTTCTCCCGGCTTCCGGACATCGTAATCGCAAACTCCTGGGCCGGGCTTCGCGTCCATATGGCGCTTGGATATGAACCGCGCTGGTACGACGTCGTCCCCAATGGAACTGATATCGAGCGGTTTCGTCCGCAGCCGGAAAAGCGGCATGAAATGCGCGCGGCCCTGGGCTTGCCGCTGGAAAAGCGCGTTCTGGCGCTGGTCGCCCGGGTCGATCCGATGAAGGATCACGACCTGGCCCTCCGGATCGCGCGTGCGGATCCCGCCCTCCATCTGCTCTTGGTCGGAAAGGGGACAGAAACCCTCGACTTACCGCCGAACGCCACCGCTGTGGGACAACGGGACGATGTGGAAGACGTCCTGGCCGCGGCGGATGGCCTGTTGTCCAGCTCGGCCTATGGGGAAGGGTTCTCCAATTCGATCGTCGAGGGCATGGCGGCGGGACTGGCGCCCATAGTCACCGATATCGGCGATTCGTCGATGATCGTGGGGGATACGGGATGGGTCGTGCCGCCACGGGATGAGGCCGCGTTATCGGCCGCCGTGCGGGCGTTTCTGGAAATGCCCGATGCGGAACTGGCGGCGCTGCGGGCTAAGGCCCGGCTGCGGGTGATAGAGCGTTTCACGCTGCCCGTTGCGGTCGATCGGTTCCTGGCGACGTATCGTGAAATTCCGTCGGTGCCGCATGCCCAAGATTTGCCGGCGGATCCAATGTTCAAAAGACAGGAAGCTTCGATCTCATGACCATATTGCTCGCCAGTACCGCCGATTCCGCCGAATCCTGGAGCAAGGGCCTGCGGGACTGCGATCTTTCGATGCCGCTGCGAGTGTGGCCCGACACTGGGCCGCTGGAAGACATTCGTTATGCGATTGTCGCCAAACCGCCGGCGGGTCTTTTGGCCAGCCTGCCGAATCTGGAGGCGATCCTGTCCCTATGGGCAGGGGTCGATCACATAACCAGCGATCCGGACTGGCCGAAATCGGTGCCGATCTACCGGATGATCGAACCCGGCCTGACCGGGGGAATGGTGGAATTCGTCCTGTCCCAGGTACTGAATCTCCATCTCAACAATTATGAGATGGTCGACGCGCAGCGCCGCAAGGATTGGCTGCGAGAGCCGCGCGGCGCGTTCGGGTTGGAACCGATGATCCCCGATCGGACCATCGGTGTTCTGGGCTTGGGCGAGATGGGACTGAACACCGCCGAAATGCTGCATCGCGTCGGCTTCAACGTGCTGGGCTGGGCACGCAGCCCAAAAACATTGGCGGGCGTCGAATGCCTGACCGGGCAGGACGGGTTGGACGCGCTGCTATCCCGCAGCGACATTCTGGTCAATCTGCTGCCGTTGACCCCGGAAACCGATGGACTGTTGGATGCGACGACGCTTCGCAAGCTGCCGCGTGGGGCCGGACTCATCAATACGGGGCGGGGACAGCATGTCGTCGATGCCGACCTGATTCAGCTCCTGGATGACGGCCATCTGTCCCGCGCCGTCTTGGACGTGTTCCACGTTGAACCTCTGCCGTCGGATCATCCGTTCTGGGACCATCCCAAAATCACGATCTATCCTCATATCGCCAGTGTAACCCGGGTGAAGACGGGTGTCGTATCGCTGGCGAGATCGATAGAGAAACTGCGGTCCGGTACTGCGCCGGACGGGTATTACGATCCGGACAGAGGTTACTGACCGTCCGCCCAGCCGCAGCGCTGGAACGCTGCGCGCATCGTTTCCGGGACCGGCGCTTCCGCGCGGATCGGATCCTTCTTGGGATATAGCGGCAGTTCGACCGATCTGGCATGAAGATGCAGAGGGATGTCGGAATCCGCCGCGCGGTCTTCCGGTGTGCCATACCAGGGGTCGCCCAGAATGGGATAGCCCGACTGGGCGCAATGGACCCGAATCTGGTGGGTGCGGCCTGTCTTTGGCGACAGCTCCAGCCAGCATAGCCCGTCTTCGGACAGGCCCCGGACCCGGAAATCGGTGATGGTTTCCTGTCCGCCCTTGTCGACGACCATGCGCCAGCCGCCGGATTTCGTTGAGGTCTTCAGAAGCGGAAAATCGATACGCCCCGCCTTTTCCGGCGGCATGCCGCGCACGACGGCCCAATAGGTCTTGCGCACGCGTCCGTCGGAAAACAGCTTCCCGACCCGCCGCAGTGCCTTGGTATGCCGGCCCAGAACGAGACACCCGGACGTGTCGCGGTCCAGCCTGTGAGCCAGGGCGGGCGGTTTCGGCAGGCCGAAGCGCAAGGCGTCGAAGCAGTCCTCCAGAGACGGCCCGCCGGCCGGCCCGGCGTGAACGGCTACTCCCGCCGGTTTATCGACGATCAGGATAAGGCCGTCACGATAAAGAATGTCGGGCGAATTCGGTGGATTGGGCAAGTCCGGATCCCATGATGTCGTGACAACCGCCGATCAGCTTGATGCCTACCGACAATTCTAGTCAATTGTGTGCCAGCGTTAGTCGGCGTTTAACTATTTGTCGATAAGCCTTCAAGCGGTCCTGATCGGGGCACGCTTTCAAATCTGTTCCTCTGTTCATGCTGCGGACTGTCCGTCCCGGCATCCAGCCATTCATGTGGGGTTGCAATGTTGACGTTTTCGAACATCCGGATTTCGCGCAGAATCTACGGCGGATTCTCTGTTGTCCTGGCCTTGTTGCTTGGGCTGACGGTCGTATCCGGGACCAGCTTGATTGCGTCCGGTACAACCTTCGAAAAGTTCGAAGTTCTCTCGTTCCAGACGTCAAGGATCGGCGAAATTCGGGCCGAGATGTTGGAGGCCCAGAACACGGTACAGCAGTATCTGAGCGAGCCGTCCGAGACGCTGGCGCAGGCTGTCGCCGAATCCGGTGACAAGGTCCTTTCCCGCTTGGCGGAAGTTTCATCCCTGTCGGAATCGGACGAAGAGCGTGCCGCCTTGGACGCGGCGGAATCCGATTTGCAGGCTTACCTTGCCGCATTCCAGCGTCTGACCGCGCTGGAGGCAAAACGGGCGGAACTTGTCGCCCGGGCTGAAATGGTCGGCATCGACATGGGCGCCAAGATGGCCGAACTGATCCGCAGCGCCTTCGAGGAGTATCTGGCCGACGTCGCCTATCTGGGGGGTGAGGTTCAGAGCAACATCCTGTCGATGCGCCTTGCCGTCGCGGCGTTCGCGCTGAACCCGGATGACGCGGCTTATGCGGAAGCCAAGGCTCAATCTGCCCAAATGGTCGAGAACCGCGAGAAGCTGGTGGAACAGGTCTATGACGAAAATCGAGCGGCACTCGCCGAACAGGTCGGTGGCCTGCGGGAGCAATATGACGCCTTGATTGTGGAACTCTATGACACCGTTCAGGCCCGGCGCGCGCTGGTCGATCAGGAGTTGGCCATTCTGGGCTCGCGGCTGGTTGACTCCATGGCGCGCATGAACGCCGACATCACCGATAGCCAAGGGGTGCTGGGCGAGGAAGGGCAACACACAATCGAATCCGCGATCGTCCTGACCGCAATTGTCGCAACGCTCAGCATCGTCCTGGCGGCACTCGCCGCCTGGGTGATCGGAAATGGGATCGCGGGGCCCATCCGTTCGATTACCGACGCCATGACCGGATTGGCCGGCGGCGACCGCCAGACGGAGATCCCGGGAACCGAACGCAAAGACGAGATCGGTGCGATGGCCGCCGCCGTTCAGATCTTCAAGGAAAATATGCAAAAGGCCGACGATCTGACCGCCCAACAATTGGAAGAGGCACGCCGTCGCGAGGCGCGCGGCAAGAAGATCGAGGAAGGCACCCAGCGGTTCGACGCCGCCGTCGCGGAACTGCTGAACATCTTCACATCGTCGGCGACGGAAACGGAAGCGACCTCCGCGACGATGGAGCGTTTGGCGACGGAGACGAGCGAGCGGGCGACGGCGGTCTCTGCCGCTGCCGAGCAGGCGACGGCCAATGTGCAGGGCGTTGCGGCCGCGGCGACGGAAATGTCCCAGACGGCGTCCGAGATCAGCCGCCAGGTCTCTCAGTCGTCACAGATTGCCGCGCGTGCCGTCGATCAGGCGCAGCGGACCAATCAGCAGATGAACGGTCTGTCCTCCGCCGCACAGAAGATCGGTGAAGTGGTGAAGCTGATTTCGGATATTGCCGAGCAGACCAACCTGCTGGCCCTGAACGCGACCATCGAGGCCGCCCGGGCGGGCGATGCCGGCAAGGGCTTCGCGGTGGTCGCCAACGAGGTGAAGAGCCTCGCGACACAGACCGCCCAGGCCACCGGGGAGATCAGCCAGCAGGTTTCGGAAATTCAGAGCGAGACCGGTGCGGCTGTCGGTGAGATCGAAACCATCGCGGCAACGATCGACGAGATCAACCAGATCACCGCCGCCATTGCCGCCGCAATGGAAGAACAGAGCGCCACCACGGACGAGATCACCCGCAATGTCGAGCAGGCCGCTGCCGGGGCGCAGGACGTCACGGCCAATATCGTGGAGGTCACCCGCGCGGCATCGGAAACCGGTCAGGCCGCAGGCGAGCTGACCTCGGTCGCGTCGGACCTGAATGTTCGGGCGGACGAGTTGAAACGACTGGTCGAGTCTTTCCTGTCGGAAGTGCGCGCGGTCTGAGGCTCAAGAAAATTGGCCGGGGATCTAGCCCCCGGCCATTTTCGGCAGAATGAAGACTTCGCTGTCCGGTTCGATCTTCTGGAACCGGTCGAGCCGATAGAGGGTGCCGTCGACCGACACGGTCACCCCCTTTTCCAGGATCGGCTTCAGCTTCGGGGCCGCCTCGCCCAGCGCGGTCAGCATCCGGTCGATATTGGGCGCGTCGATATCGAATTCCTTGCGCCCCTCGGCCAGACGGCTCAGCGAGCCCCACAGGATTACTTTCGCCATGTCACTCCGCGGCAAGCGGCGCGGCCTGCTCCTTCATCAGTTTCAGGAGACGCGGCGGCGACATCGGCAGTTCTTCCGGACGCGCCCCGACAGCGGCGGCCACCGCATTTGCGATGGCGCCCAGCGGCGGCACGATGGACGTCTCGCCGACGCCCCGGACGCCGTAGGGATGGCCCGGATTGGGCACTTCGACGATCTGGGTATCGATCATCGGCAGGTCCGATGCGACCGGGACCCGGTAATCGAGGAAGCCCGGATTCTCCATCACGCCCTTGTCGTTGTAGATATATTCCTCGTTCAGGGCCCAGCCGATGCCCTGCACGGCGCCGCCCTGCATCTGGCCTTCGACATAGGCCGGGCTGACGGCCTTGCCGGCATCCTGCACGATCAGATAGCGCAGAATGGTGATCCGCCCGGTGCCGCGGTCCACCTCGGCATCGACGACATGGGTCGCGAAGCTGGGACCGGCCCCGTCGGCGCTGATCTCGTAGTGACCGGCGATCGGGCCGCCGGTCTCGCCGGCCTGTTTCGCGATTTCCTTGATGGTCAGGGGCGGGAACTCGCCGGCATTCGGCCCGGCGGGCACGGCGGCGCCGTTTTCCCATTTCACCGCGTCGGCGGCGATGCCCCACATCTTGGCCGCCCGTTCGCACAGAACCTTCTTGGCATTGCGCGCGGCTTCGATGGTGGCTAGGCCGCTGGCGAAGGTCACGCGGCTGCCGTCTGTGACATCGTTGAAGCCCAGCGATCCGGTGTCGGCGATGATGGTCTGGACATGGTGATAGGGGATGCCCAGCTCTTCCGCCGCCATGGCGCACATGGACGCGCGGCTGCCGCCGATATCCGGCGTACCGACCGACAGGGCGACCGTGCCGTCGATGTTCAGGTTCAGCGTCACCGCCGTCTGGCCGCCGAAATTGAACCAGAAGCCACAGGAAACGCCCCGGCCCTGGTTCGGCCCAAGTTTCACGGAGTAGTTTGGGTGGGCCTTGGCCGCTTCCAGTGTCTCGACCAGGCCGATATCGCTATAGGTCGGGCCATAGGACGACCGCGATCCGGATGTGGCCGCGTTCTTCAGGCGGAAATCGATCGGGTCCATGCCCAGGGCGTAGGCCATTTCCTCGATCACGCTTTCCACCGCGAATGCGGCCATCGGCGCGCCGGGCGCACGATAGGCGGCCTGTTTCGGCCGGTTGGTGACGACGTCCCAGCCGATGGCCTTGATCGCTTTTGGCTGATAGCAGGCGAAAGCGGCCATGGCGCCCATCGAAACGGGAGAGCCGGGGAAGGCGCCGCCCTGATACTTCAGTTCGGATTCCGCCGCCGTGATCGTGCCGTCCTTCTTGGCACCGATCTTGACCCAGATGGCGCTGGAGGCCGTCGGCCCGGTGGCACGGAATACCTCGTCACGGGTCATCACGATCTTGACCGGCTTGCCCGCCTTGCGCGACAGGACCAGTGCGACCGGTTCGATGAAGACGGTTGTCTTGCCGCCGAACCCGCCGCCGATTTCCGACGCCGTGACACGCAGCTTGGACACGTCCATGCCGGCGATCTGGGCACAGACGTCGCGGACCATGAAATGGCCTTGCGTGCAGCACCAGATCTCGCCCGATCCGTCGCCCGAGACATTCGCCAGACAGGCATGCGGCTCGATGTAACCCTGGTGGGCTGCGCCGGTCCGGAATTGACGTTCGATGACGACATCCGCTTCGGCGAAGCCTGCTTCGACATCGCCATGGCCCAGTTCCAGACGCTCCGCGATATTGGTCGGCTTATCTTCGGCACCGTCGACGCCTTCGGTCCGCAGATGGTCGTGCAGGATCGGCGCGTCGTCGGCCATGGCCAGTTCGACGTCGACGACATGGGGCAGGACCTCATAGTCGACCTCGATCAGGGACAGGGCCTTGCGGGCCACACGCGGATTGACCGCCGCGACGGCGGCGACCGCGTGCCCGTCATACAGCGCCTTTTCGCGCGCCATGACGTTGTAGCGGATATTGGTCAACTCGCCGTCCGCCAGAACCGCCGGATTGTCCGGAAAGTCGTCGCGGGTGACGATGGCCTTAACACCCGGCAAGGCCGCGGCCTTCGACGTGTCGATGGAGCGAATGCGGGCGTGGGCGTGCGGGCTGCGCAGGATCTTGGCGTGCAGCATGCCCGGCGCGGACATATCGGCACCGAACTTGGCGCGGCCGGTGACCTTGTCGACGCCGTCCGGGCGGTTGTGGCGGTGGCCGACGACCTTGAACGGGTTCGGGGCGATGTCGCGATCAAGCGGCATTGCTTTCTCCTCTCATTTCGGCGGCGGCGGCCTGCACGGCGCGGATGATCTTGTCATAGCCGGTGCAGCGGCAGAGGTTGCCGGCCAGCCAGTAGCGGATTTCGGTTTCGTCCGGATTGGGGTTCTTTTCCAGCAACGCCTTGGCGGCGACCAGGATTCCCGGTGTGCAGATGCCGCATTGCAGGGCCGCATTGTCCAGGAACTGGCGCTGCAGCGGGTGCAGCGTTTCGCCGTCCGACATGCCCTCGATGGTCGAGACGCTGCGGCCTTCGGCCTCTGCGCCCAGCACCAGGCAAGAACAGACCGGGCGGCCGTCCAGCATCACGGTGCAGGCGCCGCAATCCCCGGTGCCGCAGCCTTCCTTGGATCCGGTCATCTGCAGCCGGTCCCGCAGGACGTCCAGCAACGTCTCTTCGGCGTCGCAGAGATACTCGACGGTATCGCCGTTGATCTCGGTGGTTACATGAACCTGACTCATTGGTAATCCTCGCTTATCGATTGGCCAGCGCGCGTTCCAGCGCGATCTTGGCGGTGCGTTTGGCGAGCGTACCCGCGATTTCGACGCGGAACTCGACGGTCCCGCGCTTGTCGTCGATCGGTGTCGCGGCAGCTGAACAGGCGGCGGCCAAAGCGTCCAGAGCGTCGTCGTCGACCTTGGTGCCGATCAGGGCCTTGGCGGCGTCCGCGACCAGCAGAACCTTGGCCGACACTGCGCCCAGAGAAACCCGGGCGTCGGTGCAGGTGCCGCTGCCATCGACCGTCAGGCAGATGCCGACGCCGACGACCGCGATGTCCATTTCCGTGCGCGGAATGAAGCGAAGATAGGCGTCGCCGGTACCCTTCGGGCGGGCCGGCAGCAGGATCGATTCGACGATCTCGCCCTTCGCAAGATTGGTCTTGCCCGGTCCTGCCACGACATCTTCGACTGGAATGTCCCGCGTGCCGTTCGGACCGGTCACACGTGCCGTCGCCGCGGCGGCGACCAGGGCGGGGACGCTGTCAGCAGCGGGCGACGCGTTGCACAGATTGCCCGACATGGTGCAGCGGCCCTGCACCTGGGTCGATCCGATAAGGCCGGCCGCCTCGCAGACGCCGGGCCAGCCGGCAACGGCATCGGCATGTTCGTTCAGCGCGGCCGTCGGCACTGCCGCGCCGACGCGCAGTCCGCCGCCTTCCGGCGTAATCTGGCCGAGAGCGCCGATCCGTTTCAGGTCGACGATCAAATCCGGTTCGATATGGCCGGAACGCAGACGGACCAGCAGGTCCGTACCACCCGCCAATACGTGGGCCCGACCGGATTCCCCGGCCAGCAGCGCGACGGCGTCCTGCACCGTCGTCGGACTCTCAAATCGCATCTATGTCACCTCTGAATGCCGAAGGGCGTTTCGTCCCGAAACCGACGGAACACCATGTTCAGTCCCAAGTGTGGCGTTTCCAATACCCTGGTTCAAGCCGCAGAATTCTCAACCCGACTTGAACCGGATGCTCTATTTCCGCATGCACGCGCCCTGGGGATCATGCGGCGATGCCGGAATGACGCGGGCGGTGCGTTCGACCCCAACGATATGGACAGACAGCTCGGTGCCCAGCTCCAAATAGTCCGGTTCCAACAGGGCCATTGCCAGGCTCTTGCCGACGGTATGGCCAAACCCGCCCGACGTCACGTAACCGACACGCTTGCCGTCCTTCCAGATCGGTTCGTACCCCGACGCATCTGCGCCGTCGGAATCGACCTCCAGCGTGACGAGGCGCAGCGGGGCAGTGTTCCCGTCCTTTTCCTGACGGGCGGCATCCTTGCCGTGGAATTCACCCTTGTCCCAGGCGATCCATCGGTCCATGCCCGTCATGCCCGGCGTCCGGTCCTGCATGAATTCCGCGTTCCAGATGCCGAAGCTTTTCTCCAGGCGCAGGGAATTCATCGCATAGAAACCGAACTCTCGGATTCCGAATTCCGCCCCGGCTTCCAGAAGCATCTCGCGCAAGGCGATATGTTCCAGCGCGCCGCAATTGATCTCGTATCCCAGCTCGCCGGTTACCGACATGCGCGCGACCTTGGCGCGGATCAGCCCGACGTCCAGGGTGCGGCAGCCGAAGATCGGGAAGGCTTCGTTGCCGACATCCTGATGGGTCAGTTTCTCCAGAACCCTGCGGGAATTCGGACCGGACAGAGAGAAGCCGCAGGTCGCGTCGGAAATGTCGCGGACTTGCACGTCGCCTTCCAGATGGTCGTTGAACCAGCGCATATGCCATTGGCGCAGGTAATAGGATCCCATCACCCACCAGGACCCGTCGCCCCAGTTGAACACGGTCAGATCGCCCTTCAGCTTGCCTTCCGGCGACAACATTGGGGCCAACCGCGCGCGTCCGGGTTTCGGCAGGCGGCTCGCCATCATCCGGTCCAGCCAGGCTTCCGCGCCCGCTCCGGTTATTTCATACCGGGAGAAACCGGTGATATCCAACAGGCCGACATTCTCGCGCACGGCCTTGCATTCTTCCGCGACGATGGGGAAGGCGTTGGACCGTTTAAGTGTGGGGGTTTCCTTGAACCCTTCCGGTCCGAAGACCAGAGGGACTTCCAAGCCCCAGCTGTTGCCCCACTGACAGCCCGCGGCGGTCATGCCGTCATAGGCGGGGGCTTTCTTCAACGGCCGTCCGGCAGGAAGTTGCTCGTTCGGATAGGTCATCACAAAACGGCGGGAATAGAACTGGCCCGTCGTCTGCTTGATGTATTCCCGGTTTGAGGTAAAGGCACCGTACCGGGCGATATCCATGGGCCAGGCATCGGCCTCGGTATCGCCATGGATCATCCATTCGGCCAGGGTCTTGCCGACGCCGCCGCCCTGCAGGAAGCCCGCCATGACACCGCAGGCCAGCCAGTAATTGCGCATGCCGGGAACAGGCCCGACCAGCGGATTGCCGTCCGGCGAGAAGGTGAAGGCGCCGTTGACCCAGCGCTTCACGCCGACCTCCTGAAGGCAGGGATAGCGGTTGAATCCCATCTCCAGTTCTTTCTCGATCCGGTCAAAGTTCTCCTGGATCAGTTCGAATCCGTAATCCCAGGGCGCACCGTCCATATTCCAGTGCTGATGGTTGACCTCATAGATCCCCAGCAGCACGCCTTTCTGGTCCTGGCGCAGATAGGTGAAGCCTTCCAGATCGACCGTCATCGGTACTTCGAAATCCAGTGCGGCGACTTCGGGGATGTCGTCGGTGACCAGATAGTGATGTTCCAACGGCGACAACGGCAGATCCAGTCCGACCATGCGGCCCACCTGCTTGGCCCACAGGCCGCCGGCATTGACCACATGTTCGGCGTGGATCGTGCCTTTTTCGGTGACAACGTCCCAGCTGCCGTCCGGGCGCTGGATCAGTTCCTCGACCTTGTTGTGCTCGATGACGTCGGCGCCGCGCAGCTTGGCGGCCTTGGCATAGGCGTGAACGGTGCCGGTCGTGTCGATATAGCCCTCACGGTCCGCCCACAGGCCGCCGATCACGCCGGTAATGTCCATGATCGGGCATTTTTCCTTCACCTCCTGCGGCGTCATCAGATAGCAGTCTTCGATGCCGATGGTCTGGAAGATGCGATAGGCGGATTGCAGCCATTCCCAGCGGTTCGGGTCCGCCGCGACGGTAATTCCGCCGGTCATGTGCAAGCCGATATCCTGACCGGATTCCTTCTCGATTTCGGATAGAAGGTCGATCGTATAGGCCTGCAGCGCCGCCATGTTCGGGTCGGCGTTTAGCGCGTGGATGCCACCGGCGGCATGCCAGGACGAGCCCGCCGTCAGGATCGAGCGTTCGACCAAAGCAACATCGGTCCAGCCAAATTTGGCTAGATGATACAGAACGGATGCCCCGACGACCCCACCGCCGACGACGACCACGCGATACGAAGATTTCATTCCCCGACTCCCTGACCTGGACTCTTTGCTGGCGCTACGCTAGCGCGGCGGGCGTTCGACCGAGGCCTGGAAGACGACTACAGACTGTCCGTTTCGCGACATTCCTTCCGCGATTCTGCAACTGGCTCGCCAGGCATCTGCGTTCGGGAATGGTGCGTTAGGGCAGATCCACCTCGATCAGATAGGGGCCGGCCTGGGTCAGGCCGTGTCTAATGGCGGCGATCAGCGTGGCGGTGCTGTCGACACGGGTTCCATCCACGCCGAAGCCACGTGCGATCTGAACCCAGTCCATCGCAGGATTGTCGAGGCTGAGCATGCCCATCGCGGTCGGTCCGCCATTGGCGCCGACATTCGCCAACTCGCCCTTCAGGATGGCGTAAGACCGGTTCGAGAAGATCAGCGTCAGCACGTTCAAACGCTCGCGCGCCTGGGTCCAAAGCGATTGGACCGTATAAAGGGCGCTGCCGTCGGCTTGAAGACCAAGAACTCTCCGGTCCGGACAGGCGACCGCCGCCCCTGTGGCCATGGGAATGCCGATGCCGATTGCCCCACCGGTGATGTGCAGCCAGGAATGCGGCGCGGCACCGTGGGTCGACGCGAAGAAGTTGCGTCCGGTAGTGATCGATTCGTCGCAGACGATGCAGCCTTCGGGGATCAGATTGCCGATAATGGCACCGATGGCTTCCGGCGTGATCGGTCCATCCTGGGGCAGAGGCGGCACGGCCGGTATTGGAACGGGCACGGATTTGGGGGCGCCGAGCGCGTCCGACAGCCGCGCCAGTGCGTCGCCGCAATCCTGATCCAGGCCGGCCAGTGTCACCGCCCGGCAGTCCTCGGGTAGAAGTCGACACGGCTTATCCGGATAGGCGAAGAAGGCGACGGGAGCGTCCGCCCCGATCAGGATGGCATTCCGGTACTTGGACAGGCGGTCAAGCGCGATGCCGATCGGATAGGGGACCCGCTCTATGGGCACGGTTCCCGCACCCCGGTCGATGCGGCCGTTCGACGTCGGCGCCAGGGTATCGGCGTCCGCCGCTTGCGCGATCGCCGCCGCGATCTGTCGGTTCTCCGGTGTCAGCGCGTCGCCGCCGATCAGCAGCAGCGTGGGGCCCGCTTGGCGCAAGGCGTCGGCGGCCGCGGCAATGGCGTCGTCGGAGACTTTCGGCGTCTCGCGCTTCTTCACGGCGGCAGGGATCGCGGCTTCAGTCTCGGTCCAGGCCGTGTCGGCGGGCAGGATCAGGGTCGCGACGCCGCCAGGTGCGGCCTGGGCGATTGCGATTGCCTCTTCGCAATCCGCGGCCAGCCTGTCGGCGGTCTCAGTGGTACGGACCCATTTGGAAACGGTTTTCGCCAGGCCCTCGATGTCGGAACAGAGCGGCGCACCGCTGTCGCGGTGATAGGTGGCGTGTTCGCCGACAATGTTGACGATCGGCGTAAAGGCGCGTTTGGCGTTATGCAGGTTGGCGGCACCATTCGCCAGTCCGGGCCCCAGATGCAGCAAGGTCGCGGCCGGTTTGCCGGTCATGCGCCCATATCCGTCCGCGGCCCCGGTGACACCGCCCTCAAACAGGCTCAGCACACAGCGCATGCCATCGATCCTGTCCAGCGCGGAAACGAAATGCATTTCCGAAGTACCGGGATTGGCGAAGCAGACTTCCACCCCATTTTGCAACAGGGTCCGCACAAGGCTTTCCGCACCGTTCAAGAGACTGGCTCCCCATTTATTTTTCTTCGCGGCAATCGAACCGCCGACGTTGCGGGCGATATCGCAACAGGTCGGCCTGCTTCGCAAGCGGTTTTGCCCGGTCAAATTTATTATGCATTTCAAACTCTGATCTTCTGGGGCAGCATTCTCGGTATGCAGATCACCAAGTTTTCCGACCTGGCACTACGTACCCTGATCCAACTGGCGGTATCGCCAGAGCGGCGCTACTCCGCGCGTGAAATTGCGGACTTGCACGGCGTCTCCTTCAATCACGTCGCCAAGGTGACACAATGGTTGACGTCGGAAGGGTATATTCGGGCCCAACGCGGTAGAAACGGCGGCATTTCACTGGCCCTGCCGGCGGACAGCATCAAGGTCGGACCCGTGCTGCGCCGATCCGAGGCGGGATCGGCGCTGGTCGAATGTATGCGGGATGATGGCGGTCACTGTTGCCTCAGTCCTGCCTGCGGGTTGGCCCCCTATCTGAACGAGGCGCAAGAGGCGTTTTTCACCGCGCTGGACAATGTATCCGTCCAAGATGTCGTTTCCCGGAACGTTGGGATGGCGCGGCTGGTTCGGTCGCTGGACCTTGCGGCAAACGGCTGACGGGCCCTTACTGGACAGGGACGATGACGGCGCGATCCGATGTCGGATGCGCCAGGACATGCACATCCATTTCGAACAGGTTCCGAATCTGATCCGCCTGCAAAGGCTCTCCGGGTCTGGTGGCAAATTCAGGATGTCCGTTCTTCATGCCGATGACGCAATCGGCATAGAGCGAGGCCAAGGTGATGTCATGCAGCACCATGACCACCGTGATGCCCAGGTCCGCGTTCAACTGACGGGCAAGTCTCAGAACTTCCACCTGATGCGGCGGGTCGAGATAGGTTGTCGGTTCGTCGAGCAGCAGGATCGACGTTTCCTGTGCCAGGGTCAGGGCGATCCATGCGCGTTGACGCTGTCCGCCGGACAATCGGTCGACGCGGCGGTCGGCGAGATCCTGCAGCCCGACCAGCGCGATGGCCCGGTCAACCGCTGCGTGATCGCCGCGGGATAGAAGCCCGAACCGCCCCTGATGCGGCGTACGCCCCCGCGTGACCAGGGAACGAACGCGAATTCCCTCCGGCGTCTGCGGCGATTGTGGCAGGAACCCGATCCGCCGTGCCCTGTCGCGGGGCGGAACTTGGGCGATGTCCCGTCCGTCGAGCAGGACCGTCCCGGAGGAAGGCCGCAGAATATGCGCGAAGGTCCGAAGCAAGGTGGACTTGCCGCAGCCATTCGGCCCGATGATGGCGGTCACACCGCCTTCCGGGATCGTCAGGTCGACATTTTGCAGAATGGCGCGTCCGGCGAGGGCGACGGACAGGTTGCGCGCTTCGAGGCCTTTCATTTTCGATCCACTTCGAGGCGCAGGAGGAGGAGCAACATGGCCGGCGCGCCAATCAGGGCGGTAAAGACACCGGCGGGGAGGCGGGTCCCCGCGATGGGCAAGGTCGCTAACAAATCGGCGCCGACCCCCAGAATTGCGCCGATTACTGCCGACAGGCCCAGCACGGTGCCTGGACGTGCGGCCGCGAGACGTGCCAGCGGCCCTGCCAGAAAGGCGATGAACGGGATCGGTCCGGCGACGGCAACGGAGACCGCGACGATCAGCGCGATGCAGACGGTTGCGCAGAACCGGATGCGGTCCGGGGCGAGACCCAGGGTGACGGCCAGATCGTCGCCAAGTTCCAACCGGTCGATCGCGAACGCCAAACCCGCGAGTACACCGCCCAAAACGAGGCAGGCCAGGGCCATCAGACCGGCGCTGCGCCAGTCCGCCGATGCAAAGGAACCTGTCAGAAATCGCGTTGCTTCGCTGGCCAATATGCCGGGGCTGAGGCTCAATAGAATGTCGGTGGCGGTGATCAGCATCAGATTGAGGGCGACGCCGACCAGGACGAGGGCCAAGGGCGATATACCGTCGCGCCAAGCCAATCCGAAGACCAGGCATGCCGCCAGGATACCGCCGACCAAGGCGCCCGGCATGGCGGCCGATATGTCGCCGAAAATCAGGATCGCTGCCGCTGCAGCGGCGGAGGCGCCGGCCGTGAAACCAATGATATCCGGCGAGGCGAGGGGGTTGCGAAGCATCACCTGCGAAACCGTACCTGCCATCGCAAGCGCCGCCCCGGTCATCATTGCCAAGATCACCCGGGGGCCACGGAAATGCGTAAGGATCGCCTGTTCTTGGTCATCGCCTTCAAAGATCGCTTGGAGGTCGATGCCGGGATCGCCGCCCAGAAGACGGACACCAGCTAGAACCGCCAGAAGACAGAGCGCGCCTGCCATTGCCATATTTGATCGCGTCATGCGGGGTTTCGTCCTTCGCGCCGGACGATCCAGATTAGGAAAACCCCGCCGATTAGGGTGACACCCAACCCGGCCTCTATCACAAGGCCGGGCGCAATGATGCGTCCCGCGATATCCGCTATCAGCAACAGGATCGCGCCAATTGCGCCGGAACCGAGCATCAGGGCCGGGGTTGTCTGCAGGCCCTGCGCGCGGGCCAGATGCGGCGCGACCAGGCCAACGAAAAGCAGAGGGCCCGAAACTAGGACGGCCGCCGTCGCCAGAATGCCGATGGCGGCCAGGGTCAGGAAGCGCGCCGCGACCAGGTTTGTGCCGAGAGCGCTGGCCAGATCGCTGCCCAGGGCAAGCGTGTCCAACCGCCGCGATGCCGGAATGGCGAAGGCGGTGCCGATCGCCGCCAGGGTGAAGCCAATCGCGACCGTGGAGCCGTCGGTGCGGTCCAGCACGCCGACCAGCCAGTCGCGGTAGACGTCCAGCGTGGCCCGGTCGCTCAGGATCATTCCACGCAGGATGGCGCTTAACAGCGCGGTCAGCGCGGTTCCGGCCAGGATCAAGGTCAGGGGCGACCGTGAGGAGGCGCCGATGGTCCAAACGATTCCCAATGCGGCGAATGCGCCTGCCAGGGCCGGGGCGATCAGGGCGGACTGGGCGAGGGGGCCGGCGATCCAGACGGTGGCCACGATTCCCAGGGCGGCGCCCGCATTGACGCCCAACAAGCCCGGATCTGTCAGCGGATTGCGTGTCAGGGTCTGGATCAGCGCGCCGGCCATACCCAGGGCCCCGCCGGCGATCACTGCGCCCAGTGTCCGGGGGAGACGCAATTCCCGCACGACAATCTCTTCGGCATTACCGGGGTCCGGTGCAGCGAACAATGCGGCCAGATCGGCCAGGTCGATACCGGATCTCGCCCCCAGCATCAGCGATGCCAGGCAAAGCAGGGCCAGCAAGGCTATGGGGAGGGCGGCGCGAATCATGAGCCCGGGCCGCCCTGGCGCGCATCAGGAACGACGGTGGCTGGGTCCCCGTCCAGCGCCGCTTCCAACATCGGGACCAAGCGGTCCAGCGAATAAGGGATACTGAGCGCGCTGGCGTAGTTGAGCGCGGCCGAGACCTCCGGTCCCAGGAAGATCTCCCGGCCCTCTCGAAACGCGCGCAACGTGTGGCGGAGGGGGTGACTGTCGAGGCTTCCGCGATCCGCAGTGAAATCCAGCCAGATCACGACATCCGCGTCCAAAGGTTCGGTCAGCTCGCGGTCCAGCTTGAAGTAGAAATTGTTCAACGCCAGGGCGTTGGCGGTGTCCGGTAATTGAAATCCCAGGCGGGAAATCAGCTTCATACGGGGGTCCATTTCGCTGAAGATCAATGGTCCATCCAACCGGGCGACTACCGCCGTCTTGCCTTGCCAGTCCGGATGAGCGCGACGCACCGCGTCGATTTGGGACTCGACGGCGTCGATCACGTCTTGGGCTCGCGCGTCCCGTCCCGTTGCCTTTCCGACGATGCGAAGCGTTTCATCCCACGGCGTCCCGAAATCGCCCCGGCCGTCTGGCGGCGGCAGCACCGCTGTCACATGCGACAGGGCGGCGTATTGGGCGCGGCTGATCCCGGAATAGCTCGCCTCCACCAAGTCGGGGGTCAGGCGTGCGACCGCCTCTGGGTCGATCTCTCCCCTTAGTGGCAGGCCGGTCGCGTCACCGGGTAAATGAGCAGCCGCCCAGGGCCATAGCCCCCGCTCATCGCCGCCATACCAGGTGCGATAGGCAATGGGCGTCATGCCGAGGGCCAGCAGCGTGTCGATCCCGGTATAGGAAAGTGTGACGATACGTTCCGCCGGTTTGGTCAGCACGGTCCGACCCCAGCGATGATCGACGGCGATGTCTTCCGCATGAAGGGACGGTCCGGCCGACAGAGCGGCGGCGACCAGACCGGCGGCCATGCCTATCCGTTTCAGTCGCCTCATAGGATCCCCATCCAGACGTTTGGCCCCGTCATGACAGCGGGCGCCTCCCATGCGTAGGGCCGCTTGCCTTCCGTCGTTGACACGCGGCGCGTCTTCGCTAAGGATGCGCCTTGTTACGCGAATAATTCTTAATTGCATCGAGTACGCAGGATGGGCTTTAGGCCACGAATGAAATCCGCCGTCAAGAGCATCCTTCCGGTGCGGGATGTCTGTTGTCTGCAGTTCGACCACATGGCTGTCGACTATTGGCGGGTCGAGGCAAAGGCCGGCGCGACCGGGCAGTATCTGTCCCCAGATCCCCGTTTCGTTGTTTTCTTCGACCGCGCCGAAATCGCGCTGAACCGGACCGGAGGAGGCGAGGATGCGCGGTGTGACGTCTGTTATGTTCCCGCCGGACTGGCGCTGAGCGGCCGGATCGACAAACCCGGCTATCTTGAACATATCGATATCCATGTCGACGAGGCGCATTTGCGCCGCGTTACGGGGGAGGCCGGGTCTTTGAACTCCGCCCTGTTCCTATCCGCGAGTGTCGAATTGGGACGCCTATGCGCCATGTTGGCCGATGAATGCCAGCATAAGGAACGCCCCGCCGGATATGGGGAATCCCTGACGACGACCATGATCCACGAAATTTTCCACCTGGGTGCGCGACAGAGCCGCGCTGGGGGCCGTCCCGACTGGTTGGAGCATGTCATGGAATATGTGGTCGAGAACCTGGACGAGCCGCTGAAGGTGGACGATCTGGCGGCCCTTGCCGACATGTCGCGGTCCGAGTTCAGTCGACGGTTCAAAGAACTGGCTGGGCAGACGCCGCATCAATGGGTGATGTCGACCCGCATCAAACAGGCGCAGCAATTGCTCAGTGAAGGCGGGTTGCTGTCCCATGTCGCCCACGACACCGGTTTCTCCGATCAGGCGCATTTCAGCCGGAACTTCCGGCAGGCGACGGGCTTGACCCCGGGGCAATGGACCCGCCGATACGTTTCGACAAATCGCGGCCCAATTCTTCAAGACAGTCTTTCCCACGCCCTCTAAATCCCTCGGCGCGATCCGGACACAGCCTCATGCCGTCCGACCAAAGCGCTGTAGTGAGGGGAAAATCAGTGAACAGAAATTCTTGGTCGAGGGGATTGCCCTCGCGCATCGTATTGTCCGCATTTCTGGCCGCGTCGGCGGGCGGTGCTGCCCTGGCGCAGGACAGTACGGAAACGGAAGATACCTACGTGCTGGAGCCGATTACCGTGCTCGGCAATCAGGAAGACGCGACGGGGCCGGTGACTGACAAGGGCAATCCGCCGACCGTCACCGGATCGAAAGTGCCGGTCTATGCGAATGAGGTTCCGCAATCTCTTTCGGTGCTGGGCAAGGAAGATCTGGAACGGTTCAACGCCGACCGGGTCAGCGAGACCCTGCGCTACACGGCCGGGATGATGACCGACGTTTTCGGCGACGATAACGATACGGATTGGATGCGCATTCGCGGGTTCCAGGCCGATCAGAACGGCATCTATCTGGATAATGCCCAGAACCTGGCCTTCGCTTTTGGCTCATTCTACACCGATCCCTATGCGCTGGAACGCATCGAGGTGCTGCGCGGCCCGTCTTCGGCCCTGTATGGCGGGTCCAACCCCGGCGGGATCGTGAACTATGTCTCCAAGCGTCCCGGGGCGCGCATTCGCGAGACCGTCCTTCAGGGCAAGGACGCGCCGTCCGGGTCGATTGCCTTCGATGTCGGCGATCCGCTGGACAATGGGGAGGCCTACCGTGTCGTCGGCCGGTTCGAAGGCGGCGACAAGTATGACGAATTCAATCACGGCGAACGTTATACCTTCGCGCCGTCCTACAAGGTCACGGCCAAGAACGGTACGGAATTGACTTTCCTCGCCAATCTGCACATCGCGGACGAGAAGCATAACGGCAGCACTTTCCTGCCCTATCACGGCACCGTGCGGCGTCAGAGCTTCGGCTACATCGACGACGATGAAAACTTTTCCGATCCCGATTGGGATTCGTATCGCCGTGAACAGTTTTCGGCGACGGCGATTGTCGAACATACCTTCGTCAATGATTTTACCTTCACGGCGATCGGTCGCGCAGGGGTGGCCAGTGTCGAAGAAAGCTACTGGTATCCAGGCGGATATACCGGCTTCGCGGCAGTCCCTGCCGACAATGCCGGTACGTTGAGCATCATCGGCTTTGAACACGATACCCTGACCCGTACCGCACAGACGGATGTTCGGTATTACGGCATCGTCGAAACCGGGCCTGTCGAACACGACCTGCTTTTCGGGGTCGATGCCCGATACTACTGGTTGGACGAAACGCAGGCCTTTGGCTTCGGCACCACGTCGGTCACCAACCCGATCAATCCGGGTGCGCCGGCCCTCGGTGCGCCGTTCCAGGACGCGACATCCACCCAGACCCAGGTCGGCTTGTACTTCCAGGACCAACTGCGCTTCGGCGACGGTTGGATCGTGACCGGCAATCTGCGCTTTGACCGGGTCCATACCGAACAGGACGGCGCGAACGGCTTTGCTCGGCGCGATGGGAAGTTTTCGTACCGCGCGGCCGTCGCTTATGACTTCAGCCAGGGGATCACGCCCTATGTGACCTATTCGACGTCGTTCAATCCGCAGATCACGTCCCCGGCCAATGGTGTCACCAAGCCGGAAACGGGCGAGCAGATCGAGACCGGTTTCAAATGGGCGCCGAATTCCGGCAACATGTATGTCAATGCCGCGATCTTCCAGATCAACCGGAATGACGTTGTGACCGGCGTCAATCCGAACTTCGAGCAGATCGGCGAAATCCGCTCTCGCGGTGCGGAACTGGAAGGCGGTTATGATTTCCGGAACGGCCTGACGGTCGCGACCGCCCTGACCTATCTGGACGTCGAAATTCTGGACGACAAGAATGCCAGCCTGATCGGCAAGACGCCGACATTGACCCCGGATCATGAACTGACCCTGCGGGCCGACTATGCCTTCGGGGGTGTCGCGGAAGGTCTGTCTCTCGGGGCGGGTGTTCGGCACCGTGGCGAAAGCTACGCCGATACGGCGAATACTCTGGACGTGCCGGATTCCACCATCTTCGACCTGTATGGATCCTATCAGGTGGTGGAGAACGCCGAACTCAATCTCTCGGCCACCAACATCGCGGACCGGCGTTACGTGACCGGCTGTCAGACGGAAACCGTGTGCTCCTACGGCTCCGGCCGCGAAGTTACACTGTCGTTGAGAGCGAACTGGTAAGCGCCATTCGGAGTAGGGGGCTGTGTCGGCCCCCTTATCGGAGTCGCATCTGTTTCCGTGCCTCCCCGGATTGGATAGACTGCCTGCGTCACAGACCGGTTCTTCCGGCAGTTATCCAATCCGTCAGAGGGTTATCCAGTGCTTTCCAGTGTCGACATTCTCGACCGGTTGATCGCCTTCAACACCGTCAGCCGCACGCCGAACATCGGACTGATCCGCTATGTCGCGGAGCTGCTGACAGGGGCTGGTATCGAGTGCCGCATTGTGGAGGGCCCGAACGGCGAGAATGCCAATCTTTATGCGAAAGTGGGTCCTGATGGCGGAGGCGGTGTCATGCTGTCCGGCCATACCGACGTCGTTCCCATCGCGGGTCAGAATTGGACGGTCGACCCATTTCGGATGACCGCGCGCGACGGCAAGTATTACGGCCGCGGTACGACGGACATGAAGGGCTTCGTCGCCTGCGCCGTGCGGGCGATGTTGCTCTCCGCCGACAGGCCGCTCACCAAGCCGCTGCACCTGGCCCTCTCCTATGATGAGGAGATCGGATGCGTCGGTGTCCGGCGTCTTCTCGATATTCTGGACAGGGCACCGGACCAACCGGGTTTCTGCATCGTCGGCGAACCGACCGAACTGACCGTTGCGACCGGGCACAAGGGCAAGATTGCCGCCCGCGCCGTCTGTACGGGTCGCGAAGTGCATTCGGCGCTTGCGCCGCAAGGGGTGAATGCGATCCATCTGGCGGCGGATTTCGTCGCGGCGCTGAGGGAGCTTCAAGCGGACCTGGCGGAATTCGGTGCGCGGGACCTGGAATACGACATTCCCTATTCAACGGTCCATGCCGGGGTCATTAGCGGTGGGACGGCGCTGAACATCGTGCCGAACCATTGCAGCGTCGATTTCGAAATCCGCCACCTGAAGGCCGACGATCCGGCGGCGCTGCTGGGACGCGTCGAGGCCGCCGCCGAAGCGATTTCGAAACCCTGCCCGGAAGGCTGCGGCGTTGTGATTGAGATCGTGAACCGGTATCCCGGTCTCGATACCTCCGCCGATGCGGAGATCGTATCCTTCGTCAAGTCGCTGACCGGTGCGAATGCCACGACCAAGGTGGCGTTCGGGACCGAAGGCGGATTGTTCGACGCGCGTCTTGGCATCCCCACCGTCGTTTGCGGGCCGGGCTCCATGGCCCAGGGACATAAGCCGGACGAGTTCATCGAAGCGTCGCAGATGGCAGCCTGCGACCGGTTCCTGGAAACGCTACTGGACCGGATGTCGGCCTGACGCCAGGGGCGGGACGCGGTCCCGGCAGAGCGCTTCGAATGCCTGCAGGATACGAGGCTTCATCTCCGTCCGCATGGTCAGCAAGCCGACCCGCAGCGGATCGATCGGATCGGAAATCGGCCGAAAGACCAGCGGCTTGCCATCCGGCGCATTCGGATTGGCGCTGGGCACGTTCAGCAGGCCGTAACCGAACCCATTCGCGACCATGGTCCGGACCATCGCCAAATGCGCGGACCGATCGGCGATACGCGGCTTCAAACCGACCCGATGAAACAGCGATTGGAAGTAGTCGCGGCTGATCGGCAGGTCCAGCAGCACGAGCGGATGCGCCGCCAAGGTCCGCAACGACACACTTTCCCGGTCGGCCAGGGGATGATCCGGGGCGAACAGCGCATAGGGACGCAGATCGGCCAGCGGTTCGAAGGCGATGTCCTTCGGAATCTCCAAATCGTAAGTAATGGCGGTATCGATCTCTGCGCCCCGGATCATTCGGAAAAGATCGGCCTGATGGGCCACCTCGTGCCGGAAGGCCGCGCTGGGATATCCTTCTTCGAAGGCCTTGCGCAATTCGGGCAGGAAATAGGGTGCGATCGTCACCAGGCATCCGACGGATATCGGCCCGCCAATTTGGTCGGATATCTCCCCGGCCATGGCATGGAGTGCCCCGGCCCCCTCCAAGAGCTCGCGGGCGGCCTTGTAAAGCCGCCGGCCGCCGGGCGTAAGTGACAGACCCTGCGCGTGCTGTCGAACGAATAGGGTGATGCCCAGCGCGTCTTCCAATTGGGAAATGGCGGTCGAGATCGACGGCGCCGATACGTTCAGCCGCCCGGCTGCGACGGCGATGCTGCCCGCGTCCCCGACGGCGACGAAGTATTCGATCTGCCTCAGCGTATACCGGATCGCCATGGGGTTTCCGCCGGTCAGTCCGACGCCGGGCTATTCATCGCCCGGCACGCCATAGCTGGGCGCTGCGCTGGGATCCAGGGCGCGCCGCACATAGTCCTTCATCTGGGGTTCATAGCGGCGCCACAGCGCGTCCAGTTCGGCGATCGGATCGCCTTCTGTCCAATCGACGCGCAGGTCGGCCACCGGCCAGGGGACGTTGTCGACAAGTTTCATTCCGGCCGAATGGACCGGACCTGCTTCACCTCCGGCATCCAGCGCCGCGCGCATCGCGCCGAGCATCCGGTCGCCCAGCGGCCCGCTGGATCCGGTGAAGGCCTCCGCCATGGCCACTGGCACATCCGGATTTGCCAGCAGATTGCCGCCGCAGGCGACATTCGTCGCTTTCGCTTCGCCCCAGACGCCAAGCACCTTGCCGCCGGAATGAATGGCGCTGCCGCCCGCGGCATCGACCGCTAGGATCTGGCGGAAGTCGATATGCGGGCCGATGCGCCGGAGGATGGCGACGGCCTCGTCGGCCGTGGCGCCGCGAGCCAGAAGATCCAGCCCCTGTGTCCCCAGCCTGGGATCGGTGACGTTCTGACTGGCGATCGCGCCTGTTCCGGCCTGGGCATAGGCGCAGCGTGCGGCGACGGCGGGTGAGGAAGAGGATACGGCGACGCCGAACATGCCCGTTTCGGCGCAGCGCGCGACAATGGAAAAGGTCATGCGCCGCGCTCCCGGTCGGATTGCTGGGCGAAGAAGGACGTCTTCGGATATTCCGGCACGGCCACGTCATAGGCCTCACCCCGGACTCGGCGCGGATCGGTGCCGCGTACGAATATCCCCATATGCTTCGTGGGGACCGGGTTGGGTGTGCAGGGCATGGCGTCACCGGCCGAATAGACACAGATGAACAGCGTGCGCGGCTGTGTCGACAGGTTCGGCTCCGACCCATGGGCCAGGCGCGTATGCATCAGGCAGACCGAACCCGCCTTACCCATGCACAGAACCGATTCCCGCTTCATCTCCTCCTCGATCTCCGGGGCGACGGCACCGGTGAAGACTCCGTCCTGCCAGATGCTGTGAATCGGTCCCTTGTGACTGCCGGGCGCGACCGCCAGCGGGCCGTTGTCTTCGGTCACATCGTCGATCATCAACAGGGCGGTGATGAGGTCGGAATTCGAATGCGGCGTGAAGGCGAAGTCCTGATGCCATTTCACCATGGTCGCGGCGCCCGGCTGCTTTGAATTGATCTTGGTGTGATGCAGCTTGATGTTCGGCCCGATCAGGTCGGCGACCATGTCCGTCATTCGGCTTTCCGCCATGGCGTCGTAATAGGCGTCGGATACTTCCGTCGGCGCCTGGACGCGGCGCAGAGCGGCGGGCTTGCCGTCGCCCGGCGGCTGCAGATCGAATCGCGGTCTGCCGTCGACCGTTTCGCCGTAGGGCGCATCGTGATGGGCGCTGTCTGCGACCCAGCGGTCGAAATCCGACCGCAGGCGGGCCAAAAGCGCCGCATCGACGGCGTCCTCAACGACCAGATAGCCATTGTCCTGGAAGAATTGTTTCTGAGCTTCCGTCAGAACCGTCATGTTCAATCCTCCTTGTCCGGAATGACGGCGGTCGCTTCGATTTCGACCAGCCATTCGGGGCGGGCGAGGGCAGGCACGACCAGTCCGGTCGAAACCGGATAGACGCCCTTCGTGTATTCGCCCATGGCCCGGTAGACCGCCTCGCGATAGCGGATGTCGGTCAGATAGACGACCAGGCGGCAGATATGCTCCATCTTCGCGCCGCTTTCTTCCAGCAGCATGCGAATATTCTGCATGGCCTTGTGTGCCTGGGCGCCAGCATCGCCGATACCGACCGATTCGGAAGTTTCCAGATCCTGGCCGATCTGACCGCGCACGAAGACCATGGTTCCTCGCGCCACCACGGATTGGCACAGATCGTTGTCCAGTTTCTGTTCCGGATAGGTGTCTTTCGTATTGAACTTACGAATTCTCTTATGCGCCATTTGTCTTGCTTCCCTGTTGAATGGCCGTATCAGCCGACCTTCGCTTTCGGTTCCGGTGCCGACAAATGCTCCCGGACGCTGGTGTGGTACGCTTCGTAACTGACCTGGGTCATGATGTGATCCGCAATGAACCGCGCGTCGTGCCAGACACCCCAGATGAAGGACGATCCGCGCCGGGACAGCCAGGGCAATCCCAGGAAATAGACGCCGGGCTCCGTCGAAACGCCGCGCTGATGGTTCGGCTTCCCAGCGGCGTCGAAGGCATCGACCTGCAGCCACCCGAAATCATAGGAAAAGCCTGTGGCCCAGATGATCGATGTGATCCCTTGGTCCTTCAGGTTCAGCGACTCAATGGGGTTCGTCACGCAATCCGGGTCGGGCAGGAATTGGCGCGCCTCCGGCTCTTCCGGCAAGTCCAACCCGTTCCGTTCGGCATAGGCGTCGGCCTCGTCCAGAACAGACAGGTAATTGGCGTCCCCCCGCGCGATATTGGCCGCCAGATCGTCCCGGAAGAACAGCGACCCGTCGCGGAACGCCTCCGTCCGGCCGACCAGCGTCATGCCGCGTGCCGCCAGCCGGCGGAAATCGACCGTGTCGCCGCCATTGGCGCCGCTGACCGAGATCGTGACATGTTCCGTGCCCGGCGCCGGGGTTTGAATGTCCCATTTGCCCATGACGCCCAGCCACCAGCAGTAATCCAGTCCGCGATACCGGCGCGGCGGCCGGTCATGCGGTCCAACGGACAGGAATGTCCGGCGCCCGGATCGCAGCAATTCATCGGCGATCTGTCCGCCGGACGATCCGGCCCCGACCACCAGGACCGCTCCTTCCGGCAACTCGTCGGGATTCCGATAGGCGCTGGAATGGATCTGATGAATTCCAGCCTCCGCCGGAACGATCGCAGGCGTGGTGGGCTTCTGGAACGGGCCGGTTGCCGCCACGACATGGGTCGCGTCGATCACACCCTCTGACGTTTCGACACGGAAACCCGCACGACCCTCATTGCGGCGAACGGACGTCACATTCACGCCGCAGCGGATCGGCGCGCCGATCTTGTCGGCATACTGGACGAAATATTGCGCCACCCGTTCCTTCGGCGCGAAGGCCTCGGGATCGACATCGTCGAAGGTCATGCCGGGGAACCGGTCATGCCAGGCCGGGCCGTTGGCGACCAGCGAATCCCATCGTTCCGTGCGCCAGCGTTCCGCGATGCGGTGCCGTTCCAGGACCAGATGCGAAATGCCGTTCCGTCCGAGATGTTCGCTCATGGCGACCCCGGCCTGGCCGGCCCCAACCACCAGCACATCCACTTTCTCGACAGTCACCGCGCTACCCTCGCTTCCTTGTCAATTGCGTTTTGAACGGGGATCAGCTTAGGGAGAGGCATTGATTAGGTAAAATATCAATTTTCTACATATGGGATAGTGTATTCCTAATCAACTTATGTCATGGGCAGTGGTTGCTATGCCGACAGGTGGTTTGAAGTGCCGGCCGGCAAGGTTTACGGTCCGCGCCGTTCTGGCGAAATGCAACGACGGTTTTTTGGCGATGATCACCGAAATCGAAGACTATTTCACCAAGGGCTGCGGGCGCTGCGACAAGTTTGGCACGCCAGAATGCGTCACGCGCGGATGGGCGGACGGGTTGACGGCCCTGCGCCGCATTTGCCGCGAAATGGGGCTGACCGAAACGGTGAAGTGGGGCCATCCCTGTTACATGCATGCGGGTCGCAACATCGTCCTGATCGGGGCGCTGCGGGGCAATTTTCGGATGTCGTTCTTTAAGGCTGCCCTGATGAAGGACCCCGAGGGCATTCTGGAGCGGCAAGGTCCGAACACACAGAATCCGGATGTCATCCGGTTTGACCGCAACGAACGGGTCGCGGAACTGGAACCGGTCCTGCGCGCCTATCTGGCGGAGGCCATGTCCTATGCCGAGGCCGGTATCGTCCCGGAACGGAGAACGGCTGAATTCGACCTGCCGGACGAACTGGCCGAGGCGCTGGATGCCGATCCTGAACTGGCGGAGGGGTTCCATGCACTGACGCCGGGACGGCAGCGCAGCTATGTAATCAACCTGAATGGGGCGAAGAAAACCGAAACCCGCATTGCCCGGATCGCCAAGTTTCGCCCGCATATTCTGGCGGGCAAAGGCGCGACGGAGCGGTAGGTCGACTTTCGGTCAGGGATGGGTGGGGAAGAGCACGAAGAACCCTGAAATCGTAACCACGGACAACAAAGTCGTCACCAGCATGACAGTGGAAGTCCGGCGGACATAAATCCCATGCGCCTGGGCCAGAACGAAGGGGCCGGACCCGATGGGCAGCGCGGCCGATAGAATCGCGACCATGGCCCACAGCGGGTCGGTCGGAAACAGAACCAGCACCGCACCGGCCGTCAGCAGAGGATGCAGGATGAGTTTCGCCAGGGTGATGGAGGCCACTTCCATACTGCCCTCGGTCAGGGGTTTGCCGACGAGGAACAGCCCAATCGAGAACAGGGCGCAAGGTCCGGCTGCCGCCCCAAGAATGCTGGTATAGGTTTCCACGAAGACAGGCAGGCCCAACCCGCCCCAGGCCCAAAGCAGCCCGGCGCAGGGGGCTACGATCATCGGGTTCCGGGCCAGCGCGCCCAGCACCCTGGCCACGATCTTCAGAATATTGGAATTCTGCTGCCGGGCGATTTCAATGGGGATAACCGCCAGGCCCACTGACAGGACCGAGATGACGGTCGCGACGATGGCGGGCAGAGCCGCTTCTTCGCCATAGGCCGCAATGGCGAGCGGGATGCCCATGAAACCGGTATTCGGATAGGCGCTGTTCAACCCGTGCAGGGCCGATTCCGCAGCGCTGAGACGGAAGACATAGCGACCCAGAACCCCGGTCAGCGCCCAGATCGCCGCCAGTGCGCCGGTGAAACCCAGCATGAAGGGAAGGTTGTAGACCTGTGCCAGATCGACATTGGCCATCGCATTGAACAGAAGCGCCGGGATCGCCACCCAGTAGACAAAGGCGTTCAATGCCTGGCTGCTTTCGGGCCCGAGGATGTTTCGGTAGCCGCACAGATAACCGGAAGCGACGATCGCGAAAATCGGCAGAACGATGTCGAACAATGCCTGCACGGTCCGGTTTCCTCTGTTGAACGCCCTAAACGGCGTTCCCTAACCTAGCCGGACGGCTACGCAAACCAAAACATCGTTCGGGCCGCGGCGGAAAGGCGATCGGTAGTTCTGCCTGTCGAATTCTTGGCACGGCGCATTCTGCTTGGCGAAGCCGGGCAACACCCGCTACCGTCCGGGCCATGAGCGATACTTTCGATTACATCATCGTCGGCGCCGGGTCGGCCGGATGCGTTCTGGCCAACCGCCTGTCGGCTGACAGCGGTGTGCGCGTCTGTGTGCTGGAAGCCGGCCCATCCGACTGGAACCCGCTGATCCATATGCCCGTCGGCTATATGAAGCTGATGCAGAACCCGGTCTATAACTGGCTCTACGAAACCGAACCGTCGGAAGGAACCGCGGGACGTCGGGTGCCGATCCCCCGGGGCAAGACGCTGGGCGGGTCCTCGTCGATCAATGGCTGCATCTTCAACCGGGGTACGGCAGAGGATTTCAATCACTGGGCCCAGTCCGGCAATCGGGGCTGGGGTTATGACGATGTGTTGCCGTATTTCAAAAGCCTGGAAAGCTATTCCGGAGACGATCCGGACGGGCGACGCGGCCGTAACGGCCCCTTGCGGGTAACGCCCACGGACTGGCGCCATCCGCTGGTGGAGGCCTTTCTGGATGGGGCGGAGACATTGGGCATTCCCCGCAATCCGGACTACAACGGTGCCCGGCAGGAAGGTGCTTCCTACACACAGCGCACCATTGTGCGGGGTCGGCGGCAGAGCGCGGCGAAAGCCTTCCTGACGCCGATCAAGAACCGGCCGAACCTGGACATCCGCACCGGCGCCCATGTCACCGCATTGACGTTCGATGGCACACGCTGCACCGGTGTGCGCTATGCCAAGGGCGGGCGCGGCGGCGCGGAAACGGAGATCGTCGCGGGCCGTGAAGTCATATTGTCGGGCGGTGTCATCAATTCGCCGCAGATCCTGCAACTGGCCGGGTTCGGCGATCCGGACCATCTCGAAAAGATTGGCGTTCCCTTTCGCCACGCCCTGCCCGGTGTGGGCCAGAACCTGCGCGACCACTTCACGCCTCGCTTCAGCGCGCGGGTAAAGAATACCGATACGTTCAACGAGCGTGTTCACGGGCTGCGTCTGATGGGGGAGGCGGTGAAATGGGCGTTTCGGCGGCCCTCCGTCCTGGGTGTACCGTCGACGGTCTGCTACGTCTTCACGCGGTCGGATCCGGCGCTGGATGTGAACGACCTGCAGATCACCTTCATGCCGGCCAGCTATAAGGAAGGCGTGCAGAGCACGCTGGACGACCGGCCGGGCATGACCGTCGCGGCCTGGCAGCAGCGGCCGGACAGTCTGGGCACCGTCCTGGCGCGGTCGGCGGATCCGTTCGAGAAGCCGATCATCGACGCCAATTATCTGGGTGAGGAAAGCGACCGTCGTGTCTTGCTGGCGGGCATGAAGCTGGCACGGAAGCTTCTTCGGACCGCACCGATGGCGCCGTATTTCGAAGGCGAACTTTATCCCGGCGACGCAGTGCAGAGCGATGAAGAGCTGCTGGCCGTCGCGCGGGAGCGGGGAACGACCGTGTTCCATATGATGGGAACCTGCCGTATGGGACCGGACAATGACCGGACCGCCGTCGTCGACGACAGGCTGCGGGTAAAGGGCGTCGAAGGTCTGCGCGTCATCGACGCGTCGATCATGCCCTCCATGCCCTCTGCGAATACGAATGCGGCGACCCTGATGATCGCGGAAAAGGGCGCAGCCCTGGTCCGCGAAGACGCCCGTTAGAGTCGCCGCCGCCTTCGCTTAATCGAACATGTCCGGTTGGTCTTCCACCAGCTGGTTCCAGATCGTCTGGAAATGCAGCCAGCCGATATATTCACTGCCGACATGTTCGCGGCTGTATCGCGCCCGCTTCTCGGAAATGCGGATCGGCGTAATGCCGCTGGCGGCGATGTCGAGCTGCTGCTGGCAGCAACGTTCCAACGCGATGAACCAGAAGGCCGCGGAATCGATGGAATGCCGGCTGGCGGTCAGAAGTCCGTGGTTCTGGTGGATCGCCGCCTTCACGCCCTTGAAGGCCTTCGCAACATCCGACCCGGCATGGTTCTCGACCGCGACCTGACCGCCTTGTTCGCCGATCACGACGTGGTCTTCGAAAAAGGCGCAGGCGTCCTGGGTGATAGGGTCGATGGCGCGGCCGGTCGCCGCCCAGGCCGTGCCATAGACGGTGTGCGCGTGACACATGGCGATGATGTCCGGATGTTCGTCATGGACATTGGCATGCAGCACGAAACCGGCGCGGTTGACCGCGTGACGGCCCTCGATGACGGTGCCCTTATGGTCGACCAGAATGAGGTTCGACAGTTTGACCTTGTCGAAATGCACGCACATCGGATTGGTCCAGTAGAGCTCCGGACGTTCGGGGTCCCGGACCGTCAGGTGACCGGCGAACCCATAATCGAACCCTTGCTGCGCGAAGGCGCGGCAGGCCGCGACCAGACGTTCCTTGCGATGCTGGCGCTCCTCGGCGACCGTGTCGAAATCCGGCAGCTCCGGAAAGATCAGGCCGCTTTGTTCGGGTTGATAGATCGAGACGCGGTTTCCAAGGTCCAACATGGCTGTATCCTTCTTGCCTGAGGATCCGGCGGGGCTGTAATGCGCCGCGATCCTGCCGAGTGCGCAAGAGTGTGGCGACGACCTTGGGGTCGCACAATGCCGCGCCCGCAATAAGACTTATTGCCCGTGATGAGGCGGAGGACTGGGGAGCAAGCGCGATGAAGGACGAACGGCTGCTGGAAATGCGGGTGTTCAGGACGGTGGTCGAAACCGGCGGCTTCACCTCTGCGGCCCATGGATTAGGCGTCAGTCAGCCTTTTGTCAGCCAAACGATCCAGCGTCTGGAGGCGCGTTTGGGTGCCAAGCTGCTGCATCGAACGACACGCGGGCACCGTCTGACGGCGGAGGGGGAACGGTTCCTCGACACCGCGCGCCGGGTCATCGACCTCGTCGAACAGGCCGAGGCGGACTGGCAGCGGGGTGAGGCGCAGGTGGAGGGACATCTGCGCGTATCCGCGCCCATCGCGTTCGGGCTGGATCGCGTGACACCGCACATGCCGGATTTCCTGAACCGACACCCGAACCTGTCGATCGACCTTCGGCTGACCGACGATCAGGAAAGCCTGATCGACGACCGGATCGATGTTGCGATCCGGATGGGCGCGTTACCGGATTCCGGCCTGATGCACCGCCGCCTCTGCGGCTTGCAACGGATCATCGTCGCCGCGCCGGACCTTGTTGCGCGATACGGCGAACCGCACGGGCTGGAGGATCTCAGCGCGATGCCCTGTCTGGCCTGGGACGGCAGCCGCGATCATCTGAACCGCTGGAAATTCGTCCAGGATGGCGAAGCCGTCACCTTCCGTGCGGCCAGCCGGTTCCGCAGCAACCAAGGTATGACGCTGTTCCAGATGTGCCTGGCCGGTGTGGGGGTCATGCGCATGGCGGAACATCTGGCGCGTCCTGCCATCGACCGCGGCCATCTTGTGCAGTTGCTACCCGCCATCACGGTGAGGGACGACGGCGCGATCCATGCGGTCTTCCTGCCGGACCGGCATTTGGTTCCGCGCATCCGGTCCTTTATCGACTTCATGGCGGCCGCTTTCCGCGATCCGGACTGGGAGGAGGGGACCGGGGGTCAGAGCGGTATGCGTTCAGATGGAACCACCTGAGATCGGTATGGCGGGTTGTGGGTTAGGAGCGTCGGCGCAGGCGATGCGGGGCATCGTCCAGCCGTCGCGACGACACCGACGGCCCGCCATACCGACCTTGGGCGCCGTCGTCGGCTCCCTGGACCGCGTCGCGGCACGCTTCCGATGCCCCGCATCGCAACGCGCGCCGCTCCTAACCAGGAAACCGAAGGCGGCGTCTCAGGCGGTTTCATCTGAACGCATACCGCTCTAGCCGTACTTTTGAACGAGATCCCGGATCTGATCGCGGTTCAACAGTCTGGGATTGGCCCCGCGCAGCATCAGCATCAATTTGGCCGTCTCCTCGAATTCCTCCATGGCGTAAACGGCGGAGTCGAGATCCCGGGCGGCTACGACCGGCCCGTGATTGGCCAGAAGCAAGGCACTGTGTTTCCCGGCAAGTCCTCGAACCGCATCCCCCATGGCCGGGTCGCCCGGCATGAAGTAGGGCAGCAGCTTCACCTGCCCCAAACGCATGATCGAATAGGCTGTGATCGGCAGCAGGACATTATCCGGGTCGATTTCCGGCAGAACGGAGACCGCCGTCGCATGGGACGAATGCAGATGCAGTACGGCGCCTGCCGACCGGGTCTCGTAGAAAGCCTGATGCAGCGATAGTTCCTTGGTCGGGCTTAATCCGGCGATGTGTCGTCCGGTCTCATCGAGGACCGATAGGGACGCGGGGTCCAGATTGCGAAAGCTCGATCCGGTGGGCGACACCAGCAAACGCCCGTCCGGCAAACGGGCGGAGATATTGCCGGAAGAACCGCCGTTCAAGCCCCGGTCGAAGAGGGATTTCGCCCAATCACACAGGCTTTCGCGCAGTTTTGCCTCGTCGCTCACGATTCGCCCTCCAGCACTGTCAGGGCGGTTTCGAAGAAATCCGCATCGCCGAAATTGCCGGATTTGAGCGCCAGCGCGGGACCGTCGCCACCGGCGCTCATGGCGGGCACGCCGGGGGCAATCTCGGGTCCGATTTCAAGCTGGGACAGACCGAGGGCGGTGACCACCGCCCCCGAAGTCTCTCCGCCGGCGACGACCAGCCGTGCGATACCGGCGTCGCGCAGCCGGACGGCGACATCTGCGAACAGGGTTTCGATCAGGTTAGCGGACGCTTCACGGCCCAGGCTCGCTTGCGCGGCCGCAACCGATTTCGGATCCGCCGTGGAATAGGCGATTGGCGCATCGTCGGATCGCTGCATCAGCCAATCGGCGACACCATCCGCCGTTTGGGCGCCGGCCAGGATCTGAACGGGGTCGATGGCGAGGGAGGGATGGGACAGCGCATACCGCGCGACCTGCATGCGGGTCATGGATGAACACGAGCCCGACAGGATAGCGGCCGGACCGGATCGCCCCGTCCATGAAACCCGATCGGTTCGGGCGGTAATACCCAGGCTCTCCGGCAGGCCGAGACCGATCCCAGAACCGCCGGTGATCAGGGTATCGTCAGGGCAGGCGAGGCCGATCTGATGCAAGTCGGCGTCCGAGACGGCGTCGACGACCACGATTGAGGAGCCGTTCGCGACCGCCGTATCCAGGGCCGCGCGGATCGCATCGCGACCGGCGGCGACCACAGGATGGGCGATGTGCCCGACGGACTGACGCGTCTGTTGGGATAACCAGCGACGGATATCGGAATCCCGCATTGGGGTCAGCGGGTGATCGCGCATGGAGGATTCGCTCAACAGCCGGTCACCGACGAACAAATGGCCCATATAGAGACTGCGCCCATTGGCGGGAAAGGCGGGACAGACGATGGCGCGCGGAAGGGCCAAGGCGGACATCAGGGCATCGATTACCGGGCCGATATTGCCCCGGGGGGTGGAATCGAAGGTGGAACAGTACTTGAAGAAATATCGGCGGCACCCCTGATCGCGCAGCCAGTTCAGGGCGGCGAGGCTGTCTTCCACCGCCCGGTCCGCCGGACAGGTGCGCGTCTTCAAGGCGACCACCCCGGCATCGACATCGCCCTCCGCAGGGGATGACGGGATGCCGCAATACTGCGTCACGCGCATGCCGCGGTTCGCAAGGGTCAATCCAAGATCACTGGAACCGGTAAAGTCGTCCCCGATACAGCCAAGCAGCATGCGCTCTACGCCTCCACCGCTCGTACCGGTCCGAAATCCAGGCGCCGCGCGAAATCGGGCAGACCGTCCGTTGCCGCGAACAGGTCGAACACTTTCGGATCGTGCCCCGGCACCACCAGCGAAGGCGAGGACGCGAGGCGCTGGACGGTCTGAAACCCATCCAGCATTTCCTGAAGATCCACCACGATCGGGAACGGCTTCCCTTTCAGGAAATTCTCATAGTAATGCGATGCGTCCGACGCGAGGCACAGCCAGCCTGACTGGGTCCGGACACGGACGACCTGCAGCCCCTTTGTGTGGCCGCCGATACGATGAACGGTAACGCCCGGCGCAACCTCGCCGTCCTGGTGATGGAACCGGACACGTCCGTCGTAAAGGGTTCGGATCATTTGGCAGACATGATCGGCGGAAAACGGGTAGCGCAGATGAGAATGGCACATGCAGGGACCGGTGACGTATTGCAGTTCGGTTTCCTGAATATGGTATACCGCGTTGGGAAACCGGTTCATGCCCCCCGCATGGTCGTAATGCATATGGGTGATGATGACGGTGTCGACGGATGCGGGATCGATGCCGACCGCGCTTAGAGCCTCGTCCGGGTTCCGCAAGACAGGACGGCCGCGACGGTCACCCTCCGGCTGATCGTATCCGGTATCGACCAGGATCGTGCCCAGCGGCGACTTCAGAACCCAGATGAAATAGTCCATGTCGTGCGGACTGGCATGATCGTCATCCAGGATGAAGGAATCCTGGCGTGTTCGGGAGTTGCGCTCGGCATACTTCACCGCGGTGACTTGCCATATCTGATCCATGTCCTGTTCCCCTCTTTCAACTCGCAATGGGCCGGTCGTAGGTTACGACGGATTTAGCCGCGACCATCCCCGCAACCGCCGCGTCGAACGCCTTAAAGTGCGCGCTTTCCAGATGCGTGTCGAATGCCGCCGCGTCGGCATAGATCTCATAGAGGAAGACCGTCGTCGGACTGTCGCTGTCGGACCAGACATCGAAGCGCAGGCATCCGGGTTCCAGATCCAGAGAGGTCCGTGCCTGTTCGCGCATTCTTTCCAGAAAGGCGTCGCACCATTGCCGGTGAATGTCGAAGGATACGCAAACCGCAAACATGTCAGTCCTTTCCAATTGCCGGAGATTTCGGAAGGCACGCGGCGACCAGCCGTCGTGCCGCCGGAATCTGGGACAGGATCAGGGCGATGTTGAGCGCCACCAGAATGGCCGCGCCGGGCCGGGTGATGAAGATCGAAAGGTCGCCGTCCGAAATCAGCAGCGACCGGCGGAACGTTTCGTCGAATAATCCGCCCAGGATGACGCCGATCACCAGGGGCGCGATCGGATATTTCATCGCCGTCATGGCATAGGCGGCAAAACCGACGCCCAGCATCAGGAACAGGTCGTTGATCCCGCCGCCGACCGAGAACGACCCAATCGTCGTCAGAACCAGCACGACCGGCAAGAACACCGTCCGCGGCAGTTTCAGGATCAGGATGAAGACGCGTGCGGTGAACAAACCCATCAGGAACATGGTCAGCGATGCCATTACCAGAATGGCGACGATATGGACGATCAACGCCGGGTCGATGGTCGGGCCTGGGATGACATTGTTGATCTTGAGTGCCCCCAACAAGGCTGCCGCCGGGGGAGAACCCGGAATGCCCAGAACCAGTAGCGGGATCAACGCCCCGCCGATTGCGGCATTGTTCGCCGTTTCGGCGGAGATGAGGCCGCGTAGGGACCCAAGGCCGAAACGACTGGAATCGCGCGCGACGCTTTTCGCAACGCCATAAGATACCCAGCCGGCAACATCCTCGCCGACGCCGGGCAGGGCGCCGATCCCGGTGCCGATTCCGCCGGACCTCAGGATTCCCGGAAAATGACGGACGACTTCGCGCAGCCGGGGAACGATTCGTCCGACCGGCAGGGGGGCCGCGCCACCCACGGCCGCGCGCATTCCGTCCAGGATCTGGGGTATCGCGAAGGCGCCCATCAGGACCGGCACGATCTGAAACCCGGACAGCAGATACGACCAGCCGAAGGTGTATCGCGCCTCCGACAGGATCGGATCCATGCCGACCATTGCCATGGCCAGACCGATCAACCCCGCGATCCAGCCTTTGATGACCAAGTCCTGGCTCATCAACGTGCCGGACAGAAGAATGCCGAACAGGGCCAGCAGGGCCTTTTCCGGCGATGCGATGTTCTTTGCGACCAGCAGCAGCAGCCAAACGAAGATCAGCAGGCAGAACGCCCCGAACAAAGTTCCGATAAAGGAGGCGGTTGTGGTGATGCCCAGGGCTTCACCACCCCGCCCCTCCTTGGCCAGAGGATGACCGTCCATCGCCGTGGCGGCAGAGGCCGCCGTCCCGGGGATGTTCAACAGAATCGACGGGTAGGAGCCGCCATAGATGGCGCCGACATAGGCGCCGATCAGGGCGATCAGAGACTGTTCCAGCGGAAATTTGTTTCCGAAGAACCCGGTCAGAATTGTCACCGCCAAGGTCGCGGTCAGTCCCGGTAGGGCCCCGAACACAATCCCAAGAAAGACGGAGGCAACGAGATAGAGATAGGTCAGCGGGTCGCTGGCCAGGGTGTAAAGACTGTTCGCGAAAGCGATGAGTTGATCGAGGACGAATTCCATCGCGTCAGTCTCCGGACCAGAGCGGGCGCAGGGTGACGTAGTAGTGATATTCGATCTGGGCAAAGACCAACCCGGTCCGGTTTGGCACGTTCTGCCGGAAGCCGAAGGCCATGCCGATAACCAGGATCAGCGGTGCCATCAACGCGACGAGGGGCGTCGCCTTGATCACACGATCGATGGCGCCGCGACGGGATTCGATCGCGAACATTGAAACGGTCAGGGCAATCCATGCGGCCAGGGTGATGGCGTCGTCGTCATGGGGTTTCGCCCATTCGTCCGGAAAGGGATGCGCCGCGACGGCAAATACGGCCGGAAGACAGGCAAAAACGGCACTAAGCGCCATTGGGACGGCGCGGCCGGAATGAAATCCATAGGTCAGCGCGGTCAATGTCAGGCCGCTTGCCAGCACAAAATCGACGCGCGGCACCAAACAGACGATATAGGCGATCAGGATCAGCGAGAGCAGGGCGATCCGGCGCAGTTCGACGCGGTCGTTGATGCCGATGGATCGCAAGGCGCGTGCCGCGCCGCCGTCCCGGATTGAGATTGTCAGCAAAGTAATGGCGAGGAGCAGCAGCAGGCCGAAAATGCCGAAGGGAACGATCGCCGCCGAATTGAACCATTGTGCCGAGTTCACCCCTGCCGCCTTGGCGTCGTAGAAGGGCAGCAAACTGGTCTGCCAAAGAAAAGCTACCGACAGGGCGACCAGGATCAGGGACGTCCAGAAATCGCGGGCCCTCAAACCAACCTTGTCATCCATTATAGAACTCCATTCGCCTGGGAGAGCGGCCGGCCCGCGTAGGCTGACGGGCCGGCGCTTCCCACTTGAACCCGAAACCGATCAGGGTTTCTCGATTCCCAGCGTCGCCGGGTCGACTGTGGCGGCGCCGAGATCCCACAGGGTCCAGGCGAAGGTGCTTTCCAGCTTGGCGAAGATGGCAGAAGCTTCCGCTCCCGACTGGCCGGAAATGTCGTAATGGTTGGTCTTGGCCCAGTCCGCGACCGTGTCGGACGCCATGGCCTTGTCGAAGGCTTCCGTCAGGGCCGCCTTCACGTCATCCGAAGCCGAGGCATGGACGGCGAAGCCGATGGCCTGTTTCAGGGGCAGGTACTTGTCCAGACCGTCATAGACCGAGAATGCCGACGGAATGTCGATCGACCCGACCTTCGCCGGTTCCGGTGTCAAGGTTGCCAGCGGCCGCAGCAGCCCGCCATCGATCAATGCCTGCTGTTCCGCAAGAGAGGTGACGACGACGGCAACCTCACCCGCGACGGCGGCCTCTTGACCGGGCGCGGATCCTTTGTAGGGGACGAATTTGAACGTCGCGCCGGTGCCGTTCTCGATGGCCAGCAGGTTCAAATGGTGGATCGACCCGGACCCGGACGCGGCGGCGGGAATGCTGCCGGGGGCGGCCTTTGCGGCTTCGATCAGGTCTTGCAGGGTCTTGTGCGGCGAATTGGCAGGCACCGAGATCAAGTCAGGGGACCCCCCGACGATGAACGGATGCCAGTAGGAGAACTTCTGATCCCAACCGCCCTGAACCGCGGCGGTGACGTTCGATTCGGACAATCCGACCAGGGTATAGCCATCGTCCGGCTGGTTCATGACATAGACCATGCCGTTCGATCCGGCGACGCCGCCGGTCTGATTGATGACATTGATGCTGACCGGAAGGTGCTTTTCCATCTCGGCCATGATCATGCGGTTGATCGTGTCCGTTCCGCCGCCGGCGCCCCAGACCACCGCCGCCGTAATGTCGCGGTAGGGATAGGTTTGCGCCTCGGCCGCCGACACGACGCCAAAACCCAATGCCGCTACGGCGGCTGCCTTTAAGAACCTCCTCATCGCTTCCTCCTGTCAATATGGTGTGTTTGTTGTTGTGTGTGTTTATGTATACGTAATAATATGCACCGTCAATAATGCTTCACAAAATCCCGGCGACGCGCTTTTGTCGGCGGATGCGAAGAGGGAGGTATCATGCCGTCGGACTTCAGAATTGCCGTCTTCTCCGGGGACGGAATCGGCCCGGAAATCACGGCCCCGACATGCCGGGTGCTGCGCAAACTGCAGGACCTGTCGCGACGGTTCCAACTGCATTTCGAGGACGCACCGGCCGGCGCGTCCCATTACGCGAAGACCGGCGAGTCTCTGCCTGCGTCATCCTTGGCGACGGCGCGCGAAGCCCATGCGATCCTGCTGTCCGCAATGGGGGATCCCGCCATCCGATATCCGGACGGCACCGAAATTTCGCCGCAGATCGAACTGCGCAAAGAGATGGGACTCTATGCGGGGCTAAGGCCTGTTCGGATCGCGCCGGGCTATCCGACCCCGCTGCGGCTGCCGCAGGACCGCGTTGTCGACTTCATGCTGGTGCGCGAATCGACCGAAGGATTGTTCTGGTCCATGGGGCGGGGCGAAGTCACACCGGACGAGGCGCGCGAAACCCTGGTCATCACCCGCGAAACCTCCCGAAAACTGTTTCGGCAGACTTTCGAACTGGCCCGACAGCGCAGTGCGCGGCAGGGAAGGCAAGGGCGCGTGACCTGTGTCGACAAGGCGAATGTGTTCCGCGCCTTCGCCTTCTTCCGCGATGTCTTCAAATCCGAAGCGGCTGCCTATCCGGATGTCGCCCATGACGCCTCATATGTAGACGCCATGGCGCTGAAAATGGTGTCGGCTCCCTGGGCGCTGGATGTGCTGGTTACCGAAAACATGTTTGGCGACATCCTGTCCGACCTTGGGGCGGGGCTGATGGGGGGGCTCGGTCTGGCACCGTCCGCGGATATCGGCGACACGAACGCCGTGTTCCAGCCGTGCCATGGCAGCGCACCGGACATCGCCGGGCGCGGCGTCGCCAACCCGATCGCGATGATCCTGTCCGGCGGCATGATGCTGGATTGGTTGGCGGCCCGTCATGGCGATGCTGCGCTGGCCGAAGCGGCGACCAGACTTCAGGCGGCCACGGACAAGGTCATCGCGGACGGCGCAACCCTGACCCCCGATCTGGGGGGCAACAGCGACACGGAAGGGGTGGCCGATGCGATCATCTCGGCACTGGAAAGTGGCTGGTCGTGAGCATTTCCCATAAGGCGCCATTGCGTGTCGCCGTGATCGGCGCAGGTTATTTTGCTCAGTTTCATCACGATGCCTGGCGACGGATTGCCCGGGCCGACCTGGTCGCGGTCGCGGACCGGGATATCGACAAGGCGCGTGCCGCCGGGGTGGAAGCCTTCGACGATCCGATCCAGATGGTGCGGGAGGTAAAGCCCGACCTGATCGATATCGCGACGCCACCGGACACGCATCTGGACATGATCCGGATTGCATTGGACAACGGCGTGCCGGCAATGATCTGCCAGAAACCCTTCTGCGGCGATCATACCTCGGCGGTCGAGGCGACACGTTTGGCGGATGCCGCTGGCGCGACCTTGGTCGTCCATGAAAATTTCCGGTTTCAGCCCTGGTATCGTGACGCCGCGGTGGCAATTCGCGACGGCCGGCTGGGACAGGTCATGCAGGCGACCTTCCGAATGCGACCGGGCGACGGGCAGGGGTCGGACGCCTATCTGTCTCGCCAGCCCTATTTCCAGACCATGCCAAGATTTCTGGTGCACGAAACCGCGATCCATTGGGTCGACACGTTCCGATTTCTGTTCGGGGAGCCGGATTGGGTGTTTGCCGATCTGCAGCGGCGAAACCCCGTTATCGCTGGAGAGGACGCCGGCAGCATCCTATTCGGGTTCGAAAATGGTATGCGCGCGTTCTATGACGGAAACCGCCTGCTGGATCACCCGGCGCCAAATCGCCGGATGACCATGGGCGAAATGTCGGTGGAAGGGGATCGCGGCGAAATTCGTCTATCGGGTGAGGGCGCCCTTCGTCTCCGCGCCTTCGGGGCGGACGATTGGCAGCTGCTGTCTGCCGCGCCGCAGACGGAAGGATTCGGCGGCGACTGCGTCCACGCATTGCAACGGCATGTGGTAGAAGGACTGCTCGACGGGACGCCGATCGAAAATCGGGCCGGTTCCTATCTTCGGAATATCGAGATAGAATCCGCGATCTATCAATCCGCCCAGGAGGGCAGGAAGGTCGAAATTCGACGATGACACCCGCGACCAGTATCCAATCCGAAGCAGCCGCGGGTTCAGACGCGGCCCCGGGCCCGAAGGGCCTGTCGCAGACTCAGCGGGCGGTGCGGGACCTGCGGGAAATGATCGTCAACAATCACCTGCCGCCGGGTTCCAATTATCTGGAAACCGAACTGGCGGAAATGCTGGGCATGTCGCGAACGCCCGTGCGCGAGGCGGTGATCGTTTTGGAATCCCAGGGCCTGGTCGAATCCCGGCCGCGTCGCGGTGTGCGCGTCCTGCCTCTGTCGGCGCGGGATATGGAAGAGATCTATGAAGTCCTGACCGAACTGGAGGCCCATGCCGCGGAACGCGCTGCCAGCGCGCCGATCAAGGCGGCGGACCGCGAGGCGGTCGAGACGGCCTTGCGGGACATGGATCTCGCGCTGGCCGGTGACGACCGGGAGGCCTGGGCCGAGGCCGACAAGCGGTTCCACGATCTGCTTGTCCAATTGGCGGGAAACGGGCGGCTGTCGGCCATCGTCGATTCATTCAATGATCAGGTCCATCGCGCCCGCATGCTGACCGTGCGGCTGCGCCCGTCACCGACCAAGTCAAATCAGGATCACCGGGACTTGTTCAACGCCATCCTGGCGGGGGATGCGGCCAAGGCACGCGCCCTTCATGTGCGGCACCGGACCGAGGCGAAAAACCTGATCATCGGCCTGCTGGAAAGCCATGGGTTTCATCAGGTCTGACACCGCAGGAAGGCCGCTGACTATCGAACTTCCACGGATTGCCGCATCCATTCCTGCAAGACCCCGATGGAATGTTCCGAGTTCACGCCCCCTTCCGGCGCGATGACCAGCGGACCCGGCCGGTAACCCCGGCTTTGCAGGCCCTGCTGGACGGATTCCACCAGGCGGATGTCTTCTTCCACCGTCGTGGCGCGGTCTTGCTGTGCCAGGCGTTGGATCACTTCCGAATCGTATCCGCCTTCCGTGAACCAGCCGCGCCAGACGGTAACCTGGTCATGGCTGTCAGTCCGCCAGTGATAGGTGTTCAGCACATTGCCCGGATAGACCTGAAAGGAGAACAGGGGCCAGAGGAACCAGGACCGGTACTCTCCCGCATGTTCATTGGCGGCCAGGTCGATCGGATAGCTCATCGAATCCAGACCTGAACACTCCGTCGTATGGCGCAGGACGTAACCCGGCTGGCGTTGAATGTCATAAGTCTCGGGCTTCACCACGCCGGTCGAGAAAGTCGGGTGGTTCAGGCTGCAGTGATAGCATTCCGAATAGTTCTCGACCGAGACCTTCCAATTGCAGTTCTCCGGGATTTCGACCCAGTTGACCGGCTGAAGGCTGTCGATCTGAGGGACGTAATCGCGCAGTTCCTCGCGGACGCCGGGATACCAGACATCCATCGGTTCCGCATCGGGGTCCAGATTGACAAAGATGAAGCCGTTGAAGATTTCCAGCCGCACGTCGGTCAGGCAAATCGCCGATTTGTCGAAGCCTGCGACCTTGTTGATATTGTTGCCGCCGCGCAGCCCGCCGGTCAGATCGTAGGTCCAGGCGTGATAGGGACAGACAATCATGCGTGTCGTGCCCTGGCCCTGCACCAGCTGATGTGCGCGATGCTGGCAGACATTGAAGAAACAGCGCAATTCCCCGTCGCGGCCCCGGATGCAAAACAGGTTCTCGCCGGCGATCCGGAAGGTGAAGTAATCGCCCGGTCGGGCGACCTCCGACACATGCCCGGCAAACTGCCAGGTCCTGGACAGCAGGCCGGTGCGTTCCTGACGGAAGATTTCCGGATCGGTGTAGTAACGGGCTTCCAGGCTGCGCAGCGGGGCGGCATCGGTCATTTGCGGGTTCCATCATCAGAAACATACAGACCCAGCCGATGGCGGCGGGCGTGGAAGGTATCGATCCGTTCGATAACCTCCGGTTTCGCATCGGCGATGACGAAGGCCATCAGAGTTTCCAGAAGCGCGATGATCGAAACCGAGGACGGGAAAAACTGGGGTGTGTCGGCGGACACGACGAAACCATGTTCGGATCCGATGACGATCGGCGAGGCGGCGCTGTCGGACAGCCCGATGACGGTTACGCCCTGTTCCCGCGCGATCGTAACCGCTTCGACAATTTCCTGGCGGTAGGGTTTGCAGGTCATGGCGATCAGCACATCGCCTTTCCCGGCCCCGGCCAGATCGTCGACCGCAACATTGCCCGGACGGGGGATCGCCTCGATCTTGCCGACCGCCATATCGGCCAGATAGGCGAAGTTGCGGGCGTTGGAATGGTGCACCCCGACGCCCAGCACATAGGTCTTCCGCGCCGCTACGATGGCATCGGCCGCTGCCTTGATCTGTTCCTCGCTGGTTGCGGCGAAGGTCTCCTCGATATTGCGCAGCGCGCTTTCCGCCATATCGGAAAACAAGGCGCCCAACTGTCCATTGGCGCTCAGCGACTGCAGCCAGCGGGCCCGATCCGGGAAGCTGGCATTGCCGCGCCGGATCTCCTCCCGGAAGGGCACGCGGAATTCGTCGTAGCCTTCGAATCCGAAGGACCGGGCCAGCCGGACAAAGGTGTTCGGCTTCACATCGGCCGCTTCCGCGATCTCGCGGATCGAACTGACGCCGACATCGTTCGGGTTTTCGATCACATAGGTCGCGGCCTTGCGGGCCTCCGGAGACAAGGTGTCGAGCCCGTTGGCCAGCGCTTCCAGAACCGCGGCGGGATCCCTTAGATCGGAATATGGTACATTTGTATCAGTCATCATTGACTATGGTAAAAATGTTTGCTTATCGTGTCCACAGAAATCGCAAACGGGATTCGAGGAGCCATCCCCATGTCGGACAAGAAGCTGCCGGAGACAGCGCGTGTGGTGATCGTTGGCGGCGGCGTCATGGGGTGCGGCCTGGCCTATCACTTGGCGCATGAAGGCTGGACCGATGTGGTCCTGTTGGAAAAGGCGGAGCTGACCAGCGGGTCGACCTGGCATGCCGCGGGGCAGATCACCTACTCGACCTCCAGCTACGGCCTGGGCAAATGCGTCGACTACAATGTCGGGCTCTATGCCGGGAAGCTGGAGGCGGAAACCGGGCAGTCGGTCACCTGGCACGGCTGCGGCTCGTTCCGGTTGGCCTATACCGAGGATGAGATGGACTGGCTGCGGCACACGCTGTCGGTCGGTCGGGCCCTGGGGTCCAACATCCATCTGGTCGACCCGGACTATATCCGGCGACATCATCCCTTCTACAATCTCGACGGCGTATTGGGCGCCCTGCATACGCCGGATGACGGCCATGTCGACCCGTCCGGCGTGACCCAGGCCCTGGCGACCGGGGCGCGGCAGCTGGGCGTGAAGATCATCCGCCGCTGCCGGGCGACCAACATCACCCAACTGCCGTCGGGCGAATGGCAGGTCGACAGCGAACAGGGCACGATCCGGTGTGAGCATGTCGTGAATGCGGGCGGAACCTATGCCCGCCAGATGGGTGAATGGTCCGGGCTGCAATTGCCCATGACCTCCATGACCCACCATTACTTCGTCACCGACACCGTGCCGGAATTCCTGGACCTCGACCGCGAGCTGCCGGTCATCCGCGATGATCGCGAAGTATCCGGCTACATCCGGATGGAGCAGAAGTCGGGCCTGATCGGAATCTATGAGAAGGAAAACCCGAATACCGTCTGGGAGGATCATTGCCCCTGGGAGGCGGAGAACGAGCTGTTCGAGGCCGATTACGACCGGGTCATGCCCTGGCTGGAAAATGCGCTGGAACGGATGCCGATTTTTGCCGAACTGGGCATCAAGCGGGAAGTCCACGGCGCCATCAGCCATCCGCCCGACGGCAATCCGCTGATCGGCCCGGCGCCCGGGGTGCGGAACTACTGGTGCTGCTGCGGCACGCAGATCGGGATCGGCTGGGGTCCGGGTCTGACACGCGAACTGGCGCGCTGGATGGTGCATGGCGCGGCGAACATCTCCATGCGCGAATTCGACCCGCGCCGCTTCGGTGCCTATGCCACGAAAGACTGGCAGGTCATCAAGGCGAAGGAAGATTACTGCCTACGCCACGAAATCCCCTTTCCACATTTCAATCGGCTGGCCGGACGTCCGGTCAAACCGTCCGCCCTGTACGACCGCCTGAAACAGAAGGGCGCGGTGTTTGAGGAAGTCTTCGGCCACGAACGCCCCCGCTGGTTTGCGACCCAAGGGGTGGAACAGCACGACCATTATTCCTTCCGCCGCACGATTGTGCATGACGTGGTTGGGGCCGAAGTGAAGGCCGTCCGCACGCGCGTCGGGATCATGGACATTTCCGCCTTCACCAAGATCGAGGTTTCCGGCCCGGATGCCGCCGGCCAGTTGGACCGGTTGATCGCCAACCGGCTGCCGCGCAAAATCGGCGGCATCGCGCTGACCCATTTCCTGAACGAGGCGGGTCGGATCGAACTAGAGGCGACAATTGTCCGGCTGGAGGAGGATCGCTTCTATCTGGTCTGCGCCGCCTTCTTCGAGCAGCGACTGCTGGACCATCTCGCCCGGCACGCCGGGAATGCCGACCTGACCGTCCGGAACTTGTCGACGGACTGGAACGCGCTGGCCCTCAACGGTCCGAAAGCGCGGGACGTGCTGGCCCGCTGTACAGATGCCCCGCTGGACAATGCCGGTTTCCCCTGGCTGCAGGCCCGCCGGATCGCGGTCGCGGGTCAGAGCCTCTGGGCCTTCCGCCTGTCCTATGCCGGGGAGTTGGGCTGGGAATTGCACATCCCGCGCGACGCCACGCTGGCCGTCTATGACGCGCTGTGGGCAGCGGGTGAGCCGCACGGCATCGCCGATTACGGGTCCTTCGCCATGAACGTGATGCGCATGGAAAAGGGCTTCAAGGGTGCCGGTGAACTGACCAATGAAGTCACCCTGCCGGAAGCGGATGTCATGCGCTTCGTGCGCCTGGACAAGGAATTCGCCGGTAAGGCGGCGACGGAAAAAAGCGCCGCCGGAACTCTGCCCTGGATCTGTGCGTATCTGGAGATTGAGCCGGACGGCGATGTCGACGGACATGGCGGCGAGGCGGTGTTGATGGGCGACCGCGTCGTCGGCAGTACCGCCTCCGTCGCCTATGGCCATACGGTCGGCAAGATCCTGGCCTTCGCCTATTTGAAGCCGGAAGCGGCCAAGCCCGGTCTCGACCTGACCGTCGTGATCCATGGCAGGCCCCGTGCGGCGAAAGTCTTGGCGGCACCGGCCTATGACCCCGAAAGCCGTCTGCCCCGCACCGATGCATTGGAAGTGGCGGCGGAATGATGTCTGAGATCCGTATCGTCGGCCTAGCGGCCTGGATCGTCCCCCTGACCAGCCATGTCGCCTATCACATGGCGGCGGGTAAAACTTGCGACACCGTTGAGACGGTTGTGATCCGCCTGCGAACGGATGACGGGCTGGAAGGCTGGGGGGAGGTCTGTCCGATCCCCGGTTACTTGCCCGCCTATGCGCGGGGTGTCGTTCCGGCGCTGACCGAAATGGCTTCGGTCCTGATCGGGAGTGCCCTGACCGGACCGGAAGCGGTCTTGGCGAAACTGGATGCGAAGCTGAAGGGTCATCGCTATGCCAAGTCCGTGGTCGATATGGCGCTCTGGGACCTGATGGGCAAACGGGCTGGCCTGCCGCTTCATGCGCTGCTGGGCGGCCGGCGTGTCGCTGATTTGCCGCTCTATCACTCGATCAGTTGCCTGCCGCCGGATGTGATGGCCGGGATGGCCCGCGACGCCCATGCGACGGGCATCCGCCAGTTTCAGGTCAAGCTGGGCGTCGATAGCGATTGGCAGGCCGATGTCGCGCGTCTGCGCCTGGTCCGGGAAGCCGTCGGGCCGGGGCCGCTGGTTTATGGCGACTGGAATTGCGGCAGCACGCGGCTGGACGCCATCCGCGTCGGTAGGGCTGTGGCCGATCTGGATATCATGCTAGAACAGCCCTGCGAGACGATCGAAGAATGCGCCGCCGTCCGCGACGCGACCGGCCTGCCGCTGAAATTGGACGAGGCGGCACATGATCCTGCCTCGCTGTTGTCGGCTTACCGGATGGGGTGCCTGGAGGCGGTCGCAGTCAAGCTGTCGAAGTTCGGCGGTGTCAGTGCGGCCCGTCGGGCCCGCGACTTGTGCCTGCATCTCGGTGCCAAGATGTGCATTGAGGACACTTGGGGGTCCGACATTACGACCGCGGCCGTCCTGCATCTCGGCGCCGCCAGTCCGCCGGAACTGGTGATGAATGTCTGCGATTTGTCGCATTACGTCGCGCCGCGCCTCTGCCCCGATGCGCCGGTGCGGCGGAACGGCCGGATCGCCCCGCCGGAGGGCCCTGGCCTGGGCGTTGAACCGAATATGGACGTCCTCGGGACGCCCGCACTCGAATTGTAAAGGAAGCAACCCGTGACCAAGCTGCACAGCCAAGCCGAATGGATCGAACGCGCCCACGCCGTCCTGCCGGGCGGCACATTCGGCAATTTCGCGCCGGATATCGTTATCCGCGAGGGGCGCGGCAGCCGGGTCTGGGACGAGGACGGCAAGGAGTATATCGACTATCTGATCGGGTCCGGCCCGATGCTGCTGGGGCATGGCGATCCGGAGGTCATGGAGGCGGTGCTGGAACAACTGCCGAAAGGTATGACATTCTTCGCCAACAACGCCGCCGGCATCGAACTGGCGGAAGCCATCTGCGACGCGGCCGCCTGTGCCGACCAGGTCCGATATGTCTCGTCGGGCGGGGAGGCGGATATGTATGCGATGCGCCTTGCCCGCGCCTTTACCGGGCGCGACAAGATTCTGAAATTCGAAGGCGGCTATCACGGCATGTCGGCCGAAGCCCAAATGAGCCTGGCGCCGGATCGTCTGGTAAATTTCCCGCAGGCGGTGCCGGACAGTGCCGGCATTCCGGAAGGCGTGCGCGCCGAAATGCTGATCGCGCCGTTCAACGATATCGATTTCGTTCGTTCCTTGGTGGCAGAGAAGGGTAGCGAGATCGCGGCCATCATTGTCGAACCGTTGCAGCGCATCGTGCCGCCGCTGCCCGGATTTCTGCAGGCTTTGCGGGATCTGTGCGACGCGGCGGGGATCGTTCTGATTTTCGACGAGATCGTCACCGGTTTCCGCCTAGCCTATGGCGGCGCGCAGGAATTCTACGGCGTGACGCCGGATCTGTGCACCTTGGGCAAGATCATCGGCGGCGGCTTCCCCCTGGCCGCCGTCGCGGGGCGCCGGGAGATCATGGCGCATTTCGACAAAGGCGCGGTGGGCGCCGACAAATGGCTGATGCAGCTCGGTACGTTGTCCGGCAATCCGGTCGCCGCTGTTGCCGGGCTGAAAACCATGGAGATTCTGCGACGGCCCGGCCAGTACGACCGGCTGCGCGATAACGGCGAGCGGATCATGGCCGGCGCTACGACGGCCCTGGAAAAGGCCGGCATCGCCCACCGGATCGTCGGCGACGCGACCCTGTTCGATATCGTCTTCACCGACCGGGATATTCGGGACTACCGGGGCGTCAAAGCGGCGGATGCCAAGGCCAATGCCCGGTTCAACGCCAGCCTGCGGGCATCGGGCATCTTCAAGTCACCCGGCAAGGTCTATCCGTCTCTCGCCCTGTCCGATGAGGATATCGCGGCTACACTCGACGCGCTGGGCACGGCAGCGGATGCCCTGGCGGCGTAGCGTCAGCGGCTTATGAGAAAAGATAGACCGGACTGGTCCAGGCCTGGAACCCGTCTTCCGTCGTGACCCGGATCCAAAGCGGATTGTCTCGATCAGTCGCCAGTTGCACAGGGACATGCGCTGTAACCGGCCCGCCGTCGAGCGTGTCCGGCAACCGGGAAAGGCGAAGCTCCAGGTCCAATCCGCCCGCATCGACAACGCAATCGTCTATTCCGATATCGGCGACGCGGAGGGTGGCGGCAGCATGGTTGGTCTGAATGTCGAGGGTCGTCTCGTCACTCATATCCTCCAACCAGAGGTCGATTGCCCCAAAATTGCCGGCGGTGACGGACTCCCATTCCACCGTATCGTCTCCGACCCGGCGCGACGGGGCATCCGGGTTCCATGCGCAGATATCGGTGGTGCGGGCAATCCTGGCACCGCGGACGGTCACCCTGCCTTCCCAAGACGCCCGAGCGCCACGCCCCTTGACCATCGCGCCGCGCCACAAAAGCCGAACGCGGCTCAAGGGCCCGGTATCCGCCTGGGTCGCCGGATTATGGACCGTGGCGACAGTGTCCATCCCATTCAGAACGTCGACGCGCAGGATTGGCAAGCGCGCTTGGGACGTGAAGGAAACCCGTGCGCCTGTGCCGGTGACCCGGGCGATATCCCCCATGCCAAGGACATCGGTACGGGTCACCGGTCCCTCGCCGACATGCGGATCGACGGCGAAACGCTCCGCTTCCGTATCCGGTTCCACGGATAGGTCGATATGTATGCGCTCGCCGGTCGTGGCGTAATGCCGCCGGTTCTTCAGGCATGCGAACAAGTCATCGCGGGTCAGGCGGTCCATAAGGAAACAGGTCAGGCCGCCATAAGCCCCGAACTGAGACGTTCCCGGATAGCTGGCACCAGGCCGCCCCTTGTGGCCGTCGGAATTGGCGACCACACCGACGCGATAGCCTTGTTCGAAACAGTCGGCCATCAGCCACTCGAACGTGCCCCAGGCGGAATGAATTTCCATCGCCGTTTCGATACGCGGGTCATGGGCATAGGCCACGTCGGCAGGCCGCCCGCCGATATGGGCATAGGCGACGCAGTCTTCGTTGCGAAGGGCGGCGAACAGCTCCCGCGCGGTGGGGGCGTCGTTCATGATTTCCGCCCGGTCGGCGATCAGCGCGTGAGAAGACCGGCGGATCGGCCGACCCTCGGTGCGGAAATAGACATTGCGATCGCCGCCTACGCCGGTATTCCCCGACCACTCATACCCCGGCAGAGTCAGGAAGCGGTCGTCCTCGTGGTATTCGGCGGTCAGCTCGTTGATATGCGCCCAGAACGCGCCATTCACCTGAAAATCGTTCGCCTGATGGCTGGTCGCATCCAGGAAGGCCATGTTCCGCGCGAAGTCGAAATATTCCCGGGCGGTGTTGAGGCCGACAGACTCGCCGGACTGACCATGCATGTCGGCCCACCAGGATGCCTCCGTCCCGGCCCGAATCATCAGGGGGTTGGTTCGCGCCAGCAGGGACCCGTCCGCGTCATGAACGGCGATGTCCAGTGTACCGGCCGTGGCGGCGCTTAAACCATCGATCACCAAGGACCTTTGACCGGGTGGGAAGGCCACCGTTTCCGGCAAGCCGCCGACCGGCGAGGATGCCGTCAGCCGGAGCGTCCGGTCGACCTGGTTCGACGGATTGCCGTAGCGGTCTTCGGCCTTGATACCCAGGCGGAAGGTTTCGCCTGGACGGCGCAAGGTCGGCAGAATCGCCTTCCAGACCGCCGGCGGACCGGGAACGATGTCGATGGTCGGGCTTTCCGCGATTGGGATGTAGTGTCCCGTGGCACACACATCGGCGATCACCCGCCAGGTGAAGGCGCTTTCACACATCGATTGCAAGATGTGGCCGGGCGAACCGCCGGACGTGTCCCCCACAACGATCACGATCGTATCGCCTTCGCGCAGGAAACCTTTATGCACGAAGATTGTAAGCGCCCGGTACCACGGCCGCATATGCCCCGACGAGTCGAAGGACAGCTTAAGCGGCGTTCCGTTCGAAGCCGTCGCCGTCACAAAGTTTGGTGCGGTCGGATCGTGTGTCTGCAAATCGCCACCATCCGCCGTGAAGCGAAAGACGACCTTGATGGATCCGGTATCGTCCAGACCGTAGCGCCCACAGGTATAGGTCAGCCGGAATGTTTGGTAACTGCGCGCCTGAAAAGCCCCCTTCGGCTCCAGGTCCGCATGTCCGTACAGTACGGGATCTTCGGCCGGCAGCGCGTCGGTAAAGATCTCGCCAATCAACTCGGGCCGGGGTGCGGGCATGGGAGGTTCTCTGCTTTCTCTGGCGACTATCCCAGGTAGGGATCGTGGAGAACTTATGGCGCGCGGCTGCAGGGCCGCAGATCAAACCATAAGAGGCCCGCATCCAGATTCAACAGCATTCGCTCGGCTGGTGAAGTCAGTTTTCCGGAAGGCCGAGAGCCATGCCGTCGTGTCCCGGATCCGCCCCGCCGGTCCATAGGCCGTCCGGTTCCCGCTTCAGGCCGTGAACCGCCGCAAAACCATAGCTCAAATGACTGCGGATGATTTCATATCCGCGCTCTTCGAGCGGCCGGGTCACATAACCCGGAATCCGGTTGCTGATATCGATCGCGTTGCTGGTCGCGGAGAAGCGGGGTGCCGCGATGGCCTCGACGATGGGCATGTCGAATTCCAGCACGTTCAGCGTTGCCTGCAGTACGCCCATCGCGATCTGTGTGCCGCCCGGTGCGCCGATGATCAGACGAGGATCGCCGTCCTTGAACGCGATCGTCGGGCAGACCGAACTGAACCGGGACTTGCCGGGGGCAATTGATCCTGCCCGCCCGGGACGCGGATCGAAGACGCCCATGCAGCCATTGTACATGAAGCCCAGGCCTTCCGTGATCACACCGGACGGCATGCCGAGCGAATGGGTCATGCTGACAATGCCGCCCTCCGGATCGACAACGGCGATATGCGTCGTGTCCTTGGATTCGTCGAACGCCTTCACGAGGCGTTCCACGGACGCGACCTCGCCCGCCCGGATGGCCGCGGCCTGGTCCCGCGCATAGTCCGGATCGGTCAGCCGGGCGACCGGCACGTCGTAGAATGCGGGGTCGCCTACAAAGGCATCCTTGTCACGGGTCGCGCGCTTCATCGCTTCGGCGACGATGCGCAGATATTCGGAAGAGTTGTGGCCGAGCGACTTGAGATCAAAATGCGCAAGCATCTGCAGCATTTCGATCAGCATGATGCCGCCCCCCGGCGGCTGGTTGCTGGCGATGTCGAAATCGCGGAACCGCCCCCATAGCGGCTCCGTCCTTGTGGTCCGATAGGTCTCCAGATCCTCGCGGGAAAGCAGACCGCCATTCGCTTTCATATCGGCCGCGATCCGGTCCGCGATTTCACCGCGATAGAAGACATCCGCGCCTTCCGCCGCGATGGTGCGCAGAGTCTGGGCCATGTCGGGATTGTGCAGCCGCTCCCCTGGTCGCTTGAGGCTTCCGTCGGCATTGAAATAGATGCGCCGTCCCGATTCCGTGAAAGCCAGCCTGTCCGACGTCAGAACCCGCCCCATGCCGTCGTTCTGGGTCCAGAAGAAATACATGTGCGGCCGGATGACGACGCCGCGTTCGGCATGGTCGATGGCGGGCTGGACAACGTCGGCCCAATCCATGACGCCATGCTCTGTCTGCGCCTCGTAATAGGCTTTCAGACTGCCGGGAACGGTGATGGACTGATAGCCGACATCGTTGACCCGTCCCTTCAGAATGAAGCCGAACCCGTCGCGCGTCTCACCTTCGATCAGGTGTTCCCACATGTCCGGGCGCGCGGCCGAGGGGGTCTTCCCGTGGAAATCGATAAGACCGTGGACCCCTTTCTTCGGCAGGAAGATCTGCATGCTGCCAAAGCCTGCGATGCCGCACATCTGCGGATCGACGACGCCCTGGACCAGCGCGACGGCGATGGCCGCGTCGACGGCGTTTCCGCCGCGTCGCAGGATTTCGATACCGGTTTCGCTGGCCTCAGGTTGAGGGGTGCTGACGAAGGACTTGGCTTTCATCTGAACTGAACTCCGAATGGGACCGTGTTAGCGGCCGGCAAAGCCGAGGGCATCGCGCATGCGGTAGTACGAAATGGCGGTGGCGAGCGCCGGGCGACGCAGACTGTGAAAAGGGATGGTCGGTGCGTCAACCACAGGGAATCCCGCTTCCCGACCTATGGTATGAGCGGCGGCGGCTTTGCCCAGCGCCGTGGCCATGGCAACCCCCCGGCCGTTGAACCCGACAATGGCCAGGCAGGCCGGACGCGGCGCGGCAAGTCGCGGCAATTCGTCGATCGTGATCCCGATCCGGCCGGCCCAGATATGTGACCAAGCCTGTCCCTCGACAGCGGGGAAGAGCCGCGTTATGGCGCGGATCAGGTCTCCGCGAATGCGATTGTCGATCTTGCCGCTCAGCGGTCCGCGGCCGGTGATCGCCAGACGACCGGCGGCATCCATCCGGATCGCATTCGCCAGCTTTCGCGTATCCGACATGGCGGAGACACCCGGAAGGATCGATCGGGCGATATTGGCGGTCAGGGGTTCCGATGCGATCTGCATCGCCTGCACGGTCATAAAGGTCGTCGACCAGCCGGGAATGAGGTTCTCATGATAAGCGCCGGTCGCAAGGATCACCTTGTCCGCACGGACCGTGCCCCCGTCGGTATCCAGGTGCCAGCGCCCGCCTTCGCGTGCCATTGCGCGAACGGGGCTGTGCTGATGCAGTTTCGCCCCGGCCGTCTTCGCGGCGCGCGCGAGACCCCGGCAATAGGACAGGGGCTGAAGCCGCCCGGCACGGCGGTCGATCATCCCGCCGATATAGTTTGATGTTCCCAACAGGGATTCAGTCTGGTTGCGATCCAGCAATTCGACCGGCGCCCCCCGCCGTTCCCACTGGGCCGCTTGTTTCTCGATGGTCGGCAAAGCAACGGGGCTGTGGGCGGCCCGGACCCAGCCGCGGCGGTCCGGTTCGCAATCGATGGCGTGCTTTTCGATCAGGTCGAAAACGAGATCGGCGGTACCCGCCGCCGTCTGTGCGACGACGGCACCCGCGTCGCCGTACCGTGTCTCCAGGTCGTCCGGACCGTATTTCAGTCCCGGAATAACCTGACCGTTATTGCGCCCGGAGGCGCCGGCACCGAATGCCTGCGCCTCCAGCAACAGACAATCGGTGCCTGATTCCGCCAAATGCAGCGCGGCGGAAAGGCCGGCATAACCGCCCCCGATCACCGCGACGGACGTCTGGCATTCGCCTTTATAGACCTCCGTCTCGACAACCGGTTCGGCGGCCGTGTCCGACCAGACTATGCGCTCCATTCCGCCTACTCGGCCGCTTCGGGAAGGGCATAGATCCGGGCCGCTTCGCCCGGGGACAGAAGGCCTTCGGCAATATCGTTCTCGATGTCGCTGCGCGCACGTTCTCTCGGGTCGCCGTAGCCCCCGCCGCCGCCGCAGAAGACCTCGACAATGTCGCCCTTCTTGAGGTTCACAAGGTTCTTGGAGCCGACGATCACTTCCTCACCGCCCCGCAGAACGCGGCAATATCCCTTCGTGCCGTCACTGCCGCCGAACAGGCCGGAGGGGGCATATTTGTGATGGTCGGAATAGATCGCGAAGGTCGCGCCGTCCTTCAGGATTTCATAGCTGCGCAGGAAGCCGGCCCCGCCGCGATGGCGGCCGTGGCCGAAGGAATCCATGACCATGCTATAGGCCTTGACCCGGAAGAAGCTGTATCCCGTATCCAGGGATTCCACCGGCGTGTTGGCACAATTGGACAGCTGGTTGTCGATTGCATCGCACCCGTCCTGATCGACGCTGCCGCCGAATCCGCCGCCATAGGGTTCGATATGAACGGCAAAGCCGTTGTCGTCCTTGTGGGCCAGGCAGGCAATTGTGGTGCAGTCGAAGCCCATGGCCGTCACCTTTTCCGGTGCCGCCTTGGACAGGGCCTTCATGATCGCGTCATAGGCGCGATAGGCGGGTATCATGCGGGCGCGTACCGGGGCGGGCGGTTTCGGGTTCAGGATCGAACCATACGGCGCCCGGAAGGTGATCGGCCGGCGAAGGCCGGAATTGAACGGCACATCGGAACCCGTCAACGCAACCTTCACCGCCGACAGCGCGACCGATTGGGTTGAGGCGAAGGGGCAGTTGATGTTGCAGTTGACCTGCGGGTCGGTGCCTTCGAAATCAACGTCGATGCTGTCGCCCTTGACCGTGACCTTGGCCCGGATCCAAACCGGATCGTCCCCATCGAATGCCGCATCGTCGATGCAGTCCTCTCCGGTATAGACGCCGTCCGGCAGATCTTCGATCGCAGCGCGGACGCGGCGTTCGGTGTAGTTGAGCATCTCGTCCATGGTTTCCAGAACCGCGTCGACGCCATGCTTCGTGCACAATTCCTTCAGACGGCCGCCGCCCATGAAATTGGCCGCGAACTGGGCATTGAAATCGCCGATCGTCTGGGTCGGAACGCGGATGTTCGAGGCGATAAGCCGTTCGAAGTTACCGCCGTTCCAGTCGCGATCCATGTTGTATTTCGACGGCGGGATCAGGATCCCTTCCTGATAGACGTCGGATGCGTTCGGGTTCAGACCCGCGCTGCCGCCACCGAGGTCAAGATGGTGCGCAACGCTGGCTCCGAAACCGATCAATTTGCCTTCGAAGAACACCGGGTTGAAGATGAAGACGTCCTGCAGGTGCTGACCACCGTGATATGGGTGGTTGTTGATCAGGAAATCTCCTTCCTGCAGCGTCTCGGGCGGGAAGAGTTCCAGACAGGGCTGCACGATGGCGTCAATCGTGCCGAGTTGCATCGGGATCAGTTCCGCCTGGGCGATGGTTCGACCTTTTGCATCCAGCAGAGCGGCGGAGCCGTCCCGTGCCTCGCGCAGAATCGTCGAATAGGCGGAGCGGATCAGTTTTACACCCATCTCGCGGGCGGCCGCCTGGACGCCCTGGCTGATGACGGCGTAGTCGAGCGCGCTGATCTTCATGACTTAGATCCTCTTCATAATCAGATTGTTCGCATGATCGAGCTCGGCGCGCCAACCGACCGGGATGAACGTGGTCGCGGTACTGCCCTCGATGATGGTCGGGATGTCGATGGTGCCGGCATTCTTCACCGCCTCGCTGGCGATATGCTGGCAGGTGATCCAGTCGCCGCCTTCGAAAACGGGATGATCCGCCGGCGTGCGTGCGACGTCGCCGGTCGAATGCATGACGGGAACTTCCTCGACGGGATAGGTCGCCCCGACGCGGAAGGACACGATTTCCACCGGCCGGTTCGATCCGATGCCGTGATAGAACATCCGGTAGTGAGCCTCCTCGAAACCGTCACGGAAATCGTCGACGGTCAGCGCGTTCAGGCGGTCGCCCGGCAGTTCGACTCCCAGTTCGAAGGCCTGGCCCACGAAACGCATCTCGGCCGTATAGGTGAATTCAAGCCGGTCGCCGGAAAGTCCCATCTTCTGGAATTCCTCGACCAGTTCGGCTTTCAATTCTTCCAGGATCGCGGCGCCGTCCTTTGGCCCGGCATTCATCGGCATCTGCTGCGTCCGGCTGGCATATTTGACGAAATCGGAGGCGAGCAGACCGAAGGCCGAGATCACTCCGGCATTCGGCGGAATGCAGATTGTGGACACACCCAGCTCGTCGGCGATGGATGCCGCATGCAGCGGCCCTCCGCCTCCGAACGGCACCAGGACGTAATCGCGCGGATCGCGGCCGCGCTCCGTCGATACCAACTGAATCGCCCGAACGATGTTCGAGTTGACCAGTTTGACGACGCTTTCCGCAGCTTCCTCGATCGATATGCCGAAATGTTCGGCGATGCCGGTGAATGCGTTTCTCGCCGCTTCGACATCGATCTTCATTCGTCCGCCGAGGAAGGCCTCCGGGCGGACCGCGCCGCGCACGACCTGGGCATCGGTGACGGTCGGCAGTTCGCCGCCATGGCCATAGCAGGCGGGGCCGGGATCGGCGCCGGCGCTCTGCGGTCCGACCCGCAACATGCCGCCGTCATCGATCCAGGCGATGGAGCCGCCACCGCCGCCGACGGTCACGATATCCAGAACCGGCGTCATGACCGGCAGGCCGCCGATTTCCGTTTCCATGGTCAGGGCCGGTTGGCCGTCATTGACCAGACAGACATCCGTCGAGGTGCCGCCCATATCGAAGGTGATCAGGTTCTTGAAATTCGACTTCTCGACCTGACGCGCCGCGCCGACGACGCCGGCGGCAGGACCGGAGAACAAGGCAGTAATGGCGCTGCGCCGCATGGCAACCGCCGGAAGCCGGCCGCCATTGGACTGCATCACCGTCAGATGCCCTTTGAAGTCGGCTTCTGCGAGGCTCTTTTCGAACCGGCCCAGATAGCGGTCGATGACCGGCTGCACATAGGCTGACAGGCTGGTGGTCGACGCCCGCTCGTATTCACGGAAGATGCGGACGATCTCACTGGAACGGGTGACCAGCAGATCGGGCAGGGCCGCCTCGATCATTTCCACCAGCCGGTTTTCGTGGACCGGGTTGGCGTATCCGTTCAATAGGCAGACCGCAACGGCGCCGTAATTGCCTTCCTTGAGTTTCGGGATCAAGACCTCGCGGACGGCCTTCTCGTCTAGCGGTGTCGCGATGCTGCCATCGGCCAGCACCCGTTCGGACGCTTCGAAGCAGTCACGGCGGGCCATCACGGGCTCCGGCTTGCGATACTTGATGTCATAGATGCTGCGGCGGTCGTGACGCTGCAGGAATAGGATGTCCCGGAAGCCTTCGGTCGTCACGAACGCGACCTTGGCGCCTTTGCGCTCTAGCACGGCGTTGGTCGCGACAGTGGAACCGTGGGCCAGATCGGTGACGGATTCCAGAGAAAGCCCCGCGGCCTTGATTCCGTTCAAGGCGCCGATATCCGGGCTGTGCGGCGTGCTGGGGACCTTGGTGATGGTGATCCCGCCATTCCCTACGGCCACAAGGTCCGTAAAGGTTCCACCGACTTCAACACCTACGCGCATCGACAACATCCTTTCATACATTCGTGCAATTCGTTCCCAAGAGACATCGCCGTTCAGCGCATCATCGAAGGCAACCAGAGTGAGATCGCCGGGAAGGCGATGAGCAGTCCAAGCGTGACCAGGTCCGCGACGATGAACCAGGACACGCCGCGGAAAATCTGCGGCAGGGTAACCAGGTTGCCGAGCGACGATTTCATCACGAAGACGTTCAGCCCGACCGGCGGGGTCACCAGTCCGATTTCAAGCAACTTGATCAGAATCACGCCGAACCAGATGAGGCTGACATCCGCCTGGTGCAGCAGGGGCAGAATGATCGGCAGCGTCAGCAGCATGATGCCGATCGAATCGATGAAGCAACCCAGCAGGAGGAACAGCAGCGAAAGCTGCAGGATCAGCAGGATCTGGGAGTCCGAAGTCAGGAAGGACCCGGCCAGAAAATCCGGCACACCGGTCAACGCCATGAACCGCGCGAACAGCCCCGCGCCCACCGCAATGATGAAGATCGACGCCGTGCCTTCGACGGCCTGACGGGCCGCCGTCCATGCGCGCATCCAATTGAAGTTGCGCTGCACCAAGGCAATCAGAACCGTCAGCCCTGACCCTACCGCGCCCGCTTCCGTCGGCGTGAAGATTCCGGCGTAGATGCCGCCTAGGACCCCAACCACCAGCAGCGGCAAGGGCCAGATCTGGCGCAACGCCCAGATACGGTCGGCGGTACTCGGCTTTTCGACCATGTCCGGGGCCAGTTTCGGGTTCAGCTTCGCCCGGATGATGATCATCAGGCAGAACATGATCGCGGACAGGATTCCCGGAAGGATGCCGGCCGCAAAAAGTTTCCCGATCGAAACTTCCGCGAAGATACCGAAAATCACCATCAGAATGGACGGTGGGATAAGGGAGCCGAGCGTTCCGGCCGATGCGACGGCGCCCGTGGCGAGGCCGGGATTGTAGCCCAGTTTCAGCATTTCCGGCACGGCGATCCGGCTCATGGATGCCGATGTCGCGACCGACGACCCCGAGGCCGCGGCGAACATTGCACAGGCGGAAACGCTGGATACCGCGAGGCTGCCCGGAAGGCCTGCGAGCAGGATGCGCATGGCGCCGAACAAGGACGACGTCAGCTTCATCTCAGTGGCGAGAAATCCCATGAACATGAACATCGGAACAGCCGAAAGGGACCAGTCGCCGATGAATTCATAGGGCACATTGCTGAGCAGTCCGAAGGCGACATTGCCATTCGTGACGATCGCAACGCCAAAGAACGCCACCAGCGCCAATCCCACCCCGATCGGCACCCTGAGCGCGAGCAGCAGAAGCAGCACCGCGATGCCGACGAGGCCCATTTCGACCCGATCCATACCGTACATTCCCCATCCTGTGAGGTGGCCGAAACCTTGCCCTGCCACTCAACGAATTCCGTGCGTGATGCGTGACGCCCCTTGTTCACAAAAGCGGGAAAAAACGCGTCATAAGTGCATCTTTTGCACAGGAATTATTGTTACACTCGCTTTAGTCTCGTAAGAATGGTATGGGCCAAAAATGAATTTTGCAAACCGAGATTTCAAAAATGGCGAACGAAATGAAAGCTAACGAGTTGACCTCGTCAGACATCGATACTGTCCGTCGGCAGTTCGCTGCCGAGGTCGGAGACATGTCCGATCAATGGGTTGGCCAGCAGGTCCGGGACATTCGAAAAGCCAAGCGATTGTCCCTGAAACAGCTGTCCGAAGCGGCGGGTATTTCGATCGGACTCCTAAGTCAGATCGAGCGCGGCTCGTCCTCTCCTTCCCTGCGGTCGTTGCAGGCGATTTCCAAGGCCGTCGGAGTCTCGCCGGTCTGGTTTTTCAACGACGGCAAGATCCCACCGGCCGAGGAGCGTAAGGTCATTGTCCGCAGCGGTTCGGGACGAAAACTCGACCTGCCGCACAAGCGGCTGATGAAGGAACTGCTGACCCCCGACTTATCCGGCTCCCTTCAGATGCTGCTGGTGACAATTGAGGCCGGCGGCACGACGGGCGGGGATTCCTACTGGCACCCGGGCGAAGAATGCGGGTATGTGCTGCAGGGCGAAATGGAACTCTGGGTCGGGGAACAGCATTTCCATCTGCACAAGGGCGACTCCTTCCGCTTCAAGAGTGAACAGCCGCATAAGTCTTATAACCCCGGTAAGACCATCGCGCGCGTACTGTGGATTACCTCTCCACCCTTCTATTGAGCCTTCTCAGAAGCCGGTCTGAAAGAAAAAGGCGCTCACCCCGGTTTGGGGCGAGCGCCAATTTTCTTGGCCTGTGTAGACAGATCAGTTCATGCCGAATGTGGAGACATCGACTTTCTTGTAGATGTCTTCGACGAAGAGCTTGGTCAATGTATCCTTGTCCGTCATTTCGACGCCTTCCAACTTCTTCTCCCATTCCGCGACGATCGCCTTGAACGTGTCGATCAGGTCGACGGCCAGTTCCTCGCTGACGCCATACTGTTCCTGCGCCATGGAAACCAACGCCGCGGAGTCGCTGGCCACGAAGTTGACGTGCTTCTCCATCAGGGCCGGATCGACTTGGATGAATTCCATGCCATGTTCGGATTCACCCTGTTCGATCGCCTTTTGGGAATTGTCGAGATACATCAGCGCGGAACGAATGAAGGCCGCACCGGCTTCTTCGAGCAGAATAGCCCGCTGCTCGTCGGTACGATCCTGCCAGAACTCGATATTGTATGCCCACATCGGACCGGAGTAGTAGGATCCCAGCGGGATCATCGGCACGTATTTTGCCACGTCCCAATAGCTGCGCGACAGCAGGGAATCCAGTGGGTTCACACCGCAATCCAGCGTACCACGATCCAGACCGGTATAGATTTCGCTGGACGGGACATTGACGGACACCGCGCCCATGGCACTGGCCCAACGGTCCCAGATTCCACCCGGCATGCGCAGGCGCTTGCCTTCCAGGTCGGCCGCGTTCCGGATCGGCTTGTTGCAGATCAGGTAGTAGATCGGCGTGCCATAGCCGCCACCGAAGACAACACCGTTTTTCTTATATTCCTCGATCAGCGCCGGATGCGTGAACGACATGATCGTCGATGCCGCCGCCAGGGCGTAGAAGTTGTCGGTCAGGAAGGCCAGTTCCGAAATCAGGTTCGTGATCGGCAGGTCGGACGGGGTGTAAGTCCCCGCGTGGTAGGCGACCTGCGCGACGCCGTCCCCGGTTCCGCTCAAGGACGCCCGGCCGCCCAGCAGCACACCGCCCAGGAACACATCGAACGAGATATCACCGTCCGTGCGTTCCTTTACGCGCTCCGCGAAGTTTGTGTAGTTCTCGACGGAGAAGGGATGGCTCGCGTCGAGGAAGTTGTTCGCCGAAAAGGTCTCAGCCTGCGCGGTCGCCGCGCCGGAGGTAAGAGCGGCCACGGCCACTCCCAAGGCAATCTTCTTTAACATTCATTCTACTCCCCGTTCATTCATTCCGAAGTTTACGGACGCCGGGTCCTCCTCGAGTGGATGAATCCGGCGCTTTCGTCGCCCGATGAAAGGCTTCGAATTCAGGCGGTCGCCGCGCGGCCGCTGGATTCCTTGGATGCTTCGAGCGCCTTTGCGCGTCGGTAGAGCCACCAGCCATACGGCTTGGGCCATTCGGGTTCATAGGCTTCCAAACCGGCAAGGGCGACTTTGGCGTGAAGCCCCCAGTTCGGGTTGTTGAGTGCCTCGCGACCGATTGCGATCAGGTCCGCATCGCCGGACTCGACGATTTCATTGGCATGCTCTGGATCCATGATCAGGCCGACCGCCATGGTCGGCACATCCGCATCCTTTTTGATGCGGCTGGCGAAGGGAACCTGGTAGCCGGGCGCGCGTGGAATGATCAGGGGCGTCGTACGCCGGCCCAATCCACCGGATGAGCAATCGATGACATCGACGCCCCGCTCCTTCAACGCCTTCGACAGCGCGACACTGTCGTCCAGCGTCCAACCGCCCTCTGCATCGTCGATGCAGGATAGGCGATAGAAGAACGGCAGTTCGGCTGGCCATTCGGACCGGACGGCATCCGCGACTTCCAGCGCAAGGCGCATCCGACCGTCCAGATCGCCGCCATACTCGTCATCCCGTGCATTGGACAAGGGCGAGAGGAAGCAATGGATCAGATAGCCGTGCGCACCATGCATGTCCAAAACCTGGAAGCCCGCTTCCCGGACGCGGCGCGTCGCCGTGGCGTAGCTTTCGACAAGGCGCTTGATATCGTCGCGGCTGAGGGCCTTCGGTACCGGCCAACCCGGATTGGCCTCCAGTGCAGACGCGGACACGACCGGCCAAGGCTTCTCGCCACGTTCCTTGGCATCCTTGTCGCTCAGCGGTTCGAATCCGTGATAGGGTGGGGCAACGCTTGCCTTCCGCCCAGCGTGAATCAATTGTGTCGCCGGAACGGCGCCGGCATCCGAAATGCCCCCGACGAGGCGTTTCAAGCCCTCCAGATGATCGTCACTCCAGACACCCAGGTCATGATAGGTCACCCGCCCTTCCGGCTCGATGGCCAGGGCTTCGGTAAAGACGGTACCCGCCCCGCCGACGGCCATCTTGGTCAGATGCACAAAATGCCAGTCACGAACTTTTCCGTCCCGGCCGGCCATGTATTGCTGCATCGGAGAGATCACGATTCGATTGGGCAGCGTTATCGATCGCAGTGTCATTGAATTCAAAAGGGCGGCGTCCAAAACGGAAACTCCTCTCATACAAGTCCTACCAAACACACCGCGGCAAACCTGAAATCCGGGCTGTTTGGTGCCCGGGCCGTTGCAGCGGTATTGAAACTATCGCCTCAATATTTCAAACTGGCAAGGGTCGGCTTCAGAGGCCAGACAAACGGCAGCGTCGTTGACTCGCTGCGCGAACGGTGTTGGAGATAGGTCATGAATGATGGGGCAAGTGTGCGAGAGAGAGCGTTGAAGCGTTTGGAAACGCTGATAGAACTGCTGGCGCGGGTGGTACTCGTGTTCGGCACGATCTCGCTTGTTCTGATGGCGGTTCACGTCATTTTGGACATTCTTGGACGCTTGGCATTCAACAGTCCTGTGTACGGGACGACCGAAATCGTTTCCTTCTATTACATGGTCGGTGCGGTCTGCCTGCCGCTTGCCTATATCGAACTGCGGGACGAACACATCACCGTCGAAGTTATTTATCAGAAATTGCCGCTCGTCCTGCGGCGCGCGATCTTCGTTTTTGCCGCGCTTGCCACAGCCCTGTTCTTCGGCCTGTTCGCCTATCAATCCTGGCTGGACTCGGTCGACGCCATGGCCAGCCGCGAAATGGTCATGGGGGCGGCCCTGATCGAAATTTGGCCAAGCCGCTTCTTCATGCCGATTTCCTTTGGTTTGCTGGTCGTTGCCGCCCTGCTCAGAGCGGCGAAGGCCGTGCTGACGCCCGCTCTTGCGGAACCCCATCTGAAGGCCGCCGCCGAATAGGATATCGATCATGCAGCCGGATTTGCGTCCGCGGCGTCCCGTCGCGGTGCTGCTGGCCCTGTCCTGTGCGCGCTTCTGCATGGGGCTCCAGTTGCAGACCATCGCCTCCCTGACGCCGTTCCTGATGGACGATCTCGGCCTGGATTACAGCGAGATCGGCCTGCTGATCGGATTGTTTCTAGCCCCGGGTCTGGCGCTCGCCATCCCGGGCTCGATCCTGATGAAACGGTTCGGACATGTCCGTCCCGGAATTCTCGGTCTGGTCCTGATGGCCGCGGGATGTGCAGCCCTGCCGCTGGCTGACGACTTCCTTCCGGCAGCGCTTTGTCGGTTGGTTGCCGGCACCGGCGGTATCCTCCTGAACATCGCGTTTCTGCGCCTGACGGCACAACTGTTTCAAGGCGCCAGCATGAATACCGCCATATCCGTCGTACTGAGCTCCTGGCCGGTCGGTCTCGGACTGGGCGCCGTCGCCTATCCCCTTCTCGCGGAGATGGTCGGCTGGCAGTCGACATTGTGGATCGTGGCGGCGCTGACTGCGGCGGTCGCAATCGGCGTATCGTTGACAGTGCCCGACACACCCCGTCAAAGCCGGGGTTCCGGTGAGGCCGGGCTGTCACGTATTTCCAAGCAAAGCTGGAAAGTCTCACTTGCGCTTGGCTCGGCCTTTTCCTGTTTCACGGCCGGCGGGATCATCTACCTGAGTTTTGCGCCTGCGTTCTTTACCTCCCTCGACATGACCCATGCCGAGGCCAGTATCGCGGCCAGCATGATTGTTTGGTTGGGATTGATCGGCACCCCGCTTGGGGCCTGGATCGCCGATCGGTTCGATATGGCCCGCACAATGATGGTATCCGGCGCCTGTCTTTCCGCCTTCCTGATCATACCGATTGCGTTAGGCGGAAATCCGCTTTGGCTCAGCATTGTCCTCGGCATCATCTGGGGACTGCCGGGCGCGCCTTATACCGGCATGCTGCAGCGGGTTCTGCCGCCGACCGACCACGGCCTTGGATACGGCATCTACTTCTTTCTTTTCTACTGCGGCTTCTTCGGTTTTCCGGCCGTGGCCGGCTGGCTTCTGGAAGCCACCGGCGATCCCACCATGCCGATCTGGTTTTCGATGGCTCTGATGGCCGCCAGTGTGCCCCTGGTCGCTATCTTTTCGACGGCTGCAAGGACGCGTCGAAACCTATCGTCGACAGGTTGAAACCGTGCCGTCGTCTAGCGGCTGAAGCGACGGGGGTCGGGGCCTCGATCTAACCCGCTTGGGGCGATCCATTGTACGGACTGTGATCCACACCCCAGTTTGGCAGGAACTCGGGGGTGAAGGACACTCCGCATACGTGCCACATTGATAGACCCTTTTACGGTCAGCCGATGAATTGATACGTCCAGGTTTCCGATACGGCTTCGTCGCCGACATGGAGGTAGGCCCGCATTTCGACAGGATCCTGCCCCTCCGGATCGAGGTCGAACTGGGCGCGCCAGCGGTCCGTACCGGGGATCTTTTCCGTGAAGACGTAGGACACCGCCCCGCGCGACGTTGAGATCGCGGCCTTCACCGGATCGTCGGGCGACAAGTCAGCCAATGGGCCGCCCGCGAATTCGATCACGAATTTTTTGACACCTTCCGGCCTCTGAGTCCCGGGTTCGCCACCGCGTCCCATTCGGGTCGCAACGCACCGGGCCAGCCTGTCCGGCCAATCGGGTTGATTCGCCGTCCAGTGCATTCGGTAGCCGAACCGCAGTTCGCTGCCCTTGCCGACTGTCTCCTGAGGCACCCAGAAGGCGACGATATTGTCATGGATCTCGTCATCGGTCGGAATTTCGACAAGCTGCACCGAGCCCTTGCCCCAGCCGTCATGCGGTTCGATCCACAGGCTTGGCCGTCTTTCGTAATGCACGCCGTCCAGGAAGTTTTCGAAGTTCCGGTCGCGCTGCATCAGACCGAACCCCTTGATGTCGGAATCGAGGAAGCTGGAAACGATGGTCCGGGGCGGGTTGTTCAGGGGACGCCAGAGACGCTCGCCATTCCCGGTGAACAGGGCTAGTCCGTCGGAATCATGCACCTCCGGTCGCCAATCGTTCAATGCCGCATCGCCGTATTCGGCATACCAGAACATGGAGGTCAGCGGCGCGATGCCAAGTCGCTTCACCGGCTTGCGGAAATACAGGCGCTGGTCGACATCGACCGTCACGGCATCGTTGCGGGTCAGGTGAAAACGAAAGGCACCCGTCAGGCTGGGGCCGTCCAGCAAGGCATAGACCGTGACGGTACCGCCGTCGTTTGGTTCGAGGTAGAATTCCGTGAAGGCCGGAAACTCCTCCGGCCCGTCGACCGCCGTGTCGATCGCAATGCCGCGCGCCGACAGCCCGTATTGTCCCAACTCCCCAATGGCCCGGAAGTAGGACGCGCCCAGGAAGGCAATCCAGTCCTGGGTCTTCCAATCGTCCCGGCTTCGGTCTTCGTGCAGGCGGAACCCAGCGAATCCCGCATCGTCCGGCATGGATTGGGCCGGACTGTCCTGCGGCATCTCGAAATAGTCCTTCCGGTACAACAGCTCGGCGGCCATGCCGTCGGAAACGGCGAACATCTTCACCGGACGCTGAAAGTACATGCCGAGGTGGAAGAAGGTCGCCGGAAATTGTCCCGGCCCGTCCGTGAAATGGGCCTTTTCCGACGGATACCGGATCTTACCGTGGTGCTCGTAATTGAGGCTTTCGGTGATATCCGGCGCAGGTTTCGGGGGTGGGGCGAAGGGCTGTCCCGCGAGCCGCGCGGCGCGGCCGATCAGTTGATCGAACACGAAAGGACGCGCCTCCTCGAAGGTCAGACCACCGTTCGGCGCCGCTGCCTGTGCAGCGGCGGGAACGAGGCCCGGTGCCAGACCGCAGGCGGCCATGGTTTCCAGAAACCGTCTGCGGGAAAAGCCACTAGTCATGTCTGAAGGAATCCCCCGTACTAGGTCGAACAGTCGATCAGCCCTGATGCCCGCAACCGGGGCGGGCGGACAGCGTTGGCAGGGCGGTTTGGGGTCGCCGAAGCGGAACGGTCCTACTGGCCGTCCTGGCGCATCTCGATGATCTTCTCGGTCACACGCTCGCGCAGTTCCGTGTCGGTTTCGAGCTGACGCGTGATCGAATTGTATTCGTCTACCGTCAGATCCTCGGATTCGACGGCTTCCGTGATATGACTGCCGTAGAAACTGCGAAGCTTCTCGATCTCGGCATCCGACTTGGCTTCGTCGGCCTTGGACTTGTACTCGCGCACGATGTCCTGAACGTTCATATAGGCGACGACATAGCTTTGAACCTTGTCATCGGTGACGGCCTGGCCTTGCTGTGCAAAGGCTGCACCGGCGGTTAGAAACATCGCGGTCACGACGGTGGCGGCGGCGGTTCGTAGTTTCATGATATCGCTCCTTATCGCGTATGTTCCGCATCGGCCGTCGACGAGCGTCGGCCGGGTGTCTGATATCAAGGAAGACTGAATTGGGCCGCGAAAGTTCCAATCGGTCAGTGTGCCAGGGGCAGTTTGATCTCGATCCGAAGGCCGCCATCCGGTGCATTGTCCGCGTGAACGAAGCCATTCATCGCCGTCACATTGCGCCGTACGATCCAAAGGCCGATGCCGAAATTCGTACCGTTGGGCATGCCCGATCGGGTCGAGTAGTACCGGTCGAACAGGTGGGTCAGAACGTCGGGGTCGACACCGGGGCCCTGATCGGTAATCGCGATCGTCTGATAGCCGGGCTGAGTTTCCTTGCAAGCCACCAGAATGACACCGCCGGTCGGCGAAAAGTCCAGGGCGTTGCTGATCACGTTCTCCAGTGAGGTGGTCAGCAGATCCTCATTCGCCATGACATGGATTCCTGTCGGAATCACCGCATCTATCCGTATATCCCGCGCCGAGGCGACGGGGCGATACTGTTCCAAAACGTCGGAAAGAATCCGATCGACATCCAGTGCGACCATGGGCTCGTCAATTGCAGCCGGTGTCGTCTCGTCCATCTGGCGGGCGGCGGAAATCAGTCCATCCAGTTTCAGGATCGACTGCTCGATGCGCGACAGGCTGCGCGCCGCCGGACCGTCCTGGTCGACGACATAGTTCCGGAACGGCTCGATCGACTGCGAAATCACCGCCAGCGGCGCCTTCAGGGCGTGGGCATTCTCCTCCGCCGCCTGACGGATCTGACTTTCGGACCGTCGCAGAGCGGAAACCAGCCGGTCGAAACGGCCGGCAACCTCGGACAATTCGGGGATCAGGTTCCGGTCCTGGAACGAGACGGCGGTATCGCGGCCGCGCAGGATATCCGCGATCGCGCCATCGAACCGGCGCAGATTGTTCCGAAGGGACAGAAAGACGGACAGGATGAGGCAAGCCATCGCCGCGTAGATGGCCGCCGCGATCTGGATTTCTTCGCGGCGCCAGTATTCGCTGTCTTCCGTGGTGCCCAGAATGGCCGCGCGATCAGTCGAAGATATGACGACCCAGCAGCCGCTTGCGCTGCGTCGGGTACCGAAATAGGTCAGGATCTGCCGCGACCCGTCCGGCCGGTCCTGTCGCAGGGAAAGCGGGCGCCGGCGGTCGCAGGCTTCGGACACGTCGTTCAGCAATCCGGTACTGCGCAGTTCCTTTAACTCGGCGTTGATCCGCGCAGGGTTGATCCGCGGATGACGGGCGACGAACAGGAACGCGTCTCCATTGGATGTGTCCACCGGTCGGAAAAAGACCGCGACCATGCTGTCCTCCGGCGTCAGTTCGGCCAGACGGAACTGAAGGTTCTCCGCGACCTCGGGCGAAAATTGCTCGAGGTCCGGGAAAAGAGAATTGGCGACAATCCGGCCCTCCTGCTGAACCGAGCGGAGCACCAGTTGGTTCTTCTGATTGTCCGCCTCTTCGAGCGGGATGTAGACCAGGACGGGCACCGCGCCGAGCACGACGCAGATGATCGCAAGCTTGATCGAAAGCGAGCGGAATATTTTGCTGCCCGAGGCCTTCATCCGGCACTTACCGCGGCGCCTGCCACCTGTAGCCGAAGCCGGCGTAGTTTTCGATATGGTCAAAGTTCGAGTCCAGGGACCGGAACTTTTGCCGGATCCGTTTGATCAGGGAACGAACATTGGCACGGTATCCGTTCTCGCCGTCCCCGGCGATGAAGCCGTAACCGTGGACCACGTCGTAGATGCGGCGGTAGGGCAGGTCCGTGCCGGGCTTGCTGGCGAGCGCCTTGACGATGCCGAATTCCGACAGGGTCAGATAGACCTGCTCCCCGTTCCAATAGGCGCGGTGGGATTCGAGATCGAGATGCAGCGGGCCGACGGTCAGGGTCGTGTCTTCCGTTTCCGGCTCGGCGGGGACATTGTTCGGCTGGCTCGTGAACGGCGCCAATTCGATCCGTCGGACGATGATTGAGAAGCTTCGGGACTTTTCGACGAAATCCACTGCCCCGCCCAGCAGGGCCGCTTCTTCGTAGATCTGATCGCTCAGGACCGTCAGGAAAATCACCGGCATGTTCGGGGCGATTTTTCGGACATTGCCCAGGACCTCGATGCCGTTCATGCGCGGCATCTTCCAATCCAGCAGGATCAAATGGATGTCGTGCGGCTGGTTCAGGCGTTCGAGAAACGCCTCGCCGTCGGAGAATTCTTCGACCTGATAACCACGGCCGACGAGATTCTGGGCGAGCGATTCCCGGAACAGCGGGTCGTCGTCGACGATCGCCAGATTGCGGCAGGTGTTCGGGGCAATGGAATCCACTGTTTCAGCTCTTAGCATTGGCCAGACTCCCATAGCAGTTTTCCGTCTCCGTTTCGGGGGATATGTCGAGGGTCAGCACGCGGTAGGTATTCGCGGCGATGTCGAGATAGAAAAAAATTTCCATGGCGCAGACATTCGAAACATACTTCCAGACATGGCCCGGATATTTCGGAATGACGTCGTTCGGCGGTCCGAACTGCGCCCGAACGTCTGCTTCGCTTTCACCAATGATGGTTTTGGCAACAACCTTCTCGACCTCTTTCTCGGTGCCCTTGATGGCTTCCGGGCCGGCGGTCGTCACATTGGTCTCTGGTTCCAACCGCCTCGGGGGTTCCGGCGGCCTTTCCGGATAGGGCAGTGATGAGACGCTCGCTCCGTCCGTCGGCGGTTCGGTTACCTGAGCCGGGGCGGTCGGCGCGGTATCCGGTGCGCGCTCCCCGGTCGGGGTCGTACATCCGATCAAAATCAGCATGCCCATCGTCAATATCGTCTTTCTTATCGGCAATGCGCGGCTGTTCCTCTCGTTTGCAAAGGCGGCAAAACCCAAAATTCGGTGTCCAACCAGTATAGGACGCGCCGAGGCACACCCGATTGGCGGGCCTCGACCTAGCCTCCCTTGCATCCGGTGTGCCGGATCGCCGCCGGCTTCTGTCGCACGCCGGCCTTACTACTAAAACGTGGTTGGACCGAAAAAGTTCCAAACTTTGTCACGGCTTGGGTATCATGTTACCCGACAAAGGAAGTATTGCAATCCTATGGTTTCAAATACATTGCGTGCATTGGTGTGCGGTGGCTTTTACATCAATTATAGTTAAATGCTGTCAAAGTCGGTGTTAATCTTATTCTTTGAATGCGTCTCGAAGAAGGCCGGTGCGCTATAACGTTATTTGAAGTATCGGGAAAAGCGGGTAAGTAGGGAACATCGTCCAGGCAATCGCGTCTCACTTGCGACAATGTCCGGTCGATGCGTTCACGGTCGCCGGATCCACACCGATTTATGGGGGACTGCTTTGCGGCGCTTGGATTTGACGGGTTCGATGATTGCAGGCGTTCTGAGCGCCGGCGTCTCGCTGGGCGGATTGTCATCGATTTGCGCGGCGCAAACGGTCGCCCAAGCTGTCCCGGAAGCGCCGGCTGACGCGGGCGACGCTCTTTATGACGGCCCTAAGCGCGGTGAAACCGTTCGCGAGCGCAGCAGACCCGGTTACGACCCGGTCGGCATTCGTATGGGATCCTTCTTCTTGTTCCCGGAGATCGGGATCGAAGAATTCTACCGCGACAACATTTTCTATTCGGATGCCGGGAAGGAATCCGACTTCGTGACGGTTGTCGAGCCGCGCGCCAGCCTGAAATCCAACTGGGACAATCACAGCCTGCAGTTCCAGGGCGGGGTCGAGGCCGGGCGATACCTGGACAATACCAGTGAGAATTACGTCGACTGGGATTTCAGCGCGGATGGGCGGATCGATATCCAGCGCGGCTTCGCGCTGACCGGCGGCAGTTGGGTGGAGCGAAACCACGAGGACCGGCGCTCCGTCGACCAGGTCGGGGCGGGCGAACCCGTGACCTTTTATGCCTACGGTTTGCAGGCCGGTGCGGTGAAGCGGTTCAACCGGTTGTATGTCAGGGCCGACCTGGCATCCGAATGGTTCGCCTATGACAATGTCGATGCAGCGGGGGGCGGCAGTTTCCGTTCGTCCGACCGTGACCGTCGCGTCCTGGAAGGCAGCGTTCGAAGCGGATATTCGGTTTCGGAGCGTCTGGAGCCGTTCGTGGAACTGGCCGTGAACGACCGGTCCTACGATCAGCGCGTCGACGACAACGGGTTCGAAAGGGATTCCCAGGGTTGGGAGGCCACTGTCGGCACCGCGTTCGATTTGACCGGGGTCACCTTCGGCGAAGTCTATGCCGGCTATCTGTCCCAGGATTACGACAGGGACGGGTTTGATACGATCACCGGCTTCAGCTTCGGCGGTGCGCTGACCTGGAATCCGACCGGGCTGACCACCGTGACCGCAGAGGCCGCGCGGACCGTCGAGGAGACGACGCTGTCCGGGGCTTCCGGCGCCTTGGCTTCGGCGATCGATCTGCGGGTGGATCACGAGCTCCGCCGCAATGTCATTCTGTTCGGCACCGTCGGCTACACCACAATCGAATATCAGGACATCAGTCGTGACGACGATCTGGTCAGTGCCGGACTGGGTGTGACCTATCTGGCCAATGAGTTTCTGAAACTCGATATGTCCTACTCGAATGCCCATCGGGATTCGACGGCGAATGGCTCTGACTACAATACGCAAACCGTGCGTTTCCGGGTGACCGGCCGGCTGTGAGGCGCCCCGCCTAACACGGCTACGGGATTGTCACACCATTGCCCTGGCAAGGTTGGAATTCTCTTCGGGTGACTTCGTCTTAACGGACAGTCCGGCCTGACAGGATCCTTTGATCCTTGGGCCAGGAACTTTCGCATGGACTGCCGTCGGCGTCGCCGCCGCGGTCGTGCATGCGGCGTTTTCGATGCCGATCCATCCGTTCACCAGGGAGTGCCGACATGAACACGATTGTTCGAGACGACCCCACCATGATTGAGGCCGTCGAGGCGCGCCAGGCGACTGTCTATCCTGTCATCCTCTGCGGTGGCAGCGGCAAGCGCCTTTGGCCGGTTTCCCGGCACGACTGCCCCAAGCAGTTTCAGCGCATCACCTCCCGGCACAGCCTGATTCAGGAGACCGTGCTGCGTGCCCGCGACGTACTGGGCCTCGGTGCGCCGATCATTCTCTGCAACGAGGAGCACCGGTTCCTGGTTTCCGATCATATGAAAGAGGTCGGGATTGAGCCGCTGGCAATCGTCTGCGAACCGGTATCGCGCAATACCGGAGCCGCCATGGCTGCGGCTGCCGCGATCCTCAAGGAGCAGGATCCCAACGGGGTGATGCTGGCGATGCCGTCCGATCATTTCATCGGCAACGGTCCCGCCTTTCGGGAAGCCTTCGAGCGTGCCCGGATGGCGGCGGATTGCGGCTTTCTCGTGACATTCGGGATCGAGCCGACCCGCCCCGAAACAGGGTATGGATATATCGAGCAGGGCGGCAGCATTTCCGGCGCGCCGCATGTTTCCTCGATTGCCCGTTTCGTCGAAAAGCCGACCGCCGTCGAGGCGGAAGAGCTGCTGTCCCAGGGCGGATATCTGTGGAACAGCGGCATGTTCGTCCTGCCGGTTTCCGTCTTGCTGAAGGAGTTCGAACACCTGGCGCCGGAAATTCACGCGGCGAGCCTCGAAGCCGTCGAGAAGGCCACATCGGTGGATGGGGGCATCACGCTCTCGCGTTCGGCCTTCTCGAAAGCACCCGATCTGTCGATCGATGTCGCCATCATGGAACCCACCCAGAAGGCCGCCGTGGTCCGCGCCGACATCGATTGGAGCGATATCGGCACCTGGCCCGCGGTGCGGCGCATGCGGGCGCCGGACGCGGACGGCAATGTCATCGAAGGCAATGCGGTGACCGAGGATGTCAGCAACTGTCTGATCCAGGCCAATGGGCGTCTGATTGCGGCTGTCGGTCTGCAGGATCTGGTGATCGTGGATACCGAGGACGCGACGCTGATCAGTGCCGCGGACCGGACCGTCAGCGTCGACCGGCTGGTGGGCAAGATGCGCCTTTCCGGCCTCAGTGCTGCCGACAATCACGTTCAGGTCATCCGCCCCTGGGGCACCTTTCAAACCGTGGAGCAGGGCGACGGTTTCCAGGTCAAGCATATCGTCGTGAAACCGGGACAGGAATTGAGCCTTCAGATGCATCATCACCGGGCGGAACACTGGATCGTTGTCGGGGGAACCGGACGCATCACCCGGGACGGCGTATCCGAACTGATGCACGAGAACCAGGCGATCCACATTCCGCTTGGCGCGACGCATCGGCTGGAGAACCCGGGCAAGATCCCCTTGCACCTGATCGAGGTGCAGGTCGGTTCCTATCTGGGCGAAGACGACATCGTTCGTTTCGACGACCGCTACGGAAGGGCCTGACATATGGTGGACCGGATCCTGGTCGTCGGCGGTGCCGGCTTCATCGGCAGTCATGTCTGCAAGGCGCTCGCCGCATCGGATTTCTTGCCTGTCGTCTTCGACAACCTATCCGGCGGGCGGCGCGATGCCGTTCGCTGGGGGCCGCTTTACGAGGGGGACATGCGGGACCCCGATGCCCTGGACCGCGCCTTCAAGAGGCACGATCCGTCGGCGGTGATCCATCTGGCCGGCCATATCGCCGCCGGCGAGTCCGTCGTCGACCCGCAAAAATACTATGATGCGAATGTCGGCGGGTTCCTGTCCCTGTTGGACGCAATCCGCCGGCACGGCGTGCGGTCGATCGTTTTCTCGTCCAGTGCCGCCGTATACGGCGACGCGGCCGACATGCCGATCCGGGAAAACGCCCCGATGAGTCCGACCAATCCCTACGGTTGGACCAAGGCGATGTCCGAGATCATGCTGCAGAACTATGCGGTCTACGGTCTCAACTCTGTTTCGCTGCGCTACTTCAATGCGGCGGGCGCGGATCCCGACGGCGAGATCGGGGAGTTGCACGATCCGGAAACCCATTTGATCCCGCTGATCCTGGAGGTGGCAGCCGGTCTGCGCCCGCATATCGACGTCTTCGGCACGGATCATCCGACGCCGGACGGGACTTGCATTCGGGATTACGTCCATGTCGAGGACCTGGCCAGTGCCCATGTCCTGGCTCTGCGGGCGTTGCTGGAAGGCCGAGTGCACGGTGCCGCCGCGTACAATCTGGGCAATGGGCAGGGCTACAGCGTTTTTGAAGTCATTGCCGCGGTAGAGGCCGTGACCGGGGTTCGAATTCCGACGCGCCACGGCCCGGCGCGCGCGGGCGACCCGCCGCGGCTCGTTGCGGATTCCAGCGAGGCGGAGCGCGTGCTGAACTGGCGCCAGGACCATGCCGATCTGGCGTCCCAGATCGCCCACGCCTGGGCTTTCCTGCGCACGCATCGTTTCGAACACTTAAGATCCGTCAGCTGACGGAATGGAGGAGCCATGCGCAATTCCAATATCATCAACTCCGTCACGGCTCGCTGCCGCGCCTTCGGCAAGGCGGTGCTGGTCGCGGTTCTAGGCGCCGGCTTGCTGTCGGCCTGCGCATCCGGACCCGCGCCGACCGCGATGGCGCCGGACGAAACTGCCTACGAATACCGGCTCGGGCCGGGCGACCTGGTGGCCGTGAACGTGTTCGGCGACGAAACCCTGAGCGGCGAGCAGAGCCTGGACGGCAATGGTGCGCTGTCCATGCCGTTGATCGGGGAAGTGGATGCCGCCGGCCAGACACCCTTGGAACTGCAACAAACCCTGCAAGCCGAATTCAGCGAGTTCATGCAAACGCCGAATGTGACGGTGCGGGTGGTGGAGTACCGACCCTTCTACATCGTCGGCGAGGTGCGGAAACCGGGCAGCTATTCCTATGTCGACGGCATGACGGTGGTAAACGCCGTCGCCCTGGCCGGGGGGTATACCTACCGGGCATCGAAGGACGGTTTCATCGTCCAGCGCGAGCAGGAAAACCTGCTGGCACGCGATCTGACCCCGGTACGACCCGGTGATGTGATCACTGTTCGGGAGCGTTACTTCTGATGCATCCGATCGAACCCGACCGAAGCCTGAGACACCATCCCGACCAACCGGTCGGCCCGCCACAAATGCCATATCTTGTGGCCTATCCACCAATGGATCCGGAGCCGGAGCCGCAGGACGGTGGTTGGGACCTGTTGGTCAAGCTGTGGCGGCGGAAGCTTTTGATTCTGGGCGTGGTTTGCGTCTGCGGCGGTGTGGCGGTCCTGGCCGGGCAGAGCCTGGCACCCCGCTATGAGGCGACCGCGGAAGTCTTGGTAGGCGGATTGCGGCCGGAGGTTTCGCGCAATTCCGCGGAACTGGCGCAGACCAATATGGATGCAGATGCGATCCGAACCGAGGGGCACGTCATCGCGTCCAGAACCCTGGCCGGACAGGTCTCCAAATCGCTCGCGCTGAACAGCCATCCGGAATTCAATCCGTCGCTGAGGCAGGAGGAAACTCTGGCTGAGAAGCTTGGGATCGCGGCGGTGAAGGACTCTCTCGGCAAGGCTGTTGGCGCGCTCTTCGCCATGTTCGGCGGGACGGAGACAGAGACCGATGAGGCGGGGCAGTCCGAGAAGCGACAGCCGGTCGTCGATCAGGAATCGCGCATCGTCTCCAAGCTTCTGTCCGGATTGACGGTGGAGCCGATGGCCCGCAGCCATGTCCTCAACATCACTGCGGCCGCCGGTGATCCGGAACTCGCTGCCAAGATCGCAAATCGCTTTGCCGAAGAGTATGTCGTCCACCGCCTGCATGAACAGGAGGGCGCCATCCGGCGAGCCAATGGTTGGCTTGACGAGCGTCTGACCAGTCTTCAGACGCAGTTGAACGAGGCCGAGGCTGCGGTCGAAATCTACCGAAGAGAAAACAACTTATTCTCGGTGCGCTCCGAAACGGTGGTCGGGCAGCAGATGGCGGAGCTGAACAGCCGCCTGGTCGAAGCACGGTCGAACCTGGCCGAGGCAGAAGCCAAACTGACCCATGCAGAAGCCACGGCCGGGTCTGCCGGCGACGCGGAATCAATCCCGTCGGTGCTGCAATCGCCGCTAATCATTTCGCTGCGGACCGAGAAATCCGGCCTGGAACGGAAGATCGCGGAGCTGCGCGCGGAATATACCGACAAGCATCCGACCATGGTCGCCATGCTGGCGCAGCTCTCCGACATCGAACAGGGCATTGCGACGGAGATCGAACGCATCATAGCGAGCCTGCGGCAGGAGGCGGATATCGCCCGGCAGCGGCTGGACCGTGTCGAAGCCCGGATGGGCGAGGTCGAAACGCGGATGGGCGCGTCGAATGCCCAGACGGTCGAGTTGCGCCAGTTGGAGCGTGAGGCCGAAGCCACGCGGGCGATGTATGAGAGCCTGCTGATGCGGTCGAAGGAAACCGCATTTCAGGCTGGCATTCTGGAGCCGGGCGCGAAAATCCTGTCCGCTGCCGTGGTGCCGGGCTCCGCTTCGTTCCCGCCCAAGAAATTGCTGCTGGTCGTCGGCATGCTGGCCGGCGCGGTGATCGGTATCGTGCTGGCTTTGATTATCGAGAAATTGGACAATACCTTCCGGACCCCCGAGGATCTGGAGGATCATACAAGCATCCCGAACCTGGCCGTCCTGCCGCGCACGGCGCGTCGCTGGTCGGGACGCTGCGACGAGGTCGTGCGCCGTCCTCTGTCCCCCTATACCGACGCGTTGCGTATGATCTGGGCGCAATTGTCTCTGGAGAACCGGAAGGGCGATCTGCCCGGCGTGACCTTGTTCACCTCGGCGGCGGCGGGCGAAGGGAAGTCGCATACGAGTTGCAGCTACGCCCGCCTGATGGCGGCGGAAGGCAAGAAGGTGGTGCTGGTCGATCTCGATTGGCGGCAACCGACCCAACACCGGCTGTTCGGCGAGAAGTTCCGCAGGACGGATATGGTCAATTTGCTGAGCGGGGATGTATCGCCTGAGGAAGCGGTCTTCGTCGACCGGCAGACCGGTTTGCACGTCATCTTCAACGGCAGACTTGGTAAATCTCAGGGTCGGGCCGTGCAACTGGACCGGATCCTGGCGCTGTTGCGCACCCTGTCGAACTACTACGACGTCGTTGTGGTCGATACCTCGCCGCTGCAAGTGACGCCCATGGTGCTCCATCTCGCACGTGCCGCGGACCGGGTGGTCATGTGCGTCAAATGGGGCAGTACCCGCCGCCAGGCCGTTGTCGGCGAGGTGCGGAATCTGCTGCGCGTCGGTGTCCATGTTTCCGGGACGGTGATCACCCAGGTGGAGCCCAAGAAGTACCGTCGGTACAGCGAGGGTTCGTCCTATTACGCGCGGACCTCTCCGGTCATGCGAAGCGCGGCATAAGAAGAGACCGACATGTCCAATATCCGTTTCACGCGGGCGCTGGTTCTGTCCCAGAACTATCACCCGGAGCCGATCGGGTCCGGCCCCTATATGACCGAACTGGCCGAACATCTGGCGGCCCATGGGATGAAGGTGGACGTGGTCACCAACCGTCCCAACTACCCGGACGGGCACGTGCCGCACGAATTCCGGGATGGCCGGAAGGATCTTGAAATCCAGCACGGGGTGACGATCCGCCGGCTGAAGCCGACGCTGATCAATGAAAGAGGCGTCGTCGGGCGACTGATCGGCGAGGGGATGTTCCTGCTTCGCGGCCTGCTGGCCCTCCTGTTCGTGCCGGGCCGACGGCGCACGGTCGTCGTCTCCCTATGCCCGTCGATCTTTACGGTGCTGTTGGGCTGGATCGCGGCCGGCCGACGGTCGGCGCATTTCGCCATCGTGCACGACATACAATCCGGATTGGCGGCGGGTCTCAGCTTTCTGGGCGATGGGCGGCTGCTGACCTGGCTTCGGCGGCTGGAAGCGTTTGCGTTGAACCGGGCCGATGTGGTGCTCGTCTTGTCCGAACAGATGCAGGAGCAATTGCGTCGGATCGGCGTCACGGCGCGGATCGAAATCCTGCCGATCTGGATCGATACCGCAAAGGTGGCTCCCCAACCCGTGCCGCGATCGAACGAGATCATCGTTATGTATAGCGGCAATTTCGGACGCAAGCAGCATCTCGGCCAGGTCATCGATATGGCGGAGAGGCTGCAGCGGCAGGGCAGCGGCATCCGGATCGTGCTGCGGGGACAGGGCGGTGAGGAGCAGACGCTGCTGCGCGCCGTGCGGGACAGAAAGTTGAGCAATGTGTCCTTTGGTCCATTGGTTCCTGCCGCCAATCTGGCGGACAGCATGGCGCAGGCAGATATTCATATCGTCTCGCAGCACCCCGACATCGCCGACTTCGCGGTCCCTTCCAAGATTTACACGATCATGGCGGCCGGTCGGCCGTTCGTGGCTGCGGCGCCTGAAGCAAGCCTGCTTTGGCAGATGAGCGAAGAGTCCGATGCCTTCATATGCGTCCCATCCGGGAATGCCGATGCCTTGGCCCAGGCCATAGACAGGCTTGCGCGCGATGAAGACGCCCGCGCGGCGTTGGCGAGAAACGGACGCGACTATGTCGTGCGCCTGCATGATCGAAACCGCGTTTTGGACGGGTTCCTGGACGTTGTCGAATCGGCCGTGGAGGCTAGGCGGAATGCAGCCTGAAATTCGGCGGGTCGTCATTTTCGAATCCGATCCCCGCGGGCATGCGCGCGAATGGCTGACCCATATTCTCAAAGCGGCCGAGCGCCAGGGGCTGCGCAATCGGATGGTTCTGTTGGTCGCCAGGGAATTGGCGGATGTGCTGCCGGTGCCGCTGACCGGTGGTGCCGATGTCGTTGCGCTGTCCGAAGGGGAGCAGCGACTGTGCAATACGGGTTCAGCCTTCCAACGGGGCATGGCGAAATGGCGCGTGGTGCGACGCCTTGCCAGGCGGATTGGTGTGGACGGTGCGTTCTTCTTGTCGCTCGATCACCTTCTGGCGCCTTTGGCTCTGGGGTGTGGCCTGGGAAAGAACACCTCGGTTACGGGGATACTGTTTCGTCCGACCGCCCATTACGATGCCTTCGAAGGCGGAACAGGTGGGGCCGAGGCCTGGTTGAAACAGAGGATCAAGCGGGATTTCGTTGTTCGCGCGCTTCGGAACCCGGCATTGTCGACCCTGATGTCGCTGGATCCCTACTTTCCGGACTATGCCCAGCGGCACCTGCCGGGCGGCGGCAAGGTGGTGCCGATCGATGATCCCGCACCGACGATGCCGGCCCTCGCGCCGGAGGCGGTAGAGACCAGAAGACCGGGGCGGACCGCCTTTCTGCTGTTCGGCGAGATCACCGAACGCAAGGGGGCACTACAACTGCTCCAAGCCCTCCATCAGGCGCCGGTGAGCCTCCTTCGACAGATTGAGGTTTCCATCGCCGGCCGGATCGATTCAGGGCTCGAGGAGCGGTTCTATCGCCTGCTTCGTGAGCTGGAATGGGGGCGGCCCGACGCGATGGTTCATGTCGAGGATCGTTGGGCGTCCGATACGGAGCTGGCCGACCGGCTGACAAGAACGGATATCGTCCTGGCGCCGTATCAGAACTTTGTCGGTTCGAGCGGCGTGTTGATACGTGCCGCACAATACCGGAAGCCGGTAATATGTCAGGGTTTCGGCCTGCTGGGCCAGTTGGTGCGGGATTTCGGATTGGGAATCGCAACCGATACCTCCGATCCCTCGAGACTTGCCCAAGCATTGGAAATCGCTGCGGAGGATCGGCTGCAGGGGACGGCCTGCGCCGCCCGGTTTCAGGATTTTCTCAACAACCGCGAGGCCGAGACCTTCGGAAACAGGGTTCTGGAAGCGGCCTTTTCCGGAAATCACAACACGACGCTGCGCCTGCCGTCATTGAATGCCGATGGGTTGGTCGAGCCGGAAAAAATGGTCACAGGTGTTCCCCGGTTGGTCACACGAATGGCCGGCCGCCTTGTGAAATGATGCGGACCGATAAGGAACGACATGTCATAGGAGATCCCGATGCGTTACCAAGAACGTCGCGCCGTTGTCGGCAGTGCCGTTGCGGGTGGGCTGAACAATTCGGAACTCAGCCGAGTTAAACCGGCCCAGGAACCGATCTCTCGAAAACAGATTGCGCGAACTCTGGCGCTGACCGATTTCGGCCTGGTGCTGACCTTGGCACCCGTCGCTTACGCTGTGACGAGCTGGAACGGATCGTTAACCGGCTTCTCCGCGCAATTGCCCCTGGTCCTCCTGGCCGCCGTCTTGACCGTTTCCCTGTGCGGTCAGGCCGGCACCTACGAACCGCGGAAGGTGAACCGTCCGGGCATGACGGTGCTGCGGGCAACCCTGTCCTGGGTTGCGGCGGCGCTGTCCGTCTTTGCGGTCGGAATTGTCAGCGGATCGTTGGTCTTCGGGTGGTCGCCCTGGCTTGCCGGTTGGTTCGGCGCAGTTCTGGTTTCCCTGTCCGGAACCCGTGTCGTTTTTTCGGCGCTTGCTACCCGATGGGCCCTGGAGGGGCGGTTGGGAGAACGGGTGGCGATCATCGGTGATCCCTTGATGGTCCGGCGGCTTTCGGGCCGTCTGGCTCGTTCCGAGGAAGGTGCTGCCCAGATCGTCGGCTTGTACAGTGATCGGTCGGTTGGACGTACCTCCCTCGGCGCGATCAGCGGCGATTGCGACGATCTGCTGGCCGATTTGCGGACACAGCCCGTCAATGCGGTGATTATCGCCGTTCCGGAAGGCGAGGACGAAAGGGTCGCCGCATTGCGTGAGCGGCTGTTGGAGGCACCGGTAGACGTTCGGTTGTGCCCGGGCGGGCATGCGCTGCTGGATGGTGGCTATTCGGTCGCCGAGACGTCGGGCGTACCGCTCATGGAGGTCGGTTTTCGACCACTGGCGGGCTGGCGTCGAGTGGTGAAGGAGATCGAGGACCGCGTCATCGGATTGGTGATCACACTCATGATTGCGCCGGTCCTGCTGGGCATTGCCGTGGCGATCAAGCTGGACAGCCGCGGCCCCGTCTTCTTCAAGCAGCGCCGCACGGGCTACAACAATCAGCTGATCGAAGTCCTCAAGTTCCGCACGATGTATATCGAGGACAACGATGCGGATGGCGTTCGACTGACGCAACGCGACGACCCGCGCGTGACGCGGGTCGGCGGGGTGCTGCGGCGTTGGAGCCTGGACGAGTTGCCGCAATTCCTGAACGTGCTGCGCGGGGACATGTCGATCGTCGGCCCGCGCCCGCATGCGCTGCTGTGCAAGGCGGGCGGCAAGTACTACCGCGACGCCGTGCCCGGCTATGACGCCCGTCATCGGGTCAAACCGGGCATTACCGGTCTGGCCCAAATACGCGGCTGGCGCGGCCCGACGGAAACCGAACGGCAGATCCGCAAGCGGGTGGAATATGACATCCGTTACATAGAGAACTGGTCGTTGTGGCTCGACCTCAAGATCATTCTCGTGACCGCATTCACGGGGTTCAAATCGGAAAATGCTTTCTGATCAAGAAGCGGCGACGACCGCAGAGAGCGTCCGGGAAGTGACCCGGCACAATCTGCAACGGGTGTTATGGATTACCTGGGTCGCGCCTTTCCCGGAACGCGACGGCCAAAGAATGTATTCCGGTCGGCTGATCGATGCGGTCGCACGGTCGGGTGCCTCGGTTCATGTCCTTTGCCTGTCGAACGAGGACGGCGAAGGCTGGGGCTCGGCGCCGCCGGGCAACATTACCTGGCATACCGTGGATCGAGGACGCCGTGCGCGGTGGCGCAGCCTGTTCTCCAGCCTTCCCAGCATGGCCTATCGGGCCGGCGGCCGCGAGATGAGGCGCGCGCTGACCATCATGCTGTCCGGCCGCAAGTGGGATGCCATCGTTCTCGACGGCATCTCCTCGGGCTGGGCGCTGCCGGTAATCGAAGCGGTGGTGCCCGCAAACCGCGACGTGCAGGGGAGGCCGAAGCTCATCCATGTGTCGCACAACCATGAAACCTCGACCCGAAGGGCGGTGGCGAAATCGTATATCGGCAATCCGGCGATGTGGCTGGCTCTGCGGCGCGATGCCGAGAAGACGCGTCGGCTTGAACGGCGCGTCGTTGAATCCTGCGATGTGGTCAGCGCCATTACCCAGGACGATGCGGAGCGATACCGGCGGGAACATCCGGAACGAAAGATACTGGTCCTGACCCCGGGATATGGCGGGCATCGCGTTTCGCACAGACAGATTGTCCAGGCGACGCCGCGCAACGCGATCATCGTCGGCAGTTTCGAATGGGTCGCCAAGAAGATGAACCTGAAGGCCTTTCTGGCCGCGGCCGATCGGCGTCTGGCCGATGCCGGGGTGCGCCTGACCGTGGTCGGACGCGGCGACCGAGGGTTCCTGACGGAGCTGGGTCAGAACCTGCGGTCGGTGACCATTGTCGGCGAGGTCGATGACGTGACTCCGTATCTGGAAGATGCGCGGATCGCGGTGGTGCCGGAGAAGACGGGCGGTGGGTTCAAGTTGAAACTCCTCGACTACGTCTTTCACCGCGTACCGATATTCGCAATGGCTGGCAGTTTGGCCGGATCGCCGCTGCGGTCCGGTCGGTCGGCGATGGAATTCGCAACCTTCGAGGAACTGGCCGACGGCATCGTGCAGGCCATCGACGATACCGATCATCTGAATGCATATCAGGACCGCGCCTTCGAAGCGTGCCGCGCAGAATTCGATTGGGAGGATCGCGGCGCGGCCTTGGTTCGGGCAATTGCCAGTTGATGCGCCACGCTTACGCGACATCGCATGCCTATCGTCGGGCGGCGGCCGCCCCGGACATGCTGGACGGCTTCCTGTGTCTGGTGTTTCTGGTCGGCCTTTACCTCGGCATCGCACTGCCCTTGCCGGGCGGCATACCTCTGCCGTCCGTACTGGCCGGTGTTGCCGGCCTGTTACTGCTTTCCAAGAATCTGGGTGAACTGCGTTCGGCCCTTGTCCTGGCAGGCGGGTCGGCATTGTCGATCGCGGTTCTGTCCATTCTGGCGTCGGGCGAGATTTCCCTGCTGGGCGAGAAGTTCAAAGGCTTCGTTCAGCTGACCTACTCGATCCTTATGGCCTTCGGCTTCTTTCTGGCCGCGCGGCACTTTTCCCGGGACGGATTTGCCCGAATTTTTCTGGCCCTTACATTGGCGATCCTGATCGGTAGTGCGCTTGAAACCGTCATCCCGGCGGTACGGGCCATCAGCGACGGCTTTCGTGGCGCGGTGTTCGACTCCGGCGTCTATGCGGCCGACCAACGCGATCTTTCCCTTTACGGCCGGATTCGCCCGAAACTGTTCACGTCCGAACCGTCTTTCATCGCATTCGGCTATACGCTGTTCGCATTCTGCTGGTACGTCCTGTCGCGACAGCCGGGGAAGGTCGTGATGTATCTGACCCTGCTGGGGCTGGGATACTTCCTGATCCGGGGACCGACCATTCTCTTCGGCATCGCGCTGGTGCCGATCTATGAGATATTCCTGGCGTCCCGCCGCCGAATGGCCTCAGGCCACAAGCAACTGGATGTCTGTCGCGCGGCCATTGCCGCGATCGCGACATGCCTATTGGTGGCCATCGGGGCGATTCTTGGGTGGGAGGTCCTATCGCCCCGGATCGATGGCATTCTGTCTGGCCGGGACCCCAGCTTCTTTGCGCGGATCATGGCCCCGGCGATCATTGCCGGCGACGTTCTGACGGAGTATCCCTTCGCAGGCGTCGGGCTGACCGGCTGGGAAGCATTGGAAGCAAAGGTCGTCCATCTCTACGCCACAACCGAATATCTGGCCTATGATGTTCAGTTCGATGGCGCGTCGCAGTCGCTGACCAACTATTTCTGGGCCCTTTGGATATTCATGGGATTGTTTTGGGGCACGGCATTCGTCGTCGCCATCAGTTGCCTGTTGCGCAGCCTGGGTGTGCCGAGCCTGGCCTTCTGCTGGTCGGTATGGATCGTTTTCGGTCAGGCGGCCGGAGGCTTCGTCTCTCCCAGGACCTGGGCCGTCATGGCCCTGGCAGCGCTGGTATCGGTCCTGCACGAAAGGCGTCAGAGGCGGCCCGGCGCGGCCCGGCCGCGCCGTCTGGTGCCGATGGAGCCGCATTTCGCTTTGCCGGCACCGCAACGGGAAGGGGCTGCGCTATGAGGGTTCTTCATCTCGGAACGTCGGACATTCGCGGTGGCGCCGCCAGAGGCGCCTACTTCCTGCATCGGAAACTGGAGGAGATCGGCGTCGACTCCCGCATGCTGGTCGGCCGGAGATACAGCGACAGCGACCGGGTGATCCAATTGGAAGGGGCGCTGGCACCGATTTCCGAGCGCATCCGAGGCAAGTTGGATCAGTTGCCGCTGCGGCGTTATCGGAAGACCGGGGAATCCTTCTGGACGACCGGATGGCAGCCGCGCCGGCTGCGCCGCATCTTGGCCCAGATCCGCCCTGATATCGTGCATCTGCAATGGACCGGCGGCGGATTTCTGCCGATCGAGGCGGTCGAGGATATCGATGTGCCGGTCGTGTGGACGATGCGGGACATGTGGCCCTTCACCGGCGGATGCCATTACACATCCGGCTGTTCGCGTTACGCAGTCGGCTGCGGGCGCTGTCCGCAACTCCGCTCGGACGATCCGGAAGACCTCAGCCATGGGATCGCCCGCCGCAAGGCCCGCGCGCTGCAGCGGTCCAATCTGTGGCTCGTGCCGATCAGCGATTGGCTGGCCGACCGGGCGCGCGAAAGCCGTGTACTGACCGATGGGTTCTTCGCCGAGGAGCGCATCAAGGTGATCCCCAACGGGATCGACACCGGGCAGTTCTATCCGATCGACCGCGCTGTCGCGCGCCGCCAGATGGGACTTCCGGGTGAGGGGTGCTACATCCTGTTCAGCGCGTTGAATGCGCTCAGCGATGAGCGAAAGGGGTTCGCGCATCTGGTCGCCGCTCTGAACCAACTGCGCAGCACCGGCGAGGGCCGCGCGCCCGAATTGCTGATCGCCGGAGACGTGCCGCCGGACCGGTTGCCGAAGCTGGATGTGCCGGTGCGTTTTCTGGGCACAATCGATGACAACGATCGCTTGCGCCTGGCCTATGCCGCAGCGGATGTGGTCGTCGCACCATCTCTGCAGGAGGCGTTCGGCAAGGTCCATGTCGAGGCCATGGCCTGCGGCACACCGGTCGTGGCCTATGCCAGCGGCGGGCCCAAGGAGATCGTCGTCCATCGGGAGACCGGCTATCTGGCGCGTCCGTTCGAGGAAGCCGATTTGGCGGCGGGCATCGATTGGTGCATCGATGCGGCACGGAACGGCCAGGATCTGGCCAGTGCCGCGCGCCATCGGGCCCGGGATAACTACGATACGGCCGTCATCGCGTCTCGCTACCTGAACCTCTACGAGCATATCCTGGGGAGTCAGTCATGATGTCTATCGCCCGCCGTTCCCTTTTTGCCGGCGGCGCCGCCGCTTTCGCCTTGCCCCAGAATGCCGGTCAACCGGCTGCCGCCGCCCCAATCAACGCCACCGAGTTCGGCCTTGTCGGCGACGGCGTGGCGGATGAGACGGAGACACTTCAGGCGGTGCTGGAAGCCGCCTTTGATCGGGGCGGGCAGGCCCGGCTGATCCGCATTCCGGCGGGCCGGTATCGTGTCACCAGGCCGCTGTATCTCAAGACCGCGTCCCGACCGGAGGGCAATATCACCCAGCCGGCCGGTCTGTTGGCCGACGGCGCGACGATCGTCTCCGATTTCGAGGGCGATGCGCCGGTGCTCGCTCTGGAAGTAGAGGCAACGCTTCGGTTCGTACGTGTCGAAGGTCTGGCTGTGCGGGGGAATGGCGGAGAGGGAGCGGGCATTCGCATTTCCTGTCAGAAGCGCGGCACCTATTTCTACAATTTCAGCTTCCGGGACTGCATCGTCGAAAATTGCGGCGGGTCAGGGCTGGAACTGATCGGGAATATCTTCGAAGGACAGATCTCGAACTGCTATTTCCGGGACAATCGCAGGCACGGTGCCTATTTCGCCCATGGCGCCGAAGACACGGTCTTTTCAGCGGTGCATTGCTTCGGATGTGTTTTCGGGGGCAACGGCGGTATCGGCCTGTTGTTGAAGCACGGTGCGACGGATGTCAGCTGCTATGGCTGCTACTTCCTGCTGAACGGCAGCTTCGGCCTGTCCGCAGACCACGGCATCTCGTTGCTGTCCCATTGTGGCTTCGAAAATAACCATCAGGACGCATCCCGCTTTGACGGCGGGGATTACGGCATTCGACTGTTTATCGGCGGAACATTGGTCGGCTGCACTGCATATTCGATCTACAATCAGCACGGTCTGGTACGGGCCTACATCGCAAACCAGCTTACCATGGTCGGTTGCCAGGGCGCCGGATCGGGAGACGCCGCGAGCGCGGGATTGGCGGATCTCGACGGCGACGAAGGTACCGCCACTCTGATCGGCTGCCACGGCAAGGTTCGGTACGGCAACGGCATCGCCGTGAACAAGATCGGCCGTACCGGACTGTCGGTCGGCGGTGACTGGGACAGTCCCAATCAGCTTCGGTTGGGCCGTTACAGGCTTTGGGTCGACAGTGACGGGCAACTGCGCATGGCGAATGGGCGGCCCGACGACGACAAGGATGGGACCGTCGTCGGTTCCTGACTCCGATCAGGCGACCGGCGCGGTCAGCGCCATCCGGCGCAGCTTGCGCTCCAGCTCCAGATTAAGCGAGGCGATGTCGAAATCCGCTTCGACCTTCAGGCGGGCCGACTGACTGTAGCGGCGCCATTGCTCCGGCGAGGCCTCGGCAAGATCGATGAGCGTACGGGTGATGCCTTCCCGGTCCCGTTCCTTGACCAGCAAGCCGGTCTTGCCGTGTTCGACCAGCTCCGGAATGCCGCTGTGCCAGGTTGAAAGCACGATCATGCCGCAGGCCATGGCTTCCATGATGGTGACCGGGATCCCCTCCTGATCGCCGCTTTCGGTCGTCACGCTGGGCGCCAGCAGGATGTCGGCCTCACGCATTGCGCGGGCGATGTAATCCTGTTTGCGCCATCCCAGGAAAGCGACCCTGTCGCCCAGGCCCAGGGCGTCCTTTGTCTGCTCCAGCCGCCCGCGCAATGGGCCGTCGCCGATGATGGTCAGGCGGGCGTCGTGGCCGGCCTCAATCAGGCCGGCCATCGCATGCAGCGCATCGGCAACGCCTTTCTTTTCCACCATGCGCCCGACGACAAGCAGTTGCAGGGGCTGGGATCTGTCCCGATTTCGGGCCCGGTAGACATAGCGGGCGGTGTCGACCCCCATATGGTGGACATCCATGCGGTTCTCCGGACACCCCAGATCGCCTAGCTTGCGGCGCCAATGCTCGGAAATCGGCAAGAAGCATTCCCCCCGCCGGAACAGATCCCGGTAGGCGCCGGGTGTCGCCTTCGGATAGGCGCTGACATCCACGCCGTGCAGGACTGTCGCCAGCGGTCCGGAAATCATCCCAGCTTGGCGCAGGGAATCCGCGAATTCCCCGACCGGTCCGAAATGCGCCAGGATCGCGTCGAACCGCGGCCGATCCTTCAGCATTGCCCCCCAGTAGAGCAACCGCCCGGACAGCGCGTCGCGGCCGAAGCGCGAGACGTTCAAGGCGGGGATGACATGCCGGGGATTCCGCAACGCCATGCCGCATAGCCGAAACGGCGCCTTGCCGAGGCGCAGCAGCCGGTTTCTCGGCATATGCGGATAACGGGATCTGGAAATCAGGGCATAGCGCTGAAAATCCGGGTGTACCAGGCCGTCGTCGCGCGGCCTGTCGGAAAACACCGTGACGTCGTGGCCGCGATCCAGCAGTCCGGTGACCTGATTTAGAACGAAAGTCTCGCTCAGGGCCGGGAATTCTGTGGTGAAAACGGCGATCTTCATTCTCGGTATCATCGATTTCGCTCCAGTCCGATCGCAACGGCCTGCCCGGCGGCATAGGCGCTTTCCCGCAGGTCCGGCAGTATCTCCCGAATGCGCTCGCGATAGGCGGCGCGGTTGTCCAGGATCATGCGGCATGTACGACAGAGGGCGGTGCCGGAAATGGAGGTCAGATCCTGCGCGATTTCCTCCATGCCCAGCCGCTTGAACAGCTCGTTGGTCTTGAATTCATAGGCGATGGGCAGAACCGGTACGCCCGCACACAACGCCAGGATGGCACCATGCATACGGGTCGACACGTACATGTCGTAACCGGCCAAATGGTCCATCAACTGCTGCGGCGAGCGGAAGCTGCGGTCGACCTGCACCCGGTCGGCGTTTTCCCGGCCAATTTCGGCGACAACCCGGTCCGCGACTGCAGAATCGTCGGTCCAATAGGATCCGGCACCCTGGCAGGTCGACACAAAGGTCACCTCGGCGCCGGATCCTTCCGTCAGATGGCGGACCAGCTTGGCCACGGCCGAGACATAGTTTTGCATCGCACCGTCCGCATCGGACCCGCCATGGGGCCAATCGCGTACGGAAATTCCGATGCGCAGCTTGTTACGGGCTTCGGGGACCGGTGTCGGGCGGCCGGCCAGCGCGAAGGCGGCATCGGCGCAGATCGCGATCCGGTCCCCCCGAACCCCCAGGTCCAGCAGATGCTCCACCGAACGGGAATCCCGCACCAACACGGCATGCGCGCCGGCAAATATCGCGCGCAGCAGGATACGGTCGCGCGGGAAGGGGCCCAGACTCTGCGTGAACAGGACATAGGGGCGGCGCATCAGGCGGGCGGTCAGCAGTTCGAGCAGCTTGGGTCGAATCCGGTAATGTGGAACCAGATAGGTGCCGCCGGCGGATACGATCAGATCGCTTTCCGCATAGCCGTCCAGAACGGCGCGCACCCTGGGCGGCACGAAACGCCGCGCCAGATTGCCCAGCGGTGTCCGCCATAATGCCGCCGCCGTCATCAGGCGCACCAGTCCTGGCCGCCGCGTGTCGTCGGGAAGCGATTCCAGGGCGCCGTAGAGCGTTTCCTCAACGCGGTAATCGCAATAGGCCGCGCGACTGTCTTCGGCTTGCTGATCCCGCAGCTCCACCGTGATGTCGCTGCCGAAGACGTCGCGCAGGATCGCGTCCGTGCCGGCCATGATGGCCGCGTCGCCGGCATTCAGCAGGGCGGTATTGGTTACGGTGATCTTCAATGATTGACCCTCATCTGCATCATGCGCTTCCGGAATGTCAGCGTTTCGAACAGCATGCGGCGGCCGCTGGGGGCGATCAGATAGACCGTCAACGCCGTGGCGACCGCGATGCCGGTGTCGTAAATCAGCGATGTCAGCGCGCTGGGCTCGGTAAGAACGACGCCGCTGCCAATGAAGTGGATCAGACCCGCGCCTGCGATACCCGCCGTGACGGGCAGGCAGAGAATTCTGAGAAAGGTCCGGCTTCCGACAGGTCCCTTCCGGCCGACATACCACAACAGGAATGGGGCGCGGACAAAGGCACCGCCCAGCGCATAGGCCATGGCGACGAAGATCGGGCCGAAGGGTAATGAAATCGCCAATGCGACCATGTTGACGCAGACATTCACCGCATTGGCGCGCAGCATTTCGGGCGTTCGGTCCTGACTCATGTACAGCCAGCTCAATGTGAATGTCAGCGGGGCGTAGAGCAGAGAGACACCGAGCCAGGAAAGGATCGGTGCCGCCCGGGACCATTGTTCGCCCAGAACGACGCCGGTCACGGACTCTGCGGACATGAAGATCAGCGCCGCGACCGGTGCGGTCAGCATGCCGATGCGCTGCGCCACCGCCAGATAGGCGGAGCGGTAACGATCCGGCTCGTCGACGAGGCGGCTCAGCATCGGCAGGGCGACGGAGGCGAGCGGGGTACAGATGTTCACCACCGGCATCATCGTCAGCTTCTGGGAGCGCTCGAACAGGCCGAGCGGACCCGGCCCCCACAGCCAGCCGATCGCCATCTTGTCGACGCTGCCGGCAAGCCGTCCCAGGACCATCGCGGCCGTCGCGTTGGTGCCGAAACGGATCTGGTCCCGGATCAGGGACAGGCGCCCCGGCCGACCCGGCAGCCATCCGCTGGTGAGGAATGCGCCGGCGAGCATGGCAAGGCCCCAAGTCAACCGCTGCAGAACAAGGGACCAGATACCGAAATCCGATGCGGCGGCGGCCACGGCGGCCCCCATGGCGATAATCTCCGAGCCGGTCTGGACCACGGAAAGCGTCTTGAACCGCATCTGGCGGCGCAGCAGTGCCAGGTGCTGGGCGCTGAATCCGGTAAAGATCAGTGTCAGGGCGGCGGTCGCCGCGACACCGGTCAGCAATGGCTCGTCGTAAAACCACGCCAGGCCCGGCGCCAGGGCGGCAAACACCACCGCAACCGCAGCACCCAGTCCGGCATTAAGCCAGAACAAGGTGCTGAGCTCCCGGTGGGTGACTTCGGCACGCTGCACCGTCGCCCCGGACAGCCCCATATCCTTGAACAGTTCCAGGACGGCCAGGAAGGCAAGCACAATGGCGAACAGCCCGAAATCCTCCGGCGTCAGCAAGCGCGCCAACAGGATGATCGATCCGATCTGAACCGCGACCTTGATGCTCTGGGCCACCAGGGTCACGACGCCGCCGGAAATCGAGCGCGATGCCAGATCACGCTTCAAGTGGCCGACCCCGAGTGGATCCTGATCGCCGGAATCCCGACGATGCTTATCGGGCGCCATAGGCTTCCGCTTCGGCTGGGATGCGGTCACAGAAATCGCGATAGGCGATTTCCAACCCGGTCTTCAATGGCGTCGCGGCCTGCCAGCCGAGGGTCCTCAGTCGGCTGACGTCCAGCAGCTTCCGGGGCGTCCCGTCCGGTTTTGTCAGATCGTGCTCGAACCGCCCGCCGAAACCGACGACGGTGGCAATGGTTCGGGCCAATTCGGCGATGGTCATGTCCTCGCCGACACCGATATTCACCGGATTTGCCTGGTCGTAATGTTTCATCAGAAAGACCAGTGCGTCGGCGCAATCATCGACGAACAGGAATTCGCGTTTCGGCTTTCCAGAGCCCCAAAGGACCATGCGGTCCTCACCCCGGATCTTGGCCTCATGCGCTTTTCGGATCAGGGCCGCGACGACATGGCTGTTCAACGGATGATAGTTGTCCCCGGGGCCGTAGAGATTGGTCGGCATTGCCGAGATGAAATTACTGCCGTGCTGCTGGCGATAGGCCTGACACTGAAGGATGCCGGCAATCTTCGCGACGGCATACCATTGATTGGTCGGTTCCAACGGCCCGGTCATCAGGGCGGATTCCTGGATCGGCTGTTCCGCCAGACGTGGATAGATGCAGGAAGAGCCAAGGAAAACCAGTTTCTCGACCCCGGCGCGATGGCTGGCATCGATGACGTTCAGCTGAATCCGCAGATTGTCGCACAGGAAATCCGCCGGCATCTCATTATTGGCATGGATGCCGCCGACCTTGGCTGCGGCGCAGAAAACCAGGTCCGGCTTGTGCCGTTGGACCCATTTCGTTGTCGCATCGCTGTCGCGCAGATCGACTTCACTGCGCGAGACCGTCAGGACCTCGCAATCCTCCTCACGAAGGCGACGCCACAGCGCTGCTCCGACCATGCCACGGTGACCGGCCACCCAGACCTTCTTCCCGGCCAGTTTCGTTTGCGTTCCGATCATGGTTCCGTCTCGTCTCATTGTTGCCGTTCAGGGCCGCGCGGTCCGCGTCGACCATTTCCGATACCAGTTGCGGGAAAGTGGTTTCATGCCGCCAACCCATCTCGCCCTGCGCCTTCGACGGGTCGCCGAGCAGCAGGTCGACCTCGGCCGGCCGGAAGTATTTGGCGGAGACCTCGATCAGGACTTTTCCGGTCTCGCGGCAGCGCCCCTGTTCCTCGACACCGGTCCCGTGCCATTCGATCTCACGGCCGATCCTGGCGAAGGCCAGTTCGACGAATTCGCGCACGGAATGGGTTTCGCCGGTCGCGAGGACATAGTCCTCCGGCGTGTCCTGCTGCAGGATCTGCCACATGCCGCGGACATAGTCGCGGGCATGTCCCCAATCCCGGCGGGAGTCCAGATTGCCGAGGTAAAGCCTGTCCTGTAACCCGGCATCGATGGCGGCGACGGCCCGGGTGATCTTGCGGGTGACGAAAGTCTCCCCGCGGATCGGGCTTTCATGGTTGAACAGAATGCCGTTCGACGCGTGAATTCCATAGGCCTCCCGGTAGTTCACCGTGATCCAATAGGAATACAGTTTGGCGGCGGCATAAGGGCTGCGTGGTTGGAACGGGGTCCTCTCGGACTGGGGCGCGGGGGCGTTTCCGTACAGTTCCGACGTGGAGGCCTGATAGAAGCGGACCCGGTCGGTCATGCCCAGGATACGGATGGCCTCCAACAGCCGCAGCGTGCCCAAGGCGTCGACATTGCCGGTATATTCCGGCGTCTCGAAACTGACCTGCACATGGCTTTGGGCGCCCAGATTGTAAATTTCGTCGGGCTGGACCTGCTGAACCAGACGGATCAGGTTCGTCGGATCGGTCAAATCGCCGTAATGCATGTGGAACCGCACCCCCTGCTGGTGCGGATCGGCGTATAGGTGATCGACCCGTCCGGTATTGAAGGACGAGGAACGGCGCTTCACGCCATGAACCTCGTATCCCTTTTCCAGGAGCAGTTCCGACAGATAGGTGCCGTCCTGGCCGGTCACCCCGGTGATCAGGGCGCGTTTCGTTGCCATGCGATGATTCTCCGCTGTGGTGCTTCGGACGTGATGGGCGGGTCGGGCTCGACCGCCGCGTCCCGGCTTCGGCCTAATCAAGGCAATGCCCGGCCCAATCGCCAGTGTTCAAACTGTGACCCATAGGGGTTTCGCCGTGACCGTCAGCACCGGCTTGCGCGGTTGGAACGGTTGCTGCCCTAAGCCCGCCGTTGGGCATCGCGGCGCATTCAAAGTCACAGCTTGGTCACGCGTATCGCTGCGGCCGGATCACTACATTCCGGCCGACCATACAAATCCGAGGCATTTTGAAATGGAGCGAGATCATCGTGCAGATAACCAATGTGACGACATTGGAGACCGAGGAGTGGTCCGAACTGGCCGCGCATATCAAGCCGGTTTCCGAGACCGAACCGATGGCGCTTTACTTTCGGTTCACGGGTCTGGATACCCCGATCCGATCCGCAGTCGAACCCTTCGTGCTGGCCTGCTTGCAGATCTCCATGCTTGAGCAGGAGACGATCGAATCGGCCGGTGACCTGGATGCGGTTCTGGCCGACGGCCTGGCGCGCGGGCAGGAAGTTCAGACGGAGTGGTTCGACTATCTGACAACCACGCCGATCGTTCGCGTGTCTGCGGAAGGTAAGGGCGAGGAGGCTGACGTCGCTGCGCCGGCAAGAGCCGATGCGGTAGCCTGCTGCTTCTCCGGCGGGGTCGATTCCTGGTATTCGCTGATCAAGAACCGCAAGAGCGTCACCCATCTTCTGCTTATCCGCGGCTTCGATATTGATCTAAAGAACCATCGCCTCTGGGACGAAACACGGAACCACGCCCGTCAGGTGGCCGAGGCGCTGGGGCTGCGGCTGATTACCTGCGAAACCAACATTCGCAGCATCGCCGATCCGCGCCACCGACGATGGGGGCGCCCTTTCGACGGCGATTTCTGGGGACAGTGCCTGCACGGTGCCGCGCTGGCTGCGGTCGGTCATGCCGCATCGGACACGATCGGCACCCTGATCGTGCCTGCGACACATACCATCGAACAGTTCAAGCCCTGGGGGTCTTCGCCGGCCCTGGACAGTCATTGGTCCGGATCGCGTCTGACGATTGTGCATGACGGCTGCGAGTTGGATCGGGTCCGGAAGGTTTTCGAAATCGCAGATCATGCAGTGGCAATTCAGAATCTGCGGGTCTGTCACAACAATACGACAGAGCTAAATTGCTGCCGGTGTGAAAAATGCATTCGCACGATGATTGCCTTGAAGCTCTGCGGTGCGCTGCACCGGGCGACCACTTTTCCCGATCATCACGCCCTGGCCAAACTGCACCGGTTGGACGTTCCGCCACATCTTCTCCATCACTACGAAGCGTTGCTCTCGGCGGCGGAGGAATTCGGCAATCGGGAAATGGTCCATGTTCTCGAGGTCATTCTAGGGCGCCGATTTTCGGTCGAACGCGCCGTCGCGACCGGCATCCGCGCCCTGCGTCACCCGGGGCGCCGCCGCGATCCAATTCAGAAAGCGCCAGTGGTCCGGTCCGCGGAGAACACCTCGACGAAAAGGCAGGATGCCGGTGCCGACTGACACCGTTATCGCCCGCCCGGGGCAATCGGATGGCACCGGATCGAGAGGCGGTTGGAAGGCGTTCCGCCGATTGCCCGCCTGGTATCGTGGGGCGCGTTGGGCCATTCGGCGCGTCGCGTGGCGGATACGCGGCCTGGAATACGCCCTGCTGGCGGTCGAAAGGGAACTGTCCTCCACCGTTCGGGTGGCCTGGTGGCGGAAGCCGGGGCTGTGGCGTGACGGGTTCCTGAGCGAGTCCTACGTGCTTTACGATCTGGCGCGAAATCCGCGTGCGCACTATCTCAGCGACCTCGACAGGTCTGTCTCCGTCCGCCGGATAAACCGCGATTATGGCGTCGTGCTGGACGACAAGCTGGTCTTCGAAAATGTCATGGGTCATGGCGGTATTCCGCGGCCGGTGCTTTTCGGCTGCCTGACGGATGGATTGGTCGTACCGATGAGGCCGGGCCGCCCCACAGCGGCATTCCAGGACCTCCTGCATAGCCAGCGGGCTCTCGTGCTGAAGCCCGCGCGTGGCGGCGGCGGACGGGACGTATCCGTCGTCAGCGTCGCGGAAGGCGGCACCCTGCTGATGAATGGACGGCCGACCGATATGGCGGAGGTCGTTCAGTCCGCTGCGGGGTTGGGGATTGTTCTGGTCTACGAAGCGGTCCGTCAGCATCGCGCTTTGGATACCCTGTTCCCGGACGCCGTCAACACGGCGCGTGTATTGACCATGGTGGACGGTAACGGGGACCCTTTTGTTGCCCGCGCGGTGCTGCGCATCGGAACCACGGCGTCGCAACCGACGGACAACTGGATCCGCGGCGGCCTGTGTGCGGCCGTCGATCTGCGGGACGGCACGCTGGGCCGGGCCGTTCAGTTCCCGGCCAATGACGACGAACTGCGATGGCACGACGTACATCCCGATACCGGCGCGGCGATCTCGGGCACCCGTGTGCCGGATTGGGATGCTGTGCTGGAAACGGCCCTGCAGGCCGCGAGGGCGATGCCCTCAACCCCGTATGTCGGCTGGGATTTGGCACTCTCTATGGACGGGCCGGTGGTGATCGAAGGGAACAGTTATTCCGGCGTCAACTTGTTCCAGGTCCACGAACCCTTGCTGAACGATCGGGAGATTCGCCGGTTCTTCGAACGGCAGGGTGTGATCTGAAAATTCCGAAAAAGAACGGTCCGGGCGGAACCATTTCTAGAGCCTCGCGTCAGATAGGTAAGAAGATGCGTGGGTAACAATCCCTCTCTCCCCTATCGCCCGCGCAGAAGTCCGCTGGACTGCATCCCCCATTCGAGTGCTCCCCCAAGCACTCACCCTCCAAACTCGGCGCCTTCCTTCGGGGAGGCGCCAATCTTGTTTCTTTTCAAGTGGTTCCGGGAGCCGACTGGAACCATTACGGGTCACAACCGTCTATTGGAAAAGGCCGCATTCGCAACCGATTGCGGTGTCTTGGTCACTCAGTGCGAAGGTGGAGGCGGAAGTGTCGAGCACGACCCCAATGAATTACGAAATGCCGGTCCGTCCGCGCGGTCCGGATGCGATGACTCGCGCACAGCGCGCGGCGGACCGGTACCTGAAGACGGTCGGTGTCACGATCCCCTATGTGCGCAAACAATTGGTGCGCGCGGCCGCCGATCGGATCGATATTCAGGACCAGTCGCGCGATCAGCGCGTCCTGGCGGTTCGCATGCTGGCCAGTGTCGAGCGCGTCCTTTGCGACCGTCTTGGCGCCAAGCCGGGCAGCGACACCACCGATCCGGACACCGCGCGCCGGCGCTTCCTGTTTTCGATCAATCCCTCGCCGGACAGTCAGATGCGACTGTTGCTCGGCGCGCCGGACCTTTCGAGCAAGGACGATGTCGAAGGTGTGCTGATCCGGATCCCCCCGGTCGACAAGCGCGTACCGATGCCGACACAGGACGTCTCCTTCCGTCTGCCGCCCGGCATGTCTTACGAGCCTCGCGGTACCTGATCGGAGCAGGCCGGTTTCCGAAATCAGAACGGAGTAGGGTGAGATGTCTTCCTTGAACGAATCCGAGTCCTGCCACTTGATACAGGAACGGCCGCAACGGTCCCACTGGGTTGTTGCGGGGCGCCGACTGGTCTGGCTGAGGCGCCTGTATCTGTCGCTTGTGGCCGTCAGCGCGATCAGCGGAATCGGAATCGTGGTGTCCTTGCTGCGTCCCGACAGCGTCACCGCCTATGTTGCGGCGACGGCCCTTGTTGTGCTGTTTGCCCTGCTGTTCACCTGGATCGCCAGCAATTTCTGGATGACGGTGTTCGGTCTCGGCCGGCTGATTTCGGATCGATGGGCGGGCGTGAAAACGAAGACGGGTGTCGAGGCGGCCGGGCGGCCGGTGATCGATACACTCGGTCCGCCGCGAACCGCCATCGTCATGCCGATCTACAACGAGGATCCGGCGCGCGTTGCGGCCGGAATCCAGGCGACGCTGGAATCGGTCGAGGAGGCCGGCGCACTCGGCGCTTTTGATTTCTACATGCTCAGCGACACCAAGGATGCGGATATCGCAATCCGGGAAGAAATCGCCTGGATGGAGCTGATTTCGCAACCGTCTTTCCGCAATCGCGTATTCTATCGCCGCCGGGAATCGCCGACCGAGCGGAAGAGCGGTAATATCAAGGAATTCCTCGAGAAATGGGGCCATCGGTACGAGTACATGGTCGTACTCGATGCCGACAGCGTGATGACCGGCGGCTCGCTTGTGGAATTGGTGCGCCGAATGGACGCCGATCCCCAATGTGGCCTGATTCAGACTTGGCCCCAGATCACCAATGGCCGAACCCTGTTCTCGCGCATGCATCAGTTCGCGTCGCGGACATATGGCCGCATTCTTGCCTATGGCATGGCGACCTTGATCAACCCCCACGGCAACTATTGGGGCCACAACTCGATCATCCGCGTGTCGGCCTTTATGCAGAGCTGCGGATTGCCGCATCTGCCCGGCCCGGCCCCAATCGGCGGTGAGATCTTGAGCCATGATTTTGTCGAGGCCGCCTTTCTGGTGCGCCGGGGTTGGAAAGTCGAACTGGCGCCGGATATCGACGGCAGCTATGAGGAAATGCCGCCGAACATCGTGCAGCATGTCGCGCGGGATCAGCGGTGGTGTCAGGGCAATCTGCAACATGCCTGGCTGCTCGCCGCCCGTGATATCCACCCGGCCTCCCGGATCAATTTCCTGACCGGCATTCTAGCCTATGCGACCAGTCCGATTTGGTTCCTCTTCGTGGCCGTGGCTGCTGTCATTTCCTTCTCGGATCACGCGCTGTTTTCACCCGCAACCGTGCTGATGCGCCAGTCCGAAGCAGGCTGGACCGTCGCGGCCAGCACGGTCGAGAGTTGGCTCGTGGCGGGTCTGCTGGGTGCAACCCTGATCTTTATCCTGTCGCCAAAGCTGATGGGAATCGTTGCCGGACTTGCGGCGCGTCGAGAACCGGTGCTTCGCCTGCTGCGAAATTTCGTAACGGAAGCCGTGCTGTCCGTGCTCGTCGCACCGACCGTGATGCTGCGGCACAGCATATTCATCGCTCGTCTGTTGTGCGGTCATGGCGTGAACTGGAATCCACAACAGCGTGACGAGTCCCGGCTGTCCTGGGGCGAAGCCACAAAGGCATTCTATGCGCAGACCGTTCTGGCGGCCGTGATCATCGTGACCGGCCTCATCTGGCCCACAGGCGTCCATCTATGGCTTTCGCCGATTCTGGCCGGTCTTCTTGTTTCCATCCCGCTGGCCGTCTGGACCGGTCGTGTCCCGGGGGGCGACCGGGAGACCTTGGTGCTGGATGACCGCACCGGCATTCCGCCAGTCATGCGCAGAACCAATGCCCTGTCCGAGAGTTTTGCCGAAAAGATGCCGCCCGGCGACCCCGTGGGCCGCATCCTCGACGATCCGAAGCTCGCCTCTTTGCATCTATTCATGCTGGCGACAGAACCTGACGGCGATAGTTGCCGCAGCGTGGAAGGAGGCGTCATGGCCAAGGTTCATGAGGGCCGCGAGCCCTTGTCCGATGCGGAGCGGGCCTCGATCCTATCCAATTCCGTCGCGCTGCGCCGGCTTCAGGCCGAACGGGCGGTGCGGTCCGGAAGATCCTGAAATCGGGAATTGGCCGTCCGGGAATACCTCTCTGAGATCGTACGTTTCTGCTGTGACAAACAAGGTCACGGCCTTGCCCCAGAAATGCCCGCCGGGCCCTGCCAAATTTTCTCTGTAACAGGCTGACGAAGCCGATCCCGCAACAGCGGGGGCTACGCACCGACACGTTCAACGTTATGGGAGAAGCACCGTGAATCGGCAGCATGAGCAACATGACCTGCAGGCCCACATTCGAAGCCTTCACCGATTTGCAACGGGATTGACCGGCAATCCGGTCGACGCGGAAGACCTGGTTCAGGAATGCTTGCGGCGGGTGCTGGCGCATCTGAAGGGCGACAATTCGGTCACCAATCTTCGCGCCTACCTGTTTCGAACCCTGCGCAACGTCCATATCGATCAGTGCCGCAAGGTCAAGACGCGCGGCTATGAAATGAACGCGGATGCCGACGTCGAATTCCTCAGCGTGCCGCCCAGTCAGGAAGACCGGCTGCGCTGTATGGACATTTCGTCCGCCCTGGATTCGCTGCCCGACAGCCAGCGCGAAGTCATTCTTTTGTCCTGCCTTGAAGGCATGACCTATGAGGATGTCGCCGAGGTGACCGGCAATCCCATCGGCACCGTGCGGTCCCGGCTGCATCGGGGCCGCGCCGCACTGAGGGAGATGCTGGATCCGGCCCAGTATGACCATGAACCGATGCACGGTTCGAATTCGGTGACGATGCTCAGGAAGGCGTAAGATGCATCATACCTCCGGCAACACGATCCCTTTGGTTAGCGACCAACTCCTGGAGGATTACGCCGACGGTCGGCTGGATCCGCAGACCGAGCGGCGTGTCGAGGGGGTGATCGCTAATGACCGCGATCTGCGCGACAAGGTTCTGAGCATGATCGCGGTCCGTGAGGCGATCAGAAGCGATGTCGGGTCGCGGGCGGGAACGCCTCGCGATCCTTTGACCTGGGAGTTGGGCGATGCTGTCGAACGGCAGTTGCGGCGCCCCAAACGGGGCGGGCTCACTCGTATCGTGCCCTTCGGCGCGGTCGCCGCTTCGGCCGTTGTGCTGACCATTGCAGGAATGAACGGAGATTTCTTCGTCACCAAACCGGCCGACCTGCAGCAGGCTGCGGTCCAAACCTTGCTGCAGTCCGGAGTGCCGGCGCAGGTTGCGCAAACCAAGGAGGTTGAGCCGGGCGGCGAGGTCGTACCGGTTACCTCCGTGCCGGACCGGTCCGCGCAGACCTCGTCCGCCGAAGCGATGCCGGAAATCGTTCCGGATTTTTCAAAATTCGGCTTCGACCTTGTCGAGACCCGGCTTGTGGCCGGCAACCCCGATGACGCCGTCCATCTGCTTTACGAAGGCAAGAACGGACGTCGGCTGTCGCTCTATTACAGCGGCACCAAGGGCGAGGATAAGCAGCAGGTGTCGGTCCGGCAGGAAGGGCCGCTTGCCTTGCTGTTCTGGCACGCCGAAGGCCGTTCCTTCAGCATGATCGGGGAGGTTCAGCGCAATGAGCTGTTGGATATGGCCCGGACCGTGACGAAGGGAATCTCGGTCGACCAAAGTGCCGATAACGGACCGCAGGACGGAACCAATCCCGCGGTCGAACCGTCTTTGGATCAGGAAGGCGGGATCAAGGCCCGGTCGGACGCCTGAGCCGAATTTCCCGGGAAGCGGCGGTTCGGAGTACCGGTCCCGCCGTTTGAAACTGAAACCACAAAGACATGTTGAGGACGCAACGGAGAGTCTCCGAACGGGTGAATTTGCCCACATCCCGGATGAAATCCCGTCCTCATCGACGAAGGAATGAGCCAATGGCGACGCAGACTTCTATGGACGAGTTCGTGATTCCGCTGTCCCGGATCTCCATGCGCGACGTCGCGAGGGTGGGCGGAAAGAACGCGTCACTGGGTGAGATGATCGGGGCGCTGTCGGAAGCCGGCATTCGCGTGCCGGGCGGCTTCGCGGTAACCGTCGACGCCTATTGGGCCTTTGTGGAGCACAACGATCTTAAGCGTCAGATCGACGAACTGACCGGCCTGATCGATCCGACCGCCCAACACGCCCGCGTCATCGCCGCCGAGATCCAGGCGGCGTTTCGCCGTGGTCGGATGCCGGAACCTGTCGCGGCCAAGATCTGCGACGCCTATCACGCCATGCTGGCGGAGTCCGGCGAAGACAAGCTGCCGGTCGCCGTCCGGTCCAGCGCGACCGCCGAGGACATGCCGAATGCCAGTTTCGCCGGTCAGCAGGATACCTATCTCTATGTTCGGGGCTGCGAAGAGATCTTGCGGCGGGTTAAGGACTGTTTCGCATCCTTGTATAACGAGCGGGCCATCGCCTATCGCGCAGAGAATGCGATCGATGATGCGAACCTGGCCCTATCCGTCGTCGTGCAGCGGATGGTGCGCTCCGACAGCGGGTCGGCCGGCGTTGCGTTCTCGCTGGATACAGAGACCGGCAATCAGGACATGGTCGTCATTTCCGGAGCATGGGGGCTCGGCGAATCCGTTGTTCAGGGCAGCGTGGATCCGGACGAGTTCCAAGTCTTTGCACCGTTGCTGGAACGCGATGTTTCGCCGATTGTCGACCGGTCGACCGGCGCGAAGAAGACCATGATCGTGCCGGTATGGTCCGGCGACGGATTTACGGTTCGTGCGGTCGACACACCCCCGGAGAAGGCCCGCCGATTGTGCCTGGACGACGCGTCGGTTTTGGAACTGGCGCGCTGGGTGAAGCGGATCGAGGCGCATTATGGGCACCCGGTCGACGTCGAATGGGCGCTGGACGGTGAGACGCAGGAATTGTTCATCGTGCAAGCCCGGCCAGAGACCGTCATTTCGAACCGGTCGGATAGCGGCATGTGCCGGACGCGGATTTCGCAGAAGGGGGCACCGCTTACACGCGGCGTCGCAATCGGTGACGGCGCGGTTTCCGGCTGCGTGCGTCAAGTGGTGTCCCCGGGATTCCAGGACGAGTTTCAGGACGGTGAGATCCTGGTGACCGAAATGACCGACCCGAACTGGCTGCCGGTCATGCGGCGTGCCGCGGCAATCGTGACGGAAAATGGCGGCCGTACGTCCCATGCCGCGATCGTCGCGCGGGAGTTGGGGCTACCCGCCATTACCGGGGCCGAGGGTGCGATGGAAGCCCTGCGCCCCGGTGCGGAGGTCACGGTGGCCTGCTGCGAGGGGTCGATTGGGCGAGTCTACGAGGGCAGAGCGTTGATCGAGACCGAGGAGATCGATCTGTCCGACTGTCGGGAAACCCGGACAAAGGTGATGCTGAACCTCGCGGATCCGACTCGGGCGCCGAAATGGTGGCGACTGCCGGCGGACGGTGTCGGTCTGGCGCGGCTGGAATTCATTGTCGCAAATCAGATCGGGGCGCATCCATCGGCCCTGCTCAACCCCGCCATGGTCGATTGCGAGGCCACCCGCCGGAAAGTTGAGGCGCTGATCGGCACCTATGAGGATGGCCGAGCCTATTTCATCGACAAACTATCGACAGGCATCGCGAAAATTGCCGCCACGGTTTGGCCGAACCCGGTCGTCGTGCGGACCAGCGACTTCAAGACCAACGAATACCGGGACCTGCTCGGCGGCAGCGTGTTCGAGCAGCATGAGGAGAATCCGATGCTGGGCTGGCGCGGTGTCAGCCGTTATCTGCATCCCGATTATGCCGAAGCCTTCGCGATGGAATGCGAGGCCCTGCGCCAGGTGCGTATGGAGATCGGTTTCGACAACGTTCATGTCATGCTGCCTTTCTGTCGCACGACGGGTGAGGCGCGGGATGTCCTGGACCTGTTGCGTCGTCATGGCCTCACGCGCGGCGAGAATGGCTTGAAAATTCTGGTGATGTGCGAGGTGCCGTCCAACGTCTTTCAGGTCGACGGCTTCTGCGAGCTGTTCGACGGATTTTCCATCGGCAGCAACGATCTGACCCAGTTGATCCTCGGTGTCGAACGCGACAGCGGACGGCTGTCCTCGCTGTTCAACGAGAACGATCCGGCCGTCCGAACAGCGATCGAAACCGTCATTCAGCGCGCGCACATCCATGGCAGGACCGTTGGGCTGTGCGGACAGGCACCTAGCGACAATCCCGAATTCGCAAAGTTTCTCGTGGATGCCGGCATCGATTCCATTTCGGTCGTGCCGGACAGCTTCGCCGGGGTCAAGAAACTGGTCTGGGATATGGAATCGCCCGAACCGGCCTTGCAGGTCAGCGCGGCCGAATGACCGCAAACGCAGTGCAAACTCGGGAGTCACCGATGACCGATTATCATCACTTTCATCCGTCGATCCTGCGGGCCTACGATATCCGCGGTGTCTACGGAGACACTTTGAGAGACAGCGACGCCTATGCGATCGGTCGTGCCTTCGGCAGTCAGATCGCCGAACTGGGCGGCAAGTCCATCGCTGTGGGTTGGGACGGCCGGGCGTCGTCGCCGGCTCTTTCCATGGCCCTGTCCCAAGGCCTTGCGGAATGCGGTCTGACCGTGAAGCAGATCGGTTGCGGTCCGACGCCGATGCTGTATTTCGCCGTCCACCATCTGAAAGCCGATGGCGGAATCATGGTGACCGGGTCTCACAACCCACCGGACTATAACGGCTTTAAGCTGATGGCCGGAATAGCCGCGATCTTCGGAGAGGAGATCCAGTCGATAGGCCGTCGCGCCGCCCGGGCGGATTACGTCACCGCCCATGGTCACATCGAAAAGATTTCGGTCGAGACGGCCTATGTCGACCGGCTGACGCGCGATGTTCGTCTGGACGACAAGATGGCCTGCGGCTGGGATCCGGGAAACGGCGCGGTGGCCCAGATTCTCGAACCGTTGCTGGAGCGGATTCCGGGGCGCAATTTGCCGATCAACGATATCGTTGATTCCAGCTTCCCGAACCATCATCCAGACCCCAGCGATCCGAAGAATCTGGAGCAGGTCCAGCGGCTGGTCCGGGAAAAGGAACTGGACATCGGCTTCGCCTTTGACGGCGACGGTGATCGGTTGGGCGTCATCGACCGGAACGGCCGCATCGTTTGGCCGGATCAGCTGTTGGTGCTGCTGGCGCGGCAGGTCCTTGGAAAACTTCCGGGTCGTACGATCATCGCCGACGTGAAGGCCAGCCAGACATTGTTTGACGAAGTCGCGAAGGCCGGCGGCAAACCGCTGATGTGGAAGACCGGCCATTCCCTGGTGAAGGCCAAGATGGCGGAGACCAAAGCGCCGCTGGCCGGCGAAATGAGCGGCCACATCTTCTATGCCGACCGCTGGTATGGCTTCGACGACGCGATCTATGCGGCGCTGCGGTCCCTGGAAGCGCTGGCCGAAGACGGTCGGCCATTGCACGAAATTGTCGATGCCCTGCCGGTCACGGTTGCCACGCCCGAGATACGTATCGATTGCGGGGACGACGTGAAATTTGAGGTCGTCGATGCGGTCGGCCGCAGTCTGCATGGTTCACCGGGCAAGGTCATCGATATCGATGGGGTGCGTGTCGTCGGCGAGGACGGTTGGTGGCTGTTGCGAGCGTCCAATACTCAGCCGGCCCTGGTGGCGCGTTGCGAGGGCGTCGATGCCGCCGCTCTGGAACGTCTGCAGGCACAGCTTGACCGGGCCCTTTCGGAGGCCGGGTTAGGCAGTCCGGCAGAACCCGTCCGGGCGACCGCCTGACAGTTTCGGCGGAACCGGTTCAACCGATCCAACGACAGGAAACCTAAAATGAGACCAATCCGGAAAGCCGTCCTGCCCGTGGCCGGGCTGGGGACGCGGTTTCTGCCCGCCACCAAGGCGGTGCCTAAGGAGCTGCTGCCAATCATCGATACGCCGATCTTGAGTTACGCGATCGAAGAGGCAACGCAGGCAGGGATTACGGAGTTCATTTTCGTGATCGCCCGCGGCAAGGAAGGGATCGCAAAGCAGGTGGGGCACAATCCCGATCTGATGCGCACCTTGAACGCTGACGGGAAGGGCGACCTTGCGGCAGTGGTCGAAGCATCGACGATCCCGGAAGGCAGGGCAAGCTTCATCTATCAGGACAAGCCTATGGGGCTGGGTCATGCGATCTGGTGCGCCCGGCATGCCGTCGGTGACGAGCCGTTCGCGGTCCTACTGCCGGACGATGTCATTCTGTCGCCGCAGTCGGCTCTGGCGGATCTGCTGGCGGCCCACGAGGCGGTCGGCGGCAACATCGCCGCCGTCATCGATGTGGCGAAGCAAGATACCTCAAAGTACGGCATTCTGGCCGTAGAGGGGGAGGAGGGCCGGATGGTTCGGGCCTCCGACCTGGTCGAGAAGCCGGCCCCAGAGAAGGCGCCGTCGAACGTTGCGATTATTGGCCGCTATGTATTGGAGCCTGGCATCTTCTCGGCGTTGAGCGACACGAAGGCCGGGAGCGGCGACGAAATTCAGCTGACCGACGCGATGCGCCGGCGGATCGCCGACGCGCCGTTTCACGGCGTGAGGATCGACGGAACCCGGTTCGACTGCGGCACGAAGAACGGTCTTCTGGAAGCGACAGTCGCATTCGCCCTCGCGCGTGAAGACACGGCGGGAACCATGCAGCGCATCCTTTCGTCTTATGGGCAGCATTCGGCATGGAGCCGAGTAGGATAAAGGGAGTAGGCGAATGCCATACCATCAGGATATCTCCGCCTGCTTGCGGGATCGGGTCGAACTCGGTCTGAGCGAGAGCGAGCTTTCGTTTTTCCTCGACGCCTTGGATCCGGCCCTGGGCCGGCTGCGCAAGGCCTATCATGACGGCGGGATCGGCCTGCTGCGCGTCCCGGAACGCGAAGACGATTGGCCCGCTTTGAAGGAAGTCGCCGGCCGTTACCGCGCCAGCTTCAGCGATGTCGTGATCCTCGGCACCGGTGGCTCCAGTTTGGGCGGCCGCGCGCTCCACAACATGTCGAATATCGGGTTCTCGGAACGCAGCCGCGGCCCTCGTATGCACATCGTCACCAATATCGATCCATACAGTTTCGACGAGTTGCTGCGCTCACTGGATCTTTCGCGAACCGGCTTCATCGCCATTTCCAAATCCGGTGGAACGTCGGAGACCCTGCTGCAGACCTTGACCGTCCTGCCGATGCTGCTGCGGACGATCGGCCCGGAGATGACCAGCAAGGCATTCAGCATCGTGACGCAGAACGCCGACAGTCCTCTGCGCCGCATCGCGGGCAAGTACAATCTGCCGGTATTGGAGCATGACTCCGACGTCGGGGGCCGCTATTCCGTTCTGACCACGGTGGGCATGCTGCCGTCGCTGATCGCCGGCCTGGATGCCGAGGCCGTTCGGGAAGGCGCCCGCGAGATCCTGTTCCGCACGCTGGATTCGGGGCGCCCGGCCGACAGCGCACCGGCCGTGGGCGCTGCCGTGTCCGTCGGGCTTGAACGCTATCACTCGATCAGTTGCTCCGTCATGCTGGCCTATTCCGATCGGCTCGGGTCGCTTGCCCGCTGGTATCGTCAGCTCTGGGCGGAAAGCCTGGGCAAGGAAGGCAAAGGGACGACACCGATTTATGCCGCCGGTCCGGTCGATCAGCACAGCCAACTCCAGCTTTGGCTGGACGGGCCGCGCGACAAGATGTTCACGGTTCTGGGCGGGCCGGTCGCGCCGCTGGCCAAGCCGGTGGACTGTTCCGAGATCCGCGACCCGCGCCTGGATTTTCTCGATCAGGTCACGCTGGGCGACCTGATGGAAGTCTCCCGCCAGGCCACGACGGAGACGTTGATCGGGAATGGCTGTCCGGTGCGGACCATCGATATGGACGCGATCGACGAGCGCTGCATGGGCGCGCTGATGATGCATTACATGCTGGAAACCATTCTCGCCGCCGACCTGCTTTGCGTGAACCCGTTCGACCAGCCTGCCGTGGAGCACGGCAAGACGCTGGCGCGGCGCATGCTGCTGGAGCGCAAATCGGCCGCCGCGAGCATCATTCCGGAACGGGCCGCGTAGCTACTACCCTCCGCTCCTCCCAGGCCCGTTTCGGTACCGGCACGTCGCAGCTTCGGCTGCGGCGTGCCGGGCCTTGAATTCTCCCCTTAGCGCAAGCATGTCGGAGAGATGCGACACAAACAAATCATGGCGATATCAATCGCCTTAGCCCTGATAGCGGCGCTCGCCGGTTGCACCGACTTGCGTCAGACGGAACCCGATCGGACGGCGAATGAGCAATTGCTGATTTCGACCGCCGCCGACAAGGCCATCGCGCAGATCGACTTCGGCGACTTGCGCGAGCAGTCGGTCTTTCTCGAGACGGAATATCTGGAAAGTTACGACAAGCCCTATGTGATCGGCACGTTTAGGGCCCGGATCGCGCAGCAGGGGGGCTATCTCGCGGCCGACCGGAAGAAGGCGGAGTATATTGTCGAGATCCGGTCCGGGGCTCTCTCGATCAACCGCGAACTGTTCTATATCGGGGTCGGCGGATTCGAAGTCCCGATCCCCCTGTCTGAGGCCGTGGAGCTGCCCTTGGCCACGCTGTACGAAGATTTCGACCGGACCGCGATCGCCAAATTCGCGGCCGTGACCCTGGCGGCGGAGGATGGCCGCATGATCCAGAGCGTCGGACCGGTCTACGGCCTTGCTTGGATGGACGAGGATTCCGTTCTGGGAATCGGCTGGGACACGTCGAACACTCTACCCAAGGCCCTGCAGGACAATCCCCGGCCTGCTGAATAGGCCCCCGACAATTCGGCCTCGGTTCATTGAAAGCGGTACGTCCGCAGGTGTGGTGCTCGGTTTCCCTTAAGGGGTCACTCCAGAATGTCATCTGGCGCACCGTATGCGGCTGTATCGAGATGGAATGAAAAATGGTGTCCCCGGCGGGATTCGAACCCACGGCCCCAGGATTAGGAATCCTGTGCTCTATCCTGCTGAGCTACGAGGACACGCGGGCCCGCTATATCACGGTCCGGGCGCGGTTACCAAGTCCCGGTGTTGCCCATCGACGCCCAGGGTTCGGCCTGGGGCAGGGAGTCGCCGCGCTGCAGCAGTTCGATGGAGATATTGTCGGGCGAGCGGATGAAGGCCATGCGGCCGTCGCGCGGCGGGCGATTGATGGTGACGCCCTGATCCATCAGGCTCTGGCAGGTCTCGTAGATATTGTCGACGCGGAAGGCCAGATGGCCGAAATTCCGGCCGCCGGTATACTCTTCCGGATCCCAGTTATACGTCAGCTCCACCAGCGGCGCCTTTTCGGCGTCGGCATTGTCCTTATCGTCCGGCGCGCACAGCATGACCAGGGTGAAACGGCCCTGTTCGCTGTCATAGCGGCTGTGTTCCTGCATACCCAGCTTGTTGCAGTAGAAGTCCAGGCTGGCGTCGAGATCGGTCACGCGGACCATGGTGTGAAGATACTGAAGTCCCATCGGGCTTACCCCTCTGTCTGGAAGGATTGGCGGTGTCGCGTTTAGAGGTAGCGACCGGTCCCGCGTCCGGCAACCCCTTGCACCGGAACGCTCGGGAAAGGCAGTTGTGACGTCACACCCTGTCCGGTCAGACGAGATGCCCGAACAGGAACAGACAGGCGACGACGGCAGCCGTGATGCCGGCGAGATCGGCCAGCAGCGCCGCGCACAGCGCATGCCGAACCCGGCGGATCTGAACCGCGCCGAAATAGACCGCCAGGACATAGAAGGTCGTTTCGGTCGATCCCTGCAAGGTTGTGACCAGATAGCCGACATAGGAATCCGGGCCAATCGCCAGATCGCTGATGATCGAAGCCATGATGCCATAGGCACCGGACCCGCTGAGCGGCCGCATCAGGGCCATGGGCAGGGCTTCCGCCGGGAGGCCCAGCGGACCGGTGATCAGCCCGATGGGCGAGATCAGCAAATCCATCGCGCCCGATGCCCGGAACATGCCGACCGCAACCAGGATCGCGACCAGATAGGGGATGATCCGGACGGCGACATTGAACCCGTCGCGCGCGCCTTCGACGAAACTCTCATAGATCGGGACGCCCTTGGCGACGCCGAAGGTCAGGAAGCCGACCATCAGGCCCGGAATGATCCAGGGGGCAATGCTGGACCCGTAAGCGACGGTCAGCGGGATGAAGCCGATCAGGCAACCCAGCGCGATGGCGGACACCCAGAGCGGATAGGCCTCGCCCGCTTCCTGCGGCAAGGCTTCCCCTTCAGCGGGATGGGCATCTTGAACGTCGGCATCCGGCTTGTAGTCCGCATCCGGCGGCGGGCTTTTGAAATGGCGCTGCAACAGCTTGGCGCTGAGAATGGCGATCGTCGTCGAGCAGATTGTTGCGATCAGCGTCGTCGGGACGATACCCGCCGGGTCGCTGGATCCCGCTGCGGCGCGGATTGCGATGACACCGGTCGGCAACAGCGTCACCGACGAGGTGTTGATCGCCAGGAACAGCGCCATGGAATTGGTCGCGGTGCCCTTATGCGGGTTCAGCTTGTCCAGTTCCTGCATGGCGCGGATGCCGAACGGCGTCGCCGCGTTGCCGAGGCCCAACGCATTGGCGGAAATGTTCATGATCATCGCGCCCATGGCGGGATGCTCGGCCGGGACGTCCGGGAAAAGACGGACCAGCAGCGGCCGCAGCAGCTTGGCAACGATGCGCAGCAGGCCGCCATTCTCCGCCACTTTCATCAGGCCCAGGAACAGGGCCATGACCCCGATCAGACCGATGGCGAGGGTGACCGACGCCTCGGCCGTGCCGATCATCGACAGGCCGAGATGTTCCATCGGCGATTTGGCGGCTTCCTCGCCGGCCGCAGCGACCGGCGCGGTCCATGTCGCATGGCGATAGGCCGCCACCAGAAAGGCGATGGCGACCATGGCGAAGAAAATGATGTTCATGGCTGGAGGTCCCGCTGATTCGAGGCGCGATCACTGCGCCGCGATTCGGGGCTTCTGTCGATGGGCTTGGGGCGGTGACGCCTATTGGAACTGGTCGAGCAGGCGGTCGATGTAATCCAGTTCCTCGGACGACCGGTTGCGCTGACCGGCGCGGCGTCGCAATTCGTCACGGATTTCGCGGGCGCGTTCCAGGCTGCCCTCGTCCGGGACATCCACTTCGCCCTGCATTGGGCCGCGGAAGGTTTCGCTGGCCTGGCGCCCGAACGGGTCCATGGTCTGCTGTCCGGACTGGCCGGGCATTTGTTGCCCCAGGCCCATTTGGCGGTCGAAGCGTTCCATGAAGGCGTCGCGGGCAGCCTCGGCGGCTTCCTGCAAGGCGTCCATCGCCTGACCCTGTGCGCCCAGCGCCTCGCCGGGTTCCCCCTGGCCCAGCCGCTCGGAGGATTCCGCCATGCCCTCGTCGGCACGGCCGAAGGGTTCCGGGATCTCGCCCATCATCTCGCCGAACTGACGCATGATCTCGCCCAACTGACGGCGCAGGGCGTCCTGAAGCACGGCGTCGGCCCCGCCCTGACCGCCTTGCTGCCCTTGGTTGCCGTCGGCCTGGTTCTGGCTTTGGCCGTCCTGAGCTCCGTTGCGTTGGTTCTGACCTTGCTGTCCGCGCTGTTGGGTCTGGCGATGGGTGCGCTCCATCAATTCGCGCTGCCCTTCCATGATGTCCTTCATGTTCTCCAGAAGCTGCATCGCTTCCCGGTTTTCCTGGGACATCTGGGTCTGCATCCCGGCCTGCATGTTCTCCATCATGCGGCGCAGCTGTTCCAGCATCTGCGTGGCGCTTTCGGTCATCCCGTTGCGCATCATCTCGCGGATCTGGTCCATCATCTCGTTGATGTCCTGGGTCGAGATCATGTTGTCGCCGGGATTGAACTGCGGCACCTCTTCGCCGTCCTCCATGCTCTGGCGAAGCTGCTCGGTCATCGCCGACATATAGTCGTTCATGGCCGATTGCAGTTCATTCATCAGGCGTTCCAACTCCGCGTCGCTGGCCCCTTCGGCCAGGGCTTCCATCAGCGCCTGTTCGGCGGCGCGCAGCCGCGCCAGGGCCAGGGAAACGCCGCCGTCTTCCAGATACAGCGCCGTCTTCCACAAAAGATCCACGACCTCGTCGACCGCTTCCTTGCCGGACAGGTCGCCGCGCTTCGGGCGGCGCAGACGGGAATAGGCCTCGCGCAACGACAGGAAGACGGTCACGTCGTCGCCATAGTTCTCATGGCCCCAGGCCACGGCTTCCAGCGCGTCGGCCACCGGCAGGCGATTGCGGCCCGGATCCCAGGCAAGTTCGCGCCGCAGTTCGACGATGATCTGTGCGACCGGGTGATTGAACTTGCGCGCCGGCAGGATCAGCGTCACCGGCTCGGAGCGACCTTCTTGCCCCAGCGCGTCGGTGGCAACCAAGGTCAGGCGGACCTCGCCACCGGCCCAGGGATGGGAAGTATAATCGCGATAGACGCGGCGCGGCTTGCCGTATTTGGCGATGTCCGGAACGGGAAGAGGCGAAACGATCGCCATTTCCTCGTCGCCTTCGGCGCTGGATTGCGCCGATCCGATCGGCCGGTCGGCGCGTTCGATGACTGCGGACAGACTGACGATGCCGTAATCGTCCGATACCGTATGGGGGATGGTCAGCGCCTGCTGCAGACTGGGCGCCGGCGGTTCGGGCAGGGTGACGACCGGGGCTTCATCCGCAACCGTGTGGATGACCCAACCCGCCAGTTCCCGGCCGTCCGACAGAACGGTGACCGGACCGGTAGACGTCACTTCATGTTCGATGGCAAAGCCGCCTTCGGCAAAGGCGGTGAAGGGAATGGTGGCATTGGGGGTGACCAGGTCCGCATTCGGAATATCGCCCGTCACCTGGATCACCAGTTTGGAGCCGACCGGCGCGGTATGGTCCGGCCCGTTCGGGGCGACGGCTTCGTCCTGAGACGCAGGGTCGCCGCTGCGCGCGATGAATTGCGGCGGCAGGCCGGTATATTGCGGCGGTGCCAACCAGGCGTCGATGCCGATTGCCAGACCGGCCGTCGTGGCGGACCCGGTCGGCAGAAGCGCTTCCGTCAGTCGGGCGGGCGCATCGCGCCCCGCCATGCCAAGGCCCGCGACCAGCAGGACCATCGCGAAGATGCGCAAGGCCATGGGGTCCAGCCGCGCGAGCTGCGGCGCGGGGGGCCCGACGGACAGGGCGCGGATCCGCGCCGCGATACGCCGCCGATGTTCTTCCCATAAGGCGAGCTGGATTGGGTCGTCCGTGCTGGGCCGGTCGGCCAGCGATTCCAAGGGACGGTGGTCCAGGCCGTTGACGAGTTCAATCCGGCGCCGGGCGGAAATTCTGTCCGGCCAGGTCAGCGACCGTGCGCCGCGCCAGGCAAGGCCCAGAAATATCGCGGCGGACACCGCCAGAACGGCGATATGAGCCCAGATCGGCAGATCCGGCAAAAGCCCCGTCAGGGCAATGAACAGGAAGACCAGCGCGAAGGCTGCCGGTTGCCAGAAGGCTGCTTCCAGGCGTTCCCAAATCAAAACCGCGCGGGAGAGACCGACGGGCCATGCGCCCGCCTCTCGATCCTGGCCCCCCCGAGCCGTTTTTTGGGTCATCCTGTCGCTCCGATCCTTCTCGGTTCGCGGGTTTCGCCACTGCCGTCAGTGTGCAGCCAATCCGGTATGGAGTCCATGCCGATCAGGGCGTCATAGGTCTGGCGCGCCCGCACGACATCGAACCGGTCCCCGTCTACCATCACCTCCGGCACCAGCAGTCTGGAATTATAGGTCGATGCCATCACCGCGCCATAGGCCCCGGCACTGCCGAAGGCGACCAGATCGCCTTCCGCGATCGGCGGCAGCATACGGCCCTTGGCGAAGGTATCGCCGGATTCGCAGATCGGCCCGACCACGTCGACCGGCTGAAGGGCGGCATCCGCCGCCGCTTCAGCGACCGGCCGGATACCATGATGGCCGTTATACAGGGCCGGCCGGATCAGGTCGTTCATCGCTGCGTCCAGCACCAGGAAGTGCTTGGTCTCGCCCGGTTTCACGACCAAGGCCCGGGACAGGAGGATGCCGGCATTGCCGACGATCATCCGGCCCGGCTCCAACATGACCGGGCAGTTCAGGCGCGCGATCTCGGACGCGGCCATGGCGGCATAGGCGTCGGGCAGGGGCGGTTCCTCGGTGTCGTAGGGAATGCCCAATCCGCCGCCCAGATCGACCCTCACAATGCCGTGACCGGCGGCGCGAAGACGATCCACCAGATCCGCCACACGGCGGAAGGCCTGCCGGTAGGGTTCCAGATCGGTCAACTGGCTGCCGATATGGACCGCGACCGACACCGGCTTGATGCCGGGCAGAGAGGCCGCCAGCGCATAGATCGCGTCGGCCTTGTCGATGTCGATGCCGAACTTGTTCTCTTTCTTGCCGGTGGAAATCTTCTCATGGGTCTTGGCGTCGACATCCGGATTGATCCGGATCGCGATCTCCGCGACCTGGCCGAGACCGCTCGCAACCTTGGACAGCAGGTGCAATTCGCTTTCGGATTCGACATTGATCTCGTGAATTCCGGTTTCCAGCGCAAACCGCAACTCGCTTTCGGTCTTCCCCACGCCGGAAAAGACGATGCGTTCCGGTGGAATGCCCGCAGCGAGCGCCCGGCGCAATTCGCCTTCCGACACCACATCCGCGCCGGCGCCCAGACGGCCCAGCAACGCGATCACCGCCAGATTGCTGTTCGCCTTCACCGCATAGCAGATCGTCGCGTCCAGCCCGGCCTTGGCGAAGGCATCGGCGAAAACGGTGTAGTGGCGCGTCAGGGTCGCGCGGGAATAGACATATGCCGGCGTGCCGACTTCTTCCGCAATGCGGGTCAGGGGCACGTCTTCGGCATGCAGAACGCCGTTGCGGTATTCGAAATGGTTCATCGGGTCGGCACTTTCATTCTGGACCGGACCAAGTCCGGACTAAAGGGGCGTCACTCGGGCGCCGGATATTGCTGCGGATAGGGGGCCTGATCCCCGGAGGGCGGTTTGGGCGACGATTTCTTGCCGCATCCGGCCAAGGGCATGGCCAGCGCCACGGCGACCAGAAGCACCGTTCCCGCGCGCCGCAACACGCCTTTTCGTTCGTCCCGCATCGTACCGTCCTTACCCTTGCACAATCGTCACAGATACTCGGCCCGCGCCGCCTTTACCGCCTCCCGCACGCGAGCCGGGGCCGTGCCGCCGAAACTGGTGCGGCTGGCGACGGAGGCGGCGGGCGTCAGCACCGAGTATATATCGTCGGTGATGCGGTTTTCCACAGCCTGCATTTCCTCCAGCGTCAGGTCGGCCAGATCGACTTGCCGCGCCTCCGCCTTCGCGACCAGCGCCCCGGTCACGTGATGCGCGTCCCGGAACGGCAGCCCCAGAACCCGGACCAGCCAATCGGCCAGATCCGTTGCGGTCGGGAATCCCTGTTTCAGCCCGTCCTGCATTCGGTCCGGCCGCGCTTTCAAATCGTCGACCATGCCGGCGGTCGCGGCGACGGCCAGCGTCAGGCTTTCCACCGCATCGAACAGCGGTTCCTTGTCTTCCTGCATGTCCTTGCAGAAGGTCATCGGCAGGCCCTTCATCATGGTCGAAACGCTGATGAAGGCGCCCAGCAGGCGGCCCGGCTTGGCGCGGACCAGTTCGGCGGCGTCCGGGTTCTTCTTCTGCGGCATGATGGAAGAGCCGGTGGTGAAGGCGTCGCTGAGGCTGATGAAGGCGAAGCGGTCCGACATCCACATCACGATCTCCTCCGCCAGACGGCTGAGATGGATCGCGTGGATCGATCCGGCGGCCAGGAATTCCAGAATGAAATCCCGGCTGCCGACGCTGTCCATGGAATTGCGGGTCGGGCCGTCGAAACCCAGTGCTGCGGCCGTTTTGTGCCGGTCGATGGGGAAGGAGGTGCCGGCCAATGCCGCCGCGCCCAGGGGACATTCGTTCAACCGCTTGCGGCAATCGGCCATCCGGCCCCGGTCCCGCGCGACCATTTCGACATAGGCCATCAGATGATGACCGAATGTCACCGGCTGCGCGCTTTGCAGATGGGTGTAGCCGGGCATCAGCGTGTCGGCATACATCTCCGCCTTGTCCAGCAGGGCACGTTGCAGATCGGCCATCAGCGCATCGATCCCGTCCAGCGCGTCGCGCAGCCAAAGACGGACATCGGTGATGACCTGGTCGTTGCGGCTGCGGCCGGTATGCAGGCGGGCACCCGGATCGCCGATCTTCTCGCGCAGACGTGATTCCACATTCATGTGGATGTCTTCTAGTTCCGTCTTGAAATCGAAGGTCCCGGCCTCGATTTCCTGTTCGATCTCTTTCAACCCGGCGTGGATCGCGTCGCGATCGCCGGCGCTGATCACGCCCTGGGCGGCCAGCATGTCGGAATGCGCCAACGAACCGCGGATGTCCTGCTTGTAGAGGGCCTTGTCGAAGCCGATGGAAGCGTTGATCTTTTCCATGATTTCGGCCGGGCCGCCGGAGAACCGGCCGCCCCACATATCATTCTTGGACATCGCGTCTCGTCCTAACCAGATTTCGTTCGTCTCAGTGAGGTGACCCCGTGACCGACCCGTCAGACCGCCTTTCGCAGCCCACCCGCCGCGCCGTCGCCGCCGGCCTTGCCGCGACCGGTCTGATCGGCGCAGGAATCACCGCCGCGCAGCCTGGAAAACCAGCCTTCGCGGGCGCGGACTATCCGCCGACGCAAGGAGAGATGCAAGGCTTCGTTCTGTTGAAGGAACGCGCGCCCGCGCCGAACCAATCCTTCTTCGACGGTGACGACAATGTCCGCCATTTCTCGGATTTCGCGGGCGAGGTCCTGTTGGTGAATTTCTGGGCCACTTGGTGCGCGCCCTGCATCAAGGAAATGCCGAGCCTCGCGCGTCTCGATGCAGAACTGAAAGACGCGCCGTTCCGCTTGCTGGCGGTCAGCCAGGACCGGGGCGGCAAGGATGTCGCCGAACCCTTCATCCGCGATCGCCTGAACCTGCCGGATTTGCAGATTTTCTATGATCCGAAGCTGAAGCTCGGCCGCTCCTTGGGCGTCCGGGGGCTGCCCTCGACCTATCTGATCGACGCCACCGGCCGATTGGTCGGCGGATTGACCGGTCCCGCCGAATGGGACGGCGACGACGCGCTCGCGCTCATCCGCCATGTACTCGGGGAAGGCGGAACGCCGAAAAACGCGACCACCGAAACCTAGTCGCAAATCGCGGAGGACATTTGATCGCCGTTAAGCTGGCGGAGTGTCGGTATGAATGGGACACGCGGCTGCAATCGGTTATCGCGCGTTCCCGGGATCGGTGCTTGGCAGGGGGCTTGGTCGCCGATCCAGATCGCGGTCCGCGTTCCGTTGGATCCCGCTAGACTCCGTGTCCCATGGGCCACAGGACGGTGCGGGACGAGTTCAGCTCAGCGCCTGCTTCACGATCGGCGAGGCCTTGCCGAAATCCATGCGGCCGGCGAAACGGGTGCGCAACTCGCCCATGACCGCGCCCATCTCCTTCAGGCCGGTGGCACCCATTTCCTCGATCAGGCTCTTCACTTCCGTCTCGATTTCGCTGTCGGACATCTGCTTGGGCAGGAAGCGCTGAATGACCTCGATCTCCGCCTGCTCGCCTTCGGCAAGTTCCAGGCGGCCGCCCTTTTCGTACATCGAGATGGATTCCTTGCGCTGCTTCACCATGCTCTGCAGCATCTGAAGCAGTTCGTCGTCGGAAATCCCGTCATTGTTGCCCTTGCTGCGGGCGGCGATGTCACGGTCCTTCAGGGCCGCGAGGATGAGGCGTAGCGTCGACACGGCGCGGTCGTCCTTCGCGCGCATGGATTCCTTGAGCGCCTTGTTCAGCTCGTCACGCATGATTTCCTGTCTCCCATTTCCCGCCGCGCCGGATCATAGCGCATGGTCCCCTGCTTCGGGAAGGGCGGGACCATACCCCAAGGCATTGACCGGGGCAACCATTCGAAAAATTGTTAAGTTATTGTAATTAATAGGTTTTATAAAAACCGCCACGGCTTGACCTTTCGGGGCGTGGGGCGTATTCATCCCCGGGTCTCCGGCGGGTTCGTCTCCGGGGCCCAGGCGCCGCCCACCGGCGGAGACCGCCTAACCCTTTGACGAACGGGACGCTTTCGCCAATGCCTGCTGAGACTGCCACGCTTTCCGCCACCGACACCCCCGAATTCGCGCCGAAGCCCGATGGCGCCACCGCCGCCTTGGTGCTGGCGGATGGCACGGTTCTTTGGGGACGCGGTGCGGGAGCGGAAGTGACGCGCGTCGGCGAGGTCTGCTTCAACACGGCGATCACCGGATATCAGGAAATCCTGACCGATCCGTCCTATGCCGGGCAGATGGTGACCTTCACCTTCCCGCATATCGGCAATGTCGGCGCCAATCTGGAAGATGTCGAGACGACGACGCCCGCCGCCTGTGGGGCGATCCTGCGCGCCGATATCACGGAGCCTTCGAATTTTCGCGCCGTCAGCCATCTGGACGGCTGGCTGAAAGCCCATGATCTGCCCGCCCTGACTGGGGTCGACACCCGCCGGCTGAGCCGCCGCATTCGCGATGCCGGCGCACCGAACGCGGTTCTGAGCCACAATGCCGATGGCGTCTTCGATCTGCCGGCCCTGTGGAATCAGGCGCGCGACTGGCCGGGCCTGGAAGGCATGGACCTGGCGAAGGACGTGTCCTGCACGCAAGCCTATCAGTGGGAGGAAACCCGCTGGGTTCTGGACAGCGGCTATGGCCGTCTGGGCGAGCCGAAATTCAAGGTCGTCGCAATCGATTTCGGCATCAAGCGCAACATCCTGCGCTGCCTGGCGACCCTGGGCTGTGCGGTGACGGTGCTGCCCGCGACGGCGACGGCGGAAGAGGTCCTGTCCCATAGTCCGGACGGCGTCTTCCTGTCCAACGGCCCCGGCGATCCGGCGGCGACCGGCGTTTATGCGGTCCCGATGATCCAGGGCGTGCTGGCCGCCGACGTACCGGTCTTCGGCATCTGCCTCGGCCACCAGATGCTGGCCCTGGCGCTGGGCGCGAAGACGAAAAAGATGCATCTGGGCCATCACGGCGCCAACCATCCGATCAAGGACCTGACCACCCAGAAGGTGGAGATCACCAGCCAGAACCATGGCTTCGTGGTCGACAAGGACAGCCTGCCGGCCAATGTCGAGGCGACGCACTTCTCGCTGTTCGACGGCACGCTGGCCGGGATCCGGGTCAAGGACCGACCGATTTTCTCGGTGCAGTATCACCCGGAAGCCTCGCCCGGTCCGCAGGACAGCCATTACCTCTTCCAGCGGTTCGTCGACCTGATGGCGGCGCGCAAGGGGTAAAGTCTAGGCGCGGCGCTGGATGACCAGTGTGACGCCGAGACGTTCCAACTCCGCCTTGTAGAGCAGGCCGTCCGGATCGAACCAGAGGGTGGCCCGCTCGTCCGGGGATTCGACGGTGTAGCCGTTCAGGTCCAGAACGCCCTTGTCGGTCGAAATGCGCTCCTTGCCGATGGCGGAGACGCGCCGTTCGAACATCTCGCCGTCGATGACATGCAGGACGCGCTTCCGCTGCAGCATGCGTTCGCGCCAGAGCTGGGTCGAGGGCACCAGATGCCGGTCCCCGGTGCCGACCTTGCCGTTATGGGTGAAGCGGAACTGGGAACCCTCCATCCGGCCGGTCATGCGGTTGTGCTGATCGTTTTCCCGAGCATCCACATCCAGTCCGACGAGCACGCCGTCTCCATAGATTTCCGAAACCGACATGTGCAGGGAATAGATCGAGATGCCGCCGATCACCTCGACTTCGATCTTCGTTTCCATGCGGACTTCCCAATTGCCGTCCTCAGTCCGCAGGATTGTCCCTTCGGCATGACCGGAGGGGTCGTCGCCGACGTTGATATCGTAGGACAGCGTCGTGCCCGCCAGATCGCCGAACAGGGCGTCGGGTTCCGCCGATGCGGGGATTGTCACCGCCAGGAACATGGCCAGTGCGGCAAGCCATGTTCGTCGGGAAGATCCAATCACGCCGCCAATGCCCCGGCAAAGGCATCGATGACGCGCGCGATCCCGGCATCGTCGATATCCCGGTGCACCACCAAGCGCATGAAGCTCCCGGACAGACCGGTGACGATCCCGGCGCCGCGCAGGCTTGCCTGGACGGCCTCTGGATTCGGCGCGGTGATCGTGACCAGAACCATATTCGTCTGGTTCGGCGCCTGATCGACCGACAGCCCCGGCAGGTTCGCCAACCCCTGGCGCAGCGTCGCGGCGCGGGCGTGGTCTTCCGCGATGCGCGGGGCGTGATTGTCCAGGGCGTAAATCCCGGCAGCCGCCAGAATGCCGACCTGGCGCATGCCGCCGCCCAGCATCTTGCGATACCGTCGCGCGCGCCTGACCAGGTCCTTGGGGCCGCAGAGCACCGTCCCGGCGGGCGTGCCAAGGCCTTTTGACAGGCAGGCGGACACGCTGTCGGCGCAGCGGGCCAGGGTCTTTACGTCGATATCCAGCGCGGCGGCGGCGTTGAAACCCCGCGCCGCGTCCAGGTGAACCGCCAGTCCGAAATCGCGGGCGGCCTGGGCCGCCGCTTCCTGTTTATCCAGCGGCACCGCTTTGCCGGTCACCGTGTTTTCCAGGCAGAGCAGTTTCGTGATCGGTAGATGCGGGTCGTCCGGTTTGACCGCGCTGCGGACCGATTGCGGATCGATGCTGTTATCCGGGTTCACATCCAGCGGATCCAGCGCGATCCCGCCCAGAACCGATGCGCCATGGGCCTCGGCGCTGAAGACGTGATAGGGGCGCCCGACCAGCACCTCCTCGCCCCGCCCGCAATGGGCCAGCATGGCGCAGAGGTTGCTTTGCGTGCCGGTCGACAGGAACAGCGCCGCTTCCTTGCCGAACAGATCGGCGGTTTTCTCCTCCAGGGCGATGACGGTCGGATCGTCGCCGAACACATCGTCGCCGACCTCCGCCGCGGCCATCGCCGCCAGCATGCCGGGGGACGGGCGCGTGACCGTGTCGCTGCGCAGGTCGACCAGACTGTTGCCGTTGTGACCCAATGCCGCTTTCGCCGTGCCTACATACATGTTCGTCGCTCCAGGATGAGGGGAGGGTGCAGACTAGGATGGCGCGGCCAGGAAGGAAACGATCTGGTCGGCACCCCAATCCGAAATCTTGTGGCGCGCATGGGTCTCGTCGATCCGCACGGTGAACGCGCCCCCGGCGCCCAGGTCGGACAGGTGCTTGGTCAGGGCCGGCTCATAGGCGCGGCCCTTCACGTTGCGGAAGCAGCAGCGGTCGAACCGGTTGAACAGATGCATCTGCGCGCGCCCTTCACCGGCCGCGCCCATCAGGAACAGATCCATCATGCCGACCAATTCGCGCAGCGGCGGATACTCCGCAATTCCGATTGGCGCGTCCTGTCCTTCGCGCAGATAATAGGGCAGGATTCCGGCGGCCGCGACCGACCGGGCGATCCGGTCGTCGAGGGCCGCGGTCAATGCGACCGTCGCTGCGCCGGCCGAAAGCCCGACGGCGTCGATACGGTCGAAACCCAAAAACGCCAGAAGATCGATCCCGGCCCTTACCGGTTCGATATGATATGCAAGGCCGTTCTCCAACTCGCGCAGGCCGAATTGCAGATTGATCTCACAGGCCGGATCGATGGAACCGGGGCATTGGACCTCGCGGGAATTTTCGCCATAGCCCAACTGATTGAACGCGACGATCGTGTATCCTTCCGCCAGCATCCGCTCCAGAAAGCCGTCCGCCTGCATGAAATCGCCCGCGAAGCCGTGATGATAGATCAGCGCCTTGCCGGCCTGCGGCACCTCAGGCGTCAGAAGGTAGAAGAATGACAGAACGCCCGGGCCGGGTTCGACATAGAAGCGGCTCGCCCCCTTCAGTCCGGATAATGTCTGTGCTGAGTCCCAAAGGGCGCTCGGCACCGAAAATCGATGATAGCGTGCCGCGACGCGATCCGCGCTGCCGCCATAGACCAGGCGTACCAAGTCCGTTCGACGATTGCGCAGTTCAACCGCGTCATTGATGGTCAGGAATTCAGAGGCATCCTGCAGTGCTAGTTCCGGTCGCAGGGTCTCGAAGACATACGGGTCGCTTTCCTTGTACCGCTTATAAAGCATGTTCCCAGTGTCACTGATCCGGATCAGCGCGACCGCGCCGCCGACCAATACGGCCAGGCAGAGGGCGGCGAGAATCAGGCGCTTCACGGGCCGGGCCATGACGAGAATCCTTGTCGGGTCTGGTGGGCGTCTTGCTGCGGATTGCGGAATTCTGTAAGTCTTCGGCGACGCCAACCTTATGCCGCGCCGGCCCTTCGGGTCGATACCGGAGTTCCGGAGAAGTCCCCGTGACCGATACCAAGACCCAGTCTTCCGCGCGGGACCGCGCGATGGCGACCACGTTCGGCGTCTTGCTGGGATTGGCCGCGCCATTGACCGCTTTCGGCAATGCGGCGCTGGGGATCGCATTCGGCCTGGCGGTGCTCATAAGTCTCGTTCCTTTGCGGCGGCAGGATTCGCGGACGCTGTTCATTCGGCCCTTGCGGACGCGCGCGGCCCTTGCCGTCGGCGTGATGCTGATCTGGTGGACCGTGTCGGCGGTTTTTTCTGCCGACCCGGCGGGATCGTTCGAGGTCATCGCGAGGGTCGCCCTGTTCGGCCTGGCATTCTGCGCGGTGATTCAGGCCGCTGCCCAAATGCGGGGCGCGCCGCGCGCGGCAGAGAATGCCTTCGTCCTGGGGCTTGCAGGCGTTGGTGTGCTGGCGGTCCTGGCGCTGGCGGTCGATACCGGACTTCTCAGATTGTTCAAACCGCTGACGGATGGGCCGATCTATCCGCAGGACATGTTCAATTCCTACAAATCCCTGTTGTCCATTGCGTTGCCCGTCGCGATCTGGATCGCCTGGCGTCGTCCGGAGATATGGGTGCGGCTGACGGTGGCCGTCGCCCTGGTGACGGGATTGGCGTTGATCCTGGGATTGCAGGGCCAGGTATCCTTTGCGGCCCTTGGCGGATTCGTCGGGGCAGTGGGGGCGATCTCACTCTTGTGGGTGGCCGGACGGCTTGGGCGGATCGCCCGCACCGTCCTGATCGCCGGTGTACTGGTTGCCGCATTGAGCGGCGGGGCCGTGATCCTGTCGAAACTGCCGGACGCCCCCATTACGGAGGCGGTGCGGGACAATCCGCCCTTGCCCGCCGTCGATGTGCATCGCCAGGCGATCTGGGGGTTTGTCTTCGGCAAGGCGCTGGAACGGCCAATCCTGGGGCACGGCATCAATGCGATCGACAAGGTCGAGGGCGCGAAGCAGGAAGTCCTGGACTTCAATCAGGAATACGTCCCGGCGCATCCGCATAACTGGTTCCTGGAAATTCTGTCCGAGACAGGGTTCCCGGGACTGATACTCTTCGCGGCGTCGATCATCTTGAGCATGATCGCCGTCGGGCGCCTGACCTTGCGGGGTCGGGCGGGCGGTTGGGCCGCGATCGCGGTGATGGGGGCGTTCTGGACCAGCTCCCTCGCTAATTTCTCGATCTGGGCGGCCTGGTGGCAGATCGCCTATCTGGCCATACTCGCTATCCCGGCCGCGGCGCTGATGATTACCCGCCGGTAGCCCGCCCGCGTCCTAGTCCTCGCCCGGTACGGCGACCTTGCCGCTGTCGACCAGTTCGAATTTCCAATCCTCTGCCTCCGTGCCGTCCAGGTTCAGGTGCCCGGCCAGGAAATACAGTCGGTCGCGATCCGGTCCTTCTGCGGTGCAGAACCTGTCCTGCAGATAGAACGGCGGCGTCGCCTGATAGTTCAGTGTTGCGCGGACATGGGCCGGCGTGCCCGTCAGCTCCGACCGGGGAATGACGACGTCGAAGCGGTCACCCCCGCCGGACTTATAGTCCGGATCGTCGCCGACATGATGGGCGGCGGCCTCGCGGGCCAGAACCTCCGTTGCACCGATGGCTTCGGCCAGTTCGATCCGGTCCTTCAGGGGCAGATAGCCATGCGGCAGAATGCGATTGTCCTTCACCTCGCCGCAGATCGACAGGAAGCTGGTGGTCAAATTGCCGCCCGGCGCCGGATTGTTCCCGCACATCGGCTTCTCTACCGGCGCTGGGGACACGACCAGTTCCTGATAGATCTGTGCCTGGTTCTGGCGGGTCAGGGTTTGCAGGTGGGGTTGGAATTTCGGGTCGCCAGGATGGCGCAGACCCGAACAATCGTCCTTCCACCACAGTTCGCCTTCGATAGGCGCGCCTTCGGCATCGACGATGACACCGGCACCATTCGTCCGGCCGGATGCCCAAAGGACCGATCCGCGTTCGTCCAGTACCTCGAAAGTGACGAAGGCGCGGCGGAAGCCAACACCGGACGGGAATTTATGCCCGACCTTGCTGTCGATCGCGACGGTGGCGGTCAGAGCGTCCTTGCCGAATGCGACATTTTCCACCGCGACGGTCGCGGTGTAGTGATCGGCGTTAATCAGCATTTCCTGTTCCGTCCGGACCAGGGAGGGTTCGCCCTTGGACACAAGCATGGGATCCTGGGTCGGGATGCCGAATACGTCGGGGAATTGCTGGGCCATCTTGATCAGGAAGACGTTCAGCCCGACCAGCGTATGCCGGGCGAAGCCGGATCGGGCGGGGATATCGATCTCCTCCGGCGGCAAGTTGTATTCGGCCTGCGGGAAGTTCGAGAATTCCTGGATCGACGCGATCTGGCTGACGATGGGCTTGCCGTCGACCTCGTTGACCATGTGGCAGTCGAGGCAGGATTGCGCCCGGTCGCCGGCACCCAGCGGCAGTTTGCCGTTCGGCGTGCTGCCGGTCCGATAGGCGCTGAACAGCCATTCCGGATAGGTCGTCTGTTCGTAGGTATAGCCCAGCGGCTCGTTGTCCCGCATCACCGGCAGGTGGACCGTGTGGCAGGTACCGCAGAGTTCCGAGGATGCGAACTGATCGTCATGAACGGGATCGATACCGATCGAATGCTTCATCGGTATGATCTTCGGCTTCTCGAACGGACCGCGCAGCGCGTCCGGCGCACCGACCCAGAAACTGCCCGTGACGGTCCGCGCGAAGCCTTTCAGTCCCAGTTTGGTCGGATTCAGAAGATCCTGACGTTCCTCGACGCAGCCATTCTCGGCGGCATTCCGGGCAGCTTCGATCTGCGCATCCGTCTGCACTATCCGGTGACAGGATGTGCAGGAAATGCCGTCCCGCGCCAATGCCCCGTAATTCGCGTGCTCGGCGGTCGGGTTGCCGGGCGGATAGGGCACGGCGGAGACCATGGATCGGGTAAAGTCCGCGTCGCAATTGCCGGTCGCTTCCTTGTTGTCGATGGCGAATTGGCGCTGGCCCATGATGCCGTGACACCCGAGACAGATATTCTCGATCATCCCGGCCGAATCCGGATGGAAGGTCTGTGTCTCGCTGGCCAACTGGGCGAAGAAGATCGGATCGCGCCCGGCCAGGCCCATCGGAGAGGTGCGCCACGTCCCGTATGGGGAATAGTTGATCAGCTGATCGGTGTGCTTCTTCGGCTCCGTCATGGAGAATTGCAGACCGGTCCCGCCTGCATCGTGACAGCCGGCACATTGGTCGGAGGTCAGGAACTCGCTATGCGCCGTCACCTTGCCCGCCGGAACCCAGACATTGTCGTATGTCGCGGAGGGGAACCGGTCGACGCTGTTCCAACTCGGCGCGGCCTCCGTGGTCTTCCCGAATTGATCCAGGAACGCGCTGCCATATTCATAGAAGGGCTGCCCCAGGCGCGGCGCCGGATCGTCGGGCAGAACGACCAGCCGGTGATGGGACGTGGGCGGGTCGGCAAGGGTCCAGTTCTGACTGAGGAAGACCAACGGCCGGCCTGGCTCCTTTTCGATATTCTTCAGGCTGGCGAAGGTCAGATGCTCTTCGGATGAGGCATGGCAGTTCACGCAGTACTGGCCAAAGCCTTGCAGCGGCGCGCCATTGTCCGGCCCCGGCGGCCAGTCGGGCGCCCAGCCCTCATACCCATACCAACCCCAGAACCAGCCATCATGAGACGCGTCGTTGTCGCGGACCATGAAGGCGATGCCGCTGGTCGGCAGCAGATAGTTCGTATCGGGGACGTCGCAGCGCGATGCCGGCGCCGGGTACATTTCCTTCGCCATGATCGCACCGTCCGGGATCGGCGTGCGCTCCTTCGGCTCTATGGGGTCTCCGTGCTCGTTAACCGGCCGGTTCACCCGTAGCCATTCGTGCATTTCCTTGGAATACCAGATCACCACGGGGGCGTGGGTGCCGTGATACTGGCCGACCCATTTTGCATCCTGCAGGCGTTGGGTATAGGGGCCGGTATCGCGTACCGATTTGTCGCGAACCCAGCCCTTATCGGGGTCCCGGTGGCAGAAATTGCCGAAAAATTCCCCGACAACTGCTTCGTATTCGTTGAGGGGCAGGGCGCTGGGATCGCGCATCGTCACGGCCAGCGAGTCACACAGCGCGGCATCCGTCGGCAACAGGGGGCGATCCATCTTGGCGCTGCACTGCCCTTCCGCAAGGGCCGCTGCCGTGCCGCTAATGAAAATGCCTGTCGCGATACAGGCGCCGCACAGCGCTCTTATTCCGCTAAGCATCGTCAGATTCCCCTTATAAATAATCGCTATGCGAGTAAACGTAACACATCCATTGGTGTTTTATGTGAAGTTTTTTGAAGTTTTGAGTGTTCTGCGGCGACCGCTGCCCCGCTGTCCCTTGACCGCAGCAGGGATAGCCCGTATCACCCGCGCCATTACGCGGATGCCGGGGGCGGGACTATCCTTCCCGCTGGGGCGGTCCTTGAGTGTGGACGATAAGACCCCGAACGCGCCCGGCACGAAAGGAGCAACCAACCATGCAGGTGGGATCCATCTCCCTTGGCCGGCTTGTGCCCGCCACCATTGCCATGGGCGTTATCATTCTGGCGTCCAACTTTCTTGTCGAAATTCCGGTTCAGGGCCATGTCGGCGGCATCGATCTGTCGAACTGGATCACCTATGGCGCCGTCACCTATCCGATCGCCTTCCTGGTGACCGATACCACCAACCGCCTGTTCGGTGCCGCCGCGGCCCGGGTCGTGGTCGTGTTCGGCTTTGTCATTGGGGTCGTCCTGTCGCTGATCCTGGCCGATGCGCGCATTGCCCTGGCGTCGGGCAGCGCCTTCCTGATCGCGCAATTGCTGGACGTCTTCGTCTTCGACAAGCTGCGCCGCCAGACTTGGTGGAAGGCGCCCTTCGTATCGTCCTTTGTCGGGTCGGCCATCGATACCGCGCTGTTTTTCAGCATTGCCTTCGCCGGAACCGGTCTGCCCTGGATGACCTGGGCGTTGGGCGATTTCTGGATCAAGCTGGCGATGGCGACCTTGCTGCTGCCGGTTTTCCGGGCGTTGATGGCCCTGTTCCCGACCGCGCCGCGCAACGGCGAGGCGGCGGCCTGAATCCGGCATGCGCGTCGATCTCTTCGATTTCGATCTGCCGGACCATTGTATTGCGCAGGGTCCGGCCGAACCGCGGGAATCGGCGCGCCTGCTGCGCGTACCGGCCGACGGCGCATTCGGCGATCACCGTATCGCCGACCTGCCGTCGCTGTTGGATGACCGGGACCTTCTGGTCGTCAACGATACCAAGGTCATTCCGACCCGGCTGGACGGCAGACGCGGCGAGGCGAGCTTCGAAGCGACGTTGATCGAACAGAAGAGCGGCGATAGTTGGGATGCCTTCGCCCGGCCGGGCAAGAAGCTGAGGGTCGGCGATGCCGTCCTTTTCGCCGGCGAACTGGAAGCAACGGTCGTCGACAAGTTGCCGGACGGCCGGGTGACTTTCCGATTTTCCCTGTCCGACGCGGATCTGCGCGACGCGCTGTGGCGTCACGGCCGCATGCCGTTGCCGCCCTATATCAAGCGTTCGAAAGGCGGCGATACAGATCAGGACGCGAAGGACCGCGAGTCCTATCAGACCGTCTTCGCGGAACGGGAAGGCGCCGTGGCCGCGCCGACGGCCAGCCTGCATTTCACCCCTGCATTGCTGGACGCGCTGGCGGATAAAGGGGTGCAGACCGTGCGGCTGACCCTGCATGTCGGCGCCGGAACTTTTCTGCCGGTCAAGGTCGAGGACACCGCCGAGCACAAGATGCACAGCGAATGGGCGCATCTGCCGGCAGAGGCGGCGCAGCGCCTGAACGATCACCGGCGCGCGGGCGGCCGCATTGTCGCGGTCGGCACGACCCCGATGCGGACTCTGGAAAGTGCCGCGACGCCGGATGGCACGATCCGGCCCTTCGAGGGCGACACCGACATCTTCATCACGCCGGGCTACCGATTCCGGGCCGTGGACCGGCTGATGACCAATTTCCACCTGCCGCGCTCGACCTTGTTCATGCTGGTCAGCGCCTTTGCGGGGCTGGATCGGATGCAGGCCGCCTATGCCCATGCCATTCGGACCGGATACCGCTTCTATTCCTATGGCGACGGCAGTCTGTTGGACCGCGCGGGAGACGATACATGACCGAATTCGGCTTCACCCTGATCGGCACCGACGGCATGGCCCGCCGCGGCCAGGTCCAGACCGCCCATGGCACCATCGAGACGCCCGCCTTCATGCCGGTCGGCACGGCGGGGACGGTGAAGGCGATGATGCCGGAATCGGTCGCCGCAACCGGGGCTGAGATCGTCCTGGGCAACACCTATCACCTGATGCTGCGGCCGGGCGCGGAACGGGTCGCGGAACTGGGCGGCCTGCACAAATTCATGAACTGGCCGGGGCCGATCCTGACCGATTCCGGCGGCTATCAGGTCATGTCCCTGGCGGCGCTGCGCAAGATCACCGAAGAGGGCGTGCGCTTCCGCAGCCATGTCGACGGCAGCTACTATTCCCTGTGGCCGGAAAGCTCGATGGAAATTCAGCGGCTGCTGGATGCCGATATCACCATGGCCTTCGACGAATGCACGCCCTATCCCGCCGATCACGAAACAGCGAAGGCGTCGATGGAACTGTCGATGCGCTGGGCCGCGCGGTCGCGTGACGCATTCGCGCGCCGTCCGGGCTATGGCCTGTTCGGCATCGTCCAGGGCAGCGTCTACGAAGACCTGCGCCACCAGTCGATTGAGGCCCTGACGGATATCGGCTTCGACGGCTATGCGGTCGGTGGCCTGGCGGTGGGCGAGGGGCAGGAACTGATGTTCTCCACCCTGGATTTCACCATGCCGGCCATGCCCCAGGATCGGCCCCGCTATCTGATGGGCGTCGGCAAGCCGGATGATCTGGTCGGCGCGGTGAAGCGCGGCATCGACATGTTCGACTGCGTCCTGCCGACCCGGTCCGGCCGCAATGCCCAGGCCTTCACAAGGCGCGGCACCGTCAATCTCAAGAATGCCCGCCATGCCGCCGATCCCCGGCCCCTGGACGAGAACTGTCCTTGCCCGTGCTGCCGCAATTACAGCCGCGCCTATCTGCATCACCTGACCAAGGCGCAGGAGATGTTGGGGCCGATGCTGCTGTCCTGGCACAATATCGCCTATTATCAGCAGTTGATGGCCGGCATGCGGCAGGCCATTCAGGAGCGGCGGTTCGAGGATTTCGAGGCCGCCTTCAACGAGGAACGCGCGGGCGGTGATATCCCGCCACTGTGACGGGACGATGACCGACGATCCGAAATCGCGAATACTGGTGCGGGCGCTGGACGAGGGATTCAGCGTCGCGGGCGTCGCAGCGGCGGCGATGGGCGAACGCGAGCAACGCCGCCTCGAAGAGTTCGTGTCCCAAGGTCAGCATGGCGAAATGACCTGGATGGCCGACAAGCTGGACCGCCGCCGATCGCCCAAGGACCTGTGGCCCGAGGTGCGCAGCGTCCTTGTACTGGGGACCAATTATGGCCCGGAAGACGATCCGATGGACCTACTGGATCGGCCGGAACTCGCCAACATTTCCTGCTATGCCCGGAATCGCGATTATCACGACCTGATCAAGAAGCGCCTGAAACGGGTCGCGCGCTGGATGGCGGAGAGCTTCGATTGCGAGGTGAAGGTCTTTGTCGATACCGCGCCGGTCATGGAAAAGCCGTTGGCCGCGCTGGCCGGTATCGGCTGGCAAGGAAAGCACAGCAATCTGGTGTCGCGGGATTTCGGGTCGTGGCTGTTTCTGGGGGAAATCTACACCACCCTGGAGTTGGTCCCCGACGCGGTGGAGGGGGATCATTGCGGCGGCTGTCGACGGTGCCTGGACATCTGTCCGACCGACGCCTTTCCCACACCCTATACATTGGATGCCAGGCGCTGCATCAGCTATCTGACGATCGAGCATAAAGGGCCGATACCGGTCGAGTTCCGGGAGGCGATGGGCAACCGGATCTATGGCTGCGACGATTGCCTGGCGGTCTGTCCGTGGAACAAATTTGCGGTTCCGACCCAGGAAAGCGCGTTCCTGCCTCGCGACGGCGTACGCGGCGCGACATTGCGTGATTATCTGGTCTTGGACGATGCGGGCTTCCGGTCCCTGTTTACCGCCAGCCCGGTCAAGCGCATCGGACGCAGTCGCTTCATGCGCAACGTTCTGATCGCCAGCGGCAACAGTCGTGATGCAGAACTGGCGGAACCGATCGCGGGATTGCTGGAAGATGAGGACGCGACGGTGCGTGGGGCGGCGGTCTGGGCATTGCGGCGCTTGGCGCCTGAGACCGCGGCAGCCTGTCGACAGCGCCTCCGGTCCGCCGAATCCGACCCTCAGGTCCTGGAAGAATGGGACCGCTGAAACGAAAAGGCCCGCCGGTAAGGGCGGGCCTGATCGGAATGATATGCGCGTGACTTACGCGGCGATGGCGGCCTGGCGCTTTTCGATGCGGCGCTTCAGCTTCTTCGCTTCGTCCGTCAGCTTACGGTCCGGCGTGTTCAGCAGGAAATCGTCGATCCCGCCCTTCTTGTCGACGGTGCGCATGGCGCGGGTCGACAGGCGCATCTTCACGCGTTCGCCCAGAATATCGCTCTGCAGGCGGACGACGTGCAGGTTCGGCAGGAAGCGCCGACGGGAGTGGTTCATGGCGTGCGAGACGTTGTTACCCGTCATCACACCCTTGCCGGAAATCTCGCAGCGACGAGACATGGTTCATTCCTTTCAGTCTATCGAAAGTTCCGCACGGTCCTTGAAAACCGCACCTTCTTTCGCGTTATTGCTTGTTTATAAGCGTCTTCTCCAGGCCCGCACGGCCCGGAAAGCGGCGCTTTTTAGAGTATCGGACCCCAGGGCGTCAAGTCCGCAAGCCCGGATTTCGGCCACTGTTGCCCATTCGCGACAGAGAAATCCATCGATAATTGTCTGAAACCGATTTTTCGCGTGAAATCAGAGGCCTTTTGCGGCATCGTCACGTCGTTCCGCAAGAATGCGGCATCGAAATATTTCGGTTCTGGGGGTGTGTAGCGTTATGCGCGGTACGAAAACCATTCTGGCGGCACTGGCCGTCGTCCTGGCTTCGGCACTGCCGGCCATGGCCGAAGAAGACGGCAAGGAGCCGTCTTTCATCCGCTTCGGCGCGGGCTATTACGACGTGAACGACGATATGGGCGCCGGTGAATTCCACATGGAATACATTTCCGGCTCCAAATGGTGGGTGTTCAATCCTTTTGTCGGCGTGATGGCCACGACGGACAGCGCGTTCTACGGCTATGCCGGCGTTCGCCTGGATCTGTTCATGGGCCGCCGTTTCGTCATCACCCCGTCCTTCGCGCCGGGTCTGTATCATGACGGCGACGGCAAGGATCTCGGCTATCCGATCGAGTTCCGTTCGGCGATCGAGTTCGCCTATCGCTTCGACGACCGATCCCGCCTGGGCCTGAGCTTCTATCACCTGTCGAATGCCAGCCTGGACGAAAACAATCCGGGCACCGAAGTCGCGACCATCCATTACTCCTATCCGTTCAACCGCTTGTTCAGCGACTGACCGGGGGAAGCCGGGGTAAACGGAAGGCCGGACCCTCGGGGCCGGCCTTTTTCATATCCGGTTTGAATTTGCGCCTTCGTCTCCGCACTATACCGCGACCCAATGGTCGAAAACGTCGTATGAAAGAGGTATCGGGATGGCCTGGACGGAAGAAAAGCTCGCCGCGCTGCGCAAGAAATTCGACGGCATGACTGGTGGCGATCTGATCAATCCCGACTATCAGGAAATTGCGGAACATATTTTCTCCCAGGGTGGCAATCGGCCCGCACCTTATGCCGGTTTCCCGACCCTGCTGGATGCCCCGGCACGCAGTGGCGATGACGCATTGGAGGGATTGCAGGTCGCGCTTTACGGCATGCCGATGGATCTGGGCGTGACCAACCGGACCGGCGCGCGATTCGGACCGCGGGCCATCCGCGCCATCGAACGGGTCGGGCCCTATAACGACTTCCACCACACTGCGCCGCTGCATCAGATGGCCGTGGCGGATATCGGCGACGTGCCCTTCCGCAGCCGGTTCGAATTGCACAAAAGCTTGGAAGACATCGAAACTTTCGTGGCGCGCATGGTGTCCGCCAATGTCATACCGGTTGGGGTCGGCGGCGATCATTCCGTGACCCATCCGATCATGCGCGCCCTGGGCAAGGATCGCCCGGTCGGCATGGTTCATATCGATGCCCATTGCGATACGGGCGGCGCCTATGAAGGTGAGAAGTTCCATCATGGCGGCCCATTCCGGAATGCCGTGATGGACGGTGTCCTGGACCCCGAACGCTGCATCCAGATCGGCATTCGCGGTGCCGCCGGCTATATCTGGGAATTCTCCGAGGAGGCGGGCATGACCGTGATCGAGGCGAAGGACATCGCCGCGATGGGCATCGATGCCATTGTCGCCAAGGCGCGGGCTGTGATCGGCGATGGTCCGACCTATTTCACATTCGACATCGACGGTCTGGATCCGGCTTTCGCGCCCGGCACCGGCACGCCCGAGATCGGCGGTCTGACCACGCGCGAGGCCATGGCGATCATTCGCGGTCTGAAAGGGTTGAACTTCATCGGCGGCGATGTCGTCGAAGTCGCGCCATCCTACGACGCCACCGCAAACACCGCCCATGCCGGGGCGCAAATGCTGTTCGAAATCCTCAGCCTGATTCAGTTCAGTCCCTCGCTTCCCAAGGCGGAGAGATAACGGGCGGCCGTTCGGCCAGGAATGGTGGGGAGGATTCCCGCCATCTAAATTTCTGCCCTCACTGTCTCAACTTGGTCATGCAGTCTTGATACCCTCCGCGCGCGATGGGCGACGCATCGTCTTTCCGTGTCGATGTTGGGCCCGCCGTCGACTGCGATCCGTCACGATTGGCGGGCGGATGCCCGGTGGTCCTTTCGGGTCTTGCTGAAGTGTCCGGACCGGCCTTAATCCCCACGCAAGGTCGGTCTCAAACTCGTGCGGGAGCAAGAACCATGAGTGAGAAGATCTTCAACGTGCTCTTTCTGTGCCGTGGCAACTCGGCCCGATCCATCATGGCCGAGGCGATCCTGGAACGGGAAGGCACGGGCCGGTTCAAGGCCTATTCCGCCGGAAGCCATCCGCGCGGCGAGGTGCATCCCTATGCGGCCGACCTGCTGCAAAAGTTCAATCATCCCGTCGACAGGTTGCGCTCGAAAAACTGGGACGAGTTTTCGTCCGACGACGCGCCGAAGATGGATTTCGTCTTCACCGTCTGCGACCAGACCGCGAACGAGGTTTGCCCGACATGGCCGGGCAAGCCGATGACCGCGCATTGGGGTTGCACCGACCCGGTCGCTGTGGAAGGAACGGAAGCGGAAATTCGGGCAGGTTTCGCCGATGTTTATGGGCAACTCGCCAATCGGATATCCGTCTTTGTAAATCTGCCCCTGGCGGCGCTGGATCGCCTGAGCCTGCAGCGTCGTCTGGACGAGATGGGGGGCAAGGCGAAGGAAATGGTTTGAGTGCGTGATGTCCGTTAGCGATTCCGTCCCTTCTCCCATCGGCGTCTTCGAACGGTTCCTGTCGGTCTGGGTGGCGGTCTGCATCGTCACCGGAATCGGCCTTGGATTGGCCGTGCCCGGGCTGTTCGAAGCGGTCGCCGGGCTGGAATATGCCAGCGTCAATCTGGTCGTCGCCGTCTTCATCTGGGTGATGATCTATCCCATGATGGTGAATGTCGATTTCGCGTCGATCGCGGATGTCGGCAAGCGGCCGAAGGGGTTGTGCATCACCCTTGTCGTGAACTGGCTGATCAAGCCGTTCACGATGGCGTTTCTGGGGGTGCTGTTCTTTGAGCATCTGTTTGCCGGGCTGATCGATCCGCGTGACGCGCAATCCTATATTGCCGGCGTGATTCTCCTGGGCGTCGCGCCCTGCACCGCGATGGTGTTCGTCTGGAGCCAGCTTGTCCGGGGGGATGCCAATTATACCCTGGTCCAGGTGTCGGTGAACGACGTCATCATGATCTTCGCCTTCGCCCCGATCGCGGCGTTGCTGCTGGGCGTGACGGATGTCGTCGTTCCGTGGGACACGCTGCTGCTGTCGGTCCTGCTGTATGTTCTGGTGCCGCTGGCGGCGGGCTATGTGACGCGCAAACGGCTGGACCGGTCGGGCGATACCAACCGCATCGCATCCTTTACCGCGCGGATGAAGCCCTTTTCGGTGATCGGTCTTTTGGCGACGGTGATCCTGCTATTCGGGTTCCAGGCGGAAACGATCGTCGGAAACCCGCTGGTGATCGTCCTGATAGCGGTCCCTTTGCTGGTCCAAAGCTATGGGATTTTCATCATCGCCTATGGTTGGGCTTATCTGTGGAAGGTCCCGTTCTCGACCGCTGCCCCGGCCGCGCTGATCGGTACATCGAATTTCTTCGAACTGGCCGTCGCGGTGGCAATCAGCCTGTTCGGCCTGAACTCCGGTGCCGCACTGGCGACGGTCGTGGGCGTGCTGGTCGAAGTGCCCGTGATGCTGTCGCTTGTCGCCTTCGCCAATCGGACCCGGCATCTGTTTCCGGAAAGCCGATCCGTCTAGGATGCCGTCACCGGACCCAGCCGTGACGGCAAATGCGCCTTCAGAAAGTCCAGGGTGACGCGGGTCTTCAGCGGCAGATAGCGGCGGCTGGAATAGATCAGCCAGATACCGGTATCCGCGCTGCTGGCATAGGCCGTGTGGCCGGGAAACGGATCGATCAGCCGCCCCTGCGCGAAAGCGTCTGCCGTCAGCCAATCCACCAGCAAGGCCGGCCCCAACCCCATTTCGGCGCAATCCCGCAAAGCGATGGCGTTGGAAACGCGCAGATCGCCGGTGACCGGTACTTCTGTTTCCTGTCCGGCGCCATCGCGAAACATCCAGCGCGATTGGTATTCCGGTAGGGATTGTCGCAAGCACCTGCGCCGCGTCAGGTCGCTGGGATGGTCCAATCGCGTGGCGGGATCCTGCTGGTAAGCCGGGGACACGCAGACCCGATATCGGGTCGTTCGAAGGCGGGTCGCAATCACATCGGTCTCCGGCGGTGGACCCAACCGGATCGCCAAGTCGATGCCGTTTTCGACCAGGTCGAGCTGCCCGTCACTGGCGATCAGGTCGAGCGCCAGGTCGGGGAAGGCGGCCCGGAACGCGGGTAACAAGGGCACAAGGCAGACCTGCGTGAAGGCAATCGACGCGGTCAGCCGGATCGTTCCCATGGGCCGCGCCGCAAGGTCGGTTGCCTCCTGTCGGGCCTGTTCCAACTCCTCGATCAGCGGTTCGATCCGGGCGAGATAGGCCGCACCTGCCTCTGTCAGCGCGACCCGGCGGGTGGTGCGTTGAAACAGGCGCAAGGCCAGTTCATCCTCCGCCGCCGCCACCGCCCGGGAGATGGCGGAAGGGTCGACATCCCGTTCACGGGCGACCGCCGCGAAACTGCCGAGCCGGGCGACATCCGAAAGCAGACTGAGCGTAGACAGATCCATTAATGCGAAAAATGCATGAATATCATGCGTGGAGCAATATTTAATGCGGTACTCAATCCGGGTACGACGGCCAAACAGAAACGCCAAGGAGGCCAATGTGCAAAAGATTGCTTTTCTAGGAATGGGCGCGATGGGGCGCCGCATGGCGGCGCGGCT
>NZ_CBDDHE010000005.1:0-122931 GCF_965228185.1 Pacificispira sp. | reverse complement strand
GACACTGAACGATGCCGTTGCAGCGGCGTTGAGCCGACAGCAGCAGCAGCCGCAACCGGCCCAAACCCGCGTTTCGTCTCCGGGATTGACCGATTCCGAACTGGCCGTGGTGCGTGATCAGATCGTGCGCTGCTGGAACCCGCCGGTCGGCGCGGCCAATGTCCAGGACATGCAGGCCGTGGTCGAAATTGTCATGAACCCCGACAAGACGGTGGGGACGGCCAACGTCACAGAATTGTCGGAATCGGCTACTAAGCAGTTCGGGGAAAGCGTCGTGCGGGCGGTCTTGCGGTGTGACCCGCTGAAACTGCCGGATGGCAAATTTGGCGAATGGAATAAGATCATTCTGACATTCTCGCCTCGGGATATGGTGTTCTGAGCGTCGGCGGATGGCGGATGACGAAACGGAAATGCTTTCAAATCGGCCCTTGCCGGGCCAAGCGAGGATGGGAATGAAACGCGCCTTCGTGACCTCTTTGGCATTGATCCTGACCCTTGTCGCGGTCGGACTGCCGTCCGCCCCCGCCGGCGCGGAAGTCCGCATCGACATCACGCGCGGCAATATCGAACCCCTGCCGATCGCGATCCCGGAATTCTTCGGCCTCAATCAGCAGGAAGGGGAGTTGGGGCGACAGATCGCCGATGTGGTCCAGGCCAATCTGGTCAATTCAGGCCTGTTCCGCGCCATCGACCGCGCGGCCTTCAACCAGGATTCCAAGAGCCTGGCTGTCCGGCCGCGCTTCGACTCCTGGCGCAAGATCGATGCTCAGGCGCTGGTCAGCGGCAAGGTGACGGTTGAGGCCGACGGCCGGGTCACCGTCGAATTCCGGCTGTGGGACGTGTTCGCCGCCGAACACATGCTGGGCCGCCGCTATTCCGCGGACAGCGTCAATTGGCGGCGCGTCGCCCATGTCGTGTCCGACGCGATCTATAAGCGCATCACCGGCGAGGACGGCTATTTCGACAGCCAGATCGTCTATGTCGCCAAGAGCGGTCCGAAGGATAACCGGACCCATCGGCTGGCCATCATGGACCAGGACGGGGCCGGTCACCGGTTCCTGACGGATGGCAGCAGCCTGGTCGTGAAACCGCGCTTCTCGCCGGCGCGCAAGGAAATCGTCTATCTGGATTTCTACAACAACACGCCGCGTGTTTACCTGTTCAACCTGGAGACCGGGCGCCGGGAAGTGTTGGGCCCATTCAACGGCATGACCTTCTCGCCGCGCTTTTCGCCGGACGGGAACCGTGTCGTCCTGACCTATGAGGAACGCGGCAATTCCGAGATTTACGTGATGGATTTGCGTACGCGGCAGTCGACGCGCCTGACCAACGACCCGTCGATCGACACCTCGCCCAGTTTCTCGGCCGACGGACAGCGGATCGTGTTCGAATCAGACCGCGGCGGGTCTCAGCAGATCTATGTCATGAATGCCGACGGGACCAATCAGCACCGTATCAGTTTCGGGGAAGGGCGCTACGGCACGCCGGTCTGGTCGCCGCGCGGGGACCTGATCGCCTTCACCAAGATTCTGCAGGGCCAGTTCTATATCGGCGTCATGCGGCCGGACGGCACCGGCGAACGCTTGCTGGTCCAGGGCTACCACAATGAGGGCCCGACCTGGTCGCCCAATGGTCGTGTGCTGATGTACTATCGCGAGACGCGCGGCGACGACGCCACGACGTTTCTCTATTCCATCGACGTGACCGGGTACAATGAGCGACGCATCCCGACGCCGGGACTGGCCGCGGATCCGGCCTGGTCACCCCTCAACCGCTGACGTTAACCATCAAGGGATCGAACGGCACCTGGACACAATTGCTACAGATTAGGAAATATGCCGGGAATCCTACCGGATTCTATTGAAAACAGAATTCCGGCATGCTTATTATTGCGCCGCCGAAGGGTGAGGATGGTTCGCATGTTCACTCGACGTCGGCAGAACACGAGATGTACACGTCGCCCGACAATCGCGGCGACCGCGTAGGGGGTACCTCAATGCGCTTGAAAGTTATTGCCTTGCTGGCCGCCGCGACTCTGGTCGCCGCTTGCTCGACCAACGAGGAAGAAGCCGTCGCGACGAACGACACCGGCAGCACCCAGGCCGCTCAGCCGGCTCCGCCGCCGCCGCCGCCCGCCCCGTCGGGTCCGGCCGAAGGCTCCATTGAACAGTTCATGCAGGTCGCTGGCGACCGCGTCTTCTTCGCTTACGACAGTTCTGAACTGTCGGCCCAGGCGCAGAGCACGCTGGACGCGCAGGCTTCCTGGCTCGCGGCTTTCCCGGCCGTGACCATCACCGTCGAAGGTCACGCTGATGAGCGCGGCACCGACGACTACAACTTGGCTCTCAGCGCCCGTCGCGCCGCCGCCGCTCGCGATTACCTGATCGCTCGTGGCATTTCGGCCGGCCGGATCGAGACCCTGCCGTTGGGCGAAAGCCGCCCGGTGGCGACCGGTTCGAACGAAGCCTCCTGGGCTCAGAACCGTCGCTCCGTGACCGTGCTGACCGCCGGTTACAGCAGCTAACGGTTTCGCTTCTCAAAGCGCGTTAACGACAGTGGGGCGGCCGTCGCGAAATGATCCGACGGCCGCCCTATTGTTGCCACGAACATGGGTCAGCATCTGGACCATGACAGGTATGACAGTTCATCGGCGTAATCCCTCCCTTCGGACCGCGCTGGCCGCCTGCGCGATCGCGCTTACGGCATTTGGCGTTAACGCCCCGGCCCCGGCCGCGGCCCAGGACGTCTCCCGGGAAATCCAAAATCTGAAGCGAGATCTGGCCGATCTTCAACGCTATGTTTATCGCGGTCAGACCGGCCCCGCGCCGACCACGCTGGCGCCGTCGCAAGACAGTGCCAATCCCGGCGGCGAGGCCCTTTCCGGCGATGTCGCCGCGCGCCTGCAAGTCCGCATCCAGGAATTGGAGCGCCGTCTGCGCGATACGACCGGCAAGGTCGAAGAAGTCCAGTTCAAGATGCGCCAATTGGAGCAGCGCCTGGAAACGGCGATGCAGGATATCGAATACCGCCTGACCCGCCTGGAAGGCGGAAACCCAACGCCGCCCCGGCAGAGCGGATCGGGGATTCCGAATTCGGGGGCGGTGTCGAGTGGCGAGACCGGCGCGCAGCCGGTCATTCAAGTGCCGGGATCCGGCACGACGATCATTTCCTCTTCCGGGGCGGAAAACGCTTCGGGTGGGGCCTCCGTACCTCAGGGTGGCCTTCAGGGCGGGACGCTTGGGACGCTGATCGTGGACGCTCAGGGCAATGTGATCGGCGGACAGGCGAATCCTCAGGCGACGCAGGGGTCGACTCCTCTGGCGCCGGCTGGGTCCAACACCGGGGCCGCGCCCTCCATTCCGTCGACGGTTCAAAGCGCGGGGCCCGTCGAAGGCGGGGATATTGCTTCCGCCGGATCGAATGCAACGGCGTCGATGCCGACGGACCCGCAGGGGCTTTATGATTTCAGCCTCGGCCTGATGCGGCAGGGCGACTACGCCGAGGCCGAATCAGCGCTGCAGGTGTTCCTGGACAAGCATGCGGATCACGCTTTGGCCTCGTCGGCGCTCTATTGGCTCGGCGAAACCCACTATGTCCGCAACAACTACCGCGACGCGGCCTTCTCCTTCGTGGATGTCTATTCGCGGTTCCCGAAAAGCCCTAAGGCGCCGGACAGCCTTTTGAAACTGGGCATGTCGCTGCACGCGCTCGGCAACAAGGCCGAGGCCTGCTCCGCCCTCAGCACGTTGCAGACGGAATATCCCAATGCGCGCCGCGCGGTCCTGAAACTGGCCGAAGACCGGGGGGCGCAGTACGGCTGCTGACCCCGGGGGGCCCATGCATCCAGACAGCGCTCAATCCAGACCCATCGACGCGGCGGAGTTCGCCGCCGCCATGGCACCTTTTCGGGCCCAGACGGCGACCGGGGTCGCCGTGGCCTGTTCCGGCGGTCCTGACAGCCTCGCACTGGCCCTCCTGGCCCGCGATTGGGCGCGCGAGGCGGGGATTGTCTGCGTCGGTGTGACCGTAGACCATGGCTTGCGGCCCGAAGCCCCGTCCGAGGCCGATCGCACCGCCCGGCTTCTGAGCGAGAACGGCCTTCCCACAACAGCCCTGCATTACGACGGGCCGGTCCCGCGCCGCGACATTCAAGCCGCCGCCCGACAAATCCGCTACCGCCTGATCGCCGATTGGCTGGCGACCCAGCCGTTCAGCGCAGTTCTCCTGGCCCATCATCAAGACGATCAGGCTGAGACGGTTCTATTGAGGTTGGCTCGGGGCAGCGGGGTCGACGGCTTGTCCGCCATGGCACCCGTTTCCGGACGCGATGGCATGACCTTGCTGCGTCCTCTACTGGCCTTTCCGAAATCTCGGCTCGAAGTGACGGCGCGGCTGTCGGGCCTGCCGGTCGTGATTGACCCGTCCAACCGGAACGAAGCCTTCGCGAGGGTCCGGCTGCGTAATCTGAGCGATGTCCTCGCGGCGGAGGGAATGACGCCGAAGCGTCTGGCCGAGACGGCTGCCCGGATGGCCCGGGCCCGGGACGCGTTGGACGCGGCGCGGAACCGCTTCGTCGAAACCGAGGTTACGGCAGACGCAGCGGGTTTTCTGACTTTCGCGCCCGAGGCTTTCCAGAACCTGCCGGAAGAAGTCGCCCTGCGAGTCCTGTCTCAGGCTGTGCGTGTCCTGGGCGGCCGACCCTATCCGCCGCGCGAGGCCCATCTGATCGTCCTGCGGGAGGCCATCGCCGCAGGGACATTGGGCGGTGGGCGGACGCTCGCCGGGACAAAGGTCGCCGTATGGCGCGGGCGCATTCTGATTTGCCGGGAAGGGGCGGGTGTCGACCCGCCGGTTGCGGTGTATGGCGGGGCGGTCTGGGACAGCCGCTTTATCCTGCATGTGCCCGGCAATGGAGCGGTCGGGGCCGATCTCCAAATCGGTGCTCTGGGCCGCGAAGGCGTTACAGAAATCCGCCGATCCGGCGCGGAATGCATCGAAACATTACCCGGCCCGGTGCGTACGGGTATTCCGGCGCTGCGTCGCGACGGCCGCGTCGTCAGTGTCCCGCATATCGGATATCAGGTTGAAGGCGCGGTACCGGAGGGTGAGATTTCCTTCCGGGCGGTTTCCACGGCGTGGGGAGAGGACTTTCAAAGGCGCTTGCCCTTTTCAAACCCCGCCGCGCGACCTATGTAGTCCGCATCGGATCGCGTGTATCGCATACCGGAACGGCCGCAAAATTCCAGTATCTCCGCTGGACGCAGTGGGTCCGACCCGGTTAAATGCGCGACAGCGCAACGGATCGGCCGAGTTTTTGTCTATTTTGGGGCTCTCGGCGCCCCTGACGGAAGGATGACGTAGACCGTGAATTTCTTCGGAAAGAACCTGGCACTCTGGATTGTCATCATTTTACTGCTGTTGTTCCTGATCAATGCGTTCGACGGCAATCGCAGTCAGGTCCAATCCGAAGCGACGGCCTATTCGGAATTCCTGTCCCAGGTTGAATCCGGGCAGGTGAAAAGCGTCAAGATCGAAGGACGGCAGATCACCGGGACCTACACGTCCGGCGCGCCCTTCGTCACCTATGCGCCGGAAGACCCCAATCTGGTCCGCACCCTGACCGACCGGGGCGTGCGCGTCGAAGCCATTCCGCCGGATAACAGCATCTCGCTGGCCGCGATCCTATTGAACGCGCTGCCGATCCTGATCCTGATCGCCTTCTGGTTCTTCATCTTCCGTCAGATGCAGGGCGGCGGCGGCAAGGCCATGGGCTTCGGCAAGTCCAAGGCAAAGCTGCTGACCGAAAAGCACGGCCGGGTCCTGTTCGAAGACGTCGCCGGGATCGACGAGGCCAAGCAGGAATTGCAGGAAGTCGTCGAATTCCTGCGCGATCCGCAGAAATTCCAGCGTCTGGGCGGCAAAATTCCGAAGGGCGTGCTGCTGGTCGGTCCCCCGGGTACGGGTAAGACCCTGACCGCGCGCGCCGTTGCTGGCGAAGCAAACGTGCCCTTCTTCACGATTTCCGGCTCGGACTTCGTCGAAATGTTCGTCGGTGTCGGCGCCAGCCGTGTCCGTGACATGTTCGAACAGGGCAAGAAGAACGCGCCCTGCATCATCTTCATCGACGAAATCGATGCGGTGGGCCGTCATCGCGGCGCCGGTCTCGGCGGCGGCAATGACGAGCGCGAGCAGACCCTGAACCAGTTGCTTGTCGAAATGGACGGCTTCGAGGCGAATGAGGGCGTGATCCTGATCGCCGCGACCAACCGTCCGGACGTTCTGGACCCGGCGCTGCTGCGCCCCGGCCGCTTCGACCGTCAGGTCGTCGTGCCGAATCCGGACATTCTGGGCCGCGAGAAGATCCTGAAAGTCCATATGCGCAAAGTGCCGACCGCGCCGGATGTCGATTCGAAGGTCATTGCCCGTGGGACGCCTGGCTTCTCCGGCGCCGATCTGGCGAACCTTGTGAACGAGGCCGCGCTTCTGGCCGCCCGCCGGAACCGCAAGGTCGTTTCGATGCGCGAGCTGGAAGACGCCAAGGACAAGGTCCTGATGGGCTCCGAACGCCGCTCCATGGTGATGTCGGAGGAAGAGAAGAAGCTGACCGCCTATCACGAGGCGGGCCATGCCCTGGTCGGCATCCATGTCGCCGGCAACGATCCGCTGCATAAGGTGACCATCATCCCGCGCGGCCGTGCGCTGGGCGTGACGATGAACCTGCCGGAGCGTGACCGCCTGGGCTACAAGAAGATGGAGATGAACGCGAAGTTGGCCATGATGTATGGCGGCCGTGCGGCGGAAGACATCATCTTCGGCCCGGAGAACGTGACCACCGGCGCGTCCAACGACCTGCAACAGGCGACAAACCTGGCCCGCGCCATGGTCACCGAATTCGGCATGTCCGAGAAACTGGGCCGGCTGCGCTACAATTCGAACCAGGATGAAGTCTTCCTGGGCCATTCCGTGGCGCGCGAACAGAATATCTCCGAGAAGACGGCGGAAATCATCGATTCCGAAATCCGCCGGATTTGCGAGGAAGCCGAGACGCGGTGCTATTCCGTCCTGCGTGAGCATGAGGACGAGCTGCACACGCTGGCCAACGCGCTTCTGGAATACGAAACGCTGTCCGGCGACGAAGTGCGCCGTTTGCTGAACGGGGAGTCGATCCACCGTCCGGAAGACGACGAACCGTCGGCAAAGACCGGACATCGCGCCTCCGTGCCGACGACTGGCAAACCGGCCGAACCGCCCCCGGGCGCCGAGCCGGACCCGGCGGAGTGATCCGGGATTTCATGGTGTCATGCGATCGGGCCCTGATGGGCCCGATTTGCATAGGGCATGGGCCTCGGTCGCAGATTTCTTCGGTTGGATAAACATGGCTTTGGACCGCCTATTGGAGACCTGTTCCGGAAGGCACCGGACGACCGGAAATGTGAAATGCTGACGATCCTGACCAATAAGCCGGATCGGGTGAGCGTCGACTGCAAGGTCGCAACGACAGCGGATGATCTGTCCGGCGGCGACACGTTGATCGCGTGCTGCACGGGGGTCATTGTCAGTCCAGAAATCCTGGCCCGGTATCGTCAGGCCTATAACATTCATCCTGCCCCGAACACCTATCCCGGGCGCGATCCTCACCATTGGGCATTCTATGACGGCGTTAAGAGTTACGGCGTGACGCTGCACCGCATGACGGAGAAGGTCGATGCGGGTGAAATCATCAAGGTGATTGAATTTCCTATTACTCAGAATACGCCCGGCGAGCTTCGTGTAGAAGCGGATCGGAGAGCGTTCGATCTGCTGAATGCGACGGCGAGAGAAATCCTGTCGGGGCAGACACCGAAGTCGGAAAGCCGTGTCGAATGGCGCGGACCAAAGAGAAGCAGGCGTGATCTGATCGCAATGTGCGATTTCTCGAACCTGCGGCCGGAAGAAGTCGACCGCAGGAAGGCCGCCTTTCAAGGCTTTGAACCGCATTTCAAGGAAGTGTGAACCAAGACACAGGCCAGGCCTTGGGTGGCATACTGTGCGCGACGGCATCGGGACCTATTGTTAGCAGAGTAATTCAAACTGAACCTGGGTGAGGCCCATATGCCTCGGTCCGTGCCGAGTGACGACCGGTTCTATACCGATCTGCCGCCTTTCGAAGAGTTCGATCGGGTCGCGGATCCTGAGGCATTCGTGCCGGTGCCGGACGATTGGTATGTTGTGCTGGCGGATATTCGCGGCTCAACCCAGGCGATCGCCGAGGGCCGCTACAAAGACGTCAACATGTTGGGGGCGGCCTGTATCACTGCTGCCTGTAACGCGGCCTCGGAGGCGGCACCGGAACTGGACATCGCCTATATCTTTGGCGGGGACGGGGCGAGCCTCTTTATTCCTGCGTCCCTATTGGTACCGATCCGAACCGCCTTGCTGGGCGCGGCGGTACTGGCGCGGCGGGAGTTCGGATTCGAACTGCGAATCGGCGCCGTGGCGGTGCGCGATCTTCGGGATGACGGGTTCGATGTGACCCTTGGAAAGTTGCGGCTTTCGCCGGGCAACGAACTCGCGACGGCGGGCGGCGGCGGCGTCTTGGAAGCGGAGCGCCGGATCAAAGCAGAGCCGGAGACCGGCGGGCGCTATCGCATCGCGACGCTGGAGAGTGCTGAAGAACCGGACATGACCGGGCTATCCTGTCGTTGGGAGCCGCTGAAGGCACGACTGGGCGTCATGCTGTGCATGATTGTGCTGGCCCTGCCGGAGGAGACTTCTGCCCGTCGAGTGGTCTATGACGGTGTACTACAGGGCGTGGAACGTATTCTGGGCGGCGATTTGACGGCCGCCAGCCCGGTTACCGCCGATACCATGCGGTTTCGCTGGATCCCGAACGGCCTGCGGATGGAGGCCCGCCTGACCCGCGGCGTACGGTCGACCTGGCGGCGATATCTGTGGCTGGTGGTTGAGAGCTTCATCCAGTTCCTGTTGGAGAAATTCGATCGGGCTGCCGGCGGGTACGATGCCCCCTCCTATCGCCGGGAATTGCGGGCCAATTCGGATTACCGGCGGTTTGACGATGTCCTGCGCCTGACCTTGGACTGTACCGAAGCGCAGGCGGATGCCATTGAGGGGTTGCTGCGCGAGTTGCATGGCCTGGGCAAAGTTGTCTATGGCACGCACCGCGCGGATCATGCCTTAATGACCTGCTTGGTCTTCAATCTGGACCAGGGTGAGCATGTGCATTTCGTCGACGGCGGAAATGGCGGATTTGCCGCTGCCAGCCTGCCGTTCAAGGAACAGCTTCGAAGCGCAAGGTGAAGGTTCAGAATGCTGACAGTCTATGGCCGCCGTTCCGCGTTCAATGTTCAGAAAGTCCTATGGCTGGTTGGGGAATTGGGCCTGGAGCACCGCCATATCGAAAAGGGCGGGTCCCATGGCGGGTTGGACGATCCGGAATTCCGCCGCATGAACCCGCATGGCAAGGTGCCGGTCATCCTGCATGACGGTGCGGCGATCTGGGAATCCCACACGATCCTGCGTTATCTGGGCGCGACCTTCGGTGCGCCGGATTACTGGCCGGCCAAACCGGCGGAGCGCGCACGTATCGAGCAATGGATGGATTGGGGGCAGACGGTGCTGCAGCCCGATTTCCTGAACGGCGTCTTCTGGAATGGATTCCGCGTCCCGGAAGAAAAGCAGGACAAGGCCGCGGTCCGCGCCAAGATCCAACGCTGCGCCGCCCATATGACCCTGCTGGAGCGCGAGATCGGCGACCGGTTCTTCCTGCTGGGCGATAAGCTGACGCTGGCCGACATCGTTATCGGCACCCATCTCTACCGCTATTTCGAAATGGATATCGAGCGGCCGTCCGTTCCCGGGGTCGAGGCGATGTATGCCCGTCTGACCGCACGGCCCGCCTATCGCGCGGCAGTCATGTTGCCCTTCGAAGACATGCGGGGACGGGTCGAATACTAAACCGGCCGCTCTAAACCGGCCGCGCGACCGCCAGGATCGACAGTCCGGCCGGGAACGGGATGCGGGCGGCCAGCGGTGCTTCCAAGGCGAAGACGGCGTTCAGCACGGCATTGGCGGGACCGGTCGCGCCGCGCGCCGCGTCGTCGCCTTTCAGGAAGGGCGTGTATCGCTGCGCAAGACGCACCAGGACGGCGGGCGGCAGCAGCAGCAGATTGAAATGGCCCATGAAACAGATATCGAAACCCGCGCCGCGCAGCTCGGCCCGCAATGTGGACCGTGTGTAGCGCCGCAGATGATGATGCCGCCGGTCGTGGTCGCCATACATCCACGGATAGGCGGGAACGGTAAGCAGCAGACGGCCGTTGCGCACGATACGGCCATGGATCGCCGCCAGGGCGCCGGGCGCATCGTCGATATGCTCCAGCACGTCCAACATCGCGATCAGGTCATAGGCGGGCGCCAAATCCTCCGGCAGGTGATCGGGTAATGCACCCTGCAGGACGGTCGCACATCCCTTCTCGCGCGATTTGCCCGCTGCCCACGCATCCGGTTCGACGGCATCGACACGCCCGAACCGTGAGAGCATCTCTAGATTGCCGCCGACGCCGCAGCCGAGTTCCAGGATGCGGCAGTCGGGATTGAAATCGCCCAAGAGCCGCCGAAGAGCGGCCGTCACGATGCGTCGCCGTCCCTTGAACCACCAATGGCTTTCTTCGACCGCCGCCATGTGGCGATAGGTTTCAGGCTCCATGACCGCCTTGGTTCGGCGAACGGCCGATCGATATCGCGTGATTATAGGGCAGGTTCAGCAAGTCATCGCGGATGACGATTTCGACCGATTGGAAGACCGGTGACAGCAGGGCCCTGTATTCATCCGGCCGCCGGACATGGCATCCGCGATCCAACTCGGCGAGGTGGCGGGCGATGGGGTGCTGCCCGTCGACGAAGACCGGGTCCAGCATCGCCAGGCGTCCGCCCGGCTTAAGCAGGCTGGCGGCCGTTCTGATCATATCCAGCGAGACGGTATCGTCGAGGTGATGCAGCAGCCCGGCGCCGACAACGACGTCGAACCTGCCGGTTTCGATTGCCGCCAGATCGGCGACATCGGCCGCCATCCAATCGGATGCGGGTGGGTACCGTTCGGACGCTGTGGCGATGTAGTCCGGGTTCCGGTCAATGCCCAGGTAGTCCGCCTGCCGAACGTAGCGGCGCAGCGCACCGGTCCCGCAACCGAGGTCCAGAATGCGTTCCCCTGCCAACGGCTTGGCATGATCCTCGATCAGGGCGCGGCGCCACTTCTCCGCCCCCAGAACCGCCTGCAGGGTGTCATACACCCCGGCCCGGGACAGCAGGTGCCAAAGTCCGTGACGGCGTTCCGCGCTCATGCGGCGCTCTCCGATTGTTTTGCAGGGCGGGTCAGGGTCCAGACGCCAATGGCGATCAGGAAGGGGCTTAACATGATGACATAACGCAAGACCAGAAACAGCGCGCAGTAATAGGCGATGACCGCTGCGCAGGTGATCCATAGCGCCGCCGAAAGAACCGCCCGCCGATCCAGCGTGCCCTGTCGCCAGGCCAGGGCAAAACGTATGGGTGTACCAAGTGCCGCGGCAGCAAAAATCACGATGGAAACCAGCATGCCCAAGGCATAGAGGATCGCATAGGGAATGGCCGCGACGCCGCCTTCGCCGCGTTTAAGAATGGCGGAAAATCCTGGCAAGGCCCTTTCCCCGAGGACCAGTCGATGCGCCTCGTGCAGACCGAAGGCCGGGTTTACCAAACCTATGGCGAACTTGTCGTCGAAATTTGAAACCCACATCCTTGCGAAGGCAGCGGGGAAGGCGATGACCGTGTCCAGATAGAGCCGAACGTTGGCGTTGGCGATCTGATTGGGGGTCAGTCCGTGCTCGGTGGAAAGGGCGCGATCGACATCATAGATTTGTTCATAGCTCAGATCAGGCGCGTGTTCGCGGATCGTGCGGCACAACAGATCGTCGCCGACAAAGGGGGAGGCGCCCAACTCCGCCATACGGATCACCGGCTGCACCATGGCGATCTGACCGCCTGTGGTGAAGAACCGCTCGCCGGTCCGATATTCGTTCCATAGGCTGACGGCGCCGTAGGCTAGGAAGCCCGGCAGATAGACAAGAAGCAGCGACACCGCCCGCAGATCGCGTCTTTGCCCGGGCTGGCAAGTCGCCAACAAGACCACTGGCAGTGTGAGCAACAGGAGATGCAGTCCGTTGCCGCGCGCCATCACCACATAGACGGCCATCAGGCCGAGCAGTAATGCCGCCGCGGGCTTCATCGGGCGCATGTCCAGCCAATGGATCGCCGTGATGGACAGAAGTGCGATCCAGGCGGCGATCAAGAATGCGTCCGGCAGGATCGACAATTCGTAGGCTACGGTCACCGATAGTCCGAACCCCAGTACCGAGAGAGCCGCTGCCGCCGGTCCCACCAGACGGCGCGCCGCACCGAACAGTGGCAGGCAGGCCAGAACGGTCGCGGCGCATTGCAGAATTTGGACAGCCAACGCGAAACCTAGTTGGCCGAACAGAATCTGTAGCCCGGCCAGGATCAAGGGGTAACCTGGCGCCCGGAACGCGGTCCCCGGCAGCGGGGACCCGTCATAGGCCTGGTGCAGCCACTCGGTCCCGGTCAGGATCGTCTCGGCGTAGGCCAGATAGCCGAACCGGTCGGGAAACCCGGTCGCCGGGTAGAACGCCACCGCGACGATCCGCACGGCGATGATGCCGCCGATTGCAATCCAGAACCACGAAGTCGCGCTTAAACGGGGAAGACTAGGCATCTGACGACCTGTTCTCCGCATTGCCGCTGCGATGAACCCGCCGCAAAACGTATAGCGGCCTTCCTTTGACCTCGGCATAGATGCGGCCGACATACTCGCCCAGCAGGCCCAGTGACAGAAGCTGGAGTCCGCCTAGGAACAGGACAATCACCAGCAGCGAGGCATAACCCGGCACGTCTATGCCCGCGAACAGGGTGAACAGAACAATGAAGGCGGCGTAAAGAAAGGAGATCGCCGCCACCGCCGCCCCGATATAGGACCAGAACCGCAAGGGCAGGCTGGAGAAGGAGGTGATACCCTCCAGCGCGAAGTTCCAGAGCTTCCAGTAGTTCCATTTCGTATCCCCGGCGGCGCGCGGGGCGCGTTCGAAGTCGACGATGGCGGTCTTGAACCCGACCCAGGCGAAAAGCCCCTTCATGAAGCGCCGCCGTTCCGGCAGCCGCGTCAGTACATCCACGACGCATCGGTCCATCAGGCGGAAGTCGCCGACATTGTTCGGGATCGGATGCTCCGCCAGGACATTATGCGTGCGATAGAAGGCCCAGGCGGTGAACCGTTTCAGCGCCCCTTCGGCGCGGCGGTCCGTGCGTCGGGCCAGCACGACATCGAAACCGTCGCGCCATTTGGCGACCAGATCGGGGATCAGCTCCGGCGGGTCCTGCAAATCGGCGTCGAACGGGATGACGGCCTGTCCGCGGGCAATATCCAACCCGGCGCTGAGCGCGGATTCCTTACCGAAATTCCGGGACAGTTCGGCGATCACCAGTTGCGGGATGCGATCCTGGATCTTTGCAAGGGCCGTCAGGGTTCCGTCGCGACTGCCATCGTCGACACAGACGATCTCGTACGGCTCGCCAATACCGTCCAACACCGGGCACAGCCGGTCGAACAGGATGTCCAGCCCGTCCTCTTCATTGAACATGGGTATGACGAGCGACAGGACCGGCGGGTCCTTCGCCTCGTTGATCTCTTCCGGCATGCCGGCCCCCCGTTGCCTTACCGCGTGAGGCGCAGAATGGCCCGCATTCCCCCGGTCGGGCAAGCGTTCAAACCTTGCTTATGCCGGGACTCCCCCGCATAGATAGGGTGAAATTGCGGTATGGAGTTTGGCATGTCTCGCCGGTATTTCGGGACGGACGGCATTCGCGGCACGGCGAACAGCGCGCCGATCGAGGTGGATACGGTACTGCGCCTGGCCTTGGCCGCCGGTGCGCATTTTCGACGTGGCGGGCACCGTCACCGCGTCGTTATCGGCAAGGATACGCGCCTGTCCGGCTATATGCTGGAAAACGCGCTGACAGCCGGATTCAGCGCGATGGGCATGGATGTCATGCTGCTGGGGCCGCTGCCGACTCCTGCGGTTGCCATGCTGACGCGGTCGATGCGTGCCGATGTCGGCGTCATGATCTCTGCGTCGCACAACCCCTATCGCGACAACGGGATAAAGCTGTTCGGGCCGGACGGGTACAAGCTGTCCGATGAGACCGAAACCGAGATCGAGCGCCTGATGGACGAGGGCGTCGGCGACCGTGCCGCGCCCGAAGATATCGGCCGCGCCACCCGGATCGATGATGCCGCCGGCCGCTATATCGAAGCGGTGAAGCGCACCTTCCCGGAAGATCTGAGCCTGGAAGGCCTGAAGGTCGTCGTCGATTGCGCCCATGGCGCCGCCTATAAGGTCGCCCCGATCGTGCTGCGCGAATTGGGCGCGACGGTCGTTCCGATCGCCGTCAGCCCGAACGGAAAGAACATCAACGCCCATTGCGGCGCGACCTCGCCGACTGCGATGTGCGAATCCGTCATGGCCCATGGCGCCGATATTGGCCTGGCCCTGGACGGCGACGCTGACCGCCTGATCGTTTGCGACGAGAATGGCCGTGTCGTGGACGGTGACCAGTTGATGGCACTGATCGCCGATTCCTGGTCGGCGGCAGGTCTGCTGCGCGGCGATGTCGTGGCGACGGTGATGTCCAATCTGGGGTTCGAGCGATTTCTGGCCGGGCGCAATATCGGACTGGTCCGCACCAAGGTCGGTGACCGCTATGTCGTCGATGCCATGCGTAGCCGCGCCTGCAATCTGGGCGGTGAGCAATCCGGCCATATCGTGCTGAGCGACTATGCGACGACCGGCGATGGGTTGATTGCCGCCTTGCAGGTTCTGGCCGTTGCCGCCCGACAGGGCAAGGCGATGAGCGCGTTGAGTCGGGTGTTCTCACCGGTTCCGCAGAAGCTGCACAATGTGCGCTATTCCGGCGGCAAACCCTTGGACGCCGCACCTGTAAAGCGCGCGATCGAGGAAGCGGAGACGACGCTGAACGGCAGCGGCCGTTTGGTGATCCGCCCGTCGGGTACCGAACCCGTCATTCGCGTGATGGCGGAAGCCGACGATCCGGCGCTGATCGATCAAGTCATCGCCCGGATCGCCGCAGCGATCGAGGCTGCGGCCTAGTCCCGTTGGGCTACCCGGTTGTTGCGCTGACGGCGGGACGCCGTTTCAGGCGCCAGATCGCGTGTGCGGTCAGCGCCCCCAGCACGATCAATCCGCCGATTACCGCATAGGGTCCGGGCACCTCGCCGATCACGGCCCATACCCAGATGGGGCCGATGATCGTTTCCAGCAGCATCAGAAGGCTAACCTCTGCCGCGGGCAGGCGACGCGGGCCCAGCGCGATCAATCCGAAACACACCGGCAGAAGGACCACGCCGAGGAGCCCGATCAGGAGCGCCTGGTCTTGATCGACCGCCAGAGGCGCGGCGAAGGGCAGGGCGATCAGAGCGGCGAAATAGCCGCCCACCGCGGTCGCGGGCACCATGTTGACTTCCTTGCGGCGCCGGATCAGCACGAAACTGGACGCCAGCATCAGCGCCGCGAACAGCGCCATCGCGTCGCCGCGAAGGCTGGCCCGCCCCGCGCCGGCGTCCAGGCCTTCGAACATGACGACGCCGATTCCGGCGAAGCCAATGACGATGGCAGCCCAGGTTTGCGGCGGCGTCCGTTCCTTCAGGATCAGGCGTGACAGCAGGGCCGCGAAGAAAGGGGAAGCCGCCAGGATCACCAAGGTGTTGGCGGTGCTGGTATGATGCAGCGCGCCCATGAAGCCGAATGTGGTGCCCGTATAGCACAGCGCGACGCCGATTCCGGCCGTTCCCCCGACCTTCAAGCTGTCGCGGATCATCGACGGGCCGAAGCGAAGGGTCAGGAAACACAGGAAGGTCGTGGGGACCAGTACACCGCGCCAGAAGACCATCGTCCAGGCATCGGCATCGATCAGCCGGACGATCAAGGCGTCCGGGGTGATCAGCAAGACGCCCAGCAGCGTCATCGCGAAGCCGTTACGATACTGGCTCGCCTGATACGCGGCTGATTCCTGATACTCCGCCTGCACTAAGACCTCCCTAAATCGCGAAATGGTCATGCGATTTTTCTATCTATCCTGGAACAAGCAGCTAAATCCAGCCGGAATGGCGAAATAAACTAAAGTGATATAAAAATACGCAGTTTGTGCGATAGCGAAATTATGTGATTAAAAATTAACCTAAACGGCATGATTCTGAACCCAGATTGGCGAGTGTTGTTCAGGCAATCATCCCAAAAAATGTCGTTTAATCAATGTAATAGGTCGCGGATTACGAAATTGTGTCAATGGTGGCATGGAACTTGCGCTGCAATGCTGCGCTGCGGCATCGCAGTTGCAACATTGGCTCGGCAAGGGCCGAATTTCGAACAGGGGACAGCGATGAAATCAATGAAACTCATGGGGGCCGCCATTGCCGGTCTCGTCGGGTATACGGGCGTTATGGGGACGTCCCTTGCCCAGGACACGATCAAGGTCGGAGTTCTTCATTCGCTCTCGGGGACGATGGCCATTTCCGAAACCACGCTGAAAGACGCCATGCTGATGCTCATCGAAGAGCAGAACAAAAAGGGCGGCATTCTGGGTAAGCAGTTGGAAGCCGTGGTGGTCGACCCGGCGTCGGACTGGCCGCTTTTCGCGGAAAAGGCGCGCGAGTTGATCGAGGTATCCAAGGTCGATGTGGTCTTCGGCTGCTGGACGTCGGTGAGCCGCAAATCGGTTCTGCCGGTCTTCGAGGAACTGAACTCGCTGCTGTTCTATCCGGTGCAGTACGAGGGCGAGGAAAGCCAGCGCAACGTGTTCTACACCGGCGCCGCGCCGAACCAGCAGGCCATTCCGGCCGTCGATTACCTGGCCGAGGTCGAAGGCGTCGAACGCTGGGTCCTGGCCGGCACCGACTATGTCTATCCGCGTACGACCAACAAGATCCTTGAGACCTATCTGAAGGACAGCGGCGTCGCCGAAGAAGACATCATGATCAACTACACGCCGTTCGGTCACTCCGACTGGCAGACCATCGTCGCCGATATCAAGGCGTTCGGGTCGGCCGGCAAGAAGACCGCCGTCGTCTCGACGATCAACGGCGACGCCAACGTGCCGTTCTACAAGGAACTGGCCAACCAGGGCATCGCCGCGTCCGATATTCCGGTCGTCGCCTTCTCGGTCGGTGAAGAGGAACTGGCGGGTATCGATACCGGCCCGCTGGTCGGACACCTGGCCGCGTGGAACTACTTCATGTCCGTCGACACCCCGGAGAACGCCGAGTTCATCAAGGCGTGGCACGCCTTCATCGGTGACGAGGGCCGTGTGACCAATGACCCGATGGAAGCCCATTACATCGGCTTCAACATGTGGGTTAAGGCGGTCGAGAAGGCCGGGACGACGGCGCCGGATGCGGTCATCGACTCCATCGTCGGCGTGGCGGTTCCGAACCTGACGGGCGGCTATTCCGCGATGATGCCGAACCACCACATCACCAAGCCGGTTCTGATCGGTGAAATTCAGGATGACGGTCAGTTCGCGACGGTCTTCGAGACGCCCGGTCTGGTCGTCGGCGATGCCTGGTCCGACTATCTGCCGGACTCCAAGGACCTGATCTCCGATTGGCGAGCGCCGATGAGCTGCGGCAACTTCAATACCGCTTCGGGCACCTGCGGCGGCATGCAGGGGCAGTAACCCGGACGGCGGTCGGGCATGGGTGGCTAGGCCCATGCCCGCTGCCGCCTTCGGATGAGTTAACCAGCCAATTCCGATCAACATCGTAACGGTGCGACCGCGCGGCGGAGGAAGACATGGCGTCTGCCTTGCGACTGATGCTTTTCGCCGGGCTGTGGCTCGGGCTGACTTTTGGGGGGGCTCATATCGGCTTCGCCCAGACCAACCCGCAGCTCACCCCGCTGCTTGAAAAACTCGATACCCGCAATTTCAAACAGAAGGCCGATGCGGTGACGGCCATCGCGGCCATCGACGACCCGATGGTCGTCCCGCTGCTCAAGACGCTGGGCGCGGGCGATCTCTACCGGCGCAAATCCGACGGCACCTATTTTCGCGCTATCCGAAAAGGCAGCGCCTTCGCGCTCCACGATCTGGTGTCGGGCGACGAGGTGGAAACCCTGTCCAAGAGCGCCGTCGAGCGGATCATCGTGAACAATTCCATGCGCGGCCAGATCGACGCGCTCCTGGGCTCGCTGACCCTCCGGTCGGCCGATCCCAAACAGCGGCTCAGCGCCGCCCAATCCCTACTGAAGGAACGCGATCCGTCCGGCCTGAGCGCCCTGGAAGCCGCGATCGAAGCAGAGGAGCAGGATCACATCCGCGACGTCATGATCGCGGCCCGCTCCGCCATCGTTCTTTATGACACTTCCGCAGCCCAGGCGGACCGTCTGGCGGCCGTTGCGGCGCTGAAGGCGCGCGGCGGACGCAGTATGATGTCGCTTCTATCCGGCGCGGCGGGCGACCAGGACCCGGAAGTCGCGGATGCGGCCACAGCGGCGGCGGCGGCCATCGACAAGGAACTGCAGTTTTGGGCACTGGGCCAGAATGTCTTGTACGGCCTGTCGCTCGGCTCCGTTCTGCTGCTGGCGGCAATCGGGCTGGCAATCACCTTCGGCGTCATGGGTGTCATCAACATGGCGCATGGCGAACTGGTCATGCTGGGCGCCTATACGACCTTCGTGGTGCAGGACGCGATCCGCAGTTCGGCGCCGCATCTCTTCGACTATTCGCTTTTGATCGCGGCACCCTTGGCCTTCTCCATCGTCGGACTGGTCGGGATCGCCATCGAACGCGGCGTGGTGCGTTTCCTCTATGGCCGGCCGCTGGAAACCCTACTGGCAACCTGGGGGATCAGCCTGCTGCTTCAGCAGACGGTCCGGTCGATCTTCGGGCCGACGAACAAGGAAGTCGGCAACCCGTCCTGGATGACCGGCGGGTTCGAACTGGGCTATCTGACCATCACCTATAACCGGATGTGGATCCTGGTCTTCGCCCTGGCGGTCTTCGCCGGCCTCCTTCTGCTGCTGAAGAAGACGGCCATCGGCCTGCAGATGCGCGCGGTGACGCAGAACCGGGCGATGGCTTCCGACATGGGTGTGCGCAGCGGCATGGTCGATGCGATGACCTTCGGCTTGGGAGCGGGGGTCGCCGGATTGGCCGGGGTCGCACTCAGCCAGATCGACAACGTCTCCCCCAATCTGGGGCAGGGCTACATCGTCGACAGTTTCATGGTCGTCGTCTTCGGCGGGGCCGGCAATCTGTGGGGCGCCCTGGCCGGGGCGTTTACACTGGGCATCGCGAACAAGTTCCTGGAGCCGTTCTCCGGCGCGGTGCTGGCCAAGGTCCTGGTGCTGGTCTTCATCATCCTGTTCATCCAGAAGCGGCCGCGGGGTCTGTTCCCGCTGAAGGGCCGGGCGGTGGAGTCCTGACATGGCGCATTCTTCGTTGATCGGCCAGGCGGTCGCGGCGCGGTCCCAGGCGTTTCTTCTGGTCCTGCTGGCCATCGCAGTTCTGGTTCCGGTGATGAATCTGGCTGTGCCGGCGGGATCCTTCTTTCACATTCCCAGCTATGGCGTGTCGCTGTTCGGGAAATATGTCTGCTACGCGCTGCTCGCCCTCTCCATCGACCTGATCTGGGGCTATTGCGGGATCCTGTCGCTGGGCCACGGTGCCTTCTTCGCGCTGGGCGGCTATGCGATGGGCATGCATTTGATGCGCGAGATCGGGCCGCGCGGCGTATACGGCGATCCGATCCTGCCGGACTTCATGGTGTTCCTGAACTGGAAGGAACTGCCCTGGTTCTGGCACGGCTTCGATTTCTTCCCCTTCGCCCTGTTGATGATCGTCGCGGTCCCGGGGGTGTTGGCCTTCGTCTTCGGTTGGTTTGCCTTCCGCAGCCGGGTCACCGGTGTCTATCTGTCGATCATCACCCAGGCCCTGACCTTCGCCCTGATGCTGGCCTTCTTCCGCAACGAAATGGGGTTCGGCGGCAATAACGGGCTGACCGACTTCAAGGATATTCTGGGCTTCGATCTGCAGCGCGACACGACGCGGTGCGGCTTGTTCGTGGCCAGTATCGTGGCACTGGGGCTGGGCTATTCGATCTGCCGCTTCGTCGTGCGGTCGAAGGCCGGAAAGGTCCTGGTTGCGATCCGCGATGCCGAAAGCCGCACACGGTTCCTGGGCTACCGGGTCGAAGGCTACAAGCTGTTCGTATTCGTCCTGTCGGCGATGCTCGCCGGGGTCGCGGGCGCGCTCTACACGCCCCAGGTCGGGATCATCAACCCCAGCGAATTCAGCCCGGCCAACTCCATCGAGGTCGTGGTCTGGGTCGCTGTCGGCGGGCGCGGCACGCTGATCGGCGCGGTTCTGGGCGCAATCATCGTCAACGGCGCGAAGACCTTGTTCACCGGCTGGTTCCCGGAGATATGGCTGTTCGCCCTGGGCGCATTGTTCGTGGGCGTGACCCTGTTCATGCCGAAGGGCGTCATGGGCCTACTGCGCGGTGACGGCGGCGGGGGCGCGAAGATCAAACTGCTGCTCGAAAAACTCGGCGCGGCGCGGACGGGGAGAATGCTGCGATGAAGGAGACCAATGCGCTCCTCTATCTGGACAATGTCACCGTTTCCTTCGACGGGTTCAAGGCGATCAACAACCTGTCGCTCTATATCGAACCCGGCGAGCTGCGCGCGGTGATCGGGCCGAACGGGGCGGGCAAGACGACGATGATGGACATCGTCACCGGCAAGACACGCCCCGATACCGGCGACGTCCTGTGGAAGGGCGAGGTCGATCTGACCAAGGAGGACGAGGCCAGCGTCGCGCGGCTGGGCATCGGTCGTAAGTTCCAGCGCCCGACGGTGTTCGAGACCCATACGGTAGAGGACAATATCCGCCTGGCCCTGAAGGCCGACCGGGGCGTCTTCACCACCTTGTTCGCGGCCGTGACCGGCGCGGAGAAGGCGCGTATCGACGAGCTTCTGGATCTGGTGCGCCTGACCGCCCGACGGCATGAGCCTGCGGCGGATCTGTCCCACGGCCAGAAGCAATGGCTGGAGATCGGGATGCTGTTGGCGCAGGAACCGGAATTGCTGCTGGTCGACGAACCGGCGGCGGGAATGACCGATGACGAGACGATGGAGACCGCGAAGCTGCTGCGCGACATCGCGGGCGAACGGTCGGTCATCGTCGTCGAACACGATATGGACTTCGTCCGCATGTTGGATGTGCGCGTGACCGTGCTGCATGAAGGCTCCGTGCTCTCGGAAGGCACATTGGATCATGTCAGTGCCGACCCGCGCGTCGTCGAAGTCTATCTGGGCCGATAGGGGGGCGACATGCTGAACGTCGAGAATGTCGATCTCCACTACGGTGCCGCCCAGGCCCTGACGAATGTGTCGGTGACGGTCGTACTGGGGGAGGTGACCTGTCTTCTGGGACGCAACGGTGTCGGCAAGACCAGCTTGCTGCGCGCCATTGTCGGGCGACGGAAGATATCCGGGGGGCGGATCGGATGGCAGGAGCGGGAAATACAGGGTCTTCGTCCGGATCAGCGAGCCAGATTGGGGGTGGCTTCTGTACCGCAAGGGCGCGAGATCTTCCCGCTCCTGACCGTTCGAGAGAATCTGGAGGTCGGTTTCGCGCCCCTGCCGCGGGGCCAGCGCACGATTCCTGATGAAGTGTTCGAGTTGTTCCCGGTGTTGAAGGACATGCTGGGCCGGCGCGGCGGCGACCTGTCCGGCGGGCAGCAGCAGCAGCTGGCCATCGGCCGGGCGCTGGTGACGCGACCCAAACTGCTGGTCCTGGACGAGCCGACGGAGGGGATTCAGCCGTCGATCATCAAGGATATCGGCCGGGCCATCGAACATCTGCGCGGCAAGGGCGACATGGCGATCCTGCTGGTGGAGCAGTATTTCGACTTCGCCCGGGATCTGGGCGACCGGTTCTTCGTGATGGACCGGGGCGAGATCGTGCATGCGACGGACAAGTCGGGTATGGTCGAAACCGACGTTCGCAAGTGGCTGACGGTCTGACGCACCCCGAAATCCCAGGAAATCCGCCATCGGGGTTTGACAAGTTACATTCTGGCTGATACTTCGGCGCGCTTTCCGGGAATGTGGATTGCGTCGGGACTTGTCCCATTTCGCTCTCCCGCCACCCGAACGCCTGAATAGGCGGGCTGGGATCGGACTACCGGGACAACTTGGCACAACACCGTGAGACAACGGGAGAGTAACTTATGTCGAAGCGTATTAACGCAAAGCACAAGATTGACCGCCGCCTTGGCGTTAACCTCTGGGGCCGTCCGAAGAGCCCGTTCAACAAGCGCGAAACCCCGCCGGGTCAGCATGGTCAGCGCCGCCGCAAGCCGTCCGATTTCGGGACGCAGCTGATGGCGAAGCAGAAGCTGAAAGGCTACTACGGCAATATCGGTGAGAAGCGCTTCCGGAAATACTACGAAGAAGCCACGCGTCTGCGCGGCGACTCCGGCGAGAACCTGGTTGGTCTGCTGGAACATCGCCTGGACGCCATCGTCTACCGCGCGAAATTCGTCCCGACCGTCTTCGCCGCCCGCCAGTTCGTGAACCATGGCCATGTCCTGGTGAACGGCCGCCGCGTCACCGTCGCGTCCTACCGTGTGCGGATCGGCGACATCATCGAAGTCCGTCAGAAATCCCGTGAAATGCCGCTGGTCCTGGAAGCGATCCAGAGCGCCGAGCGCGAAATTCCGGAATATCTGGAAGTGGACCACAACAAGCTCAGCGCTTCCATCACCCGCACGCCGAAGCTGGAAGACATTCCGTATCCGGCGCAGATGGAACCGAATCTGGTCGTCGAGTTCTACTCGCGTTAATCGACCGGTTCGAAATTCGTTACACGAAAGGCCGGGCCCGTTGGGCCCGGCCTTTTGCTGTTCCGGTGTGGCTTTTCGCCGTCAGAGTTTGACCAACTCGATAATCAGCATGCAGGCAAAGCCGTTCGGCGTCACAAATTCGATGCGGTCGCCATCGCCGTCCAGGTCCAGAAAAAAGACGTTCCGGCTTTGAACCCATCTGGGAATCCGGGCATCGACCCTGAGACGCCCGCTTGAATTGGTGCTCATTTTCAGATCGGCATAGTGGCCTTGCGATGAGGTCAGGCGGCCGGAAAACGCGCCGTCGACCAGTGCGAAATCCAGCGCGGCGGTTTCGCCGGGCCGGCAGAAAGCGTCGCTTCCCTGGCTTCTGCCGACGGACCATTCGATGCGCCATTGTGCACCGGACGGGGCGGCGGACTGCGGCACTTCCGGTGGCGCTGTGGGCGTGGGCAGCGCGGCCGTCTGCTGGGGCTGATCCACTTGTGCGGTTTGCTGTTGCGCCCGGGCCCGATTGGCCTCTGCCTGGGCATTCAGTGACTCCACGCGGGCCTGAGCCAGTTTCGCATAGAATGTGTCGCCGTAACTCTCGATCAGCGGCATGAACAGGGATGGGTCAGGGCTGTCCTTGACGCTTTCCCAGAATGCTCTTGCTTCTTCCAGACGGCGGGCGCTGGCCTGTTCCGCCTCTCTGGACAAACGGGCGGCGGCCAGCGCGTCGATACGCTGACGGGCGATATCCGCGAAAAGCCCGTCCGGATACTGGGCCAGATAGCTTTCGAACAGGGTCGTGTCGTCGCTAGTTGCGATCGAACGCCAGTAATCGATCTCTTCGCTCGTGTCGGGGGCGGAAGGCGGCACCGGGGCGGCCGGTTCCGCGGCGGTGACGGCGGGGCGTTCCGGTGTGAAGAAAAAGTCGCCGGTCAGCGACGAGCTTTCCCAAGGAACCTGCTGCTTGCCGGTGCGTTCCATGACATCGACACGCACCCGTTTAAAGACCTGTTCTACCGGAAGGCCAGGGACACGCAGGGCTTTGATCAGGGCGGCGGTATAGGGGGAGTTGCGTCCGGCGCCGTCCGCGGCGACGTCGCCGGGTGCCGTGGAATAGGCCAGAAGTGTCCCGTATGGTGCATCCACCTTCGCCAATCCGCGCGAACCGGATCGGCTCATGCTTGGAAAGGGATTGTCCCGGCAGGCGTCCAGCACCACCAGGTTCAATCGGTTCCCGGCGCTCTCCAGGCTTTGCATGACGGTCGACAGCCGAAGCGACTGAATTTCCAGATCCAGCGAATCCTGGATATCTGCGTCGACGGGGATCAGATAGTTCTCGCCGTTCGCCTGCACGGCATGGCCCGCATAGTAGACCATGGCGACCGTTTCTTCTCCGGCGGCCCGGACCTCCCGGCTGAAACGGACAACGGCACGCTGCAGATCCCGATAGGAAAGATCCGTGGCCAGCGTGACGTCGAAGCCGGACATTTCCAGCGCCTGCGTCATCGCCTGCGCATCGTTGATCGGATTGGGGAGCGGACTGACGCCATAGGCGCCGTTGCCGATCACAAGGGCTTTGCGGGTTTCAGGCGTGTTGCCGCTGGCAGGACTGTGGAACGACACGAAGGCGCATAGAAAAGCGACAATCCAAAACCGCATGGAAACCCCCGACTACCGTACATTCCGCCCAAATCCCGTGATGTCATCATAAGGGGATGACATCCTCGTTCAAGGCTTGGGCTATGGCAGGGCCGGCGCGGAAATAGAAAAGGACCCCGCCCGGGGGGCGGGGTCCTCAGGCCGGCGTGTCCGGTTTATTGGGCCGTGACGACCGTCATGACCAGCTTGCCGTCGACCTTCACCGGGCCGTCTTCCTTGGCGCCCAGTGTGTATTCGAAGATGCCGGTCTTCATGCCGCCGTCTTCGCCATGCAGCATCAGCATCAGCATTTCGCCGGATTTGACCTCCTCGGTCAGGATCGCGGTGACGTGCATGTTCTCACCGGCTTTCAGCGGCGCATAGCCGACGACGGGGCCGGGCTTCATGTCGCTGCCGGTGCGGTGCACGACCATCCAGCCGTTCTTTTCCGCCATGATCGTGTCGGCCGTCACGGTGCCGCCGGACATGTCCTGATCGGAGGCTTTCACGGACAGGCCGCCATGGGCGGCGGCGAAGGCGGCGGTGCTGGCGAGGACGGAGGCCAGGATGCCCCAGCGCAGGGTGGACTTCAGCATTCTTAGAATCTCCTGATCGCGCCTGTTGTCGAACCCGGTCGCCCGTTCCGGGCAGGTTCGCGATCCGCCGGCGTCTGGCGGATCCGGTACCGGGGCCCCTCCCGTTCAGGGCACGGGGCGGCCGCGCCGCCCTGTTTCGTACCGTTGTCGATACGGCGCGATCCTGGCAGTGGTTCAAAATGGGTGGGATTTGACGGAAATGCCGGTGGCTGGCTGCCGGGGTTAGATGTTCGATCCCCGGATCGCGCCGATCACCGCGTCGGTGACGTCCTTGGTCGTCGCCGTGCCGCCGACATCGGGGGTCAGAATGCCCGCCTCGCAGACCTGCTCGACCGCGCGCATCAGCCGGTCGGCGGCGGCGGGTTCTCCCAGATGTTCCAGCATCTGTGCCCCGGTCCAGAAAGTCGCGACCGGATTGGCGATGCCCTTGCCGGTGATGTCGAAGGCGGAGCCGTGGATCGGTTCGAACATCGATGGGAACCGGCGCTCCGGGTCGATATTGGCCGTCGGCGCGACGCCCAGGCTGCCGGCCAGCGCCCCTGCCAGATCGGACAGGATATCGGCATGCAGATTGGTGGCGACGATCGTGTCCAGACTTTGCGGTTTCAGCGTCATGCGCACGGTCATGGCGTCCACCAGCATCTTGTCCCAGGTGACGTCCGGGAATTCCTGCGCAACCTCCGCCGCGATCTCGTCCCACATCACCATGCCGTGGCGCTGGGCGTTGGACTTGGTGACGACGGTCAGCAGCTTGCGCGGTCGGGCCTGGGCCAGTTTGAAGGCATAGCGCATGATCCGGGTGACGCCGGTGCGGGTGAAGATCGCGACCTCGGTACCGACTTCCTCCGGCATGCCGCGATGGGCGCGCCCGCCATGACCGGAATACTCGCCCTCGGAATTTTCGCGCACGATGACCCAATCCAGGTCGCCCGGTCCGGCATTGCGCAACGGCGAGGTGATGCCCGGCATGATCCGGGTCGGCCGGACATTGGCGTATTGGTCGAACCCCTGACAGATCGGCAGCCGCAGGCCCCACAGCGTGATGTGGTCGGGCACGTCCGGCGCGCCGACCGCACCGAAATAGATCGCGTCGAACCCTTTCAGGCGTTCGATCCCGTCGGCCGGCATCATGACGCCGTGCCGCTTGTAGTAATCCGACCCCCAGTCGAATTTCTCGAAGCGGAAGGCGATGTCGCCCATTCGTGCCTGCAGCGCCTCCAACACGGCCTGACCGGCCTCGATGACTTCCGGTCCGATACCGTCGGCGGGGATGGCGGCGATCTTGTATTCACGCATGGATGGGGTTCCTTGAGGTGAAGGCTGATGACCGGGGGAGCCTAGCCAACCCGTAACGGCTGGGCAATCGGCCCTATTTTGTCGACGGGCTGTAGCGCGGCGGCTCGGCACGGCCATCCGCGTCGTCGCGCCCGAAGGCCGCTTCTATGCTCTCGTCGACTTCGGGATGGGGTGCGCGTGGATCCAACTGGGAGATGGCGGTCGAACTTGCCGGCATATTGACATAGGCAGACCGTGCTTCCGTTGGCGGGGCGGACCGCCGGATCATCCGGTACAGCGCGAACAGGATGAAGAAGCCGCAGAAGAAGATGGAATGCATGTAGAGCCCATTCGGCCCGACCAGATCCATCAGGGCGGAGGCGGTGATCGGGCCCAAGGTCATGCCAAAGGCGAAGGCCAGCATCAGCGTTGCGCAGAGTGGCACCATCTTCGACGGCGGCACGAAATCCCCGGCATGGGACAGCAGAACCGGATAAATTGACATGGCGAATCCGCCGACCACGAAGACGATGGCGGTTGTGATCCACAGCGGCAGTCCCGGCGACACGGCCAGGACCGTGCTGAAGCCGGCGACAGCGGCCATGCCGAAGATCATCACCTTGCGCCGGTCGGTCTTGTCCGATGCCCAGCCCATCGGCCATTGCAGGATAAGGGCGCCCAGTTGCAGGGCGGAACTCAGGATCGCCGCCCCGGCGACCCCCAGACCGACCTCCACGGCATAGAGCGGCATCAGATTGTTCAGCGGGCTGTTGGACATGCCGAGGCAGATACAGCCGACGATGGCCAGCGGCGTCGTGCGATAGACGCTCATCAGGCCCATGCGTTCGTCACTGGGCGGGGTCGGATTGCCGCCGTGGCGCAGCGCAACGGGGACCAGAGACAGCGAGAACAGCGCGCTGACCAGCATGAAATGCCAGTTCCCGGTGATCGACGCGAAGGTGAAGATCAAAGGGCCGGACGCCTGGGCCAGCTTATAAAGGATCATGTAGACGCCCATGACCCGGCCGCGCACGGATTTGTCGGTCTCCCCCGAAATCCAACTGTCCGAAACGGTCAGCAATCCCGCAAAGCAGACCCCGGAAATCAACCGCGCGCCGGTCCACAGGACCAGCGACGTGTCGATCGCGAAGGCCAGGGTGAAGGCGGACAGGACGGTCGCGAAGGCCGAAAAGGCGCGAATATGGCCGATACGTGCGATCAGCCTGGGCGCATAGATACAGCCGGCCAGGAACCCGGCGGAGAAGCCAGCCGCCATGATCCCGATTTCGGTGGAGGTAAATCCCGCCTCGTTCATGCGCAGGGGCAATACGGCGGTCAGCAGTCCCATACCGCCCTGCAAAAGGACGATCCCGGAAATAATGGCGCTGACGGCGATGACGGGGTTCATGGGACGAATGGCTGACGGAAGATCGTGTCAGCTTAGGGCAATTCCGTCGCTGGCGGAATATGTAATGGACGTAAACTGTCTTGTTTTGGACGAAATTTATCGAATGCCGCGGGTGCCGGGGGGCGGCGGTGTCATCGGCGGACCGGCGAAGCATTGCGCGCGGGCCATCCAGGCCGCTGCATTGGAACCTTCCACGCGCAGCGGCGTATCCGCCACATTGCGGCACTGGGTGACGACCTGACAGAAGGCCTCCGCCGGGCCACTGATTTCGCCGCCCCCGGTATCCTCCCCGAAAGTCCAGATCTCCCCCGACGGCGCGGTCAGGCGCAGCAGGGGGATGGCGGAGGGTACGTCCTCGCCGCGATTGGAGAAGCTCCAACCATAGGTGTTCACGCCCAGGACGACGATGTTCCGAATGCGATCCTCATTGCGCCTCACGACACCCAAAAGGTCATAGACCGCCTGGCCGTGGGCCCAGCTTTCCATCAGGCGCGCGGTCATGGAGGAGCGGGCGCTCATATCCGGCCCGGCCCAGCGCAGGCGGCGCTTCGGGTCGACCTCGGCATAAAGGTCTGCCACACGATCGGCCTCATTGATCCAGGCGTCCAGAAGCGGCCTGCCGCGCGGATCGCCAAGCGTCTCGCGCTCAAACGCTCGCATACCACGCTTGTCGGACAGGGCACCGTCGATCCGTTCCGCCAGAAGGTCGGGATCGGTTATCTGCAAGGCGGCCATGCCGTTCCAGAAATGCAGATGCTGCAGAATATCGTCGACGGTCCAGTCCTTGAACTGGGTCGGTTCCCGGTAGCGATGATCCGGCAGATCTTTCAGCAATGCGTGCAAGGCGAGGCTTTCCGCCCGGAAATCCTCGGCCTGCTGCATATCACTTCGTGTCTTCGAACGGTTCCATGGGGATGAAGCCCGGCAGGGCCGCCATGCGGTCCAGCCACTTCCGAATCGCCGGATAGGGGGCCAAGTCGATGCCGCCTTCCTCCGCAACGCTTGTATAGGAATATAGCGACACGTCGGCGACGGTGGGATCGTTGCCGACCGCCCAGTTGGCATAGGTGAAATTCATCTCCATCAGGTCCAGGGCCTTGCGTCCCTTTTCCTGCTTTTCGGTCAGCAGTTTCACCCGTTCCGGCGTCATCTCCTGATGGTGCATCCAGAACCGGGCGACCGCAATATTGGGTTCGTGCTCGTACTGCTCCCACATCAACCAGCTGAGCACCTGTGCCCGGGCGAACCGGTCCTGCGGAAGATAGTCGGAGCCTTCGGCCAGATAGCACAGGATGGCGTTGGACTCGGCCAGCACCCGACCGTCGGAGAATTGCAGTGTGGGGATGCGACCGATCGGGTTGATTGCCAGAAACTCCGGCGTCCGGGTCTCTCCCTTATGAATGTCTTTTAAAACAAGGGTATAGTCGACATCCAGAAGGCTCAACATTAAGCGGACTTTGTGTCCGTTGCCGCTTTCCAGGCAGTCGTAAAGAGTCAGGTCGGTCATAGGGGCCTCTCGAGAATTTGCGGCATAGTGCCCGATGCAATTCTTGCGGCAAGTTCGAAAGGCTCGGCCTAAGATTAGAAAAACTTGGCCAAAACGCGAATGTGCGGCGGTTAGCCTGTTTCCGGCCCTGAAGTTTCTATAGCCTGTATGCAGTGCTTAGGACTGTTGATGATGTTAGGGGGATTCGATGGAGATTTTTCAGGGTCAAACCCGTTGTATAGCGACCGTGCTTCTTTGCCTTACGCTCGCCGGATGTGTCACCGCGACCTCCCGAAGTGCCAGTCAGGGCAATTTTTCCGCGGTCGTCGAAGGGTCGTCGAACTCCGAATATTCTGAAATGTCCTTGGCGGATCACTACCATGTCTGCAAGGCGCTGCAGACCTTGCAGCGCTATTCCGAGTTGGATCGGTGTCTCGAGCCGCTAAAGGCGCGGGCTTACAAAGAAGATTTCAGCCCGGCCCCGATCATGACCTACAACGACGATTATGTTGAGATTTTGCTGAATGGGTTGGAGGTCGAAAAGCACCTTGCCCTTGGCCGGTATGATGAGGCGCAGCAATTTGCTTCGGCCGCCTATGCAGCGTCGAAACGGAACCCGCGTGCGGTGATGAATGAGGGCCTCAACGCGATGACGGCCATCCTCACGCTCGGGCTCAACAATCCGAATTCCGAGGACAGCTTTTATGCTCAGCAGGTTCGGACTTTTGCACGTATCGAGCCGCTCGGCTGGCTTGCCACCATTGAAGCGCTGAGAGGCGATTTCGCGGCCGCCCAACATCATCGTGACGGGCTGCTTGCGATCTATGATCAGTCCAGAAAATCCGAAATCGACGACAAACCGCAACTGGCGCTGCTCCGTCGCTGGATCGGGCAAAGCTATTTTATCGAGGGCCGATACGCAGACGCCTACGATATTTTCACCCGGGATGATCGATCCGATTTTCAGAGGGCGACAGACGCGTTTATTGGCGCCTTGCTGGTCATTGAGAAGCCGATCCTGGAGCCGGTGGCCTATGCCGTCGCTGGTACCAATTTCGATGACATAGGTTTCGTTCAGGACTTTCCGTTGAAGGTCATGGTCAATCGAACGGCGTTCAAGGCCGGTCGCATCGACGAGGCGCAGGTGGGCTATGACGACCTGCTTGCGGAGCCACGCTTGGCCAGCTTCGGCGACACCCATTTCCAGATTTTGTATGAGCGTGGCCAGATCGCGTTGGCGCAGGGGGATCCCGCGACCGCCGCGGATTATTACCGCCGCGCAATCGAAGTCCTGGAACGCCAGCGGTCGCATCTTGAGAGCGAGTCCTACAAGCTGGGCTTCGTCGGCAACCGCAACGATGTCTATCAGGATCTCGTCGTCCTGCTGGTGGAGAAGGGCGACGCCGTCGCTGCGTTCGACTATGCCGAACGGGCCAAGGCCCGGGCCATGGTCGACATGCTGGCGAGCCGCAGCCAATTCGCAGCGGATAATCCCCAGGCGGCGGCGTTGGTCGGTGAGTTGGATGCGCTGGAGCGCAAATCGGTGGAGATCGCGTCCCTGGACGCGGACAGCCAGGCGACACGGGCGGCCACGCTGGATCAGAAACGTCAGGCCCTTCAGGCCGCCGCGCCGGAGCTGGCGTCGCTGGTGACCGTCTCGCCGGAACAGGCGGCGGCGATCCAGGCGCGTCTGGCACCGGACGAAGTGCTGCTGGAGTATTTCGGTCAGGGCGAAAACTTGTACGCCTTTACCGTCACTCGCAGCGAGATCCGTGCGGTGGCGCTGCCGCGCTTCCCATTGGCGTCGACCGTCACCAATTTCCGGCGCTCGGTTCAGAATGTGCGGGCGGATGCATATATGGTCGCCGGTCAACGCGTCTATGACCGTCTAATCGCGCCGGTCGCGGATCAATTGTCCGGCAAGCGCCTGACCATCGTGCCGCATGGACCGTTGCATTACGTTCCCTTCGCCGCGCTGCATGACGGGTCGGGCTTCCTGATCGACCGCTACAATTTGCGTATTCTGCCCAGCGCGTCGGTCATGCGTTTCCTGAACAAAGACACGACCCCGACCGAGGAATTGCTGGCCTTCGGCAATCCCGATCTGGGCGATCCGTCGCTTGACCTGCCGGGGGCGGAGAACGAAACGCGCGCGATCGACAAGGGCTGGGCGCAGTCGCGCATCCTGCTGCGCCAATACGCATCGGAATCGAGCTTCAAGAAGTTCGCGCCGGCTTTCCGGTATTTGCATCTGGCATCTCATGGCCAGTTCGATCCGGAAGCCCCGCTGTCGTCCCGCCTGCTGCTATCGCCGGGCGAGGGGGAGGACGGGTCGCTGACGGTGGACGAGTTGTACGGTCTGCGCCTCAATGCCGATCTGGTCACGCTGAGCGCCTGCGACACCGGTCTGGGGACGGTCGAGACAGGCGACGATGTGATCGGCCTGACCCGCGGTTTCCTCTATGCCGGGGCGCAATCGGTCGTGGCCAGCCTGTGGCCGGTGTCGGATGAAGGGACTGCCTATCTGATGGAGCGATTCTATCGGAATCTGCGGACCATGCCGAAGGCACAGGCGCTGCGCGCGGCGATGATCGAAACCCGCAAGGAATTCCCCCATCCGGTCTATTGGTCGGCGTTCCAACTGACAGGTTCCGTCTGACGCGAGCCGCTCGAAAGATGCGAAAGGGCGCGCCGGTTGCCCGGCGCGCCCTGCCTTCTGTCCGGTGAGTCGAAGGCGTTACGCGGCTTTCTTTTCGATGGCCGCGCGTTTGCCGCCGGTCGCGCTGGTGATCGCGATCTGACGCGGACGGGCCTCTTCCGGCACTTCGCGTTTCAGCGAGATATGCAGCAGGCCGTTTTCCAACGACGCGTCGGCGACCTTGATATGGTCGGCCAGGCTGAACTGACGCTCGAAGGCGCGTTCGGCGATGCCTCGATGCAGGAAGTGGCGTTCGACCGCACCTTCCGGCGCTTCGATCTTGCCCTTCACCGTCAGCTGATTCTCCTGGACGGTGATGTCCAGATCGTCTTGCGAGAAGCCGGCCACCGCCATCGTGATGGTGTAGCGTTCTTCATCCAGCTTTTCGATGTTGTAGGGCGGATAGGACGGAATTTGTTCGGCGGACAGGGTGTCCAGGGTACGGGCCAGACGGTCGAAGCCGACGGTCGTACGCAACAGCGGGGTCATGTCGAATCCACGCATGGTGATCCTCCTTCTTGAGCGATACCAGTTTTTCCCGAGACGCCCCGAAGTCGGCGGCGTCTCCCGTTTTGCCTTCCGATGTCTGTCCGTGTGTCGGAACCCCAGCCTGGGCATTCCACGGCACCGGTCGGCATCCGGGATATAGGAACCGGAAATTTTCTGTTCAAGAGGGAAAAATCGCGCCTTCAACACGAAAAGGGCGGCCGAAGGGCCGCCCTGTAAATTCGCTGACGCAAGCGCTGCTTACTTGATGCCGAAGTTGGCAAAGCGCTTGTTGAAGCGGTCCAGCTGGCCGGACGCCATCAGCTTGCCCGTGCCGCCGGTCCAGGCCGGGTGACCGGTCGGATCGATGTCCAGCTTCATCTCGTCGCCTTCCGAACCCCAGGTCGAGCGCGTCTTGTAGCTCGTGCCGTCGGTCATGGTGACGGTGATCCAGTGGTAATCCGGATGAATTTCTTTTTTCATCGCACTCGCGCTCCAAAAATCTTGCGTCGCGGCGCGCCCAGGGCGCGGGTCCGACGGCTTCGTCTATGCGTATCGGACGCGGCTTGTACCCGCGCGGAAGGCGCAATGCAACCGGTTTCTGCGGAAAATCTCGCTGTCGACGCCTGCAAGAGAACGGGGCTATGCTGCATTCAAGGGCGATCGGGAATGTCCGCTGACGAACATCAAGGTGAGGAGACTGTCCAATGACGCATTTTTTGGTTTCCGAGGAGCATCCGGATGGGCAACGCCTGGAAACGATCCTGCGGATCCTACGCAAGGACGTTCTGATCCGCTGTACCAAGATTACGGATGATGCGCGTCCCGAGGCTCAACACGTCTTGGCGAACAATATCAAGGTTCTGGAACATCTGAGTGAGGCCATCAGACTGGCAGAGGACTCCACTCGCGTGCTGGATAAGGCCTTTGGGCCGAGCCAGGCGGCGAAGGGGGGACCGCCCCGGATCGGGACAGAATAAAATATACTTCTGATGTCTCCCATTTTCGTGAATCGGACCATATATTGTAGAGGGGTGATTTTGGGGCCCGGTCATATTGGAAACTAGGGATATTTGATGCCGGAATGGCTTAATTGGGTGGAACTTGCGCGGGAATTCATAACCATTCTGGTGGTCGTGGATCCGATCGGATCCTTACCGGTCTTTTACTTTGCGACGGCACGTGTTCCCCGGCACCTTCATGTAAAGTTTGCAGTACGTGCAGTATTGATCGCTACGATCGTGCTGCTTCTTTTCCTCGTCGCGGGTCAATTGTTGCTGGAGTCGCTGGGGCTGCGATTCGGATCCTTCCAGGTTGCGGGCGGCATCATCCTGTTCCTCTTCGCCATGACGATGATTTTCGGCGAGGCCAAGTCGGATCGCGAGATCAAGGAAGCAGAGCGGGATTATCTGTCTGGCGCGGTTTTTCCGTTGGCCATGCCGTCAATCGCCTCTCCGGGGGCAATGCTGGCCATAGTCGTCCTGACGGACAATCACGAGACGCCGATCGCAGAACAGGCCGCGACCGGCGTTTTGCTGGTGTTTGTCATGGCGATCACGCTGGTGCTGCTGCTGTTGGCGGCCAAGCTGAAACCCCTGTTGGGCAATACCGGCGCGAATGTGGTCAGCCGGGTCATGGGCATCGTGCTGGCGACCATCGCGGTCGATGCGGTGCTGGGCGGGCTCCAGGATCTGGGGCTGCTCGAACTGCTGCCACCCGGCTCCTGACCGATTGCCTCAGGGCGCACGCGCCGGCAGGGTCGATGGGTCCAATTCGTCCATCCAGCCCAGATGCGTCATGCCTTCGGCGTCGAGATAGGCGCGGTACTGGTCTTCCTTTCCGTCCTCGACAAACAGCATGTACAGCAGGGAATGGGCATCGTTCCGGCATAGGGCGGCACGCAGGCCCTGGCGCGGCAGGGTCCCATTCAGGGAATTGGCGGCGTAATAGCCGAACTCCTTGCGCGTGACGTCGAAGGCCGTGGCAGCACGGTTGTCGGTCCGAAACGTCACCTGTTCGTCCGGCGCCAGCCAGACGGTCCCGCAATCCAGCAATTCGATTTCACCGTCTGCGCCGACCCGGAACGCGCGCGGCGGTTGCTTGGCATCGAATTTCATGACCGTCTCCTCTAGCTTCCCCAAAGTCAGGGGGGTAGCGACCCCAGCACGGGTCCGAACTCAAATCAACCGGCGTTAAGCGTCGATCTCCCCCTTTGAATGCGCTTGAATCGCACAATATAATGCGGTGCACTAGGGCAGTGACCCGGTTCGGCCATCGCGGTCCGTTCCCGGCACGCCGAATTTCCAATCCAGATCACGATCGGTCGGAACAGACATGACGGAATGGCAGCGGCAGGAACCCAAATCGGCGCTTCACGGCGGGCCGGACAGGGACGACCGCAAGGATGGCGGTGATGGCGGTGCGCCCGGGACGGGCGTGGTCACCAAGACGCGTCCGAAAACCAAGAAGCCGTCGATGTACAAGGTGCTGATGCTGAACGACGACTACACGCCGATGGAGTTCGTCGTCTTCATTCTGGAGCGCCTGTTCAACAAGAGCCGCGAGGAGGCGACGCAGATCATGCTGCACGTCCATAATCGCGGCGTCGGCGTATGCGGCGTCTATACCTACGAAGTCGCGGAGACCAAGGCGACCCAGGTCATGGACCTGGCGCGCAAGGAAGGCCATCCCCTCCAGTGCACGCTGGAGAAGGAGTGAGGGAAATTCGGCGCGGGGCTTGCATAGCGATCCCCGCGTTCCAAACTCAGTCTTAAGGACTTCGTTAACCCGACTCGCGTTAGACTCGAGTCATCAGGGCCGGCCATCAGACGGAATCCCCCACCAGGCCGGCTCCTCGAACCAGGAGACTGCCGTTACATGTTATCCAAGGCTCTCGAACAGACTCTGCACCGCGCGCTCGGCCATGCCGGATCGCGCAGCCATGAATACGCGACGCTGGAGCACCTGCTGCTGGCCCTGACCGAAGATCAGGACGCCGTCGCCGTCATGCGCGCCTGCGGGGTCGATGTCGAGAAGCTGGGCGGCAGCCTGTCCGACTATATCGACAATGATCTCAGCAACCTCGTCACCCTGCTGGACGAAGATCCGAAGCCGACTGCCGGCTTCCAGCGCGTGCTGCAGCGCGCGGCCATCCACGTCCAGTCGTCGGGCCGCGAGGAAGTGACCGGCGCCAACGTCCTGGTCGCGATCTTCTCCGAACGGGAAAGCCACGCCGTCTATTTCCTGCAGCTTCAGGACATGACGCGGTTTGACGCGGTCAATTACATCTCGCACGGCATCGCCAAGGTGCCGGGGCAGGAGCCGGACCAGACTGCCGCCAGCGCCGCCCCGTCCGGGACGGAAGAGGATGCCAAGGCCGAGGAGGTCAACAAGTCCGGTCACGAGGCGCTGGACGCCTATTGCGTCGACCTGAACCACAAGGCAGGCGAGGGCAAGATCGACCCGCTGATCGGCCGCACCCAGGAAGTGGAGCGCGTGATCCAGGTCCTGTGCCGCCGGACCAAGAACAACCCGCTGCTGGTCGGCGATCCGGGCGTCGGCAAGACGGCGATCGCGGAAGGGCTGGCCAAGCGGATCGTGGAACTGGACGTGCCCGACGTTTTGGCCACCTGCACCATCTATTCCCTGGATATGGGCGCGCTGTTAGCCGGAACCCGCTATCGCGGCGATTTCGAGGAACGCCTGAAAGCAGTGATGAAGGAGCTGGAAGCGACCGAGGGCGCGATCCTTTTCATCGACGAAATTCACACCGTCATTGGCGCCGGGGCGACGACCGGCGGCGCGATGGACGCGTCGAACCTTTTGAAGCCCGCGCTGCAATCCGGCACGCTACGCTGCATCGGGTCGACGACCTATAAGGAATATCGCGGCCATTTCGAGAAGGACCGGGCGCTGGCCCGCCGCTTCCAGAAGATCGACGTGACCGAACCGTCGGTCGAGGATGCGATCAAGATCCTGATGGGCCTGAAGCCGTATTACGAGGATCACCACCGGGTGAAATACACCCATGACGCCATCAAGACGGCGGTGGAACTGTCCTCGCGCTACATCAACGACCGTAAGCTGCCGGACAAGGCCATCGACGTGATCGACGAGGTCGGCGCGGCGCAGATGTTGCTGGCCGAAAGCAAGCGCAAGAAGCAGATCGGCACCAAGGATGTGGAGGCCGTGGTCGCCAAGATCGCGCGTATCCCCCCGAAACAGGTCAGCCGCGACGACCGCGACGCCCTGTCGAATCTGGAATCCGATCTGAAAACCATGGTCTATGGCCAGGACAAGGCCATCGATGCCCTAACTTCCGCGATCAAGCTGGCCCGCGCCGGCCTGCGCGAACCGGAAAAGCCGATCGGGTCCTACCTGTTCTCCGGCCCGACCGGCGTCGGCAAGACCGAGGTCGCCAAGCAACTCGCCCGCACCATGGGCGTCGAACTGAAGCGCTTCGATATGTCGGAATACATGGAGCGCCACACGGTCTCCCGTCTGATCGGCGCGCCTCCGGGCTATGTCGGCTTCGACCAGGGCGGTCTCTTGACCGACGCCATCGACCAGACGCCGCATTGCGTCCTGTTGCTGGACGAGATCGAGAAGGCCCACCCCGACCTGTTCAACGTGCTGCTGCAGGTCATGGATCACGGCAAGCTGACGGACAATAACGGCAAGTCGGTCGATTTCCGCAATGTGGTCCTGATCATGACCACCAATGCCGGCGCTGCCGATATGGCCAAACCCGCCATCGGCTTCGGCCGCGAACAGCGCGAGGGCGAGGATACCGAGGCGATCGAACGCCTGTTCACGCCGGAATTCCGCAACCGCTTGGATGCCGTCATCCCCTTCGCGCGCCTGTCGAAGGATGTGATCGGCCAGGTCGTCGACAAGTTCGTGATCCAGTTGGAAGCACAGCTTGCCGACCGCGACGTCACCATCGAACTGACCGACGAAGCGCGCGCCTGGCTGGGCGAGAAGGGCTACAGCGACCTATATGGCGCCCGCCCGCTGGCCCGGATCATCCAGGAACACGTCAAACGTCCGCTGGCCGAGGAACTGCTGTTCGGCAAGCTGGCCAGTGGCGGCAATGTCCTGGTCGACACCGACAAGGCCGAAGACAAGCTCCGCTTCGCCTTCCCCGATACAACGGCGAAGAAAGCCAAGGGCAAGAAGGGCAAGGGCTCCAGCTCCGTACCGAAGACGGGCGAGAAGGCATAAGGGACCGACGATCTGACAAGAAAGCCTCCGGTGTCGTCCACCGGAGGCTTTCGTTTGTCAGGGACAGGAGAAGGGGGGCCGATCAAACCCAGGCGTGCGGCGTTTCCAGGACGCGGAAATGTTCGATCTCCGCCTGGGGCAATGTGGCGGCGCTGAACAGGTCGGCGAAGGGGACCGGCGGTTTGGTGACGGTGATTAGCGCCAGGACGCAGGGGCGGCCGTTGCGGGTGACCGGGTAGAAGCTGCGTTCCGTCATCAGGGACTTCTCGTAGTCGAAACTGGACCGGGTGTTGGAGAAGACCGGGCGCTTTGTCTCATGGGCGCGCTGGGCCAGGCACATGACGCTGGCGCGGATGTTCGGGAAGGGGAACATCGAAAGCGGCTTGCCCGTCATGTTGACCCTGGCAAACTCGATCAGCCTTTCGCCCATCACGCGGTAAACAAAATCCACCGCCTCGCCGTCGTCGCCTTCTACGACCTCGAACAGCACCAGATAGGGGAAGATCGACGGATGGAATTCCTCCGGTCGGATGCTACGCCAATCCACGATACCGTCTTCCGGCGCGATCCCGGCCAGATATTCGGACAACCAGTAATGTTCCTGATGCGTCGGAATCAGGTCTGACGACGGGGCCAAGTTTGGGGCTGCGCGGGTAGTCGCGGCAGACATAAACGCTTGATAAAACATGGCGGAGCAACCCTCGCTTCCAGTCGCTCCCCACCCTCAGTCACGACGATAGCGCGAACCCCCTAAGCAAAGGTTAATAAGGCAGGCTAGGGACCATAATACCATGCACCGGCTTGACGCGGTTCGGCCTTGCGTGTCATTTGCGCGAGGAAGTTCGCGGACCCGGGCGGGATCGCGGATTTGAGGGTCGGGTGAAAAACATGTTCCGCCGCAGGACATTCCTGAACGCCGTCGTCGCGCTGCTGTATTGCCTCGCGAGCGTCACAGGTGTCGGCCATGCCATGGCCGGAACGTCCGATTCCGGCCGGACGATCTGGATCTGTACCGGAACCGGTTTCGCGCAGATCACCGTATCGGCTGAAATGACGGCAGAGGCCCCGGCGGAACAGCCGGGCGATGCCAACGAAGATGGCCAGGGATTTCAGCCGGTCTGCCCGCTTTGCGCGGCCGGCAAGTCGCTGTCCGTCCCGCAACAGAACGATATCGCATTCATCGAATCGCGGCCGGTGGCGGCATTGTGCTTTCCCATCGGGGATACAGATGCCGTGCCCCGGTCCCTGTGCGAAACGCCCGAGGCGCGGGGGCCGCCGCTTTCCCTCTGACTGAACCGCATCCACAGTCTTCATTCAGAGGAAAGAAATCATGGTTTCCATCGACCAAACCGGCGATGCCGGTCTGGAAGCGCGTGCTTCCGCAAATGTGAAATTCTATGGCGCCGCCTGGCGCTGGCACTTCTATGCCGGGCTTTATGTCATCCCCTTTCTGCTGGTACTCGCCACGACCGGCATGATCATGCTGTGGACCAGCGTCCTGCAGGGCCGCGACGGCGAATGGGTCGAAGTCCCCAGCGCCGCCGGAACGCCGCTGCCGGTGTCGCAGCAGGCGGAGGCCGCGCGGGCGGCCGTCGACGGCGATCTGCGTCAGTACATCGCCCCCCGTGCCGACGACCTGGCCGCGATCTTCCGGGTCGACCGGGGCGAGGATGCGATCATGGTCGCCGTCGATCCCTATACCGCGACGGTGCTGGACAGTTTCCCGCGCCGCAGCGGCCTCTATGATCTGGCCGACGACATTCACGGCACGTTGCTGTTCGGCACAATCGGCGACCGCGCGATCGAAGCGGCCGCGTCCCTGGCCCTCGTCATGATCGCGACCGGTCTTTACCTGTGGTGGCCGCGCAATGGCGGGACGCTGAGCGCATTCGTGCCAAGTTTTTCGGCCCGGGGCCGGGCGCTTTGGAAAAACCTGCATTCCGTCATCGGCGTCTGGATCTCTTTAATCCTGGTCGTCTTCCTGATTTCCGGTCTGTCCTGGGCGGGGATCTGGGGCGAGAAAATGGTTCAGGCCTGGAGTACCTTCCCGGCGGAGAAATGGGACAATGTTCCGTTGTCTGACGACACCCATGCGTCGATGAACCATGCCGGCCGCAAGGAAGTCCCCTGGGCGCTGGAACAGACGCCGATGCCGGTTTCCGGGTCGGATGCCGGAGCCCCGGGCATTCCGGAAGGGCAGGCGGTGTCGCTGGACAGTATCGTCGCCTTTGCGCGCCAGACCGGGTTCGACGGCCGCTTCCAACTTGCCTTCCCGCGCGGCGATCAAGGCGTCTGGACCCTGTCGCGGGATTCGATGAGCAATGACAGCGAGGATCCGACCTCGGACCGGACGATGCATATCGACCGGTATACCGGCAAGGTTCTGGCCGATGTCGGCTTTGCCGATTACTCGATCTACGGCCAGAGCATGGCTGTCGGGATTGCCTTCCACGAGGGCGATCTGGGGGCCTGGAATGTCGCATTGAACACCGTGTTCTGCCTGTCGGTGGTGTTCCTGTGCGTCAGCGGGATCGTCATGTGGTGGAAGCGCCGGCCCGCCCGCGCCTTGCGCCTCGCCGCGCCGCCCATGCCGCGCGACATGCCGCTGTGGCAGGGGGCGGTACTGGTCGGATTGGCGGTGTCGCTGGCCTTCCCGATGGCCGGAATCGCGCTTCTGTCCATCATCGCGTTGGACGTTCTGGTTCTGCGCCGCCTTCCGGCGCTGAAGCGGGCCCTGTCCTGATGGGTAAGGGGGCGGGTCTCAAAGACCCGGCCCCCTCTGCCATTCAATGGATCGTGTGGACCGTCGCGCTCCGCCCCTCGATGGCCTCGCCGACAGCGGCCGATTGCAAGACCCAGCTTCGCGGACGCAGACGCAGTTCGGCCTCATCGAAAGCATGGGCCAGGGCCTGTAGAGGCGCGCGGGACAATCGGATCGCGGCGGGGGGCAGCCAGACCGACAGATACCGGTCCGGCGCCATGGGTAGGATGGCCGGATCGTGCCGGCCGGTCTGCTGCATCGCCGCCAGGGCCCCCATCAGGCGGTGCTCGTCAGGGCTGACGCTCTTGCAATTCGGGCAACGGATGTCGATGGAGACCTGGGTCGAGACGGCGAGGACCGTCATGAACCGGTCCAGCGCCGCATCCGTCCCGTCGGGCACATCCGAGAGGATCAAACCGTGCCGGATGGCTTCCGCGGCTTCCCGGTCCTCAGTGCGGTAGGCGCGCACCCACATGCGGATCGCCCACAGGGCCAATTGCTCCGGATGGGTCAGGGCGCGGAAACTTTCTTTCAGATAGGCTTCGTCGGCAAGGTGGCTCACAGGTAGTTCCTCGTCTCTTCCGGCGGGGTTTCTTGGGCGGACGTTGCAGTGCCGCCGTCCTTCAGGGTTTTTTCCAATCCGGCCAGGAAACAGGACAGGCTGGAGGTGCGCAGCGGGACGAAAGGCTTCTTTGTCTGCTGGCAGACGGATTTCAGGCGGTACATCGCCTTGTGACTGACGCAATCGGTCGGAAAGAAGACCGCATCCGCCTTCAGGATCGCGCCGGACAGTTCTTCGAGCGACTGTTCCAACCCGCCGTCGTGATGCAGGAGGATGCCGTTCCAGTCGGAGACCAGATTCCGCATCTGCCCGACATGGCGGGTCCTTCCCCCGACATAGAGAAGGCAGCGGTCTTTCAGGTCGCACCGGAAATTGTCGCAGCCTGCTTCACCCGGCTCAGCCTCGTCCGGATCGCCCAATGCCCGCTCCAGCGCCTGGATTTCGTCGCGCAGGGACGGGACCAGCGTATGAAAGGCCGCATTGTCGCGTTGCAGGATTTCGTTTTGCTCGGTCATTCGGGCGAGTTGCGCCTCCAAATGGGCGACGACCGCGCCGGATTGATCGCGGTCGATGGCACAGGGCGGCGCTTTCTTGCTTTCCTTGCGGGCGGATTCCAGGCGGCCGGACAGGCTGGCGACCTGTGCTTCCAGCTCTTCGATTCGCGCGTCCTTTTCCCGTATCTTGGCGGCGGACCGTGCCCGCGTCTGCTCCGCCAGTTCCTGGGCACTGGCCAGGTCGCTTTCCAGGCGGCGCAGATTGGCCAGATCGGCGCGGTTCGATGCGCCGACCAGATGCGACAGCATGTGGACGTCGTTATAGATCTTGCTGCCCAGGCGCAGGTCGATCAGCGGATGGCTGAGCATCGCCCAGTAGGGGCCGGGCACGTCGCCGATGCTGAAGGCCGCTGTCCAGGCGTCGCAAAGATCGGCGACCGTCTTCACCTTCTGCAGTTTGCGGATGGCGCCCGCGTGACGGCGGTTCAGCACCTTCTCCAGCATTTTCGCGGCGATGGTGGGCTTGCCGCACAGCTTCACGAAATAGCCGTGCAGGTAGCTGTCGACATCGTAATAGGGATCGACGGGGGGCTTGTAGCCGAGCTTACGCGCGACGCGGCGCAGATCGCCCAAGGTCAGGCAGGTGCCCACGATTGAGCAATGCCAGTTCGAATCGATTTCCCAAAGGCGCCGCCGCCGTTCCAGGCCGGCGCCAATGGCGGCCGGTTCACATTTCTCGCACATGACATCCTCACAAGATGTTCTGAGAATGCGAATGATTTGCAATATCAGGCTCTACGTCAACCCCTGTCTGCGAAGAATCTTTAACTCCGGTGGAAAGGGATCACAGCCACTGCAGGGTCAAGGCGGCGACGACGATGTAACGGACCGTCTTAGCGATGGCGACCAGCAGGACGAAGCTGAGGATCGGTTCCCGCAGGATTCCCGCGACGACGGTCAGCGGATCGCCGATGAAGGGCGCCCAACTCATCAACAGGCTCCATCGGCCGTATTTCCGGTACCAGGCGATGGCCCGGTTTAGTTGATCCGGTTTGACGGGAAACCAGCGCTTGTCGCGAAACCGTTCGACACCGCGGCCCAGCGCCCAATTCACGACGCTGCCCAATGTGTTGCCGGCACTGGCTACGACGATCAGCAGGGCCAGACTGTAATCCTGGGACAGGATCAGGGCCGCCAACCCGATCTCGGACTGGGCCGGGAAGATGGTCGCGGCCAGGAAGGACAAAAGGAAAAGGCCACCGTATACGACGATGAATTCAGCCACGAATCCGGCGATCTCAGTACCGTCTTTGCGCCGCGCGTTCTTCGTCGCAACTGACGGAGGATTCGGCGAAGCAAAGCTGTTTCAGGAGGGCGCGTCCGGATTCGCGCCAGTTCCAATCGGCACAGCCGGTGAGAACAAGCAATAGGCCGGTCAAAGCAACCACACGCATCGAACCTATCCTTTGCCATCCGAAACGACCGCGATCCGCCGGGCGCAACCCTAATGGCGGGCCGGACACCTGTCTACCGCATGCCGGCGTCAGAAATATTTCCCGGTTTTAGGTTGATCCAGATAGGTTGGGAAGGGCGGGCGCGGCGCTTCGTTCAGGAACAGTTTGCACTTGGTCATGATGACCGATGTTTCCGGCGCGCGGCGGCGGGCGATCGTCTGAATTCTGCCGCGTTCGCTGTTGCAGCTCTCAACGGACTGCCAGCCGTAGTTCCAATGGGTAACCGGTCCGCAATGGAGGAGATCCGGTTTGCAAACGACGATCAACATGACCGCGAAAATGGCATGCATGACTTGGCCCCGATGTGAATGGCGTGTTTCGATAATGATAATCAGTCGCAATTGCAAATGGCGATTTCGCTCGAACGTCGAGATTGGCCGAGAAAGGGGGAGGGATGACCGAGATCCGATCAATCGAATCCGGGACGGATTGGATGTACCGCTATGCGCGGTGGCGTTATGAGGCCTTCTTCGATCCGGCGGAGGACAATTATTCGGAATCGGAACAGCAAGTCGCCGATCACTGTGTCGATCGCGGTCCCTGGGCGGTGCTGGGCGCGCTGCGGGAGGCCAATCTGGTCGGGGGCGCGATGCTGGTGCCGCGTGAGCTGATGGAGCGGGATTACGAGCGCGCGCCCTGGCTGGCGGCGATCTATGTCGTCGAGGCGGCGCGCGGGCAGGGGATCGGCCGCCTTCTTGTTCAGGCGGTGGAAGCCGCGGCGCGGGATCGCGGATTCGCGGCGGTCTCTCTTTATACAATCGACAAAGCGCCGTTCTATGCGCGTTGCGGCTGGCGCTCTGTCGAGACCTTCGATTACGACGACGGCGAAACCTATAGCCTCATGGACAGGCGGTTATAGGGTGTGCCGGACGGTCACCGTTAAGATGCCGGCCCCTTTGTCACCGTTCGCGGGGCAACCGGCTGCGTTTCCCAGGATTGGCCGGCGGCGACGAGGCAGCTCACCCCGTCCGGACGGGTGATGACGATTGTCCAGGAGCCGGTCTCCGACACGAACAATTCGGCGACCAGGCCGCTGCCGGTCACGCCGTAGCCCGCTTCGGATTCCTGATAGCCGACTTTAAGGCGTTCCACCACGGCGGCGCGCTCGGCGCACGCAGCCCATTGAGCTTTCGCGCTATCCAAGGGCCAGGTCAGGGCGATGATCGCCGCCGTCGCGACTGCCAGCAGACCGACTGTGCGGCTTGCGGTGCGGTGGACGGAGTCCAACCCTGCGGCACCTTGCCGAGAAATGTACTGCGAGAAATAGCGATCCGTGGACCTAGCTTGCGAGCGTTTCATGGCGTTCTCCTTTCCGGACCGGTACTGGCTCCGAACGGGGCCTGCCGACCCAATGCCACTGCGCATTCTGCGCTGTTTCGCCTACGCTCCCTGCTGGTGCACTTCCTCTTTTGGGGTCCCGTCGACCGCCCGATAACTGACGGGCAGGCGGGGCCAGACCACCTGTGGGCATCCAATACGTATTCCGGGACGCCGCTGATGAATATTATATTGGGGCGATTCCGATTAAATTCGAGTAAATATGCGTTACGCTGAATAAAATGTGATCGGCAGGCCAGGCGGGTGACATGCGCGGATTTTTTCTGACCTTGGCGGTGACGATGTTCGCAATACCGATATCGGTTCATGCGAATGTAGAGATTGTGTTCGAGGAAGGATCGCCCAACGATTACATGACGATCCGAAACAAGGATCTCTGCGAGTTGGGGCCGGTATCGGTGACAATCGATCTTTCGACCTCGGCGGGCGGCCTCTATTTCGATACGACGGCCAGCGGCGCGGGTGTGTCCGAATACCAGCCATTTCGGATCTATACCGGCGGCGACCGGGTCCGCTCTGTCACCAATGTGTCGGATGGCGGGACGATCGTGACCCTGTCGCTAACGCATCTCGGGCCGGCGGAGTCGGTCGGTTTCACCATTGATCTGGACGACAGCGGTCGGTCCGGCCCAACGACCATCGAAGGCGGCGAGATTCTGGGAGCGACGGCGGCGCTGAAGTTCGATCTGGCGGGCGACGATGTGCCGCCGACCGTCGCCCGGTTCGGGACCGACGGCCGCGCTGTGATCTCGGCGTCGACCTGCCTGTCCTGAACAGGGCGGGCCTATCCCGCGCCCGGTACCGTTTCGTCCAGGGCGTCGGTCAGCGACTTCTGCAGATCGCGCATGCAATTGTCATAGATCATCGGCATGAGGTCACGGCGGTCGTCGAGGTCAGCCGGGCTGATATCCCATGCGCGGCCCTTGGCGGTGTAGTAGCCCAGCGCGAAATGGACCAGCATGGTGAACTGGTTCGGATTGCCCTTGAACGATTCAGGGGGCGGGCCGAACACGTCACCGCAGGCGCCGCCGAAGGGGACACCTGTTTCTCCGGCCGGGGTGTGACCGGCCAGGGGTGCCGGGATGGATTCCGACAACGCCGTTAGGAAGGTTTCGTCCGGCCGATCCAGGCAGCGCTGACGCAGGCCCGGGATAACGTCCTTGCGGGTCGCGATCTCGTTGACGCTCAACCCATCCGGCGTCGCGGCGGCGTAATAGCCCAGGGCAAACATCGCGACCCAGGGCATTTCCTCCTCCGGTCGGCTATAGACCTTGTCGCCGGGTTGGAACATCGCCCCGCAGAGATCCTCGTAGAATGCTGTTTCGGGCGACGTGCTGGCGGCGGGGTTCGCGGCCAGAAACCGTGCCAGCGGTCGGCGACCGGCCTCGGTGATGACATACGTCCTGGTTTCCGACGGCAATCCTTCCGGCGGGTCGACGCGTCGCATCCATCCACGGTCCGTCAGCACAGTCCAGAATGCGTCATTCGCCGATCCCTCGGCAGTCATCAGTACCGCGTCGCCCGCGCGCAGCGCCTGGGGCAAGGTCGACTGATCGCCGGGGGTCAGCGATTGCCATTGCGCGATCAACGCGGTGTCGCCGGCCGCGGAATCCTGGGCAAACGAGGGCGCCACCACGGCCAGTCCGATTGCCGCTATAATGGCAGCTATGCGCATCGTCTTCAGCATGTCGCCTCCAATCGGGTGAGATCGCGGCGGACCTTATGCGCCGCTATCCGTCCCGGCAACGCCCCGTCGATCACAGGGCCACGCTGACATTCCCCAGCCGTTCGGACAGGCGCATGTTTTCGGAGTAGTCGACCGGCACCGCGATCAGCGCCGGGCCGTCCTGCTGGAAGGCTTCCTCCAGGGTCGGAATAATCTGATCCGTCGCCGTGATCTCGCGCCCCCACATCCCGAAGCTGTTCGCCAGTTGGACGAAATCCGGATTGTTGAAGGACAAATCGGAATGCCGGCCCTGGAAGCCGTTCTGCTGCTTCCATTTGATCAGGCCGTATTCGCCGTCGCACCAGACCATGGCGACGATGTTCAGCTTGCGCCGGACGGCGGTCTCCAGTTCCTGCACATTCATCATGAAACCGGCGTCGCCGGAAATCGACAGAACCTTCTTGTCCGGATAGGCCATCTTCGCGCCGATGGATCCCGGCATGGCAAAGCCCATCGTGCAGAACCCGTTGGAAATCAGGCAGGTATTCGGTTCCTGGCACTGGTAATGGCGGGCGATCCACATCTTATGCGCCCCGACATCGGACAGCAGAATGTCTTCCGGTCCCATGAACTGCCGCACGTCCCACAGGATTTTCTGCGGCTTCACCGGGACGGCGGTGTCGTCCTTTTCGGCCGAGAACTCATCCGACATGATGCCGCGCAGCTTCGCCCGATCCTGGATGTCGAACAGGGGCAGGCGGTCCTCATACATGTCGTTGACCGCCTCGTTCAACTGCCACAGCGCGTCGGCCAGGTCGGAAACGACCTCAACGGTCGGCTGATAATCCCGGTCGACCTCCGCCGGCCAGAAATCGATATGGATGATCGTCTTGTCGTCCTTGTTCGTGCGGTTCCAGGCGGCCGGGCCGTATTCGACGAGGTCATAGCCGCAGGAAATCACCAGATCCGCGTCGTCGAAGGCCAGGTTGTTATAGTCGCCGGATCCCAGGCCCATGGTGAACAGGCAATGCGGATCGTCCATAGGAACCGCGCCCTTGCCCATGAAGGTGTTCACCACGCCGATCCCGGTTTTCGTCGCCAGGCGGTAAAGCTGTTTCGCGGCGCGTTTCCGGATCGCGCCGTTGCCGGCCAGAATGATCGGCTTCTTCGCCTGACCGATCAGGCGGGCGGCCTCGGCGATGGCCTTATGGTCCGCGGCCGGACGGCGCACCTTGTTGATGCGTATCGGCTTGTCGTCGATGTCTTGCTTGGCGATGTCCTCGGGCAGTTCGATGACGGTGACGCCCGGTTTTTCCTGTTCGGCGACCTTGAACGCCTTGCGCACGACCTCGGTGATGTTCTTGGCCGAGACGATGGATTGCGCCCATTTCGAGATCGGCCGCATCATTGCCACCGAATCCATGTTCTGGTGGCTTTCCTTATGCAGTCGGCTGATTGATCCCTGGCCGATGATGGCGACGACCGGCGCGCGATCCATGTTGGCGTCGGCCAGACCCGTGACCAGGTTGGTCGCGCCCGGACCCAGGGTCGACAGGCAGACGCCGGCCTTACCGGTCAGCCGGCCATAGGCATCGGCGGCGAAGGCGGCGGCCTGTTCGTGGCGGCACAGAACGAAATCGATGCTGGAGTTCATCAGCGAGATCATAAGATCGGCATTCTCTTCGCCGGGAACGCCGAAAATCCGCTCGACCCCTTCTGCTTCTAGACATTGGACGAAAAGGTCGGAGGCTTTCATCGGTTTTCTCCCAGTTTAATGGCTGGACCAGCGCTAGATGCCGAACCGCTTTGCGGGTTGAAAGCGGGATTTCATTTGCGTCGAGGGTAAACTTTCCGGCGGCGCTTGAGGGGCGTCAGTGTCAGATTTTTCCCCCGGCCCTGGCAAGCAAACTATCCATGACAGAAGAGGCCGGTCTATTGTCTGCTCATCATGTCGTGGCGCGTGCGGATGTCTTCGGGCCAGGTGCTCTTGATGTAGGACAGGACGGCCAGGATCTCGGAATCCGTCAGTGTCGATTCATATGCGGGCATGTCCGTGCGATAGTTCGGGCCGGCAAATTTTTGCAGTCCGAACTTCGTGATCTCAAAAAGCTGCCGCTCGCTGTGGTGCCAGGTATGGCCGGTTTCGTCATGTGGCGGGGCCGGCATCTTGCCGTCGGGTTTCCTCTGGCGCCAATCCGGTTCGCCTTGCAGATCGACCCCGTGGCAGGCGGCGCATTGGGACTGATAGATCACCTTTCCGATGCCGGTGAATTGCGGATCGTCCGGAATGAAGAGCGTTTCGGCGGCTGCGGTTGCCACGGACGACAGGGAAAGAACAGCGGCATAGGCAAATGTCCGAAGGATCATCGGCTGTCTCCGGCCAGATTTTGAAGTATCGGGCAGGTCGGCCGGGAATCCCCGTCGCAGCAATGCACCAGATGGGACAATGTCTCGCGCATGGCATTCAACTGCTCAATCTTCGCATCGATCTCGGACAGATGATTCTGGGCAATCGACTTCACTTCGGCGCTGGCTCTGTTCGCATCGGTATAGAGACCGAGCAAGGTTCGGCAATCCTCGACGGAAAACCCCAGATCCCGGGCGCGCCGAACGAAATGGAGAAGCTGAACGTCCTCAAAGCTGAAATCGCGATATCCGTTCTCGCCCCGGGTTGGGGAAATAAGGTCGATCTGCTCGTAATAGCGGATCGTTTTCGCCGGTAACCCGGTTCGTTTTGCGGCGTCCGATATGTTCATTTTCTGCACTCCGATGGGCTCAATAGCTTTTTTTGCACCTTCCATCTACTGGAAGGTCAATACACCCCTTGACCTTCCAGTGACTGGAATCTCCATGTTGGGGGTCGAAAGGAAGGTGGCAAGATGGCTATCCAAGAGTTCGACATCGACGGCATGACCTGCGCCGGCTGCGCAAAAACGGTCGAAAGGGCGCTTTCTTCCGTACGCGGCGTTGAGCAGGCAACAGTAAATTTGGCGTTGGAACGGGCTCATGTGGAAGGCGACGCGTCCAAGGAAGATTTGATCGCGGCCGTTGGCCGGGCGGGATATGCGGCATGGCGGCGGGAGGATATCGACCCCGATGAACGGGCGGCGGCCGTGCGCGCGGAGACCCGAAAGACGTGGCTGTGGCTCGGCCTGTCGGCGGTGTTGGCGATACCGTTCCTTTTACAGATGATCTTCATGGTGCTGGGGCTCCATTGGATGATGCCCTATTGGCTGGAACCGCTATTGGCGGCGCCGGTCGTGTTCGGCGCCGGCTTCCGATTCCATAAGGGCGCCCTTCACGCGATCCGGTCGCGCAGCGGCACCATGGACCTGCTGGTCTCCATTGGAACGGGCACGGCCTATCTTTATTCGCTGTGGATGGTGCTGGTGCTGGGGAGCCACGCCGAAGGGCATCTCTATTTCGAGGCGGCCGTCGTCATTGTGACGCTTGTTCTGTTCGGCAAGCAGCTGGAAGCGCGTGCCAAGGCGGGCGCCAGTGAGGCGATCCGCGGGCTGATGGCGCTGCGCCCCGATACCGTTCGGCGCGAAACCGAATCCGGCGGTGAAGAAACCGTGTCCATCGATGACGTGGCGGTCGGACATATCCTGATCGTGAAGGCAGGCGAACGCATTCCGGTGGACGGGCGAGTCGTCGGCGGAGATTCCGATGTCGATGAATCCCTGGTGACGGGCGAGAGCGTTCCGGTCCCCAAGGGCAAAGGCGATCCGGTAATCGGTGGGGCGGTTAACGGCGATGGGCTTTTGCGAATTGAAGCGACTGCCGTCGGCAAGGATACGACCCTGTCCAAGATTACGCGACTGGTTGAAAGGGCACAGAGTGGCAAGGCGCCGGTTCAGAAACTGGTCGATCGGGTCAGTGCGGTCTTCGTGCCCGTCGTTCTTGTCATCGCCGTTGTCACCTTCGCGGGATGGCTGATCGCCGGTCAGGAACTGGAACAGGCGATCATCGCAGCGGTATCCGTCCTGGTCATTGCCTGTCCCTGTGCCTTGGGCCTTGCATCGCCGACGGCGATTGTCGCCGGGACGGGCGCCGCCGCACGGGCCGGCATTCTGATCAAGGACGTCGATGCGATGGAACGGGCCATGGGCATCGACACCGTCCTGTTCGACAAGACCGGAACGCTCACCCGGGGCAAACCGGCGCTGGTGTCCGGCGGGGACGATGAAGAGGCGCTGCGTCATGCCGTAATCCTTCAGCGGGGCAGCGACCATCCCCTGGCAAGCGCGTTTCGTAAGGCTTTTGCCGGCAACCAGGATGCCTTGCCGTCGCCGCAATCATTCCGGAACCATTCCGGTGAAGGCATTACCGGGACCGTCGACGGACGATCCCTCGGCCTCGGCAACCGGGCTTTGATGAAACGGCTGAGTGTCGCCGTTTCGGCGGCGGATGAAAGCCGCATCCAGGAATTGGAAGAAGGCGGCAGCACGGTTGTTCTTCTGGCAGAGGACGGGAAACTTCGCGCCCTGTTCGGCCTGTCCGATACGCCGCGCGACGGGGCTCGGACGGTGATCTCCCGCCTGAAGGACCGTGGGCTTCGGCTCGGGATGATTTCAGGCGACAGTGCGGCCGCGGCCAACCATGTCGCCCGGTTGCTCGGCATCGACGATGTCGCGGCACAGGTGAAACCGGACCGGAAGGCCAAGACCGTGCGGGCTTACCAACAAGACGGTCGGCGCGTTGCGATGGTCGGCGACGGGATCAATGACGCGCCCGCCCTGGTCCAGGCCGATCTGGGAATCGCGATGGGGACCGGTGCCGAAATCGCACTGGATGCGGCCCCGGTGACCCTGATGCGGCCCGATCTCGATCTTGTTCCGGGTACCCTCGAAATCTGTCGCCGGACGGTCTGGAAAATCCGCCAGAACCTGTTCTGGGCCTTCATTTACAATGTGATCGGCCTGCCGCTGGCCGCGTTCGGATATCTCAGTCCCGCCATCGCCGGGGCGGCCATGGCGATGAGTTCGGTCAGTGTCGTCACCAGCTCGCTTCTGCTGCGTCGCTGGCGGCCCTGATCATTTCTTCTTCGGATAGGGCCGGGCGAGGGTGCGATTAAGCCCGCCCTTCAGTGGAATTTTCACGAAGTTTCCAAGCAGTTCCAGGTCGCCGATGATCTCGCGCCGCAGTTTGAATATGCCGATCTCCTGGAACTGCCCGCCCGCCATGGATAGGGCCACCAGTTCCTTGCGGTCCTGACGCGGCACCATCAGATCGGTGACGCCGTCGCCGTCCCAATCGATCACCAGGGACAGCCCCAGGGCCCGTGAGCCGATGGCATGCGTCGAGTACCCATTCTTGCGACTTTCCTCGACTAGGCGCCCGGACGAACGGTCCCAAGTGTAGAGGATCAGAATTCCGCCGATATGCGGCGTGCGGATCACCGCGATTTCCGGGTCGCCATCCCCGTCGAAATCCGCCACGCCGGCCGGGTTGAGCCATCGATTGGCGGTCCCTATCGGCGCGGCCTCCGCCAGCAGCGTGATCGCCCCGGCGCGAATGCCGAACAGGGCGATCGTCGCACCACCGTCCAGATAGGACCGTATAGTCAGGATTTCCGGTTCGCCATCGCCGTCGGCATCGACGATCCGTGGGGTCAGGTCCTCGAAGACGCTGTCTTCAGGCAGATCGTAACGCAGAGTGTCGCCGTCGCGTTCGACGATCAGGCTACCCGCCTCTATCGCGTCGCCGAGAATGCCATGCGGGTACCGCTCGGTGGGCGCCGCGTACCAGGCCTTCAGCCCCATGCCTTCGGCGACGCCGCCATCGGGCAGCATTTCCTGCGCGGCGGCTGTGCCGGACAGAAGGAAAATCAGGGCGAAGATCGGAAGAGGACGGGCCATGCCCGCCACTTTATGCCGCGTCTTGTTTGACGTCACCTGCTTCCATGCGGCGGACGAAGGCGCCGATCTGCGGACAGATCTGCTCACGCCAGCGGCGGCCGTTGAAGATGCCGTAATGGCCGACATTTTCCTGCAACAGGTGCTCGCGCAGGGCTTCCGGAATGTTCGGGCAGATATCGTGTGCGGCCTCGGTCTGGGCGGGGGCGGAGATGTCGTCCAATTCGCCCTCGACCGTCATCAGGCCGACATCGCGGATGGTTTCCGGCCGGACCAATCGGCCCTTCCACATCATCTCGCCCTTGGGCAGGGAATGACGGCGGAAGACATGATCGACCGTTTCCAGGAAGAAATCGGCGGCGACGTCGGCGACGGCCATGTATTCGTCATAGAAGGTCTGGGTGCGTTCGGCCGATTCCCCGTCGCCCCGGACCAGATGTTTGTACATCGACCAATGGGCCCCGGCATGGCGCGCCGGGTTCATCGACCAGAAGGCCCGCAATTGCAGGAACCCCGGATAGACCTTGCGGTTCGCGCCGGGGAAACGCGCCGGGACGCGATGAATGACGTGCCGTTCGAACCAGGGGATGCTGCGGTTCTCGGCAACCTGGGTCACGACGGTCGACGCGGCCCGGGTATCGACCGGCCCGCCCATCAGAACCATGCTGGCCGGACAATGCGGCGCCTTTTCCTCCGCCAGCAGGGCGACCGTCGCCAGCACCAGGGGAGCCGGTTGGCAAACCGCCATGATATGGACCGGACGCGGGTCTTCGGCATGCAGATGGGCCAGGAAGTCCATCAGATACTGCATATACGCGTCGACCCCGAAACGGCCTTCCGATTTCGGCACCTGGGCAGCGTCGCGCCAGTCGGTGATCCACACTTCGTTTTCGATCAGCAGCGCACGGACCGTGTCGCGCAGCAGGGTGGCGAAGTGCCCGGACATCGGCGCGACCAGTAGAATGCGCGACTGCGGGCGTGAGAACCCGGCCTTCTTGAACCGGACAAGATCGCCGAAGGGCTGCGACAGGACCGGTTCGATCTCAACCGGATAGGACGTGCCGTCCACCGATACTTCGTCGATCCCCCATTCCGGCTTTCCGCGTTCCGCCAGCAGGCTCTCGATGACGCCGGACCCGGCAGCCATCATCCGCCCCAGCGGAGTCCAGCTCAACGGATGGAACGGGTTCACGAAGGTCAGACGCGTCGCCTCCGCCATCAGGCGGACCGGCGCCAGCGCGCGCGATCGCGCGTCATACATGGAATAGAGCATCAACCATCCTTGGAGTTTCAGCGTTTCGCCAAGCTTACCGGCTTATGTTGCAGGTGCGAAAGCCAAAATAAGACAAAATGGTAAAATTGGTCTTACCAAGCTGAAAACAGGACGGAAATGCGGGCGCGGCCGTGCTGCCGCACCCGCGAAATTCCCGGTGCCGCTGTGATGCGGTTAGGGCGACAACCGGCGGATCGGTCAGAACCGAAGGGTCTTGACCTGTTTGATCTGCGGCAGGGCCTGAATCTGCGCCAGCAGGTCCGGTGAAATCTCCTCATCGACTGAGATCAGGGCGATGGCGTCGCCGCCGGCCTGGGCGCGGCCCAGATGGAAGGTCGCGATATTGACGCCCGCATTGCCCAGAACGGTCCCCAAACCGCCGATCAGGCCCGGCTTGTCGTGGTTGGTGATGTAGAGCATATGTGGCGTCAGTTCGGCTTCGATGGCGATGCCCTTGATGTCGACGATCCGGGGCAGGGCGCCGCCGAACAGCGTACCGGACAGGGACCGCTCGAATCGTTCGGTCTTCACCGTCAGCTTGATGAGTGTCTGATAGTCGCCAGGGCGGTCATGCACCACTTCCGACACGTCGACCCCGCGCTCGCGCGCGAAGACGGGGGCGTTGACCATGTTCACGGCGTCGGAGAACGGTTTCATGACTTCGGCCAGGGCCGCCTGGACCAGCGGTTTGACGTTCAGCTTCGCGACATGCCCTTCGAATTCCAGCGTCACCGCCTTGATGGCCGTCTCTGTTACCTGACCCGCGAAGGATCCTAACTGGCACGCCAGCGCCATGTAGGGCTGCAGCCGGGGCGCGTCCTCGGCCGAAATCGACGGCATGTTCAGTGCGTTGCTGACAGCGCCGGTCAGCAGGTAATCGGACATCTGCTCCGCGACTTGCAGGGCGACATTTTCCTGCGCCTCTTCGGTCGCCGCGCCCAGATGCGGGGTGGCGACGACATTGGGAATCCCGAACAGCGGGTTGTCCCGGGCCGGTTCTTCCGCGAAGACGTCCAGCGCCGCGCCGGCAACTTGGCCGCTTTCCAGCGCGTCCTTCAGTGCGGCCTCGTCGATGATACCGCCGCGGGCGCAGTTCACGATGCGGACGCCCGGCTTGCACTTCGCCAGCGCCTTCGCGTCGAGCAGATTGCGGGTGCTGTCGGTCAACGGTGTGTGAATGGTGATGAAATCGGCGCGGGCCAGCAGGTCGTCGATACCGACCTTCTCGACCCCCAATTCCCGCGCGCGTTCCGGCGACAGGAAGGGATCGTAGGCGACGACCTTCATTTTCAAGCCCTGGGCGCGGTCGGCGACGATGCTGCCGATATTGCCGGACCCGACCAGGCCCAGCGTCTTTCCGAACAGTTCGACGCCCATGAACTTCGATTTTTCCCACTTGCCGGCGCGGGTGGAGGCATCGGCGGCGGGAATCTGGCGGGCCAGCGCCATCATCATTGCGACGGCGTGTTCGGCGGTCGTGATCGAGTTGCCGAAGGGCGTGTTCATGACGACGACGCCGTTCTTGGTCGCGGCGGCCAGATCGACATTATCGACGCCAATCCCGGCGCGGCCGACGACTTTCAGCCGCCCGTTCCCGGCGGCCAGGACCGCGTCAGTCACCTTCGTTGCGGATCGGATGGCGAGACCGTCATAATCGGCGATGCGGGCCAGCAGATCCTCCGCCGATAGGCCGGGTTCGAAATCGACGTCGATTCCCCGGTCCCGGAACACGGCGACGGCGCGGTCGCTCAGCTTGTCGGAAATCAGTACTTTCGGCATCAGCTTACTCCGCCAGGATTTGGGCATAGGCCCAGTCGAGCCACGGCATCAGCGCCGCCATATTCGACGGTTCCACTGTCGCCCCGCCCCAGATGCGCAGGCCCGGGGGGGCATCGCGATAACCGTTGATATCCAGGGCGATTCCTTCCTTCTCCAGCAGTCCGGCCATGCGCTTCGGCGCGGTTTCCCGCCTGTCGCCTTCCAGCGGGCATTTGTCCGACAGCATCAGGCAGATCGAGGTGCTGGAGCGCGAGGCCGGATCGTTCGGCAGGAATTCGATCCAATTGGTGCGCGCGACCCAGTCCTCGACGATTTCCAGATTCTGTTGCGACCGGTCGATCAGGCCGCGCAGGCCGCCGATATCCTCGGCCCATTTCAGGGAATCGATCGCGTCCTCGACGCACAGCATGGACGGAGTGTTGATCGTCTCGCCCTTGAAGACGCCTTCGATCAGCTTGCCGCCCTTGGTCAGGCGGAAAATCTTCGGCATTGGCCAGGCGGGGCTGTGGCTTTCCAGGCGCTCGACGGCGCGCGGCGACAGGACCAGCATGCCATGGGCACCTTCACCGCCCAGCACCTTCTGCCAGGACCAGGTGACCACATCCAGCTTCGGCCAGGGCAGATCCATCGCGAAGGCGGCAGAGGTCGCGTCGCAGATGGTCAGCCCCTTGCGATCATCCGCAATCCAATCCGCGTCGGGGACCCGGACCCCGCTGGTCGTGCCGTTCCAGGTGAAGACCACGTCCCGGTCGGTATCGACGGCGTCGAGATTCGGCAGCAGGCCGTAATCGGCCTCGATCACCCGGACATCCTCCAGCTTCAATTGCTTGGCGACGTCGGTGACCCAGCCTTTGCCGAAGCTTTCCCAGGCCAGCATGTCGACGCCGCGCGCGCCGAGTAGGGACCACAATGCCATTTCCACCGCGCCGGTATCCGACGCGGGCACGATGGCCAGCCGGTAATCATCGGGCAGGCCCAGGATTGCGCGGCTGCGGTCGATGACTTCCTTCAGCTTCGCCTTGCCCGGCGTGGACCGGTGCGAACGCCCCAGCAGCGCGTCCTCCAGCGCGGCAGGCGACCAGCCAGGCCGCTTCGCGCAGGGTCCGGAAGAGAACAGCGGATTTGCCGGACGTTGATCCGGGCGAGGGACGTTGGCGGTCAAGGCGGGCTCTCCATGGGATGAGGAAGTGTGCGGAAGCTAGGGTCGGTCACGCAGTACGTCAACGGCCTTTTGTCGCTAAAACGCGCAAAAGCGTCGCATTCACCGATTCACCGCGCGGCGGCCACCAAGGCGCGGTAGAGCCGTTGCTGAGCCGCTTTCTGGGGCATGTATTCCGGATGCCATTGGACACCCAGCAGAAACCGGTCGCCGAGATGCTCGATCGCTTGCGTCACGCCGCGCCGATCCGCCGCAGCCAGGCGCATGCCGTCGCCGGGTTGTTCGACGGCCTGATGATGCAGGGAATTCACCCAGACCTGATCGCGGCCCAGGATGGCGGCCAACCGGGTGTCCGGTTCCACGTCGACACGCTTGCGCGGCAGCACCGTTCGCAGTCGCGGCAGGTCCGGATAGGTGGTGTAGATGTCCTCGATCAGTGACCCGCCGCGCCACAGGGCCAGCATCTGCGCGCCACGGCAAACGCCCAGAACGGGGACGGGACAGCCGGCCAGAGCGTCCAGCAGCGAGTATTCCAGACGGTCGCGCTCCGGGTCGATGCGAATCGCGGGCTGTACCGCGCCGCCATACAAGGATGCCGAAATATCGTCACCCCCGCCGATGACGAGCCCGTCGAGTGCCGACGCGGCTTTCGCTACGTCGTCGACGCGACGGGCGGTCAGGCGCCGGGCCTTGCCGCCGGCGCGCCAGATCGCGAAACGCTGAAACTGCCAGGACCGCCAACCGCGCAGATGGCTGGTCGTCACGCCGATCAACGGTCTGCTCATATCCGGTACTCCGCCCCCAGCCGATCCGACAGGCGTTGCAGGTCACCGGACAGGGGGAAGGTGGAGAGCGTCTGGAGTTCGCGACAGGCCTCCGTCAGCGCTTCGCGATCCTGGGCCAGGCGCTCGACCGCCAGCCAGCGCTGCCATTCCGCCGCCGGTCCCGCATACCGTTCCGAAAACAGGGTGTTGGGCAGCCGCCAATGATACGCGGGGCGCGGCTTCACCCTGGGGTCGTCGACCGCTGCGCGTACCAGGTCCGACCGCAAATGTGCGAAGAGGGGCAGCATGTCCAACTCGCGGTTCCGGGTGTCGTTGAAGGACAGATAGTCGGCGATCATCCCGTCGATATCCGGCGCATAACCCGGCCGGCAGATATGGCGCAGATAGGATGATGGGAACGGATCGATATAGGGAAAGGCCCGCCGCATGCCATCGACGCGGATGTCCGAGCGCAGCCAAGGGCTCAACAGCAGATAGGCCTGTAGTGTAGGCAAGATGTCGTCCACCGTCTCGCCGGTCACCTCGATGTTGAGATGCAGGCCGAAGGCATAGAGCAACCCTTCATCGGTGCCCGCCGCGCCGGCATGGCCCAGATCCCGATAGAGCGTCTCCATCTCCATCAGCCGGGGCCATTCGATCGGCGGGGCCACGATCTCGCAGGGGATCAGGTCGCCGGCCAGATCGCCCAGAATGCGGCTGGTTTCGGCATCCAACTCCTTTATCCACGTGACCAGGTCGGTCAGCCAGGGGCGGGTCTCGTCGATGTCCCGAAGCCGGTCGTTCGGATGTACATACTGGGCGTCCAGTTCAACCCGGAAAGGGGAGGGATCGCCGTTTTCGATCGTATAGCGGTGGGGATTGTTCTGCCGGATCTCGCCGCCGAAACGGTCTCGAACAAGTTCAGCGGCGTCGCGCGGCCTCAGCGCGGCGAACTCGAACTCCAGGCCGACTCGACGGTGCGACCCATCCTGGCCGGCCGGCACAGGGGGCGGATAAATTGCGGATTTGGTCGGAATGCCCGTCACAACATCCAAGGATGTAGGGGGCTCCCGCCGGATTTAAAGGTCGAACCAGAACGGCGCGAATAGACTGAACGCGGCCCAACAGATCAGAAGCAGCGGCGTGCCGGCCCGAATGAAGTCTTTGAACTTGTACCCGCCCGGCGCCATGACCAGAAGGTTGGTCTGATATCCGACAGGACTGCCGAAGGAACAGTTGGCGGCAAACACGACCGCGACGGCGAAGGCCTCCGCCGGGACGCCGATATCGTGGGCGATGGCGACCGCGATGGGGGTGAACAGGACCGCTGTCGCCTTTGTCGACAGAACATTGGCCAGCACGGCGGTCAGAAGGAAGAACCCGGACAGCACGACGGCCGGACTGGATTCGCCCAGCAGTACGACCAACCCATGGGCCAGGAAGGCGGCCCCGCCGGTCGCCTGCATCGATGCGCCCAGGGCCAGGGCGGCGGCGATCAGCAGAATGATCTTGTGGTCGATGGCGCGGATCGCCTCTTCGGCGCTCAGGGCGCCGGATATCACCATCGCCGCGGCGCCGGTCAGGGTCGCGACCTCGGTCGGCAGAACTCCGGTCGCGGCGGCGCCGACGGTCGCGAAGAAGATCAGCCCGGCCCGTTTGGCATGATGCGGCTGCGGCAGGTCTTCCGCCGACCATTCCAACAGCACGACCTCTTGGCTGCCGCGCAGGGCTTCGATATCGGCGCGGCGGCCCTGGATCAGCAGGATGTCGCCCGATTCCAGCGGGATCTCGGTCGGGCGGGTACGCGGCATCCGGCTGCGGCGTTCGATGCCCAGGACGACGCAGTCATGGCGATAGCGGAAGCCGATCGTGTCCAGTGTCCGGCCGACCATGCGCGATCCGGGCGTGACCATCACCTCGGCGACGGATTGCGCGCCGGTACGCCACCGGGCGTCGGCATCGATCATCCGCGCCATGCCGCTGCCGGACATGATCTCCGGCGTCAGGGATTTCGGGTTGTCCTTGTGGAACTGCAGCAGGCGTTCGCGGGTCGCCGCGACGATCAGGATATCGTCCCGCTGCAGGGGGATTTCCTCATAGGGCGGCGTGAATGTCTCCTCGCCGCGTTCGATCGACAAGACGGTGATCCCGGGCAGACCGGGGAAGAAACCGGCGGAGGGCGTCATCCCGTCCAGCACGCTGCCGCGTCGGACGGTGATCTGGGCCTTGAACTGTTTGGCCTCGCGCTGGGCGCCGCCGGTGTCCCCTTCACGGTCGGGCAACAGTTTCGGCAGGATCAGGATGACATAGACCATCCCGGCACCGGCCACGACCAGTCCTGGGATGGTGAAACTGAAAAAGCTGAATCCTTCCTCGCCCAGTTCGATCATCGCACTGGACACCAGAAGGTTGGTCGACGATCCGATCAGCGTCGTCATCCCGCCCAGAATGGCCGCGAAGCTGAGTGGCATCATGTAGCGGCCCGCGCTGCGGTTCGACCGGACGGCCAGGGCCTGCATGATGGGGATGAACAGGACAACGACAGGAATGTTGTTCAGCACCGCAGAAACAGCGCCGACCAGTAAAAGTGCCATCCCGATCGCCGCGGTCGGCCTTCCTTTTGCCGCCGCGTAGACGACCGTCGCGGCGCTGTCCAATGCGCCTGTCCGGTTCAAACCTTCGCCCAGGATCAGGAGGGCCAGCACGGTCATCATCGCCGGATTGGCGAATCCGGTCAGCAGCTTGTGGGCGTCCAACAGATTGTCGCCGTCCGGGCCGGGCACCGGCAACAGATGGAAGACGACCATCAATGCGCAGATCACCGCCAGCGATGTGACCTCCAGCGCCAATTTTTCGGTCGCATAGAGATACAGCGCGCCGCCGATCAGAATGAAGACCAGGATCATTTCCAGGGTCTTCACATCGGCCAAATCCATCGCGATCCCGCCCCCCATCCAGTTTCTTCAGTCGCCCGCCGGGCGCGGCGACAGCTTAGCGCATTCTTTACTCAAAATAGAAACCCCCGTGGCCATCCGTCGGCCTGTTCGCCCCAAAACCGCAGTGGGTTGCGCCATGTTTTCCCGTTCCGGCAACAGATTTGAACGAACGAGGTCCGTAAGACCTATCCCGCGGGGGCGGGGCCTTCAATCGCAATCCGATTGTCCCACTTGGTCGCGTGAGTGGCAATTACGGTCGCTTTTGGAAAAAAGATATTGAAGCCTCGACGAGTCTCAGTATATCTCGCACTGCAACATGCGGAGAAGGATTTTCCCGCGCTCACCGCCAGACCGGAACCGTCATCATGCCGAAATATCGAACCCATTTCGAGTTGGACATTCAGGATATCGACCGGATTGAGGCGTCGCTGACGCAACGCGTGGGGGATCTGTCACGGAAGGTTCTGAACACGACCGGTGACGGCGTTGGCGGCAAACCGGATCTGACCGGATTGCAGAACGAGATTCAGCAATTGCGCGGCTTGCTGGGCCGGATTCACGAACAGAAGATCTGGTTCGCGCCAAAAGACTATCAGCCTCGCGGCTGATTGATTCTTCTTGCCGTGTGAGACGGGTTTATCGGGCCGTCGGCAGCCGTTAGACTTGGCGGCAGACTGAACCGAACCGGGTGATCCGATGTTTATCCGAGCCATTGCCGCCTTGGCGCTGGCCATTGCGGCCTCGCTGCCCATCGGCAACGCGACGGCGCAGAGCCAACCCGCCCAATCCACCGAAGTTTTGCGCGAAACCTATGGCGATTGGGACATACGCTGCAATGCGGCCCGCCCGGACGAATGCTACATGGTTCAAACCGCGTCGAACGACCAGGGTCGACCGATGGTGGAGTTCAGCCTGATCCGGCTTGCACCGGGCGGGCCTGCACCGGCCGGCGCCACGGCGGTCGTGCCACTGGGGACGGCCCTGCCGGAGGGGCTGCTGTTCCAGGTCGACGGCGGGGAACCGCTGCGTTTCGCCTATGATTTCTGCGCTCCGGCGGGATGTATCGCCAATTTGGCGCTGACGGCGGAGCAGGTGGCAGCGATGAAGCGCGGCGCGCAGGCCCTGATCACGATCAAGGCCGCATCCCGTCCTGAGAATCCCATACCGGTCCGCGTCTCACTGCGCGGCTTTACGGCGGCTTACGAGTCCCTCTGATCGACTGGACGCGTCAAGGCGTCCCGGGTCAACAGGCGGTGCGGCGAAACGGCCATGACCCGCAGAAGGTCTCCAATCCTCGCCCGCCGTTGCTCTTGGACAATACGCCGCTGCCGCCAGACCGCCCCCAATCCGTCGATTGCCGCAACGAGCCCGCGCAGCGCCGCTGGTCGCAGCATCGCAAGATCGCGCAGCGCCATGGCGGTTTGGGTCAGGATGAAAAGCGGCAGCAGCGGGATCATCAAAACGGCGGGCATGTTCTTCAGCCAAACCCAGACGCGGTTGCGGCTGCCATGATACGCCGCGAAATCGCTGTGTCTTGCGGAGGACGCATATCCTTCGTGCCGTACTTCTGCCGCGCCGACTTGCAGGATCGGCCGCCCCGCCATCCGCAGCCGGAAGGACAGGTCGACATCCTCGCCATAGCAGAAGAAGCCTTCGTCGAAACCGCCCAGTGCCTCGAAATCGGCGCGACGGTAGAACGCGGCCGCGGCGCATGCGGCAAAAACCTCGGCCAAGGCGGGTGGCGATTCCGGTTGGACCCTTTGCCCATAGCCGCCGCGCCAATACAGACCGCCAATCCAGAACGTATCGCCCAGCCCGTCATACCGGCCGGGTTCGGCATCGGAAATCTGGGTCGATCCGAAGGCGGCGGCGGGATGCGCGTCGGCGGCGTCGATCAGGCACTGCAGCCAGTCCCTGGCGGGGTAGGCGTCGGGGTTCAGCGTCGCGATGAATTCGGAGTGTGTCGCCGCCGCCGCTTGATTGTTCGCCGCGGCAAATCCGGTATTGTCCGCGTTTCGCACCAGGGAGAAGCGCGAATCGGGAAGGGTGATCCGGTCCGGCGTGCCGTCGGTCGACGCGTTGTCGATGACGACGACGTCGAAATCGCTGAAATCCTGCGCCGCGACGGCGGTCAGGCAACGCTGAATCTGTGATGCGTTATTGTAGGTGACTATGAGGATCGAGACGCGGGGCATGGGACCGGATCATGGACTCCGAACAAACTGAAACGGCGGCCGGCGGGGCCGAGACGGGGTTGATATCCGTCATCCTGCCTTGCCGGGACGAAGCGGCGGTGCTGGCCGAAACGTTGCAGTCGTTTCTGGCGGCGCAGGAGTCTATACACGAAATCGTCTTCATCGACGACGGGTCCCGCGACGGTAGCCTGGAAATCGCCAAGCGCCTTTTGGCCGATTGCGGCAAGGCGGTCTTTATCCGGCACGAAACAGCAATCGGTGCTGCGGCTTCGCTGCGGGAAGGTCTGACCCGCGTGTCGGGCCGCTACGTTTTCATGGGGGCGGGGGACGATCCGATCGATCCGGACTTGCTGCCCGCGGCCTTGCAATGGTTGGGCGAATATCCCGGCGCGGGGGTTTTTTCCGCCGAAAGCCGGGGTGTCGATCGGTCGGGGCGGGTGCAGGAGGTTCCTGCCTTGCCGAGACCGGTCGACGGCGCCGGATATTTGGACTCGCGGAGCTGCCGGGCCGCGCTGTTCCGGATGGATTCCTGGTTTGCGGGCAATACCTGTGTCTACCGAACGGATGTCCTGCAAGAGATCGGCATTCACGACGATCTGGGCCCATTTTGCGATGCCTATGCCGCCTGGACCGCCGCCTTACGGCACGGTGCCTGTTTCGTCGCGGCGCCCCTTGCCACGAAACGCGATCTGGCCGGCGGGGCCGGGGTGGCCATGTTTCGCGAACCGGCGCGGGCCGAGACCATATGGCTCGCGGCCCGTCGTCGCATGGAAGCCGATCCGGTCGGTGCCTATCCCAGGGCATTGATCGACCGGATGGAGCGGCGCTGGCGGTACAATATTGCCCGGGCGCGTCTGGCTTCGCGTTTCGACAAAATGGGCGGCTGTGCCGGTTCGTTGGCCTTCGCGGTCTTTCGTTTTGCTGTTGCGGTGCGGTATAAACCTTTCGATGTACTTGGTATTCTATCGCGTCGTGGGGGAAGGCCGGTTTCCGGCACATTGCCGCGTGACGAACCGGACAGCGGAAAATAAGGTTGCAGGGCCGATGTTCCGGTCGGTTCGTCGATATTTTAAAGATTGATCGTTCGCCCGTCGGCGACGAACTAGGGGGGTCCATTATGGACACGCGTTCCGTTTCATCGACCTGGTTGGACCATGTCGAGCTGCTCTCAAGCCCGACCGACGACTATAAGCCCGCGATCACGGCCGACGGCACGCAGGTGAAGGTTCTGCTGGCCATGTGGGGCCAGGATTTCATTGAACAGTTCTTCGCCCTGTCCTTTCCGACCCTGATGGCACCGGGCAATCTGCCGGGGCTGGCACAGGAATTTCCGACGGAATTCGTATTTCTGACCGGCGCGCGGGACCGCAAGGCGATTGAGGCGCACCCGGAATTTCGCCAGTTGAAGGCGGTCTGTGCGGTATCCTTCCTGGAAATAGACGACCTGATTATCGGCACGAACTATTCCACCACCGTGACCCTGGCCTATACCCGCGCGATGCGGTCGCAGGGCGACAAGATGCTGGACACGTATTTCGTTTTCATGGTGTCCGATTACATCATGGCCGATGGGTCGCTGCGGAACTTGGCCGGCTACATGCGCCGTGGGGTCAGCGGGGTCTATGCCGGCAACTTCCAGATCGCCCATGACGAGGTCTACCGGCCGCTGCGCGAATGGGTCGATCCGAAGACCCATGTCGCGACGATTCCGCCGCGCGATCTGATGCGCTTTGCCCTGAACCACCTGCATCCGGTCACGATCGCGAATTTCGTCGACCAGCCGGTGTCCCATAACCGGCACGGCAACCGACTGTTCTGGCGCATCGACGACAGCACGGTCGCAGGTCGGTTCTTCCTGATGCATATGCTGTGCATCAAGCCGGAACTGACGGATTTCCAGATCGGGTCTTCCTGCGATTTCTCGTTCATTCCGGAACTGTGCCCGTCGGGCAATGTCGCCTACATAACGGATTCCGACGAATATCTGGTCGTCGAGCATCAGATGTTCGCGCATGAGACGGGGTATCTGCGCGGCGGGCCGGGCAGTATCGAGGTGCTGGCCCATGCCTTTGGCGACTGGTCGACGGAACCGCACCGCAAGAATGCGAATACGATGGTCGTGTTCCACGCGGACGGCATACCGGAATGCACCGCCGAAGTAGAACGGGAATCGCAGGCCTATATCGACGCGCTGGTGAAAAAAATGCCGCCGGCGAACCCGTATCGCGGGCACAAGTTTTGGATTTCGGCGATCAACGACTTCGTGTTCGAACTGATCCGCCAGAACCGCATGCCGGCGGTGATGAAGCGCGACGGGCGCGACCAGGGTAAGCCGTCCTACTTGCGCCGCAAATACTGGGACATCTTCGGGCGCGCCCCACATGTGACGCACTGGCACTATGCGTGGCTGGACTACAAGGACCTGATCGCGTCGATCGAAACCGAACTTGCCGATAAAGATAAGAAGGTCGCCCTGATCACCGATGCCATCAATCCCGTCACGCTGTGGCTGGGGCGTCAGGATCGGGAAATCCCGCAATGGCGTGCCTCAGGCATCGCAGAACGTGGCAAGACGCGGGTTTACGGCAGCGAGCGGGTCGATTGCGTCATCATCCTGCTGGAGCCGAGCAACGCCCATCTGGTCGACAATCTGTTCCGATATCTGCCGAAATTGGTGCGGCCCGGGGCGCGGATCCTGCTTTGGATCTCGGCGGCGGGCGATTCGAATTTCGACATCGACAATTTCGTCGCGTCACATTCGACGCATTTCTTCCGGTCCTTCGTCACGCTGCAATCCTACAAGGCCGCACGCGGGGAGCGTCGCCGGGCGGCCTACCAGGCGATGTTGCGCGCCCAGGAAATGCTGCGCGGCGGCCGGTTGTTCCGCGGTTTCGCCAACGCACTTTCCGGTGTCGTTTCCGGTGCGCTGGAAAACCGGAAGGCCCTGCGCGGCAGTCACCTTCTGACAGGGAAGCCGATCAGCGGGCTGTTGGAATTCAAGGTGACCCAGAAGGAATCGGTGTTGCGTCAGCAGCCGGGTCCGAAGCGGACGGGGACGACCGAACCGGTTACGGAAGCGGAGAAGAAAGAGCGTGCCTTGGAAGAGGGCACGAAGGAAACGCAATACAACAACTGTCTGGATGTGCGAGACGAGGTCGGTTTCACCCGACTGGGGTTAATGACCAATCAGGTCTGGCACGATGACCCGCGCAGGCTGGTGTTCTCGCTGGCCCGCTACAAATTCGTATCGAAGATGATGTCGGGGCGTGCGCGCGTCGCGGAACTGGGATGCGGCGACGCATTCGGGTCTCGGATCGTGCTGCAGGAGGTCGGCGAGCTGTCGGTCTTCGATTTCGACCCGCTGTTCATCGACGATGTCCGCGAGCGCTATTCCGATCACTGGCCGCTGAAGTCCGCCGTGCACGACATTCTGGAGGGACCGCTGCCCGGACCTTTCGACGGAATCTACAGCCTGGATGTCCTGGAACATATCCCGCAGGAAAAAGAGCACGTCTACATGGACAATCTCTGCGCGGCGCTGGACGGCAAAGGGATTGCGATCATCGGTATGCCGTCGCTGGAATCCCAGGTACATGCCTCGCCGGTCAGCAAGGAAGGCCATGTCAATTGCAAGACCGGTAAGGATCTGAAGAAATTGTGCGAACGGTATTTCGAAACCGTCTTCGTGTTTTCGATGAATGATGAGGTCGTCCATACGGGCTACTACCCGATGGCGCATTACATTATTGCGTTGTGCTGTCACCGGAAGTCCGGCGGCTGACCGCGCGCGCTGCTGGGACCTGCCGTGACCCGCGAAATTGATCTGGTCGTTGGTGCCGGCGGTAAGGTCGGCGCCGCGTTGGCCGGCGCGTTGCGTCGCCAAGGGGCGACGGTCGTGACGACCGGCCGAGCCGGATCGGTCGCGTCCGATGTGACGTTCGACTTGGACAAGCCGGATTACGCCATTCTGCCGGAGAATGTGGCGCGGGCGTATATCTGCGCGGCAATGCCGGGGGCGGATGCCTGTGCGGCTGATCCGGAAAAGGCGTTCCGGGTCAATGTGACCACGCCGGTCGAACTGACCCGGCGCTTGGCGGCACGGGGCGCCTTTGTCGTAAACATTTCCAGCACTCAGATTTTCGACGGTAACAGGCCTGCGGTATCACCAGGCACACAGCACAGTCCCTACAGCGAATACGGTCGCCACAAATCCGCTCTCGAAGAGCGGCTGCGCACCCTTCCCGGTACGCCTGGCGCGATCGTGCGGATCTCGAAAATCCTGTCCCCGAACGATCCGGGTATTCTATCCAAATGGCGCGATGAGCTTGCGCAAGGCCGCGCGGTGAGCGCCTTTCGGGACCGTGCGATGTCCCCGGTAAGCTTGCGACAAGCGGTTGACGCGCTGGTGGCGGTGGCGTACGGGCGTTGGTCTGGGGTCAGTCAGGTTTCCGCTTCGGACGAAATCAGCTATCTCGACGCCGCGTTGGCCGTTGCGCGGATCGCGCGGGCGAACCCGGAATTGGTGCGGTCTGTGTCGGCGGACGATGCCGTAGGCACCGTGCCCCCGCGGCATGCGGGGTTGGATTGTGACGCGACGGAAACGCGGTTGGGTTGGCGTTTTGCCCGCTCTGTTCAGGTCGTAAAGGAAGCATTGGGCGCGGAACAGTGAAAGACGTCTTGCAGGAAATTGGTGCCGGTCTGATGAACTGGCGTTTGTGGTGGACCCTTTCGTGGTTCGACCTGAAAAGCCGTTACCGGCGCTCGGTCATCGGTCCGTTCTGGCTGACCTTGAGCATGGGCCTGACGGTGATGATGCTGGGAACGGTCTATAGCTACATCCTCGGTACCCCGCACACGGCCTACATCCCGCATCTCAGCCTCGGTTTCATCGTCTGGACCATGATGTCGATGATGATCGTGGACGGCTGCCGCACCTTCATGGAGGCCGCGGCGATCATCAAGCAGCGGCCGGTACCCGTCATTGTCTTCGCGATGCGGGTCGTCAGCCGCAACCTTCTGTTCACGGCGCATAACTTCCTCGTCTTCGTCCCGGTCGTCTTCTACTACAAGATCGTGCCGACCTGGGTGACGCCCTTGGCGCTGGTCGGGCTGTTCCTGATCACGATCAATGGGATCTGGATCGTGATTTCCATCGGGATCGTCTGCGCCCGTTACCGCGACATCCCGCAACTGGTCCTCAGCCTGGTCCAGATGGCTTTCTTCCTGACGCCGGTTATCTGGGGTGTCCAGGAAATCGGCAACGAGATCCCGCTCTTTTTGCAGCTGAACCTGTTCTACCATTTCATGGAATTGGTCCGCGCGCCGTTGCTGGGCATGGAGCCGAGGATGATGTCCTGGTACGTGGCAATTGCGACGACAGTGATCGGTTGGATTTTCACCGTGTTCCTGTACCGGATCGCGCGCCGGCGGCTAGTTTTTTGGATCTGACGCGGAAGCCTTCCGTAAAGTTGGGGTTAGAGACCGATGTTGGTATCCGTTGATAACGTGTCCTTGCGCTATCCGGTCTATGACGCGGCGGCGCAGTCTTTCCGTCACCGTTTGGTGAAGCACGCCACCGGCGGCCGGGTGAATGTCGAGGGGTCCCGGGTCAAGGTCGATGCCTTGCGCGATCTGTCCTTTACGATGCAGGAGGGCGACCGGGTCGCACTGATGGGGGCCAACGGAGCGGGCAAGAGCACGCTGCTGCGCGTCCTGGCCGGCGTTTATCCGCCATCCGAGGGCACGGTAACCGTCGCCGGACGGGTTTCGACGATGTTCGATATCTCTCTCGGGATGGACAGCGAGGCGACCGGCTGGGAGAACATCAAGCTCTGCGGCCTGCTCTGGGGTCTCAGTCTCGAAGAATGCGATCAGCATGCGCAGAGCATCGCCGATTTCTCGGAACTGGGCGACTATCTCGCCATGCCGATCCGGACCTATTCCGCCGGCATGCGCTTGCGTCTCGCCTTCGCGATCGCTACCACGCGGGAACCGGATGTGTTTCTGGTGGACGAGGTCATCGGCGTCGGGGACACGTCCTTCTTCCAGAAGGCGAATGCGCGCCTGTCGGAAATGGCGTCGAGCGCGCGCGGTCTGATGATCGCCCTGCATTCGGAAGAGGCGCAGCGCCGAATCTGCAATAAGGGCCTTTGGATAGACCATGGCCGCCTTATGGCGTACGGTCCTTTCGATGACGTCGCCGCGCAGTACAGAGGACATGTAAGCAATGGCACAGCTGGCTGATCCCGTCGCAGACGAACTCGACAAGGAACGCGCGCGTACCATTCGCGAGTCGCTGGCCGGCGGCACGACGCCTGTCCCGGAAATCGTACACTTCATCCACACCGTCTGGCAGGAATTCGATGCCGAAGACCAAACCGGAATTTCCGGTCGCGTCGGGGCGCTGGGCTATTTGCTGGATGGCCGTCCGGACGAGTTCGAACTGTTGGACAAGCTTGCCGAGGCACAGCCTGGCGATGCGGCGATACCGATCCGGCAGGCAGAATTGCGACTGGCGGAAGGAAATGTATTCGACGCAATCGACCTGATCGGCAAGGCGCAGAAGAAATCGCCCTCTGCAAAACCTCTTACCCGGCTGGTGTTCCGTGTTCTGTCGATCATGGGACGAACACCGATGCCGGAACGCCGTGTGGGCACTAGCGCCGAGATTGCGGTTCGGACCCTGATCGATGTCTCGCACCGTGTGCGCAGTGATCCCAGCGAAGAAAACCTGATGCACGCACTGCATTTCGTACATCAGCATTATGCGCTGTTTGCCGGCAAGCCGGCGCAAGCCAACGATATCGGCGCACATATTCGTGCCGGAGACGTGTTGATCGACATGTCGGTCGCGCCCGAGCCGGAGCAGACGCGCCCGACACGCCGCGCCCAACTGATCAGCGCAATCGGCAAGCTGATGCCGGATGACCGCGTCTTTTTGAACCTTGCGGCGCGGGCGCTGCAGAACACGCCCTGGGTCGCCGCTCGATTGGCCGTGCGTGCCTATCGTCAGGACCCGCTCTGCGCGGAAACCGAGACATCGCTTCGGCAGATTGCCGCCATCCTGCTGGCCGACAGCAAGGATTTCGGCCTTGATGTGGATCTCGATGCGGCACCGGTCGGATTGATCCACGATTTGCTGGCCAACGCGATCGCGCTCGGCAACTGGCGCGAGGACGCGGCCGACATCATTGGCCGGACACGGATGCATTATCATCGGTGGTTCAAGTATTACCGTCCGGACACGCTGATTTTCACCAAGCTTAAGGTTCTCGGCACGAACGAACAGGCGACCCATCTCGCCGCCTTGTCGCATCTGCTGCATCTCTCGTTCGGCGATGACAACGAAAAGCGGGACATCCTGCTGGACAATCTGCTGGAGTTCACGCGGACTGAAGGCGGGGATCGGGTGCCGCTTCTTTACCTCGCCGGGCAGAAACTGCGCGCAGAGGACTGGCAGGGCGCGATCAAATATGCCCAGGAGGCGCTGAATAGCGACTCCCGATGCCTGCTGAGCCAGAGCGTTGTGACCCATTCCCTGGCGCAGCTCGGGCGTAAGGCGAAGGACATCAAGGGAATCCCGCCGTCGTTCAAGATCGATCTGACGGAGCGCTTCTGCCACATCCCGTTCACCACGGCCGCCGTCAATCCGGGTGGGGACGTCCACCAGTGCTGCGCCCTGATGGTGCCGGTGCGATCCGGCAACATTTACGACGACGAGAACTGGGACGATATCTGGAATTCGGAAGCGGCCCAGGAAGTACGTAAGTCGATCCACGACGGCAGTTTCCGGTACTGCAGCCGCGTTCATTGCCACCTGATGAACAGCGCGACGCTGCCGAAACGGGATACGATCAAGGATCCGTGGCTGAAGTCGATCATCGATAACGCAACGGTGTATCTGGACGGGCCGGTGCGCAGTGTCGATCTGGGCCACGACGAAACCTGCCAATTGTCCTGCCCGCAGTGCCGAATTCATCTACTGATCGCCAAAGGCAAGGAGCGGCAGCGTCTGGAAGTGGCAAAGGATACGGTCATCCTGCCGCTGTTGGAGAATGTTGAAGAGGTCATCATCACAAACGGGGGCGATCCCTTCGCCAGCCGGCACTACCGCCAGATCCTTCGTGCGATCGACAAGGATGTTCACAGCAACCTGGAAAGCATTGTCCTGATCACCAACGGATTGCTTTTCACGGAACGCGAATGGGATGAACTGGAGAACATTCATCACCTGGACATCAAGGTCGCCGTGTCGATCGATGCCGCGCGGCCGGACACCTATGCCAGCGTGCGCCGCCGCGGCGATTTCCATCGGCTGCGCGAAAACCTGCAGTTCATTTCGGGGCTGAGGCGTGACGGCAAGATCAGCCAGTTCGAGATCCGCTTCGTGACGCAGATCGAGAACTTCGAGGAGATGCCGGAATTCGTGGCCCTGGGCCAGGAACTCAATGTCGACGTTGTGGTATTCACCAAGCTGGCGAATGTCGGAACGTACAAGCAGTCCGAATATGCGCAGCGGTCGATTTGCGAGCCGGAGCATCCGCGCCACCAGGAGGTCATCGATGTCCTGAAGGCGCCGATCATGCGCTGGGGCCGGATTCATTTCACCAACCTTGAGCCGCTGTTCCTGGAAGCCAATGGCGCGTTGCACCTGGGCGACGCGCGGTGCGGCATTCGCAGCGCGCTGTACAAGTACAACAAGGCCATCGGTGCGATGGCTCTGTTCAAGTCGCAGGAAATTTCGGGAACCGTGACCGACATGTATGCGGCTTGGCGCGGGAAAAACCTGGACAAGGTGGAAGAGATTTTTGACGCCGCGATCGACTACGATCCGGCGCTCGACAAGGTCGGGTCTCGCGAAAGCCGCCTCCGTCACGGACTGGCGGTCGGCCTCGCCCATCTGGGCCGCCTGGAAGAAGCTGTTCAGATGATGCAGGATTCCGGACTGCGCTCGACCGGCGATTATGGCGGCATCCCCTATCATGCGCATGTCGAACTATCCCAGGCGCTGAAGGATGGTCAGGCCCGCCGCATCAAGGAAGGTGTCCCGGGCGGACTGGTGATCGGCCTGGCAGGCAGTTCGAACCAGTTCCTCGTCAATGCGTTGGCCGATCTGGTGGGGCTGCCCATCCTGCGCAGCTCGCTCATGGCGGATGCCTATATCGGCCGGATCGTGCCGCGCTGGCTGGAAGACGCCGCGCGTGGCGGCTGCGTCGTGTCGGATCGGTTCGACGCGTCGCCCGACAATCTGGCACTGATGGCGCAGCATCGAATGGATCATACATTCCTGGTGGTGCGGGAGCCCCGTGCAGCCGCTTACGAGACAACATTGCGCCAACTGATGATATTGCAGGAATCCGTGACGGAAGAAGAAGTCGCAGCCCTGTTCCTGAAGACCCTGACCAGCACCGTCGAATGGATGGCTGGTTGGAAAAGGGCTATAGAGGCAGGTCTGGATTGCCGGATCGTGCGCTTCTCCGACCTGCTTTCAGAACCGGAATCGCAACTGTCGGACGTGCTTTCCCGCTTCTCCACGGATCCTGGTGAGGAAGCGTTGAAGAACTATGTGAATGTGGCGAAAGAAGACGGTGGTGACCCGTTTTCCGCGCTATGCGCCTTGTCGTCGAAATGGCGCGACGAACTTCCCGAATCGTTGCAAGAGAAGGCAGATTCCCTGGTGTCGGCGGAACTGCTGAATTTTTACTCTGTGTGACGGTTGTTCCCTTGCTGATTCCAACAGGTGCGACTAGACAGGCTGCGGTCAGCGTGGGCTCATTTTTTATGGCGGAGTGATATGAGGAACGATTACGCGCGTTTCGTGGACGCTTTCGATATTTTAGAGCCGTTTTCCGGCGATGTGCCGAAGGGCTTCCTTGTTGATTTCGTCGGTGCGCTGACCGATGGCGAATTCCGTACCATGTGGGGTATCGATCCGGAGACGATCGGCGGCGGTCACATGCAGACCGCGTTGCCCGATATGACCTGGGGCGAAGGTTGGTTCGAGGCTGTCGGCTGGCTGGAGGCCGCGAAAGCCGCGAAAGACCGTTATGTGATGGTGACACTGGGTGCGTGTTATGGCGCGCAGGCGGTGGGTGCCTACAAGATGCTGCAGGCGATTAACCCGATGCCGGCGAAGCTTGTCGCCGTGGAAGCGGAGCCGACCAACTACGAATGGGTCGTCCGGCACTTTCAGGACAATGGCATCGATCCCAAGGATCAATGGATCATCAAGGCGGCCATCGGCGCCGATAACGAACCGATCCTGTTCCCGATCGGTGCACCCGGTTCGGGGGCTGGCAATTGCATTTCGACGAACGAGACCCTGTCGCGTGACATCTACGCGAAACAACTCATCGCCGGCGGCAATACCAAGGATGCGCTGAGGAACTTGATCCAGACCGGTTCCACGGGGCTGCAGAAAGACCTGGTCCCCGGCTATGACTTCAAGGCCGAGATCAAATTCGTCAGCGCCGTGACCCTTGGCGACGTGCTGGGCCCGTTCGATGTGGTGGATTATCTGGAATCCGATATCCAGCAATCCGAGATCATCGTTTTCCCGCCCTGCATGGATATTCTGAAGCGCAAGGTGCGTCGGGTGCATATCGGTACGCATGGCAAGGACGTCCACGCGGAACTGCTGGCCCTCTTCGAAGCCGACGGATGGGAGATCGTCTTCGACGTGCCGCCCAATACCGAACACTTCACCCAATGGGGCAATTTCAACATCAACGACGGTATTCTGCATGCGGTGAACCCGACGGTCTGACCGCAACCGGCGGCGGGTCCGTTCAGATCACCGAAACGGCACGTCGTATGGGGGGAAGATGCGCTGGCCGAGCTTGCTGGAAATCGACATGGATCGATTTCGCTATGCGCCGGACGACATTGCCCGTACCGACGCGCAGGACTTGCGCGACCTTGTAGCAGCGGGTGCGTTCAGGGCCGCCGTCGCGCGTTTCCAAAACGCGGCATCTTTCCGCCCCTTCGATCTGCTGCCTGAAGCGAACTACGCGGCATTCGCGAAGTATTGCGCGGCCGTTGCGGCGGCGCAGAACGGCGACGTTGCGGCGGCGAGAGGCTTCATGGCGGCCGTCGACATCCCACTGTCGGGCGATTTCGACCTGTTGCCCTATGCCGATGCGGTCGCTTACGGACATGAGATGCGCAGGCGGCAGTTGGAGTGCATTTCTGAGGAGCGGCCCGGCATCTACGTCGCATCCTTGCCGAAATCGGCGAGCGGATTTCTGTCCAATACGCTTGCGTCGATACTAGGCGTGCCGATCGCGCGGACCGCGATGGTCTGCAGGCCGGGACCCGCCACTCTGGATTATTTCGTCGTTGATGCCTGGGCCAAATGCGTCGCTCAGGGCGGATGTGTGACCCACGAACACACCAGTGCGTCCCACGGCAATCCGGAGCGTCTGGCGGAAGCCGGGATTCGAAAGATTGTCGTGCAGATCCGGGATCCACGCGCCAGTACGGCGTCGCTCTATCACCATTTCTTCGGGACGGAACCAAAGGCGCCATACGCGCGATCCTTCAAGGAGTTTGCGGCCGAATACTATGGTCACCTGGCTGGGTGGGTCGACGGCTGGCTGTGCTATGCCGATCAGGCGGAGAAGTCGGTCGACGTTCGGATCGTCACCTATGACGCAATCCGATCGGACGCGGCCGACACGATTGCCGATATAATTGATTTCGCTACCGGGTCGGGCCGTCGGGATGCGGTCGCCGACCATCTGAATGGCCGGGCGGCTCGGGGCGAGACACCGCATAACTTCCGGCAGGGCGATCCCGAAGGCTGGCGCGGCATGGCGAATTCGGACCTAATCGAGTGGTTCTGGTGCAACACACCCGACCGCGTTCGGTCCTATCTGGCGATGTCGAAGTGAGTGGGCCGACTGGAGAGGGCAAGTTCCGCACATGAAGAACGGTCTAAAAATCGTCACGATCAACTTGCTCTTACTGATCTTGTTCGCAGGGGGGCTGGAAGTCGCCAGTCGCATCATGGATTGGTCCGCTAAGTCGGGCGGACGCACCGTCCTGGAACTGAATCTTCAGCCTTACATGATGTTTTCCTTCCACCGGCAGAAGGACCCGGTTTGGGTCGATACCTTGTCGGATACGACAATCCCGTCGACCCTGTCATTCAACAACTACGGCTTCGCGGAAGAGGGCGACTTTTCCCTTTGGCCCGAGGATGGCGGCATCGTCGATGACGGCCCGAATGTCCGCACGATCCTGATCACCGGAGGGTCCGTGGTTCATGGCGTTGGCGCGACCGCAAACGAGAACACGATCGCCGGACAATTGCAGCGCATTCTGAACCAGTCCCAGGACCGCTATACCTATCGCGTTGTCAATCTGGGGATGGGCAGTTGGATCGCGTATCAGCAGTTTGTCGGGTTGTCGCTGTTCGGTGTCAGGTTCAATCCGGATTGGGTCGTCGTGATGGACGGCCACAATGATGGTGCCGTGCCGTGCAGCCATGGCAGCGGCCCTGGCAATCCGCTGGGCTGGCCGAAGATGCTCTATCTGGCCGGCGGTGGCGACGGCATAGAAAATCAAAGTGCTGTAGTCCGGTTTCTTTTGGAGAACAGCGCGCTGGCCCGCATGGTCAGCGGAATCGATCCGGACGCCCACAACCGAGAAATGGGACGGGTTTACTTCGACCGGGACGATCCGGATCAGCGTTTCGACATCAAGCTGTCAGGCAACACGGTCGGTGGCCTCGACGACCAGGTGCGATTCTATATCGCCAGTCAGCGGAATGTGGCGAACCTGTTTCATCAGGCCAATATTCTGTTCAGTTCTCAGCCGCTGATGTATGGCAACGCCTTGGGGAACGCCTATCGCGACGCTTTCTCCGTCACTGCGGATGAAAGCGCCGTCCAGTCCGCGCGAGCACGGCTGAAGGATGCTCTCGACACCTATATGGCGGATAACCGATCGGTAAACTGCGATACCCGGGTTGCCTCTCAAACGTTGGGCTATTTCATGGGGCGGTCCGCCATCGCGCTCGAAGGGGCCGCGGCGGAGTGGGACGCGGAATCGGATCGCCGAAGCGTGTCTTACCTGAACGCCGAATACGCGATGCCGCTGGAACCTCATTTGCGGAAGCCGCATTTTATCGACAATGCGCATATGACGGATCTCGGGCAGCGGGTGACGGCGGAACTGTTCGCAGAACATATCCTGGAAAAGGATACAGATCGCCCGTTTGACGCGGCGCAGCGCTATAGGGACATGCATCGTCAGGCCGTACGGTCCAGCGCGGAAGAAGGCTATATCTTCGATGTGTCGGCGACCTATGGCAGGAATTGCGGCGTCCCGGATGGGAATGTGTCTGAGGCCGTTATTGACGCGTGCCAAGGCAAGATGTCGTGCACCTTTACGGTGGATGTCACCGTACTGGGTGACCCGGCCGGCGGATGCGGCAAGGCTTTCGACGCCGAGTGGAGCTGTGCCGAGGATGACCGTCGTCAGGTCAGCCTGCCACCGGAAGCGGGTCTGCCGCCCCATAATGTCACCTTGACCTGTTTCTAAGGCTGTTGGATACCGCATCATGGCTGACGCAACGATCACACTGGAAGCTCGCGCCGCCCGGACCGCGGAGCGTTTGCTTGAAATGGGCGAGCCCAAGGCCGCACAGGACCTGCTCTATGCCGCCCTGTCCCGCGCTCCGTCGGACGTGGATCTGCTGATGCCCTTCGCCCGTGCCTGTCAGGCGACGGGGGCCGAAGCGTTGATGGTGCAGATTTTTGACCGGGCGGTCGCTGAAACGCCCGATCTGCCGATCTATATGGCGCCCGACTTCTTTCGGCGCCGGTCCTTGGCCCAGGACCGTGGCATTCCAACCGTCCTGCTGATCACCCTTGGGCAATGCGGTAGCCTTTACCTCCGTTCGTTGTTCGAAGATGGCTTGGACATGCCCTGGTGTTATGTCTGCGCACCCGGATATCTCGATGGTTATCTGCTGCCGTCCTGGATGCATCGCATCGCCGGAGGCGGGGCGGTCTGTAACGAGCATGCGAATCCGACCGAAGAAAATGTCGATGTTCTGAAGAGATCCGGTGTGACGCGATTGGTCCTGCATGACCGCGATTTGCGTCAGAGCTATATCTCCTGGTGCAGTCACGTTTTGATGGCGCAGGGCCAGTTCGCCTCCGTCGAGGAAATGCGCGAAACCGATACCTTTGCAGCATTTCTGGATGAGAACCTGGAAAGGGTCGTCGGTCAGCGCGCCCAGTGGGTGAACGGTTGGAAGGACATCGCCGCGCGGCATTCGGATCTGGATATACTGTTCACCCATTATGAAGATATGACCGACACGCCGCGGGAATTCATGAACACGCTTCTGGAATTCTACGACATCCCGGCGGATCGGTTCGATTTCTCGCTGCTGAAGCAGAAACCGGTCCAGGGGCAGAAAAACTATCGAAAGGGCGAGCGCGAAAGCTGGCGATCGATTCTGAACGACGACCAGCTGGCGCGCATTCACGACCTTGCCTGACGCCGGGGAGCGTCGAACGACCTGGGGCGTCGAAAGACCGGGGGATGGCATGAAGCGGATTTGGTTCTTGTTGCGGGTCGCGACAATCAACGTGGTGGTACTTGTCGCGTTGGTCGCGGGGATTGAGGCCTATTTCCGGGCCACAGCATCGCCGGCCAATTTGGATCCCGGCGGCAACATGATCTGGCAGCGATTCCACCCCTATGTGATGTTCCATTCGCTGCCGACCGTCTATACCAGCTGGGTCGACCGTTATACCGGAGAGAACATCGCCGCGAACGTCACGACCAATGCGCTCGGCTTTCGGGATGCTCGTGAGTTTTCCACGACTGAAACGTATGAGAAGTCGCCCGACGAACGCGTCGTGCTGTTCACCGGCGGTTCCACCGCCTGGGGGGTAGGGGCGTCCGGTGACGACAAGACCGTCGCGTCACGGTTGGAGGCCTATCTGAACGAGGCTCAGGACGAGGTAACCTATACCGTCGTCAATATGGCCATGGGAAGCTGGATCGCCTATCAGCAGTTCATCGGACTGGACCTCTGGGGCCGGCAGTTCGATCCGGATTGGGTGGTCGTTCTGGATGGCGCCAACGATGCCACCGTGGTCTGCGCATCCTCTCAGGGCGTCGGGAATCCAATGTATACCGCCGTGATGCGCGCCTATGTGGACGGCTATCTCGGAACCCAGCTGCAGCCGCCCTTTTATCGCGGCTGGTTTGAAAACGAGTTGATCCGGCATAGTGCGGCCTATCGGGAACTCACCGGTAAGAAGGTCGTCCCGAACACACTGCAAATCGATGAAGCGAAATCGGATGCCTTCCTACAGCGGGTCGCGATTGAACCGCTGGAGGCGCGGGAGTCCTTCTCGCATACGGCTTTCTACATCAAGAGCCAGAGGGCGGTCGCCGATCTTTTCGACGGCACGAAGACCCTGTTCGCCTTTCAGCCATTCCCCAATCCTTCCGATCTGGAGTTCCCTTGGACCGCTCCCGGGGTCGAGAATCCGGCCATTGTCCAGCGGGATCACATGGAGCAGGTCGATATCGGCATCAAGGCATTGCCGGACGGGCTGCGCTGCGGCCAGGAGGCGTTCCAGACCCAACCGGTCGTCTATTATCAAAAGGTTCTTCTCGCCACCGCGTTGGCGGAGTTGGTTGAAGATCTGCGGGTAAAGGGCAAGGCCGCCTATTACATCAATACAGGCCCCTGGTTCCCGGCCGATGCCGACGGCCGCAAGGCGCATTTCATCGACGCGGTGCATCTGAAGGACAGCGGCATGGACATCGTTGCCAGGGGACTGGCCGAACAGGTGCTGGAGGCCGACGGATTCTGACCGGTCCGCTATCCGGGAGGGCAGGACAGTTCGTAGGTCTTCCGGAAGGAGTCGCCGTTGGACTTCAGTCGTCGCGCGGTTCCCACCGGGCCGCAGAAATATTCGACCTGAATATCCTTGGCGCAGGAGTTTACCGGGTCCGAGAGAGCCCCGGGGCCGACGTCGACGAATAGATCGCATCGGTCACGTCCAGCGCATTGCCGGGCGACATAGCCGGTCGCGTTCCCCCAATGATAAAGGTTCGGTAAATCGTTGGGCGGCGTGAAGTCCGCACAGGCCGCCCCAAAATTTGCGTTCCGGACCGTCAGCCCCGCGGCGGGAAGTCCCCCCAAGTGACGCTCGACCAGGGCGCCGCCCAGTTCATGTCCCCAGATCAGATGGGTTCTTTCGTTGGGATGGCCGCCATTGTGCAAGATCAGTCCCAATTGGGCACGTCGCCAATCAAGGCGCATATCGACGAAGTCGATCCCATTGTCGCGCATATAGGCCATCATACGCTCCGCCAAGGCCGGGGTGCGGACCATGCCAAGTTGCGGATCGAACAGATAATCGTCGAGCATGGCCACGACCAGTTTCGATCCGCGCCGGCGCACCGCTTCGTCCAGGCGCAAGAGCAGTCTCTGGGTGACTTCCTCGGAATCGTCGGCGCGCGGCGTCATGGTACGGCGCATCCACCAGTCCTTTAGCACTGCGGAAATCGCCAATTCTCCCATCAGGCCGGTCGAGAAGAAGGCGTTTGTGCGGAGCGGGACCTGGATCAGATTGCCGTTGTCCAATTCCGCATGCGGCAGATCGACGATCATGCCGAGCAGATCCGAAAGCGGCTTGTTCCAGCCAAAAGTACCGACATTGCGTTCCAGGTGGTGGCCGATGAACCCGTAGACCACGACTTTTTCTTGTGCTGCCGGGTTAAGACGCGCCATCCGATCCAGGGTACCCAGCACCTGACTGGTGCCGTAACCTTCGGTCGCCAGGACCGTGACATCCGCATTCGGTAGAACCTGTTGCAGGACCGCGCCGTAGTGTTCGGAATCGCGAACACCGATTCCTTGAGAAATCGACCCGCCCAGAATGACGATTCCCGGCGCGCCTGACGCCCGCCCGATCTTTCCTTCGATCGCACGCCGACCCTGGGACAAAATGGTCATCGGCCGTTGTTCGGACTCTTTCGGCCAAACACCCTCGGCCGTGTACCAGCCGGTTTCTTCGGCGTATTCGCGAAAGCCGCCACCGCACCAAATGGTCGGACAGATCCCCTGCGGATAGATTTCGGCCAACGGACGGGTGCCGGTGGCGCGCAGATAGGCTTCGGTCGCCGCCAAACCTGCGAGTAACGAAACGACGACCAGCGCCGCGGAGATCAGCGCCGGCCGCATCGCACCGTTCCATCGAATGCTGAGGCGAGGTACGTCGCAGCGATCGGGCGCGAAGCGGTATCTACGTAATTCACAGATTCGAGTCCTATGCGCGAAACGGGCGGTGAAAGCGGTTCCTCCCTGTCAGTCTTATCCGATCCGTCAGGTGCCGAAAACCCGTCGAAACATCAACAAATGCGGCATTCGCATCCCAAGCTCCGGTTCCGATGCAATTTATGTGAACTACGCCTTGCTGCACACGGTCCGGTATGTATTAAAGAGGGCGGGGAAGGCGATATTCCGGATTGCGAATCCGTCGGACGGCGTCCCTACGGGACATGCCGGGCGGGTAGACTGCTTGGCGGCGGTTGTGACTTGGCGAATGTCGGTTGGTACCAAGAGATCTTATGGCGTCATCGGCGGATCGGCGCACCTTGCGGAGGATATCGGATATGGCTGACAGCAATCAGTTCAAGCGCGTTTTGGTGACAGGTGGCGCCGGCTATGTCGGAAGCCTGCTGATCCCGACCTTGCTGGACGACGGCTATGAAGTGACGGTGTTCGACATCATGTATTTCGGCACCGATCACCTGCCGAAAGACAATCCGAACCTGACCCTTGTGGAAGGCGATCTGCGCGATACGCCGACCTTCGCGGCGGCGGTCGAAGGCCATGACGCGGTCATTCATCTGGCCTGCATTTCCAACGATCCCAGCTTCGAATTGGACAGCGCCCTGTCCAAGTCGATCAACTACGACTGTTTCGAGCCGATGGTCGTCGCGGCGAAGCAGGCGGGCGTGAAGCGTTTCATCTATGCCTCGACCAGCTCGGTCTACGGCGTTTCCGACGCGCCGGATGTGCGTGAAGATCACCCGCTGGTTCCGCTGACGGATTACAACAAGTTCAAGGGCATGTGCGAGCCGCTGCTGTTCAAGCATCAGTCGGACGATTTCACCTGCGTCACGATCCGGCCGTCGACGGTCTGCGGCTATGGCCCGCGGCTGCGCCTGGACCTGACGGTGAACATCCTAACCAACCATGCGGTCAACAAGGGCAAGATCACGGTCTTCGGCGGCGAACAGTACCGTCCGAACCTGCATATCAAGGACATGGTCCGGGCCTATCAGCTGCTGCTGGCCCTGCCGTCCGACAAGATCCAGGGCGAGACGTTCAATGTCGGGTTCCGCAATCTGCAGGTCAAAGAGATCGCCCAGATCGTCAAGAAGGTCGTCGAAGAGGAAATGCCGGAACTGGGCGGAATCGAGATCGACTTCACGCCCAGCAACGACACCCGATCCTATCGGGTGAATTCCGACCGGATCAAGGAGAAGATCGGATTTGAGCCGATCTTCACGGTCGAGGATGCGGTTCGCGATCTGGTCGAGGCCTTCAAGGCCGGAAAGATCCCGAACAGCCTGACCGACCCGAACTATGTGAACGTCACGACGATGAAGATGAAGAAGGCGTCATAAGGCGGGTTTCTGTTTGGCCGGACAAGACAGGGGGATGTGGTGACGGCTTCAGACAAGATTGCGGTAGTGACGGGGGGCGCCGGTTTTATCGGCAGTCACATGGTCGACCTGTTGCGGGACGAAGGCTTCACGGTCCGCGTCATTGATAATCTGACCGGCGGTCGGGAAAGCAATCTGGCGCATCGCAAGGACGATCCCGGTCTGGTCTGCGAATGGCGCGATATCTGCGACGTCGAGAAGGACGACCCGCTATTCGACGGCGCGACCTATGTCTTCCATTTTGCCGGCATCGGCGACATCGTCCCTTCGATCGAAGCGCCGACCGACTACATGCGGGTCAACGTTCAGGGAACCGTTCGTATCCTTGAGGCCGCGCGTCACGCGGGGGCGAAGAAATTCGTCTATGCGGCATCGTCTTCCTGTTATGGCTTGGCGGACACGCCGACCCGGGAAACCAACCCGATTTCGCCGCAATACCCCTATGCGCTGTCGAAAAATCTGGGGGAGCAGGCGGCCCTGCATTGGCATCAGGTCTATGGTCTGCCAGTCAATTCGGTACGCATCTTTAACGCCTACGGCACGCGGTCCAGGACGACCGGCGCCTATGGTGCCGTATTTGGCGTGTTCTTGAAGCAGAAGCTGGCCGACAAGCCGTTGACGGTCGTTGGCGACGGCACGCAGTCGCGCGATTTCATTTATGTCACCGACGTCGCCGCCGGGTTCTATGCAGCCGCCCGGACGGATGTTTCGGGTGAAGTCTTCAATATCGGTGCCGGCAATCCGCAAACGGTCAACAAGCTGGTGGAATTGCTGGGCGGGGAGCGCGTGACGTTGCCGAAACGGCCTGGCGAACCGGACTGCACCTGGGCCGATATCGACAAGGCGAAGTCCGTGCTGGGTTGGTCGCCGAAGATCTCTTTCGAAGAAGGTGTCGGCCGTGTGGTCGAACGGATCGAGGATTGGCGCGAGGCGCCGCTCTGGACCCCGGACAGCATTGCCAGCGCGACCGCGAGCTGGTTCGCCCATTTGGATAAGTCGAGCGACAATGTCGGTCGAGCAACGACTGAATCGAAGTGACTATGACAAAGTCCGCCTATGCGCGTTCGCGCGTCCTTACCATCGATGAATTGAGTGCCATTTCCGCGAAGGCCCGTCAGGCAGGACAGTCGGTTGTTCTGGCGCATGGCGTCTTCGACCTTCTGCATCTGGGGCATGTTCGCCACCTGGAGGCGGCACGGAAGTTCGGCGACGTGCTGATCTGTACGGTCACCGCGGACAAGTTCGTGAACAAGGGGCCTGGCCGACCGGTCTTCCCCGAAGACCTGCGGGCCGAGATGCTGTCGTCGCTGACCTGTGTCGACTGGTCGGGCATCAATCCCGATTCCTCCGCCGAGACCCTGTTGGACGCGATCAAGCCGACCTATTACGTCAAAGGGTCGGATTACGCGAATGCCGACGACGACATTACCGGCAAGATCCAGGCCGAACGCGAGATGGTGGAACGCCATGGCGGGAACCTGGTCTTTACCGATGAACTGACCTTCAGCTCGTCGGAACTGATCAACCGTCACTTCTCGGCCCATGATTCCGAAGTGACGGCCTTCCTTGAGGAAATGCGGGAGGAAGTGTCGCCGGAGAAGCTGATCGCACTGGTCAACAAGGTGAAGGACTACAAGGTCCTGCTGATCGGCGAGACCATTCTGGACGAATACCAATACGTCAATCCGATGCAGAAATCGGCCAAGGAGAACGTCCTGGCCGTGCTGTATCAGTCGAAAGAACTGTTCGCCGGCGGGGTGCTGGCGGCGGCCAACCATTTGGCCGGCTTCTGCGAACAGGTCGATGTGATCACCTGTATCGGTCAGGACGGCTACGAAGATTTCGTACGCAAGCATGTCAGCGGTAATGTGAACCTGTTGCTGCATACCCATTCCAGCCGGCCGACGATCCGCAAGCGGCGCTATGTCGACCCGGTCCGCATGCAGAAACTGTTCGAAATCTATTACATGGACGACCGCCCAATCAGTTCTCAGCGGCAGGCAGCCATCGAAGCGCAGTTGAACGATTGCATCGATGATTATGACCTGGTCATCGTCTGTGACTTCGGACACGGCATGCTGACCAACGGGTTGATCTCACTCTTGGAGGAGAAGGCCAAGTTCCTGGCGATCAACACCCAGTCGAACGCGGCCAACCGAGGCTTCAATCCGGTTACCAAGTACCGCCGCGCCGATTTCGTGTGTATCGACGAACCGGAAAGCCGTCTGGCGGTGCACAGCAAGCATGGCGATCTGAACGACATTCTGACCAAGGACCTGCCGGCCAGCATCGATGCGGAGAAGATCTTCATCACGCTGGGCAAGCAAGGCTGCATGGCCTGGTGCCGCAAGAATGGCATTGTCCATGTTCCGGCCTTCAACACATCGGCCATCGATACGATGGGGGCGGGCGATGCTTTCTTCGTGGTCGCCTCCGCATTGACCCGCGCAGGCGGCCAATTGCGCGATGTCGGTTTCGTCGGGAATATTATTGGCGGCTTGAAGGCCAGCTATATCGGGCATCGCCAGAATGTCGAGAAGACGGCGACGCTGAAATCGATTGTCAGCCTTCTGAAATAGCGGCGAACCGTTCCGGCATGGGAGAGACAGAGTGACCGAGACAGTCCTGACCCCGATTGCAACTTATGCCGAGACAGTGTCTGCCTTGGTGCGGGATGGGGTTTCGACCGATCGGGACGGGACGGCGGCATCGATCGATAACGGGCTTGCGACGGCCTGCCGCCTGCTGACGGAATTGAAGACCGACGGTGGGGTGTTGCGGATCGTCGGGAATGGCGGCAGCGCGGCCATCGCCAGCCATATGTCGGTCGATTTCTCAAAACGCGGTGGGATTGCCGCCGTCGCGCATAACGATGCGGGCATGCTGACCTGCCTGTCCAACGATCTGGGCTATGATCAGGTCTATGCCCATCAGATCGGCCTGCATGGCCGCACGGGCGACCTTTTGATCGCGATTTCCAGTTCCGGCCGTTCGGCCAACATCCTGAACGCCTGTAACAGCGCACGGGAAAAGGGGATGAAGATCGTCACCTTGAGCGGTTTCAAGCCCGACAATCCGCTGCGCGGGCTGGGCGACGTGAACTTCTATATCGCCAGCGAAGAATACGGTCCGGTTGAGCTAAGTCATATGATGCTGCTCTCGGCCGCCATAGATATGCTCCTGGGCTGGAACGGGCCCGGCACCTTGAAGGGCATCTGAAAAGGCGTATCGGACCGATGGAACTGAATACCGAGTTTCTGACTGACGAAGAACGGCGGCTGACTTCCGAATTTTTCGACAAAGGCTATGTCATCCGCGACGCGGAAGACCGCCCCGGTCTGGATCGGATCCAAACCCTGGTTGCGGGGATCGCGGCCGATCATCTTGGGTTGGACGCGCCCGCGGATCCGGGTGCGTTCCTGAACGACATTCATTCGCGCGTGACCGGCCAGACACTGAATGACCTGCGCCTGACTGTATTCAACCGAATGAACCAGCAGGAAGGCTTCCGCCGCGACTATTTCAGTCAGGCGCGCACCGTGCTGGGCATGTTGGTCGGTAATGAAATCGCGATGCAGCGCCGGGTAAACCTGTCGATCCAGATGCCGGATGACGACAGCTCGATCCTGCCTGTCCACGCCGACGTCCTGTCCGGCGATTCGCCTTACGAGGTGGTACAATGGACGCCCATGGTCGACTGCTATGGGACCAAGGCGATGTATATCCTGCCGCCGAAGCGCAATCAGGAAGTTCAGGATTCCCTGAAGAATTACCCCGATGCCGATGCCCTGATGGAGGATATCCGCGACGATCTGGTCTGGATCGAAATCGCTTACGGGCAGGTTATGGTCTTCAATCAGAACCTGCTGCACGGCAATGTCGTGAATGCGGAGCCGGAAACTCGGTGGAGCATGAATTGCCGCTACAAGGGCGTGTTCACGCCCTATGCCGACAAGCGGCTAGGCGAGTTTTTCGAACCGATCACCCTGCGGCCGGCCAGCGCGATCGGGATCGCCTATCAGCTCCCCGGAGGATTCCGTGATGCCTGAGGACAGGCTGAAGAACGATCCTCTGGAAGCGGCGCGCGGCTATATCTTCAGCCGCCCGATCGCCGGAGACCGGATCCCGCAGCATATTCAGAACCTGGTGAACCGCGATTTCGCATCGCGCCAGGGACTGCAGTTCAAACTCAGCACGACCGAATATGCGTCCGACAACTGCTATCTGATGCTGGATGCCGAGATATCCGCGATGTCCGAGCGGCAGGGCGTCATCCTATATTCACTTTTCATGCTGCCGCCCACCGAAGAGCATCGCCGGGACATCTACCGCCGGGTCCTGGAACGCGGCAGCGTCCTGTTCGCGGCGGTCGAGAATTACCGGATCGGGACGGCAGACGATGTCGACCGGGTGGAACGGGTCCTGCAATTGTGCCAGATACTGGCGCAGCGCGATACCGACGACATTGTCGGACGGTTGGCGCACGGCATACGCGCGGCCTGAATTCGGGCAGGTTCTAGGGGGAAGAATGCTTCAAGAAATCGATTTCGTTTCCGCGCTGCATAACAGCACCAAACGCGATTACGTTCAGCGCGTCGTGGAGTTCGACAAGGCCGAATGTGCGGCGGTGGCCAAACAGTTCGGCCGGGATTACTGGGACGGCGAACGGCAATACGGCTATGGCGGCTATCGCTATGACGGGCGCTGGTATCCGATCGCGGAGAAGATCGCGAAACATTACGGCATCAAGCCGGGCGACCGCATTCTCGATGTCGGCTGTGGCAAGGGCTATCTGCTCTATGAATTCACGCAAGCCGTCCCAGGCGTGGAAGTGCATGGGATCGATATCTCGCAATACGGTATCGACGATGCGAAGCCAGAAGTGCGTGACAATCTGATTCAGGGGCACGCCCGCGAACTTCCCTGGCCGGACGATCACTTCGACTTCGTGATCTCCTTCACCACGCTGCACAATCTGAAGATCATGGACCTGTTCAAATCGGTTCAGGAAATCGCGCGTGTCGGCAAGGGCGACAAGCAATACATCATGCTGGAATCCTATCGCAATGAACGCGAGAAGGTGAATCTGCTGTACTGGCAACTGACCTGCGAGAGCTTCTATTCGCCGGAGGAATGGCGTTGGATCTATGAGACCAACGGGTATACCGGGGATTACGGGTTCATCGTTTTCGAATAATCGCTTTTCATCGTCTATCCGGGGGACATTCCCAATGACCGCGACCGCGCGACCACTGCTTCTCAACGATTTTGACGCCGCGGCGTCCCGCAAGCGCTGCATGGGGTTCCGCCGGCGCATTCTGGACGTATCGCAGACCGTCACCGCGTTGCACATCGCGCCGGCCTTCTCGTGCATGGAAATCGCGGACACCGTCTATAACGGCCTGATGCGGCGTAAGGACGACGGATCGAGCGACGACGTCTTCCTGATGTCCAAGGGCCATGGCTGCATGGCGCAATACGCGATCCTGGAATATCTCGGTGTCCTGGCGAATGGCGAATTGGACCGGTACTGCACGGCCCATGGCGAATTGGGCGCGCATCCGGATTATGGCGTACCGGGGATCGAAGCCTCGACCGGCAGCCTGGGTCACGGTCTTGCCATGGCGGTCGGCATGGCGATCGCAGAGCGCAACAAGAGTCCGGCGCGACCGTCTATGCGATCCTGTCCGACGGTGAGATTCAGGAAGGGTCGACCTGGGAAGCGATCATGATGGCCTCCTCCCTGGGGCTGACCAATCTGGTCATGCTGGTCGACAACAACAACTTCCAGAGCCTGGGGCAGACGCATCTGACGCATCCCAGCTTCTATCCCCTGGACGACAAGTTCCGCGCCTTCCAATGGGAATGCGAGACGGTGAACGGCCACGATGCCGCCGCGATATTCCAGGCGGTCACCTCGCGCGAAGGGAAGGGGCCTTTCGCGCTGGTCTGCAAGACGACCAAGGGCAAGGGCGTTTCCTATATGGAAGGGGTGCCGATCTGGCATTACCGGTCGCCCAATCCGGACGAGTACAAGACCGCGCTCGACGAGCTGACGGAAATTTCAGGTTAATCAGGCTGGTCGTCGAGGAGCTACGAAGATGCGCAATCATTTCGCGGAAACGCTGTACGCCAAGGGCGTCGAAGACCCCCGCATCCATGTCGTCGTCGCCGATATCTCGCCGGCGGGCAGCATGGGCAAGTTCCGGGAAGAGTTTCCCGAACGCTTCATCAATACCGGTGTCGCCGAACAGGCCATGATCGGTATCTGTGCCGGTCTGGCGCTGAAGGGCATGCGGCCCTTCGCCTATACGATCGCGACCTTCAGCCTGTACCGGCCGTTTGAGATGGTCCGCGACGACCTGTGCTATCAGAACCTGCCGGTCACGGTGGTCGGCATCGGCGGCGGTGTGATCTATTCGACCCTGGGCGGCACGCATTATGCCCAGGAAGACGTCGCCATCGCCGCCTCCATCCCCAATATGACGGTCATCGCGCCCAGCGATCCGCTGGAAACCGTGGCCGCCACGGAATATTGCGCGACGGAGAGCCAGGGGCCGGTCTATCTGCGTCTCGGCAAGGCCGGGGAGCCGGTTCTGACGGAAGGGGCGGTCGATCCGTGGCGTTTCGGCAAGCTGCGCCGCATCCAGACCGGTGATGATGTGCTGATCCTTTCCTATGGCGTCACCATGCGCCACGCGTCCCAGGTTGCCCAGCGACTGCGCGATTCCGGCCGTTCGGTTTCCCTGGTCGCCGCCAGCACGCTGAAACCCTTCGACAAGGAAGGTGCCGCGGCCCTGATCAAGGCGCATAAGCATGTCATCGTCATCGAGGAGATGGTGCCGCGCGGCGGTCTGGCGTCCGAGATCAAGCAATTGGCCTGGGATATCGGCGCGACAGCACGAATCGACACCCATACGCTGAAGGACGAGTTCGTGCACTGCTATGGCAGCCACGACGATATCCTGGCGGAACATGGGATCAGCGTGGAAAAGATCGTCGCCCAGGCGGCCGCCTGATTGGCTCCTGGCGAGGGACTGACCTCGTTCGGGGCTATTGGATCGAAAGGTAGTTTTCGGAGACCCAACCGACCTGTTGGTCGATTTGGACGAGGCTCCAATCCCCCGCACGTTCAATGACGAAGCCGTGGTACTGGCCGGCGCTGAACTGGCCGACCACCGCGCAATCTGTGGTCGGGCAGCGCCGAATCCGCAGCGCATTTGCCTTGACCGAGATCGTCTTCATCGTCGGCAGGCTGCGTTCGTCATGGCGCGGCGGACGGTAGCGGCTGGTCAGGGTGAAGGCAGGGGGCTCACCGCCTACCATGTTTAAAAGGCGACCCCCGTGCAGCGGAAAGATGTTGAAGCCGATCGGGGCCTGAGCCCAGGCGACGAGCACGGGATTTTCGCATTGCGGCAGGTGCTCCGCCGCCAGAGTGGCCTTCCAACCGGCGGTTGTCAGGTTCATATGGACATTGTCCGCCACATCGGGCCGGGGGTCCTGAACGGTCGTGACACCGACAATCGTGTCACAGACGCTGAACAAGACGGTCGGCGTGCGCATGCCGAATTCGGAGTGCCCGGCCCACCCGGTCAATGTGATGACACTGTCGCGACGAAGATCGATGACCTGTTGTGCGGTGCGGTCCTCGTCGTCGACGACGATTCGGTCGATGAAGCCGGAATAGAAGGACACGGCGTTCCACTCCGATATCTTATACTGCAGCGCTGCCGGAACGGAATCGACCTGCCGGATTTGCGGCGGGGCCGCCGCCTGCTGCGCCGCCGCCGGCGCGCTGGTTTCCGCCTCCTGCGGTTGGCTGCCGTTTTGGGAAGCGTTGGGGATCTGGACGCTCGTACGGACTTTCTCCGGAGTTTCCTCCGGGGCGTCGCTAAAGATATACATGAAGCCGACAATGGTCAGAATGCCGGTCAGCGATGCCCCGAACATGCCGATCAAAAAATACGGAAAATTGCGCACCCTTCCCCCTGTCCAGCATATGGTTCAATTCCGTATGCCACCGCCTTCCCCACCGCGGTGATGGCGGAAAGTATGGCCGACTCCCACGTCCGCGCCAATCATTCTACCGTCGCGTCAGGTGTAGAACGCCCCTAACTTGCCAAGACGTGTATCGGTGCCAAGAGTGCGTCCGCCGACGGGGTGAAGGCGCGGGGCGAAAACCCGAAAGCGCGGGCCGCCGGTTCGTTATCCGCGACCTGATCCAGGTGCATCCGGTACAGCGCGCTCACAGTGGGATAAAGCGACGGCCGGATCAGCGATGCGGCGTGCATCACCTGCTCGAAGCCCGGAACCGTGACCAGCCGGGGCGGGCGGCCGATTGCCTCGCCTATGCGGTGGACCATTGCGCGATAGGGCAGTTGTTCGCCGCCTGCAATGTCGAAAGCCCGGCATTGTCCGTTCCCGCCAAAGGATGGATCGGACGCCGCTTCCAGTGCCAAGGTGGCGATGTCGTCGGCGTGAATCGGTTGGCGCAACCCGTCCGCCTGGCGGGGCAGCGGCAGCAGCGGGCTGCGGGCGATCATGCGGGCCAGACGGGCCACGTTTCCATCCATGCCCGCCCCATAGACCATGGTCGGTCGAAAAAGCGTCCCGGCGATCCGATGGTTGGCGCAGGCCTGCGAGAACTCTTGCTCCAGTCGGCGCAGCATGGCCGCCCTGACCGGATCGCCGAAAGGACGCGGCAGGTCGTGGTAGACCGCCGATGTCGATCCGAACGCAATTACCGATCGGCATTTCAAAGCAGCGGCCAAACGTGCGGCGTTCGGTGCGAATTGCGGCGGGCCGCAATGGATCAGCACATCCGCGCCGGCCATGGGCCCTTCCGTCAAACCGGGCGCAGGATGCTGCAGGTCGATCCCGGTCCACGTTTCCTGGGCGACCGGGGCCGCGAACTTGCGTCTGTGGAACCCTGCGAAGACCTGATGCTCCGCTTCCCCGGCCCGCCGCAGAACCCAATAGCCGATTTGACTGACCGCGGCGGTGACAACTATCTTCAACGCGTCATTCTCCACTGAAATCCCAGGCCAATATGGCATTCCGAAGATATGCGCCGCCAGCCTTTAACGTGCGCCGATTTCCCTTCCGGAAATGCGCCCTGGCATTGGCGCTCGGATGGCTTGGCGGCTGCTCCGGCATCGGGGAGGTCTATCGGGCGCCGGCGGTCCAGACGCATCATTCGCAAGGTGTCCCGCATGTCGCCGATACGGGGCAGGTGGTTCAATCCCCGATACCGGGGGCGAGCCGCGTTCAACGCGTCCTGTACCATGCTTTGGCCGGCCGCTTTCATGGCCGGGACTATGGACTGGAATCGGCACGCGATGCCGGGTTCACGGCCGTCCATCCTTGGGAAGGACAGGATCTGGAAGCGTTTTTGAATGCAGCACGTACGGCCGGATTGGCAACGGTTCCGCATTACCCGTCGGACGCCATTGCGGTGCGAGGGGACGAATTCGGCGTTCTCGCGTGGTATCTGGACGAAGAACCGACGCTTCGTTTCGCCCGCGACGCGCAGTCGGAGCTACGCCGCGAGTTCCGCGAAAGGCGTGCGGAACTTAAGACGCTCGATCCCTTACGCCCGGTATTCGCGCTGCTTGGACCGCCCTTGAGCCGGGTCCGGCCCCAATGGGACCATTGGGCCGCGGAAGGCGATCTGACCGCCCACGACAATTATGCCGTAAACGAGAAACTGACCCAATCGACCAATCCGGCGCGTCATGTCGCGCGTTCCGTCTCAATCGCCCGGGACCTGGTTCCGGAAGACCGCCCGGTCTGGTTTGTCATACAGGCATTCGCGTCGGAAGACCGCGGCTGGATCCTTCCGTCGGCGCATGAATACCGGGCCATGGCGATGGCGGCATTGATCCACGGCGCGTCGGGTATCGTCACCTTTGCGCAGGACAGTTTCGTCACCCGCGATGACGGCGTGTTAGGCATTTCCCCATCGCCAATCGCCGATTACGGAAAAGATCTGCCGGACTATAACGGCGACGGGAAGGCGCACCGTATCGCCCCCGAAGACGACCTTCGCGGGGCGGTGGCGCTGTGGGAGGCCGTTGCGGATTTCAATCATTACCTGACACGGTTGGATACGATCCCGCTTCTGCCGAACCGAACCGGTCTTATCGCCGTCTCCGCGCCCCCAACTGCGGGTCTCGACCATCCGGTTCGGGTCGCCGTCAAACAGAGGGACGGGGTGATCCATGTGCTGGCGGTCAATTTGTCAGATCAGGATGTGGAGGTTGATTTCAGGGCACTTGCATCGGTCCCGATGGCGCTGGAGTCGGACTGGCCCTATGGTCCCTATCGACGTGAAAGGTTGAGCGATGGCGCCTGGCGCGACACGATCGAACCAACGGGCGTCCGGGTCTACAGGTTGACGGATGACTGAAACCGATACGGCAAGCCGGCTTCGGATCGGCGCTGATGGGCCTCGGGCCGCGGCGGCTCTGGCTGCGATTGTGTTGCTGCCGCCGGTCTATGCGGTCACCGGCTTCGGCCTGTTCGATACCCTGCGGTCGGTCGGGCTAGGACCAATCTGGCAGGCCGTTCTGTTCGCTTGTATCACGCTCACCGGGCTTGCTCTCCTGCTGCGCCGGGCGGGAAGGGCGCATCTTTCGGGGCGACATGCGGCCGGGGCGGGGCTGTTGGTGGTCGCCGCAATCGCGGTGAATTGGGATTTTCCTGCCAAGTTCGTCCATGTACCGCAATATGCGGTTCTCGGAATGATCCTGGCGATCACATTGCGCCTGTCCCGCGATCGATGGACGGACGCTGCGTCGGCCTTGCTGGCAATCGGGCTCGCCTCTTTTTCGGACGAGCTGATCCAGGGTTACCTGTCCGCCAGAACCTTCGGCCTGGATGATCTGATCGTCGATATCGCGGCAGCGGGCGGTGGCTATCTGCTGTTGGCCAGCCCGCCGGAAGGGAAGGCGGCAGGTTTGTCCCGTTGCATCGATTTCCTGGTTTGCTGCATCGCGCCGGGACTTGCGGCTGTTGGGTTCCTTACCTTCGTGACCCAGCGTGCATCAGCCTTGAACGTCCCGCCGCCACCACAGGCCTTCGCGCCTTTGGCAGCGGCCGCCGCGGCGGCCCTGTTGTTTGCGGCTTTCCGGTGGGGGCGGGCCGGGGCAGATAATCGTGCGACTTTATTGGCGGCTCTGCTTGGCACGGCTGCTCTTGCATTGGTGGCGATCCATGGCGCGCTCTACAGTCTTCCGCTGGCTTTCCGGTAGCCTGGCCGCCGTTGCCGGTCTGACGGCCGTGGCGCTATTGGCGACGTCCAGCGATCACGCCGGCGGCAGTCCGCGCTACAACCTTATTCTCCTGACCGTCGAAAGCTTTCGGGCCGACGCGGTTTCCCCTGATCTGACACCGCGGCTGCTCGCGCTGCTGGACGAAAGCAACGGCGTCTATTTCAGAAACCATCGAAGCGTGTCGGCATGGACCGTCCCGAATGTTGTCGCCCTGTTAAGCGGCGTGCATCCGATACGCCAAGGCATCTTGTCGCGCGGGCACGGTTTGGCGGTGCAGCCGGAGAACGGGCTGACGGGTAGGGATGGCATCAACCTGGCAATGTCGAGCGTCCAGCCCTTCGCATTGATCGACTCCTATAGCGGGCTCGGCCTGGTGCGGGAACCGGGTGGGGAAATGCCCCTGGCCTTGGCGGCCATGGCACGGGCAACGAAACCACAGGGACTTTGGTACCATTATCTGGATACGCATCTGCCGCATCGTCCAACCCTTCCGGATGGGACACAGCCGGAGCCGGATACGCCTGAGTTCGATACCGCATTCGGCTTGCCGCCGCCCCAGGACGACCTGGAACGCACCCGGCGCCTTGCGGTTGCGACACAACCGGTCGTGCCGGTCGATCAATTTCGGTTTCCGGCTGGGGACCGGCAATGGGTCCAAGCCTTCTATCAGTCGGAGATCAGGGCGTTCGATCGCTGGTTCGAAGGGTTCTTCGATATGTTCCGGCGGACCGGGCTGGCCCGTAACACCGTTCTGGTGGTGACCGCGGACCACGGTGAGGAACTGGCGGAAGCGGGACGCGTCGGCCATGCATCCACAACCCGCGAGGGCGTCCTCAGCGATGCCGTCCTGAACGTGCCGATGATGATCTGGACGCCCGATTCCGGTCATCGCGCTGCGTTGCATGCCTGGTCGGAGAGCGGGGTGGTGACGGATCATGTCGATCTGGGCGGATCCCTCGCGGCGTTGCTGGGCGCGCAGATGACGACTTTTGGGGCGGCACCGGAAGTGCCGGTGGGTCTTCAGCCAAGGGACCTGACCGATAGCGTTGTCCCGGCGGCGCGTTATGCATTCACCTCGGCGGCGGGATTTGCCGAACCGGATCCGGAAATATCCGCCTACCTGCTACTGTCGCGGGAGGATGCGGCGGGGCGCCGGATCGTCCGCGTGGACTGGCGTGCGGTCGCGGACCGTGACGTGTCACTGGAAGACGAGTTCAAATCCGTTGCGGCGACACTTGCCCTACCGACCGCAACTGGAGGCGGCGCAGAGAATGTGGCAGTGAATAGCACCATCCGTTGGATCTGGCCTCGTCAGTCCGGCGAAGTGACGTACTCCGAGATTCGCGATCGCAGCCGGATCGAGTGGTCAGGTCCGGCCGATACGCGCTACGTTCTGGAATATGCTGCCGGAACGGGGGCGCTGCAGATGGCCGGCGAAATCGATGTTCAAGGCAATGGTTACGCGTTCGGAAAGGTCGACGAAGACTATTGGCGATCCTTTGTCGTCCCCTATGGGCAGGTCCGTTTTCGGGTGCGGGACCCGGCAAGCGGCACTGTGAGCGAATGGCTGACGGTGAGATTGAAGTAGTGATCCAGAAAACGCGCATCGTCTGGCTGATTGTTCTGCCGCTAATTGCGGTGTGGGGCGGGACGATTGTATCGCTTTGGAACGGCCCGTTCCTCGACGCGGACCGATATGCCGAAGCACGATACGCCAATCGTCTGATGGAAAGCGCGGGGGCGGGGGATACCGTGTCGTTGCGAGAGGAATCCGCGCTGGCATACTGGTCCTGTTATCCCGATGTGGCACAGGACGCGTATTTCGGCCGCGAAGGCCCCTTGAACCTATTGGGCGCGCGGGAGCATTTCGACCGTCATGGACGGGGGGAAGGCCGTATCTGGCCTATGACAGAGGATGATTGCAGCACGGCGGAAAGCGTCCAGTGAATAGAAATCGGCGACCTCAAATCATCCTAAGCAGAATCCGCGAGCGGAACCGACATTTCTAGAAGATTTACTAGCTCAACCTAAATCTACTGACATTTCTTGAATCTTTACTCCGAATCAGAATGCGAAATCGGACCGCCTGTAGAGGTGTTTTGGATGGTATGTCTCGCAATAGGAGCGGAATTCGCCCTGGCAGATGGACCCGATCGCGGTGCGGACGTACAGCTTTCATCGCCTCCGGGGAATTATTTGGCCTATGCCTCTAGTGCGTTGTATTTAAAAGAATAAAACATGTCTCGCCCGACCCTGGTGCGAGGTGCGCGCGGGGCGCGCGTGACCTATCGGCAACACATCCGCATTAACATCCGGTTCCGTGAATGAGAATGTGCCGAAAAAGGGGCGTTTTGTGTTGAATTGGATTCGGGGATTTGATACCTCCTCAATTGTAGAAGCGTTTGTTTCGATGACTGCCAGAAAGGCAGGTGTCGAAAGTCGCTCAACGCAAAAGTCTGACTTGGGGATAGCAATGAAGAAAATTTTCGGAGTCGTCATCGGTGCCGCGGTCATGGCAATGACCGCGTCGAACGCGATGGCGCAAAGCTCGGTCTCTGACGATCAGGGCCAGGCGAACAACCTCGTCACCACCTCGGTGACGCCGACCGTGTCGTCGACGACCGTGTCGATCATCAGCACGGGGATCAGCAACGCGATCTCGCTTCCAAGCCCGTCCTTTGGCGGTGGCGGTGGCGGTCCGATCATTCAAGGCGATGCAGGCCGCATGTTGTTCAACACGCGCGCTCTCGCCGGGGAAGGCGAAGCCGCCGGTAACGCGCCGCCGAAGATGGGTGTCTGGGTTCAGATGGCCAATACTTGGGTCGACGGCAGCGATCCGGGCGGTGAGTTCGAAGGCGACGCCCAGAACATCACGGCCGGGGTGGACTACAAGGTCACCGATAACGCGGTCGTCGGTGTCGCGGTCGGTTACGAGCTGACCGATATCGATACGACCTTCAACAACGGCACCTTCGAAGGCAACGGTATCACCGTGACGCCCTATGTCGGTGTGAACCTGAACAAGACCTGGTCGCTGTCGGCGCTGGTCAGCTACGGCGCGATCGAATACGACACGTCGTCGACGACCGCTGGAACCACCGGGTCCTTTGATGCGACGCGTCTGATGGGGTCGGCCGCCGTGGAAGGCAACATCTACCGCGATCGCCTGCGCATCTCGCCGAAGGTCTCGGTGATGTATCTGTCCGAAGAACAGGACGCCTACACGGACTCCGCCGGTACCGCGGTCAATTCGTCGACCATCGACCTGGGTCGTGCGGCCGCCGGTGCGACGCTTGGCTATCAGTTCGACGCGGTTGAGCCCTATGTCCGCGCCATGTTCGAATATGACTTCTCCAAGGAAGACCCGGTCAACCTGGGTGGCGGTCAGTTCTCCAGCGACGACAAGTTCGGTGTGAACGCTTCGCTTGGTGCCAATTTCGGTCTCGGCAGCAATCTGTCGGGTAACATCGAAGGCAATGCCAGCACGATCGGTCGCGAGAATCTGGACGTCTACACGATCAGCGGTCGCCTGCGCTACCAGTTCTGATCAGAGTAAATCCCTAAGTCAGAAGGAGGGGGTGGTTTCCGCCCCCTCCTTTTTGCGTTTAAAGTTCGTGTTGGGAATGGTCCATGGGGGGACCTGGGGGCGATGCAAGTTACTTGGTTCAAGAGTGAAAGCTTTCCCGCCACCGGCCGGGCGATCCTATGTGCGGCGCTGCTGTTGATCGCAGGCTGTGCCGGCCCCCTGTTCGGCGACGGTCTGGATCTGGCACGGGATGTCGGAACGCGCGCCGGCATGACGGAATTCCGCATTGATACCGGCGATTTCGTACTGACCGGGTTCCGGTCGAATCACCAAACGGCCCGAAAGCTGGCACTCTATATAGAAGGCGACGGCTACGCCTATGCCAGCCGCACCCAGCCTTCGGCAGACCCGACGCCGAAAGACCCGATCGGTTTACGGATTGCGGCCGTCGCGGCGCGTTATCCTCATCCGGATGTCGCAGTCGTCTATCTGGCCCGTCCCTGTCAGTATCTGCGCGGGGACGGCGATCAGAAACGCTGCAATGTGCTCCATTGGACCCTTCACCGTTTCGCGCCGGACGTCGTGGCCGCCTATCAGACGGCCCTGTCGACCTTGATGCGACAGTTCGGCGCAAGCTCGGTCGATCTTTATGGCTATTCGGGCGGCGGAACCGTCGCGGCTTTGTTGGCCGGCGCGACCGAAGGGGATGTGCGCTTGACGACCTTCGCGGCCGTCCTGGATCTCGACACCTGGGTCTCGGTTCGCCGTTTGACGCCACTGTCCGGCAGCTTGAACCCCGCCGAAACCCCAAGTTTGGCCAACATTCCGCAAACCCACTATATCGGTCAGGACGACGAGCGGGTGCCTTTGGAGATTGCCCAAAGCTATGTCAGTCGGATCGGCGGAAAGGCGGAAAACTCCCTGTTCTATGCACCGGATGTCGACCACGATTGCTGTTGGGACAGGTTCTGGGAATCCGGCTACGCCAAGCAGTAATCTCTCCATTGTCCGGTTGTAACCGCCGGTTGGCGGATGCCACCATGGTCAGGCCAAATTCTGTAGGAAAGTCCGAAGATGACACCGCCCCTGCGCGATGCCGATAGCGGGACCGGACAGGCGTTCCAAGCCCTGGCCTGCGCCGCCGTGGCGGTGATGCTCTTGTCGCCGTTCGGGGCGTTGCAGCCGTTTGAATGGGGGGCTTGGCGGCTGACCGCGGTGTCCATCTGGATGATGCATCTGGGGGGCGCACTGGCGTGCGGCGGCCTGGTATTGGCACTGGCACGCGGCGGTCCCGGCCTGGCCTTCCGTTCATTGCGAGGGCCTGGTTTCGCTCTATTCTGCGGGGGCCTTGCCCTGGCGGCCGGCGGGCTGCCCGGTGCGGTCAGCGCCGAGTTTCCGCTACTGGCCGTCGCCGGCACCTATCAATCCGGTCAAGGCCTGCTCTGGTTCATGCATTTTGCGGTCGCCGCCCTTCTTTTCTCGGTCCTGGTGGGGATCGATACATGGCGTCGCCTTCTCGACTGGGGCCTGCTTGCGGCGCTTGGCGGCCTGACTCTCGGCAGGATCGTCGACATGCTGATGCCGGAGACCGTCCTGTTCCTGCCTGGAGGGGATTCATACGCCTATCTGGCGGCGGCAGGAATCGCCGTGTCTCTGACCGGGCGCGGTTTAGCCGGGCAACTGAACTGCGCGATTCTGGGGATCTCCATTGTTCTAATGGCGGTGTCCGGCAATCTGGCGGCAATTGCCATTTCCGCCGGGCTGGCCCTGATGCTGACGCTTTTCCGTTTATCCCCATCGGTCGCCCATGGAATGCGGTTCTTCGCTAACCCGCTGGCGGCGACCGGTCTGCTTGCCAGTACCATTCTTGCACCGGTTGCGCTGCTGTTTGCGATGCCGTCGGATTTTGTGCCGGCATCCCTGCAATCGCGGGTCCTTATTCATGAATTGTCCTGGGCGGTGCTGCAGGATTCGAGCCTGGCCCAGTTGGCGTTGGGGCGCGGCTGGGGCCATGTTCAGGCGGCATATTATTCTAACTTTCTCGCCGCGGATTATCCCGTTTATCGGCAGGAATGGGACTTTGTCTGGCGGGATATATTCCACAGCCACAATGCGGCGGTTGAAACGCTGTTGTCCGCGGGAGTGCTGGGGCTGACCGTTCATGTCATCGTGTTTGTGACCGCAATTCGGTATGCCGCGCGCGCGCAGAGGGGGGCATTGTGGTTCCTGCTGTTATTCTATCTGGCAATGGGGGGGCTTTGGTTCGAGTTCAGCTTCGCGCTTCCGTTCCTCGCCTTGGCGGCGGTCTGCTGCATCGTTCCGGATCGACCTGGCTCGGATCAACCGGAACCTGCGCAGAAGACGATCCCGGCAGGGCGCCGGGTGGCCTGTATGGCGGCTATGGCGGCAATGGCTGTTCTATTCGCGGTGACCTTCACTCGGTTGGCGGCTTTCGACATTGCCGTGACGGCGCATAAGTATGACCAGATTGCAGAGACGCCGGAACACGCTTTGCGGTTCGATGCGTTTCCGCGCGATCCGCGAGGATCCTATTTCGTCGAATCCATCCTGATGCGGGAGATCTGGCGGAAGCGGGAGCGGCTGCGCGACAGCCGGGACTGGCAGGATGATGCGCTGCTGGCGCGGGCGCTCCTGGAGCGGACGGAAACGGTGCGGAGTTCGACCGCCGCGGCGCCCATGCTTCTGGTCGGCCTATCCGTTCTCAACGATCTCGCCTTCTATCAAGGCGCGGCAATGCAACAGATTGCCGTGGAAAATGTGAATTTGTGGCGTGCGCTCGTCGAACGACATTGGGCCTTGGAACCGAAACGAACCGACGTCTCCGTCGGCTATTTCGAGCTTCTGAAGCAAGCAGGGGCGTTTGACCGGTTGGCGGCCGAAACCGCGCAAAGACTGCAGCAGAACCCGGACGACCCGGTCGCTGTATATTACGCGGCGCTTGCATCCCTGCATAAGGTTCCGGCAGAACGGAACCGCGACGCGATGCGCTCGATCCTGCGTGCAATCGATTTGGGGCTGGACCTGATCCTGCCCATCGACCCACAGTTCGAAGCGGATTTGCGGCGCGACTATGGTGACGGGGCGGCGGGAGGCACGGCGGCACCGGTGCCGCAAGATTGAGGGGGGCAGATCGGATGGCCGTCCGCAAGGACACGGCGGTTTCCGTCATTATCGTGAACTACAATGCCGGCCACTATCTGCTGGACGCCGTGCAGAGCGTCCTGGCCCAGACCCGCGTCGACCTGGAAGTGATTGTCGTCGACAACGCGTCGACGGACGACAGCCTGGCGGCAATCCGCACGCTGTCCAACGACCGCCGCACCATCACAATTGTCGAGGTCGGCTATAATTCCGGCTTCGCCCATGGCTGCAATGCCGGGCTGAAGGCCGCGTCGGGCAGGCATATCCTGTTCTTGAATCCGGATTGCGTCCTGTCGGCCAACAGCGTGTCGCGCCTGAGCCGGTTCCTGGAGAAGAACGCCAAAGCCAGCATGGTCGGTCCGCTTATCCTCGGCCCCGACGGACGCGAGCAGGCGGGGTGCCGTCGGGACATCCCATCCCCCTTTCAGGTCGGCTGCGTCCTGTTAGGCATTCACAAATTGTTGCCGAACCACCCGCGCTTCCGGCATTTCAATCACACCCAGCGCCCCCTGCCGAAAGGGGCGACCATCGTTCAGGCCGTTTCCGGTGCCTGCATGATGGTCCGGGCGGCCGATTTGAAGAAGTTCGGTGCCTTCGACGAAAGCTATTTCCTGCATTTCGAAGATATCGATCTATGCCTGCGCCTCACCCAGGATGGGCGCGACATCTTCTTCCTGCCGACGGTCGAGGTCCTGCACCATAAGGGTGTCAGCTCGCAGCACCGGCCGGTCTTCGTCAACTGGCACAAGCACCGGTCTCTGATCCGCTTCTTTCGCAAGAATTTCTGGGAGTTCTATCCCAAAGCGGTTCTGGCCGGCCTATCGGCGATCATCTACCTGCATTTCCTGGCGACCGTCCCACTCGCCCTCCTGCCGCGCCGCCGCCGTACCAGCGTCTCCGGCTGGGACATCCTGACGGACGGGAATACGGATTGACGGGGTCGGGCTTCGGCGCTTCGAAATCACGGGTATGCCCTTGAATGGCGGGGTGCATCTGGTGTTCGTTTCGCTTGCCGGTCTAATCTTGCAGTGAGTGCAACTGTTCGTCGCGGTTCACGTATAGAGCCTGTTCAGAAAGTTCCGAGAGTGGGCTGGCTTTGCAAGAGACAGGGGATGCGGAGCACAGTACCCGGGCGGAGCCTTCTCCGCCCGGGCACGTTTACACTTACGCGACGAGATCGAAACGATCCGCATTCATGACCTTGGTCCAGGCCGCGACGAAATCCCGGATGAATTTATCCTGGTTGTCGTCCTGGGCGTAGACTTCGGCATAGGCCCGCAGGATCGAATTCGACCCGAAGACCAGATCGGTGCTTGTGGCGGTCCACTTGACCGCGCCCGACTTCCGATCGCGGATCTCATAGGTGCCGCCTTTCACCGGGTGCCAGCTATAGGCCATGTCGGTCAGATTGACGAAGAAGTCGTTCGTCAACTGACCGACCCGGTCGGTGAAGACGCCATGCTTCGAGCCGCCGTGATTGACACCGAGGACCCGCAGACCGCCGACCAATACGGTCATCTCCGCGGCCGTCAGACCGAGAAGCTGCGCCCGGTCGAGCATCAGCTCTTCGGGGGCAACGGCATAGCGTTCCTTCTGCCAGTTCCGGAACCCGTCGGCGATGGGCTCCAGCACGTCGAAGGACTCAGCGTCCGTCTGGGCTTCGGTGGCGTCCCCACGGCCCGGCGAGAACGGCACGTCGGCCTTGGCACCGGCGGCTTTGATCGCCTGCTCCAGCCCGACGGTGCCGCCCAGGACGATGACGTCGGCAATCGACGCACCGGCCGCGGCCGCGATCGGTTCCAGCACGCCCAGGACTTTCGCCAGGCGGGCCGGCTCATTGCCTTCCCAATCCTTTTGCGGGGCCAGTCGGATATGCGCACCATTCGCGCCGCCGCGTTTGTCGGACCCACGGAACGTCCGGGCGCTGTCCCAGGCGGTGGCAATCAGTTCGGCCGGAGACAAGCCGCTTCCGGCGATCTTGGCCTTCACCGCTGCGACGTCGTATTGGGTGTTGCCGGCCGGGACCGGGTCCTGCCAGATCAAGTCTTCGGACGGGACGTCGGGACCGTAATAGTTCACCTTCGGACCCATATCGCGGTGGGTCAGCTTGAACCAGGCGCGGGCGAACGTATCCGCGAAGTAATCGGGATCGGCCATGAATTTCTGGCAGATCTCGTTGTAGATCGGGTCGACCTTCATCGCCATGTCGGCGTCGGTCATGATCGGATTGCGGCGGATCGACGGATCTGTCGGATCGACCGGCTTCTGGTCTTCCGGCATGTCGACCGGTTCCCATTGCCAGGCGCCGGCGGGGGATTTCTTCAGCTCCCATTCATAGTTGAACAGGTATTCGAAGTAGCCCATGTCCCACTGCGTCGGGTTCTTGGTCCAGGCGCCTTCCAGGCCGGAGGTATGAGCGTTGGTCGCCTTGCCGTCCAGCGCCGGATTGGCCCAGCCGAAGCCCTGCTGATCGATCGGCGCGGCTTCCGGTTCCGGGCCGATATCCTTGCCACGACCATGGGCCTTGCCGACCGTGTGGCCGCCGCAGGTCAGAGCCGCCGTTTCCTCGTCATTCATGGCCATGCGGGAGAAGGTTTCACGCACATATTTGGCCGTCATGGTCGGGTTGGGCTGTCCGTTGACGCCTTCCGGGTTCACATAGATCAGGCCCATATGGATGGCCGCCAGCGGATTGAACAGCGTGGACGCGTCTTCCAGGTCCTCGTGGCGGTTTTCGCTCGCCGCCAGCCATTCGGTTTCGGCACCCCAGTAGACGTCCTGCTCCGGGCCCCAGATGTCTTCACGGCCGAAACCGAAGCCGAAGGTCTTCAGACCCATGGATTCATAGGCCATGTTGCCGGCCAGGATGATCAGGTCCGCCCAGGACAGCGCGTTGCCGTATTTCTTCTTTACCGGCCACAGTAGGCGGCGGGCCTTGTCGAGGTTGCCGTTGTCGGGCCAGCTGTTGAGCGGCGCGAAACGGATGTTGCCGGAACCGGCGCCGCCCCGGCCGTCGCCCATGCGATAGGAACCGGCCGAATGCCAGGCCAGGCGGATCATCAGACCGCCATAGTGACCCCAATCCGCCGGCCACCATTCCTGGCTTTCGGTCATCAGGGCTTTGACGTCCGCCTTGACGGCTTCGTAGTCGAGCGCCTTGACCGCGTCCCGGTGATTGTAGTCGGGGTCCATCGGATTGGTCCGGGCACCGTGTTGGTGCAGGATGTCCAGATTGAGTGCGCGCGGCCACCATTTCGTGACCGAGGCGCCGGACGACGTATTACCACCGTGTGCGACGGGGCAGCCTGAGGGGATGTTGTTTCCGTCCATAACGATCTCCTTGCTTGATCGGGTTATGTTTGGACGTCGGAAGGGGGAGGTGACCCCGGTCCCGGCCGTCGCAGGTTGTTCCAAATTGGTGCCGGCTGAAACTGAACCGCCGGGTCACGCTTTCGACCTTTTCGCAGTTTATACTCATTCTAAACTAGGTCAATTGCTTTTTATAGCTATTCTAAACTAGATCGGAGATGCGCGTTTTAAAGATCGGGAAAGAACGAAATCGTTCCCGGAAACGGCGGAATCGGCAGGTCGGATGCGACGGCGGGCAAAGGTTAATGCCCGCTGCGAGTCGCAACGGTGGTCTGGATTAAATTCTTTGGAAATGGTGCTGCCGCGGGGAATTGAACCCCGGGCCTCTCCCTTACCAAGGGAGTGCTCTACCCCTGAGCTACGGCAGCTTTCTCGTCGGCGGAAGGAATGTCGAGAATCCTACATTCCCTGCCCAAGCGGGCGCGCTTATGCCATAGCGGTTGGGGGTGTGCAAGGCCGAAGGTGATCGACTTGACTCGAACCGCGCGGGACGGCATTTCCGGGGCATGACGAACGGTCGCAAACTCTCCGACAGCGAACAGGCTCGCCTGGATCGGCAGGCCGAGAAACTGCGCGCGAATCTTGCCCGCCGAAAGGCGCAGCAACGTGCCAGACGACAGGAGACGGAGGGCGAATCGTCTACACTCCCCGGCGACGGAACCCCTGAAGGCGGCGGTTCGGACCGGTCCGGCTGATCGCCCCGGTTTCGCCCCGTTTAGGCCTTCATATCAGTCCGAGTGAACGCGTAAGTCAGATCCGGCCGGCCTGATCAGTCCGGCCCACCCGAAAACAGGTTTTTCAGAGAGGTTTCCATGTCGCCCCATGATCTGAATAATGCGTTGCTGGACAATGTCGCCGCCCCGAATGTGGATGCGCCGACGGCTGGAAAGACGGGCGGCATGGACAAGATCAGGATCATCGGCGGCACTCCTTTGAAAGGGAATATCCGCATCGGCGGCGCGAAGAATTCCGCGTTGAAACTGATGTGCGCGTCGATCCTGACCGATGGGGTTCTGACCCTGACCAATGTACCGCGCCTGGCGGATATCCGGACCACGGCGCAGCTGTTGGAAAGCCTGGGCATCGAAGTCGCGTTCGAAACGCCCGATGGGGACGGCGCACCGCAGCGCCTGGTGATGAACGGCGGCACCCTGAACAACACGGTCGCGGAATACGATATCGTCCGGAAGATGCGCGCCGGTGTTCTGGTGCTGGGCCCCTTGCTGGCGAAGCACGGGAAAGCGCGGGTCTCGCTGCCCGGCGGCTGCGCCATCGGCACGCGGCCGGTCGATCTGCATCTGAAGGGCCTCCAATTGCTTGGGGCGGAGATCGAACTGGACGGCGGCTACATCGTCGCCGTTGCGCCGAACGGTCTGACCGGCGCGGAAGTGACCTTCCCCTTCGTGTCGGTCGGCGCGACGGAAAATTTGATGATGGCGGCGACCCTGGCGAAGGGAACGACGCGCCTGATCAACGCCGCGCGTGAGCCGGAAATCGTCGATCTGGCGGAATGCCTGAAAGCCATGGGCGCACGCATTCAAGGCGCGGGCAGCGACACGATCGAGATCCAGGGTGTCGAGTCTCTGAACGGCGCGGAACATGCGGTGATGCCGGACAGGATCGAAACCGGCACCTATGCCATGGCCGTTGCCGCCACGCGCGGCGACGCGACCCTGATCGGGGCGCGGCCCGATACGTTGGGGGCGGCAATCGCGTCGATGGAGGCAGCGGGTGTTATCGTCGACCGCGTGCCGGACGGCATGCGCATTCGCTGCGGCGCCCTGGTCGGAACCGATGTGATGACGGAACCCTATCCCGGTTTCCCGACAGACCTTCAGGCCCAGATGATGGCGCTGTTGTCGACGGCGCAGGGCGCGTCCATGGTGACGGAGACGATTTTCGAGAACCGCTTCATGCATGTGCCCGAATTGAGCCGCATGGGGGCCAGCATCAACCTGCACGGCCGATCTGCCATGGTGCGCGGCGTGCACCGGTTGACCGGGGCGCAGGTCATGGCGACCGATCTGCGGGCCTCGGTGGCGTTGGTCATTGCCGGTCTGGCGGCACAGGGCGAAACCATCGTGAACCGGATTTATCACCTGGACCGGGGGTATGAGCGCCTGGACGTCAAACTTGCGGCGTGCGGTGCGCAGATTGAACGTATCGCCGGGTGATGAATTCGCCCTTCGCCAGCCTTCCGCAATATGACCTTCCGGAACTGACCGGCGCAACGGATGCCTGGTGGGTGGGTATCGCCGGGCATCTGCGCCGGCAGGGCGTGGCGGATGTGCCTGATACGCTGACCCGGGCGTCGGATGGCGAAGCGCTGTGGCGCGATCCGGCCCTGCTGCTGACCCAGACCTGTGGCTACCCTTTGATGACAGAGTTGCGGGACTATCTGCAGCCGGTGGCAACGCCGGACTATGACTGCGAAGGATGCGCGCCGGGTCACTATTCCAGCGCGATCATCGTCCGCCGGGCCGATTCCGTGACGTCGCTGAGCGATCTTCGGGGGCGCCGGGCGGCCGTGAACAATGCCAATTCTCATTCCGGCATGAACGCGCTGCGCCATACAGTGGCTCCCTTGGCGCCGGCGGGGACATTCTTCGGTTCCATCGTCCTGAGCGGCGGGCATGCCTTGTCGGCCGAGGCAGTCCGGCGCGGAGAGGCGGATGTCGCCGCGATAGACAGCGTGACCTGGGCGCTGCTGCATCGATATCGGTCGCAGGCGGTGGAGGAGCTTCGGGTGCTGCAATGGACGCGCCAGGCCCCGGCTTTACCCTATGCCGTGCGCGTGGATGCGCAGGCCGATCTGGTCCGGCGAATCCGGGATGCCTTGCTCGACGCCGCGAAAGACCCGGATCTGGCCACGTGCCGCGGGGATCTGTTGATCAAGGCAATGCGACCCGCCGGGGTGGAGGATTACGCGCCCATGCTTGCCATGAAGGCAGAGGCCGAACGGTTGGGTTACCCGCAGGTCGCCTAGATCAATTCTTTCGCTTGTAGGCCTGCAGGAACTGGACCCCGCCAGACAGAAATTCGGATACGGCGCTTTGCAGGATGCCCTCTGACTTGGCGCGCATCTGCGTGTCGATCTGGGGCTTCACGGTTTGCAAATCGGTGAAAGCGGGCGACATCTGACGCTCGGCGGTCAGTGATGTCAGTTGGTCGTCCGTCAAGTGCGCGGCATAGGCGGCAGCAAGATTGCATTCCCAGGACGGCGTATGCATCAGCAGGGTTTGATCCAGCATCTTCTGATAAAAGCCGACCATCTGTTGACCGAAGCCTTTCGATTGGGCTTCCGCCAGGGTCGCGTTGAACGTGGTCGTCTGTTGAGCCACGCCCATGATCATCCCGGCCAAGTGGCGCTTCGGTTTGATCGTGTCGCGGACGAAGGCGAGGCTGGCCGCCGTGCCGCAACGGATCTTCTCGGTGGATTGCGCGGTCGCCGACGGAATGGTCGCGGCGAACAGGAACAGGGCGGTCACCAATCCAATCGGACCGCAAATGCGGGACATAAGATCACCTATCGGGTTCGAACCATGCCGGATATGGCAATGCCCCTCCACAAGTTCCAGGCCTAGCGCATCCGATCCGAAGAAGAAAGGGCCGCCCTGGAAATTTCATCGGCGGCGGCGCGCATCGCGTCCAGATGGTCCCGGGCGACCCCGTCGGGGGTTCGGTCCCGGGACGGCCAGACCAGGCTGACCGCGCCGAGAACGCGGACGCCGGCGATGATCGGGACCGAAATGTCCATCGGTTCCGCGCCATAGTCTGAACTGTCCGGCCAATAGCCCGCCGCACGGATGCCATAGCCGCGCCGCCGCGTCGCGTCCAATTCCTGCGCCAGGCGTCCGCTGGTCAATTCGAACCGGATGGCGGGCGAGTCCGCCCCTTGCACATAGGTCAGTATGCGCTCCCGTTCCGTGTCGGGCAGATTGGCGAGGACGGCCCGACCCGGGGAGGAGAACAGGAAGCTGGGACGGAAACCGGCAACCAGCGGGTCGACGCCTCCCGGTGTGCGGCGGCGCGTGCTGTCGACGACTTCCAATGACGGGATGTCGGTCAGCGCGACCAGATCGGCCGGCAGGCCGGTCATATCGCTGAGGGATTGGACCGCCGCCATTCCCGACTGCAAAAGCCAATGACGGATGTCGAAACTGGGGCGGGCGGTCGTGGCGGGCAGATATTGGCCGTCATTGAACCGTCGCACGATCCAGCCCGATTCCTGAAGCGTGCGCAGCAGTCGCAGCAGGGTCGCTTTTGGCAGCCCGGTTTCACGGGCAAGGGTCGCCAGGCTGGTGGCGCCCTGCCGATGAAGCAGGTCATAGACCGCCAGACCGCGGCGCAGGCTCTCGATGGATTTGACTGCCATATATGGTTATCTGTGTTTCACTATGTGAAACAGCTTTCTATCACACCCAAGCGACAGGGACTAGACTGCGCCGCATTCCCAATCTTGCCGGAGGCAGTCGATGACCCAGGAAGCGCAAAACCCGATCGGGCTTCAAGGTTTTGAATTTGTGGAGTTTTCCGCGCCGGACCCGAAGCTTCTCGAACAGGTCATGACCGCGCTGGGATTCACCAAGGTCGCTCAGCACCGATCCAAGAAGACCGCGCTCTACCGGCAGGGCGATATCAATTTCATCCTGAACGAACAGCCCCGCAGCCAGGCGGAGTTCTTCGCGGCGGAACACGGTCCCGCTGCCTGCGCCATGGCATTCCGGGTTCAGGACGCGCATCACGCCTATGACGAATTGCTGCGGCGCGGGGCGGAACCGATGGAACTGCCGACCGGGCCGATGGAACTGCGCCTACCCGCGATCAAGGGCATCGGCGGCACGCCGATCTTCCTGATCGACCGGTTCGGCGATCAGGCGACGATCTATGACATCGATTTCAAGTATCTGGACGGGGTCGATCGCAACCCCGCCGGGGCCGGTCTGAAGACGATCGATCACCTGACCCACAATGTCTACAAGGGCCGGATGGGCTATTGGGCGTCCTTCTATGAACGCTTCTTCAATTTCAAGGAAATCCGGTATTTCGACATCAAGGGCGAGTATACAGGGCTTCATTCCAAGGCCATGGCCGCGCCCGATGGGCTGATCCGAATCCCGCTGAACGAGGAAGCGACCGAGGGCAAGGGGCAGATCCAGGAATTCCTGGACGATTTCAACGGCGAGGGCATTCAGCATATCGCCCTGTCCACCGACGACATCTATGCCACGGTCGACCGTCTGCGGGCGCTGGGCATCGATTTCATGAAACCGCCGCCCGCGACCTATTACGACATGCTGGAAGAACGCCTGCCCGGTCATGGCGAACCGGTTGACGAGATGAAGGCGCGCGGCCTGTTGGTCGATGGTTCGACCGAAGACGGCGATCCGCGCATCCTGCTGCAAATCTTTACCAAACCGTTGCTGGGCCCGGCCTTCTTCGAGATCATTCAGCGCAAACACGACGAAGGCTTCGGCGAAGGCAATTTCAAGGCCCTGTTCGAAAGCATCGAGCGCGATCAGGTGCAGCGCGGGGTGATCGCCGCAAAGGCGTAATCCCGGCGGTTGCGGTTCCCGGCGTCTGCGGCCATTCTCCCGCCATGACGGCACGATACTGGGTAGATTTGACGGTGGAAGAGTTTCGCGCGGTCGACAGGGACCGCGCGATTGCCGTTCTGCCTGTCGGCGCGACGGAGCAACACGGGCCGCATCTGCCGCTTTCGGTCGATAGCGACCTCGCTGCCGCCGTGTTGGACGCAGCCATTCCCGCGATCGATCCCAATCTGGACATCCTGATCCTGCCGATGCAGGCCATCGGACGCAGCATCGAGCATGAGGATTTTCCAGGCACGCTCAGCCTGTCGGCGGAAACGCTGATCCGGCTGTGGACCGAGATCGGGCAAGGCGTGGCCCGGGCGGGTATCCGCAAGCTGGTGATCTTCAACGGTCATGGTGGCAACGTATCTGCCATGGATATAGTGGCGCGCGATCTGCGTGCGGCCCATGGCATGCTGACCGCCCATACGTCCTGGTATGCCCTGGCCGAGGCGGAAGGGGTGCTGGACGCCGATGAGTTGACCCACGGCATTCATGGCGGCGCGCTGGAGACATCGGCCATGCTGGCAATCCGGGACGCAGCCGTGCGACAGGACCAGTTGGCGAGATTCCCGTCCGCTGGGGAAGAATGGGCCAAGCGCAACCGTTTCGTCGGCGTCGGCGGGAAGCCGGTCAAACTGGGCTGGCTGATGCGGGATCTCAATCCGCAGGGCGCGGCGGGGGACGCCTTGGCCGCAGATGCGGAGACCGGGCGCCGCCTGATTGCCCGTGCCGCGTCGAACTTCGCCGTCTTCCTGTCCGAATTCGACGGGATGGCGCCGCCGTCGCGGTAATCCTAGAACAGCGACATTTGGTCGTCGGATTTCTTCGCTGGTTCTTTCAGCAATTCCGGATCCAGTTCGATCGGCCGGGACAAGTCCTCATCGTCGTTGCGGACATCGTTAAGGCGCGGCGATACCGGATGATAGACGAGTTTCCGTACGCCGACATAGGGGCGCATGACCCGCGCGGCCTCGTCCTCGTCGGCATGCAGCCAAGTTTCGAACCGATGCGGATCGACAATGACCGGCATGCGGTGATGCAGGTCGTGCAGCGCCTCGTTCGCTTCCGTGGTGACGATGCTGCAGGTCTCCACATCCGCCCCGTCCGCCCCTTGCCAGCGCTCCCACAGGCCCGCGAAGGCGAAGACCTCGCCATCGTCGAAAGCGATACGGAAAGGCTGTTTCTTGCCCCCCAGCGTCTTCCATTCATAGAAGGCGTCGACCGGAATCAGGCAGCGACGGCGTTTGAAGGCGGTTTTGAAGGAGGGCTTCTCCCGAACCGTTTCAGCGCGGGCATTGATCATCTTCGCACCGATGGACGGGTCCTTGGACCAGCCGGGGATCAAGCCCCAACGTGCCATGAAACAGGTTCGGACGCTGTTTTCTTCGCGCACGGCCAGGACGGCCTGTGTCGGGGCGATGTTGTGTCGGGCGGGCAGGTTGGGAATGCGTTCGAATCCGAACAATCTGCGAATGCCTTCGATCGGCGTGGTCAGCGAATACCGTCCGCACATATCGGTCCTAACCCTCTTCCTTGAACATCGACCGCGCCGCCAGAACCCGGGTTGCGGTCGTCACCCAGCACAGGGCGCCGAAGATAACGGCGAGGACCGGGAAATGCTCGGGCAAAACGCAGCACAGGATGAAAAAGGCGATGGTCTCGGTCCCTTCGGTCAATCCGCCCAGATAGTAGAAGGATTTGGATCCGCGCAGATCGGTCGACATGCCGCGTTTCGCCGCGACGATGGCGAAGGCGAGGAAGCTGGTGCCGGTCCCGACAAAGCTGAAAATCAGGAAGGCCGCGGGCAGGGCGTTCTCAACCGGATTCAGCGCCGCAAAGCCCAACGGGATCGCCGCATAGACGATGAAGTCCAGCACGATGTCCAGATAGCCACCGAAATCCGTCGCGCCCTGCTGCCGAGCCAGCGCCCCGTCCAGCCCGTCGAACAATCGGTTCGCGAGGATCAGCGCGAGACCGAGCCATATATAGTCGGCACCAATGGCTGCGGCTCCCGCTATGCCAATGAGAAAGCCCAGGAAGGTCACCGCATTCGCCGTCAACCGAAGCGCGGTGAGGCGCCGCGCAATGGCGTCCAGGGGCGGATCGATCAAGGGACGAAGGCGAGCGTCGAACATGGAGCCATGATGCGGCGGCCAGATGCAGGAGACAACATCCGCGCTCCTGCGGAAACAGGAGCCTTTGCGGTTTTCGCACGGTAGGTGTGGCGGGAAGGTTCCTGCGTTTGCAGGAACGCGGCGTTGGGAAGCGTCGTCATTCCGGCGGAAGCCGGAATCCAGGACCACCGGCAGAGGGTGTGCCTGTTGCTCCTGGACCCCGGCTTTCGCCGGGGTGACGCTTTGATGTACTCCGTGCTCCTGCGGCAGCAGGAGCCTTTGCGGAATTCGCACGGTGCGTGCGGCAGGAAGGTTCCTGCTTTCGCAGGAACACGGCGTTGGGAAGCGTCGTCATTCCGGCGGAAGCCGGAATCCAGGGCCACCGGCAGGGTGCGTGCCTGCTGCCCCTGGACCCCGGCTTTCGCCGGGGTGACGCTCCAACATGCGCCGCGCTCCTGCGGCAGCAGGAGCGTTCTCGGATTTCGCACGGTGAGTGTGGCAGGAAGGTTCCTGCTTTCGCAGGAACGCGGCTTTGAGATGTTTCGTCATTCCGGCGGAAGCCGGAGTCCAGAGCTACCGGCAGAGGGTGTGCCTGTTGCTCCTGGACCCCGGCTTTCGCCGGGGTGACGTGCACCGTGCTCCTGCGGAAGCAGGAGCCTTCGCGGATTTTGCACGGTGGGTGTGGCAGGAAGGTTCCTGCTTTCGCAGGAACACGGCTTTGGGACGTGTCGTCATTCCGGCGGAGGCCGAAACCCAGGGCCACCGGCAGGGCGCGTGCCTGCACCCCTGGACCCCGGCTTTCGCCGGGGTGACGTTTCGATCCGCCCCGAGCTCCTGCGGAGGCAGGAGCCTTTGCGGATTTCGCACGGCGGGTGCGGCAGGAAGGTTCCTGCTTTCGCAGGAACGCGGCTTTGAGATGTTTCGTCATTCCGGCGGAAGCCGGAATCCAGGGCCACCGGCACGGAGCGTGCCTGCTCCCCCTGGCCCCCCGGCTTTCGCCGGGGCGACGATCCGATCTGCACCGTGCTCTTGCGAAAGCAGGAGCCTTCGCGGCAATGCCGCTACTTCACGTCGAAATCCAATACCACGCGGTCGGTCATCGGGTGGGCCTGGCAGGCGAGGACGAAGCCGGATTCGGTTTCTTCCGGCGTCAGGGCGTAGTTGACGTCCATCGCGACTTCACCCTCCAGCACCTTGCAGCGGCAGGTACAGCACATGCCGCCCTTGCAGGAATAGGGGATGTCCGCGCGGGTTTCCATGGCGGCGTCCAGTATGGCCGGGCCGTCGGAGGCGACGGCAAGGTCGCTTTCGATACCGTCGAAGATCAGCGTCACCTGCCGTTGCTTGGCGCGGTCCGCGTCGCTGAGCGTCTTGGCCCGTTCCTCGCGTGCCTTCAGTGCGGCCGCGCCGCCATCGGCCGGGGTAAAGAGTTCGGTGTGGATTTTGCGGTCTTCGACGCTTGCATCCTTCAGGGCGGCGACGGCTTCATCGATCATGCCCTGTGGACCGCACAGGAAGACCTCGTCGGCATCCGACGCGTCGACGGGCCCGGCGAACAGGGCGGCGCATTTTTCGCGGTCGATCCGGCCGTTCAGCAAGGGGACTTCGCGCGGCTGGCGGGACAGGATGTGGATCTGGCTGAAGCGCGTCGGATAGACGTCCTTCAATTCCTGTAACGCCTCCAGGAAGATGATCGAGGCCGACGTCTTGTTGCCGTAAATCAGGGTAACCGTGCTGTTCGGTTCCGCTTCCAGATAGGTCTTGGCGAGGGACAGGATCGGCGTGATGCCGCTGCCCGCCGCTATCATCAGATAGGATTTCGCCGCGGCGGCATCGATCGGGGCCGTGAAGCGGCCTTCCGGTGGCATGACCTGAAGCGTATCGCCGACCGCCAGCGTGTCGTTTGCATAGGACGAAAAGCGGCCGTCCAGCACCTTCTTCACGGCGACCCGCAACTCGTTGTCATTGACGCCGCTGCAGATGGAATAGGACCGGCGGACATCCTCGCCGTCGATTTCTGCGCGCAGGGTCAGATACTGGCCGGGGGCGAAGCGGAAGGCGTCGCGCAGAGCATCGGGGACATCCAGGCGAATGGAGACCGCGTCGTCCGTCTCACGCCGAATTTCCGATACCGTCAGAGAGTGAAAACCCGCCATCGTCCCGTTCCTCAGATACATTTGAAATATTCGAAAGGCTCCAGGCAGTCCGTGCAGCGGTACTGTGCCTTGCAGGCCGTGGAGCCGAACTCGCTGACCTTCTCCGTCGCGGCGCTGCCGCAATGCGGGCAGGGGACGTCCGGGTCGACACCGAACAGGGTGCCGCGTCCGGCGCCTTCATCCGCTGCCTTGCCGACCGGCGGCGCGATGCCGTAGTCGCGGAGCTTGCGCTTGCCTTCGTCGCTGATCCAATCGGTCGTCCAGGCCGGGGCCAGGACGGTATCGATGGCTACATTGTCATAGCCCGCGCGGAGCAGCCGGTCCCGGATCGACAGGTTGATCGCCGCCGTCGCCGGACAGCCGGAATAGGTCGGCGTGACGGCCAGGCGCACCGCGCCGTTCTCGTCGACACGAACGTCCCGAACGACGCCGAGGTCCCGGATGGAGAGTGCAGGGACCTCGGGATCCGGCACCTCTTCCAGAAGGTCCCAGATCGCCGCTTCCCGCCGCTTATCGTTCAGGGCGACGACGGTCATGGCCTACCACTCCATGCCCGGATAGGCGCGCTGCATGAATTGCAGATCGGACAGAATGAAGCCGAGATATTCCGAATGCGAACCGGTGCGCCCACCGCTGCGTGGGAAATCCGTCTGCGGCCGGGTCAAGGTCGCTTCCGCCAGGACCCGGTCGACCATCGAATCCCAGGCAGGCCGCAAGGCCGTCAGGTCGGGACCGATACCCGCCGAGACGATGGCCGTGTCCAACGCGTCGGTTTCGAACAGTTCGTCGACGAAGATCCAGTGGTCGTCCAGGGCCCTTTGGACCCGGCGATGGCTTTCGTCGGTACCGTCGCCCATGCGGATGATCCATTCGCCGCTGTGCCGGCGGTGATAGGTTACTTCCTTCAGCGACTTGGCGGCGATCGCCGCAAGCTCCGTATCGGTGCTCTTCGACAGGGCCGTGTAGAGTTCGACATTGAAACAGTCGATCAGGAATTGTCGCACCATGGTCGCGGCAAAATCGCCGTTCGGCTGTTCCGCCAGCAACAGGTTCTTCCAGTCGGTCACATCGCGCTTGAAGGCGAAGTCGTCCTCGTCCCGGCCTTCGCCCTCGACGGTTCCGGCATAGGTGTAGAGCAGCCGTGCCTGACCGATCAGATCCAGCGCGATATTGGACATCGCGATGTCTTCCTCCAGCACCGGGCCGTGGCCGCACCATTCCGACAGGCGGTGGCCCAGGATCAAAGACGTGTCGCCGAGCCGCAGCAGGTATTCGGTCAGGCTCTTGCGGTCGATATCGGTCGCGGTCGTCATGGCTTACATATTCTCCACGCCGTCCGGGACGTCATAGAAGGTCGGGTGGCGGTAGATCTTGTCGTCGGCCGGGTCGAAGAAGGGGCCACGCGATTCCGGCTGCGAGGCGTGGATATGGCTGGCCTCGACCACCCAGATGCTCTCGCCTTCGCGGCGGCGGGTATAGACGTCGCGGGCGTTCTGGATCGCCATCTCGGCATCGACCGCGCGCAGCGATCCGACATGTTTGTGGCTGAGCCCCTGGCGGCTGCGCACGAAGATTTCCCAAAGCGGCCATTCGCGGGAGGAAGCGGGCATCACGATATCTCCTTATTCGGCGGCTGCGGCCTGCCGGCGCGCCCGGCGTTTCTCGGCATGGGCCAGGGCGGCTTCGCGCACCCAGGCGCCGTCTTCCCAGGCCTTGCGGCGGGCATTCAGGCGTTCGCGGCCGACCGGCCCGCCGCCCTTCAGAACGCGCTTGAATTCGTCCCAGTCGATCGGACCGAAATCGTAATGGCCGCGTTCCTCGTTCCATTTCAGGTCGGGGTCCGGGACGGTCAGGCCCAAGATCTCGGCCTGCGGCACGGTCATGTCGACGAAATGCTGGCGCAGATCGTCATTCGACCGGCGTTTGATCTTCCACTCGGTTGACTGGTTGCCATGGGTCGACTCGCTGTCATGCGGGCCGAACATCATCAGCGACGGCCACCACCAGCGGTTCAGCGCTTCCTGCGCCATCTTCTTCTGTTCCGGCGTGCCCTGGGCCAGCTTGGTGACGATCTCGTAGCCCTGGCGCTGGTGGAAGCTTTCTTCCTTGCAGATGCGCTCCATTGCGCGGGCATAGGGCCCGTAGGAGCATCGGCACAGCATCACCTGGTTCACGATGGCTGCGCCGTCGACCAGCCAGCCGATGGCGCCGATATCGGCCCAGGTCAGGGTCGGATAGTTGAAGATCGACGAGTATTTGGCGCGCCCGTCATGCAGCGCCTCGATGGTTTCGTCCCGGGTCGTGCCCAGGGTTTCACAGGCGCTGTAAAGGTAGAGGGCGTGCCCGGCCTCGTCCTGGATCTTGGCCAGCAGGACCGCCTTGCGCTTCAGGGTCGGTGCGCGGGTCAGCCAGTTGCCTTCCGGCAGCATGCCGACGACCTCGGAATGGGCGTGTTGAGAGATCTGGCGGACCAGCAGCTTGCGATAGCCGTCCGGCATCCAGTCGCGGGGTTCGACCTTTTCCTCGGCTGCCAGCAGGGCTTCGAAACGGGCGACCCCGGCCTCGTCCCAGTTCTCGTAACCTTTCTTGTCGCGCAGATCGCTCATGTTTCCATCCCTGGCGCCATGGCCCGCGGGGCGGGCTCGTTCGTCTCACCGTCTTTATGATACACTTTTTTGCGATATTCGCAATTATTTTGTATCACGTTGACATGTGCGAATGCAGCACGCGGGCCGGCGTGCAATGTCGGTGATTCTGAAGGGGGTCAGTCTGTCGCGTCGTCCGGGCGGTGTTCCGGCCGCCACTGGGTCGGCCAAGCCTCGCCGAGATCTTCCAGTCCGACAGCCAGCTTTTCGACGGTCAGCCGCAAGGCCGCGTCGCCGGAGAAGGTCAGCATCACGGTGTCGTCGTGATAGGCGATGGACAGGAGCGACAGCATCCGGTCGCGGTCGTCCTTCGGCATGTTGCGGCGTTCGACCTTGGTGACGGAATCGAAGCGCAGGCCCGAATGGGTGCGGCTGAAGGGCGGGAAATCGCCCGCGACTTCCCAACGGAACCGGTTCAACGCAATCAGGAAGCGCTGTTCGTCCGCCAGGTAGATCATATCCCCCGCCGGAGCCAGGGCGTCCTGGACCATGCTGGACAGGACGGACAAGTCCTCCAGGTCGAACGCCCGCATCTTGAGAGGCGCGGCCTCTTTACGCATAAGGATGGTTTCCCCCGTTAATGCCTTGCCCGGACGATACAAGTCCCGCCCGAGGGTGTCGAGGGCTGCGGCAATCAGTCCTTTGCCAGCCTGTCCTTTGTCATCCCGTCCTTGTGGGGCCAATCCGCCCAGGTCGGCCGGTCGAGTTGGAACGTATCGCCCGTGCGGGTGTACCAGCCGCTGCCATGCATGCGCCCGATCGTGTGGATTGCGGGCGTGTCGACATAGCCCTTTTCGGCGTCCATCACGTATTCGTCGTCGATGCGGATCCCCAGAACCCGCCCGACGACCAGGGTCTGATGCGGGCCGGTGACCATCGAAGCATGGTTGACGCATTCGAATGACACCGGGGATTCCGCGATCTGCGGCGGCTTCACGAATTGCGACGGCCGCCCCGTCAGCCTGGCGCAGGACAGTTCATCGATGTCGCGCGGCGCGTCGATGGAGGTCACATTCATCTTCTCGGCCACGTTCTCCGTCACCAGATTGATGACGAATTCGCCCGTGGTCAGAATGTTTTCCGCCGTGTCCTTGAATCCCTTTTTCGGGTCCTTCAACAATCCAATCACGACCGTCGGCGGCTCGCTGCCCATGACGTTGAAGAAGCTGTAGGGCGCGGCATTCACAACGCCCGCCTTGGACATGCTGGTCACCCAGGCGATGGGCCGCGGCGTGACCGTGGAGGTCATCAGCTTATAGGCGATCTGGCTGGGAATCTGGCTCAGGTCGAACTGCATTCTTTTCGGTCTCTTTCTAGGATTGCGTCATCCCCGCGAAGGCGGGGATCCAGGGCATGGGGCAGGGGCGTGCCGGTGGCCCTGGATTCCCGCCTTCGCGGGAATGACGATCATGATTTAGCCGATCTTCACCACCGGGTGACGGATCGTGCCGATGCCTTCGACATGCGCTTCCACCACATCGCCGGGCCATAGCCATTCCTGCGGCGTTCGGCCGGCGCCGACGCCCTCCGGGGTGCCGGTGGCGATGATGTCGCCCGGCTCCAGCGTGATGCCCTGCGAGATGTCGGAGATCAGCGTCGGGATCTTGAACAGCATATGCTTGGTGTTCGAATTTTGCTTCTCGACGCCGTTGACCGTCAGCCACAGGTTCAGATTCTGCGGATCGGCGATCTCGTCCGGCGTGATGATGCAGGGACCGAACGGCGCATAGGTGTCCATGCCCTTGGAATAGATCCACTGACCGGCCCGGCGGTTGTCGCGGGCGGAGACGTCGATCATCACGCTGTAGCCGAAGACATGGCGCATCGCGTCGGCCTCGGAGACCTTGCGGGCCGTGCGGCCGATGATGACGGCCAGTTCGACCTCCCAGTCGAGCTGCTGGGTGATCGCCGCGTTATGCTCGATCGCCTGGCCCGGGCCGATGACGGCGGTCGGCGGCTTGGAGAAGATCACCGGCTTCTCCGGCAGGTCCTTCGGCCCGTCCAGCGGCTTCTTGGTTTCCTCGACATGTTCCAGATAGTTCAGGCCGATGCCGAAGATGTTCTTGCGCGGCCGCGGGATCGGGGCGCAGAGGCTGATATCCTCCACCGGCAGGGCGGCGCCCAGCGGCCATTTGTTGCGCGTCACGTCCAGAACCTGCGCGATCCGGCTCAGCGCCGCCGGACCCAGATCGATCAGTTCCAGCATGGTTTCCGGAAACACTTCGCCGGTCGCCTCGCCCAGGAAGCCGATATCGATGACCAGATCGTCCTCAAGCGCGCCCAGACGGGCAGGGGCCTCGATGGAGGAGCGGAAGGTTACGAGTTTCATGGCATTTGGTCCTTTGCTTGTCTGGTCGTCATCCCCGCCTGCGCGGGAATGACGGTGTTTATCTTTGGCGTTTAACCGACCAGTGGCTGGTGGCCGCCATTGTCGCCGAAGGCTTCCTCGCGATAGAGGCCCAGTGCCTTCATGACCGGCAGGTCGTTGAAGCAGAACAGGCAGGCATCCTCGCCGTCCGACGCATTGGCATGTTCATGCCACGCCCAGGACGGGACGCAGAAGATGTCCCGCTCCGTCCAGTCGAAGCGTTTGCCGTTGATGATCGAATAGCCCGCCCCCTTGGCGCATTGATAAAGGTAGCTGCCGGTATGGCGGTGGGCGCGGGTCTTCTCGCCGGGGCGCAGTATCTGCATGCTGGCGCCGATGGTCTGCATCACCGGTCCGCCGGTCACCGGGTTGATATAGTTCATCATCACCCCGTCGAAGGGCGAGCCGTCGCTGTTCTCCGCCAGGCGGGACAGCGCCTCATAGGTCGGCTCCCATTCGTATTTGAACATCGGGGAGTAGCCTTTCTCCCACGCGCCGCCGACCGGGGTCAGGCCGGGATTGCCCCAGGCCTTGGTCATGTCGTCGACCGGATAGTTCGTCGCCTGCTGCAGGTCCGGGTGGACCTCATAGAAATTGGCCTCCAGGCAATTGACCAGCGGGATATCCAAACCGTCCTGCCAGATGCAGGGGGTTCCGTTCTCGGCCACGGCGTGCTCGTGCCAGGTGCCGTTCGGCGTCAGCACGAAATCGTTGCGCTTCAGCGTCATCTTGTGGCCGTCGACGATGGTATAGGCGCCGGACCCTTCCATGATGAAGCGCAGGGCGGAGGCCGAATGCCGGTGCGCCGAGGCGCGTTCCCCCGGATGCATGACCTGCAGCCCGGAATAGAGCCAGCCAACGGCCGCCGCGACTTCCTTGCGGCCGGGATTTTCCAGATAGATCACCCGCCGTCCGGCCTTTTCCGGCGATACCAGATCGACCGAGCGCAGCACATGGTCTCGCAGATCGTTGTAGCGCCAGATCATCGGCAGGGAGTCGGATTTCGGCTCCCAGGGCTCGATCTTGTTGGCGACGGTCCACAGGGCGCCCGCGCTGAAGGTTTCCAACTCGTCGTAATAGGCGGCCAGTTCCGGCGTGTCCTCGACATTGGCGCGCCCGGCGACATACTCGCGGTAGTTTTGGCGGGTGGAGGTCATGGTCTTCGCTCCCGGTATGCGTTTCGCCGGCCCGGTTGTCCCGGCCCGTTGTCGGAAGACTGACTCCGGGGGGCATGCTTGTAAACAGGATTTTCGAAAATCTTGAACATTTTCGTAACTATCACTATTGTACTCCTGCGAAAGCAGGCGTCCTCGTTGTCCCGGCACCGTACGGGATCGGCGAAGGTTCCTGCTTCCGCAGGAACACAATGAGTTACTTTCCGTCATTCCGGCGAAAGCCGGAATCCAGGGCCACCGGTACGTACGCTGCCTGTTTCCCCTGGACCCCGGCTTTCGCCGGGGTGACGACAGCACATTAAAGGACCACGCCGTGACCCAGCCCCTGACTTCCCCCTACGCCCCGGCCGCCGCCAATGACGCGGCGGGCAAGGTGACGTTGGCCGACAGTGTCTATGAGCGCATGCGCTGGGATATCGTGCGCGGGGCGCTGGCGCCGGGAATGCCGCTGCGCCTGGAACAGTTGAAGGCGCGCTATGGCGCCGGCTTCTCGCCGCTGCGCGAGGCGCTGAACCGCCTGCAGGGGGAACGCCTCGTCCAGTCCCTGTCCCTGCGCGGCTTCATCGTCGCCTCCCTGTCGCCGGAGGAAATGGCAGACGCCATCGATTCCCGCATCGTGATCGAGACCGAAGCCCTGCGCCGGGCTATTCAACGCGGCGACGATGCCTGGGAGGCGGAAATCCTCGCCGCCGCCCATCAGCTTTCCCGCCAGACCGGCCGGATCGCGGCGGACACGTCGGGCGAGGATCTGGACCAGGCCCTGATCGAACTGGAATTCCGTCACCGCCGTTTCCACCGCGCCCTCATCGCCGCCTGCGGCTCGCCCCGCCTGCTACAGATGGCCGACACGCTCTACATGGAAACCGAACGCTACCGCGTCACCGCCCTGACCCGCGCCGTCACAAAGGGCGAACGCAACGCAGATGCCGAACATAGAGCCCTGGTCGATGCCGTCCTGGCGCGGGACGCGGAGGCGGCCGTCGCCCTGCTGGAACGGCACTTCCGGGATACGGGGCGGCAGGTGGCGGGCTTGTCCTGACCCGGTGACGTCAAAGATCGTGCAGAACGTCCGGGAGATCCCGCGCGCCATGCAGGACCCGTAAAATCAAGGGCGGGTCGCGTTCCGGCGTATAGACCGCAATATGGGGATACCCCCGGATCGGCAGAAAGCGGGTCGGCGGCGAGGCGATATGCGGTTTCCAGGCGCCGATCTCCGGGTGGTCGCCGATGGCGATGGCGAGCTGTTCCAATGCCATACGGAAGCCGCGCGCGGCGACGGGGTTTTCCGCCGCGATCCAGGTAACGATTTCGACGACATCCCGCTCCGCGGCAGGGGATAGGACCGCCCGGATCACCGCTCGGCGGTCTCGATGATCGCGTCCAGTCTTTCCAGCACGTCATCGGCGGATCGCGCGCCGCCCTCGTCCGTTTCGCGGACCGTCTCGGACAGCATGGCATCGAAGGCCCGTTTGCGATCCTCCTGCACCTTCAACAGCCGCAGCGCCGACCGCACAACTTCGCTCACATTGTTGTACTCGCCCCCCTCCACGCAGGCGCGGGCGAAGGATTCCAGTTCCGGGGTCAGGTGAACGTTGGTTGCCATGGCGTCCTCTATGTCAATGATTGACATAGTGTGGGAGGTGTTTTGATTGAGCGCAAGAGTGTTGATGCCGATGGCTTGACCGACAAGAAAAGAGCCACCGGGATCCGGCGGCTCTCAAATTCTGGCTTTGAAGCAGGTTTCTACGACTTCATCCGCGCATTGGTCGGGTCGTAGAGGGCTTTCATGCCGATGCCTTCAACCTTCACCGGGAATTTCTGGTTGAAGTATTCGATCTCCAGTTCCCGGCCTTCCTGGCAGTAATCGTGGGGCAGGTAGCCCATGGCGATGTTCTTACCGACGGATGGGCCGAAGGCCAGGGAGGTCGTGTAGGAACGGCGTCCCAGGCTGTCGATCAGGACCTCGTTAGTCGCCGGATCGACGATCGGGCAGTTGCCCATCATGAAGCGGGCGACGCCGTCGCGGTCGATATTGTCGGTGACCGTCATGGTACACAGCATGGCCGCCTGATGGGGCAGGTCGCGGTGGCGCAGGTTCGCCTCCTTGCCGCGGAAATCGGCGGCCTTGACCTTCGGGCGGGCCAGACCGGCCTCCAGCAGATTGTATTCGGTCAGCAGGTCGGCGTTCTGCAGGCGCAGGCTCTTTTCCAGACGGCGGCTGTTGGCATAGGTCTCGACGCCGACCGGGGTGATGCCGACTTCGCGGAACATGTCCCAGAGCGCCAGGCCGTAGGACATGGAGAAGTGCAGTTCCCAACCCTGTTCGCCGACATAGGAAATGCGGAAACCCTTCACCGGAATGCCGCGCAGGGTGAAATCCTTGCAGGCCCCGAAGGCGAAGTTTTCCAGGTCCAGACCGGCCGGATTGTCGGCCAGCTGCTTCAGGGTCGCGCGGGCATTAGGGCCCCAGACGCCGATACAGCCGTAATGGTCGGTCCGGTCCTCGACGTAGACGTCCCATTCCTTGTCCTGGGCCATGCGGCGCAGATAGGTCGCGTCGCGGTTGCCCGCATCGCCGCCGTCGATCATCTGGAACCGGTTTTCGCCCAGGCGCAGGACGGTCAGGTCCGCCTGAATGCCCCCGGTATCGTCCAGGAAGTTGGTATAGACGCCCTTGCCGACGGCGGTGTCGCCCGCGACCTTGGAGGAGGAGACGTATTCCATCAGCGTCGCGGCGTCGTTACCGGTGACGTCATAGATGGCGAAGTGGGACAGGTTGACCATGCCCACATTCTCGGACAGTTCCAGATGCTCGGCGTTGGAGACGCGCCAGAAATGGCGGCTGTCCCACTCGTTCAGGCGCTCCGGCACGCGGTCGGCGTATTTCTCCAGCAGATGATTGTTGCTGGCATAGCCATGGGCCCGCTCCCAGCCGGCGATTTCCATGAAATGCGCGCCCAGTTCCTTTTCGCGCAGGTAATACGGGGCGCAGCGCAGGTTGCGGCCCTTGGAATAGGGCTCCCGGCCATGGACCGGCGGGTTGTAGATCTTGAAGGCGGATTCGAAGCAGCGGTCGTGGATATAGCGCTCCGACTTCTGGATCGGATAGTAACGGGCATAGTCGATGGCGTGGTGGTCGATATCGGTCCGGCCGTCGGTCATCCAGTCGGCGATCAGCTTGCCGGTGCCGGGGCCGTCCTTGACCCAGACGGAGACGCCGTACCACAGGCCGCGCACTTCCGGGGATTCCCCGATGGACGGGCCGCCGTCGGCGGTGACCTGTAGCAGACCGTTGAAGGAATGCTTCTCGTTATAGCCCAGCTCGCCCAGGATCGGGGTCAGTTCCAGCGCGCGTTCCAGCGGCTCCATGATCTGTTCCATGTCCAGATCGCGCTGAGACGGGGACAGGCGGGCCTCTTCCTTTTCCAGAAGGTCGCGCGGATGGACCAGGCGCGGTTCCTTCTCTTCGTAATAGCCCCATTCGATCTGGCCGCCCTCGGTCGTGCCGGCCGCGCCGGTGTCGCGCAGATAGGCGGAGTTGCCCTGGTCGCGCAGCAACGGATAGCCGATCTCCTTGCCGGTGCCCTTGAACTCGTCATACGGCCCGAAGAAGGTCAGCGGATGGTCGACCGGCATGACCGGCAGGTCCTCGCCGGCCATTTCGGCGATCAGACGGCCCCACAGGCCGGCGCAGACGACGACCTTGGAGGTCTCGATATAACCGCGCGGGGTGTGCACGCCCTTGATCTTGCCGTTTTCGATATCCAGGCCGGTGCAGGGCGTGTTGGGGATCGATTCCAACTTGCCGCTGTTCACGGCTTCCTGAACCAGTTCGCCGGCGACGGTCTGCGAACGCGGGACGACCAGACCGGCATCCGGGTCGTAGAGCGCGCCCTGGATCACGTCTTCCTCCAGCAGCGGCATCATCTCCTTGGCTTCCTTGGCGGAGATCATATGCACCCGGTTGCCGAAGGCGCGGCCGGAGCTGACGCGGCGTTCCAGTTCCAGCATCCGCTCGTCGTCGCCCTTGCGCGCGACTTCGATGCCGCCGATCCGTTCATAGCGGCCGCGCGCCTCGTAGAAGTCGATGGAATACTTCGTGGTGAAGATCGTGATCGGATCGTGCATCGTGTTGAAGCAGAAATCCGATGCATGCCCGGTGGAGCCGATATCCGTCGGGATCCCCGACTTGTCGATGCCGATGATGTTTTCCCAGCCCCGCTCGATCAGGTGGTGGGCCACCGACGCCCCGACAATGCCGCCCAGGCCGATGATCACGACATCCGCCTTCTTGTGGAACTGCGCCATAGATACCGTCTCCGTCTCAGAAGAATAAGTTGAATGCCAACACCGTCAGGCGCCCCAGCGAATGCTTGGTGGCGCCGGGCGGCGTAGGCCTGGTCGGTCCGTCTGCAGGATAGCCCGCCGGACTTACACGCCAATGCGGCGCAGGATGTTGAAAACCGTCCCGGGCGGCTTTCACGATTGCGACGTTGACGGCAATTCCTACGCCACCGGACACTCGCACCTGGGCGGATTCCGTGAAGCTGGCGCCCCAGCGGCGGTTGCCAGATTATGGTTAACGGCGTATGAATGTGTGCAGGGGTTGGAGAAGAATCTCCTCAAATTTTGGCGTTCGGTTACCGGGCATTAAGCCTTTAGGAAGTAGAGTTGCTGTGGCGGAGGAGTCTCCTCCGCCGGCGGCGGGTATTCTTTGCCCGGGACTGAAACGTGTCGGGGTGGTGAAGGACAGATGTCCGTAGGCG